>CAZBXQ010000026.1:0-38382 GCA_964495935.1 uncultured Flavobacteriaceae bacterium
CTCCAATAAACCGTGTTGAATTTGGCACATCAGAACGTCTCCGAAACTTCAGTAAGATAATAAGGTACTGTTGAATTCTGTGAATCAATCGTTACCAAGGTAATAAGGTTTTTTATAAACTTTAAAAGGATCCTATTCAAGAACTCACAATTAAAAATTTACTGGCTCCTAAAATAACCAATATCGAATAACGAACATCCAAGTTGTTGATTTTGAAACTCAAGAACTTATAACTAAAAATTAAAAATTTCCTCTTAAAATATTGAATAACGAATAACCAAGTTAATTTTAAAACTCTTCCATTTTCTTAATCTAAAATCTGTTTGATCACTCTATTAAAAGAGGTGGAGTCAGTTGGTGAAGGGGCGTTACTGTTTATTATGGTATTTTCCTTGTTTAATATGTTATAGCGTGGAATGGAGATATATTTTTTCCCATTCCTACCATCATTTCTAACAATATTCATTTCACGCAAAAGTTTGGAGTTCGCCCAATTCGCTAAAACAAGATATTGGTCTTCTTTTGAAAAATAATCCCCCAATTGATTCACCCGGTTTTCCCATTGTTTCTGGCCTTCATCTACTGAAATATAGATAAAGTCTGCCTTGTCATTTTGCTTTAAGTTATCTCTATAGGTCTTAGATTCCTTTATTCCTGATATACAGGGCGCACACCAACTTGCCCAAAAGTCAATAATTTTAGCAGGTTTGGTGCGTTGATTTAAAATATCTTTAAAACTAATCGTATCTCCTTCAAAAGTCAATAGTTTTTCTTCAAGGGCATTTTCCGGTATTTCGTAATCATAATAACTCAGGTCGCCTAAAATCTCATTCATCCGTTCACAATAAGAGGGATCGGTAAATCGATCTTTATATTCTCGAATAAGGTCTTTTAATAACGAGATGTCTTCCTTTCCTCGGCCAAAACCATTCTCAAAATAATCGTGTATGAGCCGGCTTATCGCATAGGTTTCTGTTTCGCCACTGAAGTTTTTCTGAATAAATTGCTTTTCTTTTTTAAAATTGGTTCGAGAAAAATCCACAAAGTCGTTGTCTGTAAAATAGTAGCGAATGTATTGGATGAGCGCACGTCGGAAGAAGTCATTATTAATGAGCTCGGGCTTCTTAAAATCTTCAAGGGTAAGGTTTTCATAATATTTGCCCAAATCAAGAAGACCTTCATGGTTAGGGTTGGCCTTTATAAATTCAAAAGCTATATTCTGTCGGCTGTTGTAGTATTTTCCGGTTTCAGGATTTTTAGCACTTCGAGGAAGGATAAGATTATATAAATATTCAAACTTTAATTCTTCCTCTATTAATTTTTTAGAATCTTCGGTCAGATCGGGGTTCCTTTTGGCATACTCATTTAAAAAGGATATTTTATTGCGATAAGATTCTCGGAGTTCCTTTTTATAAAGGAAAGGATCTTGTTCAAAATGAGGCTCTTCTATTTTATCTGGCCACCCTATTTCTATAAAAAAAATATAATTGGCGGCATTCTTCCCTGTGAAATGCATCTTGCCTTGATGAATATCCAGATTCACGCTGTCTTCTGGGGTAATTAGGAGTCTTGACATATAACCAAGGGTATCTTTTTTTCCAGAAAAAGCAATCAACTCAACAAATTGCGGCCGGTTTACCTGCTCTATAGTAAAAAACAAAGAGTCGCCAGATGTTTTAATACTTTCGGGATAACCACTAAAACCATAACCCAGGCCTAAAAATCTAATAATATTAAAATATTTAAGTGCTAAAGTGTCGTCGATTTTCCCCCTAATCAGTACTTGATTCGCCGGGTTAGACGTATTTGCTTTGTCATATTTACAATCTATGACCAAGCTGTCTTTAGCCTTTTCTTCACTTTCTTTTTCATTCGGGTTTTCGATTTTGGCTGTAGGGTTTTCTTCTTTGCTCTTGCAACCGAATTGAGCTATAGTTAAAACTACAATGAGAAGAATACTGATTTTATGTTTTAAAAGCTTCATCTTAAAAAAATTTGTCCAATAATGATAAGTTTACCTCGTCAATACCTATAGTGGTATATTGATTGAGTAGGGAATAGTTGTCTTGGGCTAATTAAAACCAACGTTTTATATTTTTTTGAGAAGCTTTTCAAGTTCTTCTAAGGATTCAGCAAAAAATATATACTTGCTCATAAACTATAATTAACTTGTTTAAAAAAGGTACCGGCAGATTATCTTCTTTAAGCAATATAACAAGTACTGCAAGATTTTCTCGCCTCCCCGTTAATAACTCTATTTTCAGAACATCCTTGAATTCTGAGTCATACCCACCATTAAATCCTCCAAAAACGGTTTCCAATCGTTCTCTTTGGTTCACTTACTTATCCGGCAGCTAAAGCAACCGGCTATGGATAGGCTTCTTTAAGGAATCAATACAGGTCAACTTGGATTAGAGAAACTCACCTCATTCAATAACCAATATCGAATAAGGAATATCCAATGTTCAAGTTTATTGATTCCAAATTTTAAAAATCAAGAACTTACATTAAAAATTTATCATTCAATATTCAGTGCTCCCATTCACTAAAGCCACCTGAAAATGGGGTTAAAACCCTTTCTTTGGCTTACTCACTTATCCGGCAGTAAAGCAACCGGCTATGGATAGGCTTCTTTAAGGAATCAATACAGGTCAACTTGGATTAGAGAAACTCACCTCATTCAATAACCAATATCGAATAGGGAATATCCAATGTTCAAGTTTATTGATTTAAAAGTCTCAAACAAAAAACTTACAATTAGAAACTTCTTAATTTATTCTTCAATCTCTAATCCCCAATCTATCCCTTTTTGGGTTGCGGGAACACCTTCAGTAATCCATTTGGCCGGCTTTTTATCTTTTAAAAGATAGTCAAAAAATTGGAGTTCACGAATCTGAATATCCTTTCTGTTTTTGCGCTTCATCAAGTTATGGTCATCGCCGTTGTAATTTAGGAGCCAGGAAGGTTTTCTCAATCGTTTTAGCGCGGTGAACATTTCAATTCCTTGATACCAGGGAACTGCTCCATCATGGTCATTGTGCATAATAACGACCGGAGTGGTCACCTTGGGTAATTCAAAAAGCGGAGAATTTTCTTTATAGAGTTCGGGTTTGTCCCAAATTGTACCTCCGATACGACTTTGTGTTTTTTCGTACTGAAATTGACGATTCATACCGCTTCCCCAACGAATACCGCCATAGGCACTAAACATATTGACTACCGGGGCACCGGTCCAGGCTGCTTTAAAGAGATCGGTTTGCGTAATGAGATAGGCTACTTGATAGCCGCCCCAGCTTTGTCCCTGGATTCCCATATTTTTGCCGTCTATCCAGCTTTCTTGAGCCAGAGTCTCGGCGGCACTTACAATATAATCATACGCCGATTTTCCGGGGTGTCCTATAGTGTACTCAATATCGGGAACAAAAACCAAATAGCCCTGGCTGACAAACAGCGATATATTCAACTTGCTTGGCGTAGGGGCGGGCGGGATATATTTATTGAGACTGTTTGATCGTCTTTCGTAAAAATAGAGGATTAAAGGGTATTTCTGGGAGGAATCAAAATTTTCGGGTTTATAGAGAATACCGGTTGATTTTTTTCCTGAAAAGGTAGTCCAGTCATAAAGCTCTGCGGTTCCCCAATTGTATTTTTCCTGTTGCGGGTTTATTGCTGAAAGCTGTTCTTCCCGTTTTGATGTGTATAGATATAAATCTGGTGATTGTCTATAATTTTCTTTCGTGTAAACAAGATTGTCACTGTCTTTTCCCTTTGCAATTTTTGAGCTAAAATTGTAATTTCCCGAGGTTAACGTTGTCGGTTTTAGCTTTTTGTCGAGCGGGGCTTCAATTAATTTCTCAGCCTTTGTTCGATCATCAAAAACATGGAGGAGCAGGGTTTGATTTTTTGTCAGATAGCGTTCTTCGGGATCTGTTTTTTTATATCGATAAACCCATTTATCATTTCTGCCATTGGGTGTAATTCGGATCGGTCTTTTTCTGGCTTTTGGATCCACTCGCCAAATGTCGTACCGATCATAGAGATATACCATTTCATCGTTTTCTAACCAACCCATGATTCCGTATGGACGGGGATCTGTGGGACGGTCATTGAGTTCATCGTAGAGTGGAAGCTTGATCTTCTTCGTGATATTCCGATACGCATCGTCTTTTGTGTCATACACAAAATAATTTTTCTCTTTACGGTCATAGAAAAGAATGTATTTCCCTTTAGGAGAGGGATATACATAGCCGTCAAAATTCTTTTTTAGGAGTTTCTGATTATCTGTTTTAGTATTCAACAGATAGACATCTTGTAGTGTTTTTCCCGTCCACTGGGAAGCGATTCGACGATTGGTGTCGGTTATTCCGATAAAGTAGTGGCTGTTGCCTTCATCCATTTTTCGAATACTGGGGAGTCCTACTGTTCCGAGCTGATGTATTTTGTGGGAATCGATATCGTAAAAAGCTAAATAACTTCGTTCCTTTTCCCGTTTTAGATGTTTGAGTTGGTAAGGTTGTAGATAGTCGTCTTTATAATGCCAGATATCTAACTTGACCCGATCGATATCGATTAATGAAGTGTCTTTATCCGGGGGAATGGGAGCCGACCCAAAGAATAGTTTTTTGCCGTCTTTGCTAAAATTGACCGATCTGTACTCACTAACCGAATAGTTTGGGGGGATGGCTGCGCTGAATTGGTTTACGATTTCGGCGGCCTTTTGCTCTCCTTTTTTAAAGAGCAAGAGTTTATATAGCTTGGGTTTAACTTTGGAATCGTCGTCGCTCTCTGCAACAAAAGCCAGCTTTTCCCCATCTTCGGTAAAGGCAAAGTTTTTAGCCGTGTTAATAGATTTTCTTAAGGTATCTGTTTTTTTATTTTGAAAGGTATAAAGCAAAACTCCGGCACTCCGGATGCTATCTCGAGTTATATTATTTTGTAGAAACACGACTTGCTCTCCATTTTTATCGATTTTGTATTCTCCTACTTCGGGGAAAGAGATGCTATCTTCTGTTTCAAGATTATAAAGTACGAGTTTGCTACCTTCTTTTTGAGTTTCATCACTTTCTTCTTTTTCTTTAGAAGGTGATAAAAATGGATCGCCTTTAAGCTCGTTTATTACGGCCTTTAGAGAGTCAATTTCTTGTTGTAATTTCTTTTCCTTTTTGTTTGCTTTCTTTTTGGTGGGAGTCGGAAATTTTTGAAAGGCTATCCAGTCGCTGTTTTCTTTTGGATACTGAAAAGATTTTATACGGTCAAATTTTACGAGTTTAAAATCTGACAGGCTTAGGATTCCCAGAGAATCTTTGGGGAAGTCCTTGGATTTCTTGTTATCGATTTTTGCCTGTCTTGTTTTTTGGAATTCCGGCTTAATCTTAAATAGGACATGTTGATTGTCGGCTAAGATACGAGCCTGATATCCACGAGGTATTTCTTCTTTTTCATTGGGATGATGAGCCGCTTGAATGATTAAACGCCCATCTCCTTCCTGAGGCAGGATCGTATAAACAATCCAGTTGCCATCATCTGAAATGTGTTTTTCGCCAATGTGTTCCCATTTATCATAAACGGAGTGATCAAGTGGTTTTTTTTGAGCTACAAGGAGTAGGGGAGAGAGCAGTAAAAAAAGAAGTAAATTATTTTTCATGTTTTTTAAAAGGAATAAGGGGAAGAGGATTATTGCTTTTTTATTGGTGATATCCAAGTCCAATACATTTAAATTATCTCGATACCGGAAGTTTCTCAAAGATAATAAAAGGATCAAGAATGGAAAGATGAAAGTGTGAAGTTTGATTAGGAGAGATATTGAATCAAGCCATGTCTGCCGACAAGTACGGTTAATAATGATATATTTTTGAAAAAAAACCTAACCCCCAGCCCTTCCCTTTTAATGGGGAAGGGAGAAAGGTTCCCCCTTTGGAAGGGGATATTAAGGGAATGTCATTTTATTTACGTTGTACTACTTTTTCGGTTTTAGCCACAATAGCTTTGGCGTTCAGGCCGTATTTTTCCATCAGGGCGTCCGGGGTTCCGCTCTCGCCAAAAGTATCTTGTGTAGCGACAAATTCCTGTGGCGTAGGGAGGTTTTCTGCAAGGACACGAGCCACACTTTCCCCCAATCCGCCTAAATAATTGTGTTCTTCGGCAGTTACCACACAACCGGTTTTTTTAACCGATTGGAGAATAGCCTCTTTATCCAAGGGCTTGATCGTATGAATATCGATAACTTCGGCCGAGATTCCTTTCTTTTCCAATTCGTCGGCGGCCAGTAGGGCCTGCCAGACCAGGTGCCCGGTGGCGATGATGGTGACGTCGTTTCCTTCGGTCAATTGCACAGCTTCACCGATCTTAAATTCCTGATCTTCCGGTGTAAAGTTGGGTACTTTGGGTCTCCCGAAGCGTAGATAAACGGGACCTTTATAATCGGCAATGGCCAAAGTGGCGGCCTTGGTTTGATTAAAATCACAGGTGTTGATCACGGTCATTCCGGGAAGCATTTTCATCAGTCCGAGGTCTTCCAAAATCTGATGGGTTGCGCCATCTTCACCAAGTGTAACTCCCGCATGAGAGGCACAAATCTTTACGTTTTTCCCCGAGTAAGCGATGCTTTGCCGTATTTGGTCATAGACTCGGCCGGTAGCAAAATTGGCAAAGGTGCCGGCAAAGGGAATCTTACCCCCGATGGTCATTCCGGCGGCCATTCCCATCATATTGGCTTCGGTAATACCCACTTGGAAGAAACGTTCGGGGTGGTTGTTTTTAAAATCGGTCATTTTCAGGGAACCGGTCAGATCGGCACAAAGGGCGACCACGTTTTGATGGGTTTTGCCGAGCTCGGTAAGGCCGGCACCGAAGCCGGATCGGGTATCAATATTTCCGGAATTTGTATATTTCATAGGTTTGTTCTTATCGTTTTTTTAATAGGAATAATTTCAGCAGGTTTTAGAGCGGGTAATCGCCCAAGGTTTCGGGGTTTTGTGCCAAGGCTTTTTCCAATTGCTCGTCATTTGGTGCCTTTCCGTGCCAGGCATGGGTTCCCATCATAAAATCAACGCCATGCCCCATTTCGGTGTGCATCAAAACACAAACCGGCTTTCCTTTCCCGGTATGCATTTTAGCCTCTTTTAAACCGGCAATGACCTGTTCGATATCATTTCCATCCTCAATTTCGAGAACCTCCCAGTCAAAGGCTTCAAATTTTTTACGCAGGCTTCCCAGCGGAAGAACCTCATCGGTGGATCCATCGATTTGCTTTTTGTTATAATCGACGGTAGCAATAATATTATCGACTTTATTCCCTCCGGCATATAGGATGGCTTCCCAGTTTTGGCCTTCTTCCAATTCTCCGTCTCCATGCAAGGAATAAACGAGATGATCGTCGTTGTTTAATTTTTTGGCCTGAGCGGCTCCGAGGGCCACCGATAAACCTTGCCCGAGGGAGCCGGTTGCTACGCGCACTCCGGGTAATCCTTCATGTGTGGTCGGATGGCCTTGCAGGCGGGAATTGATTTTTCGAAAGGTGGCCAGTTCTTCTACGGGGAAGAAACCGCTGCGGGCTAATACACTATAATAAACAGGAGAAATATGGCCAATGGAGAGGAAGAAGATATCTTCATCGATTCCGTCCATGGAAAAATCTTTTTTATAGTCCATGATTTCCTGGTAGAGGGCGACCATAAATTCAGTGCAGCCCAGCGACCCTCCCGGGTGACCGGAATTGACGTTATGGGTCTGTCGCAAGATGTCCCGACGGACTTGCGTGGCTAAATCTTTGAGTTTTTGAAGATCTGACATTTTGTAGGTTTTGATGGGTTACAAACATAAGGATTTTGAATTGAAAAGAGCCGCAGGTTAGCGATCTAAAAACTAAGGTCGAGAGCGGTTTTTAACCGTTTGAATAAATTCGTGAATAGCTTTTTCAGGAGTCGCCCAAGAGGTGACTAAACGTACTGCGGAATGCGCTTCGTCGATTTTTTGCCATTCGTGAAAAGCATAATCCTGATGAAGTCGGTCGATATCTTTTTGAGAGAAGATGGGGAAAATTTGATTGGTAGGGGATTCTAAGAGCAGGGAATACCCGAGGTTCTGTAATTCTCCGGCAAGAAGTTGAGCCCTTTTATTGGCATGCTGAGCCAATTCAAAAAAGAGGTTATTTT
Source organism: uncultured Flavobacteriaceae bacterium (assembly GCA_964495935.1). Classification (GTDB taxonomy): domain Bacteria; phylum Bacteroidota; class Bacteroidia; order Flavobacteriales; family Flavobacteriaceae; genus JAJYSO01. Next base: position 8,154 of record CAZBXQ010000026.1, read on the forward strand.
GGAACAGTTCCAGAAATTGAATGCCCAAAACCCGGCCTTTGGCCAGTAGTGCTCCTTTTTGCTTAATGGAATAATCGAAGCAGGCAGCAAGATGGGGCAGATTGAAAATTACCGCTTCTCCTAAAAGTGCTCCGTTTTTAGTTCCTCCCAGATAAAAAACGTCGGTGTTTTTTGAAATTTCCGGGAGCGTTAAATCATTGGTCTCTGCAGTTAATGCTACTCCAAGGCGTGCGCCATCCATAAATAGGAGAAGGTTGTTTTTTTGACAGTACGAGTAGAGTTCCCGCAATTCCTCTTGGGTATATATCGTTCCGAATTCGGTAGCATTGGAGATATACACTAGCCGGGGCTTGACCACGTGGGGCCGTAGTGTATAGGTTTGCAATACGGATTGCAGATGTTCCGGGTTTAATTTGCCGTTTTTTGTAGGAACCGTAATGATTTTGTGCCCCGTGGCTTCGATTGCGCCTGCTTCGTGGCCGGCAATGTGGCCGGATTCGGCACTTATTACGGCCTCGTGGGGCCGTAAGAGGAAGGAGATGACCAATAGATTGGCCTGGGTTCCTCCGGAGATGAAAAATACCCGAGCTTTCGGGTTTTGAATTTCAGATTTCAATACGCTTGCTGCGACTTTACAGTAATCGTCTTCCCCGTATCCGTTTTGTTGATTGGTATTGGTGATTGTAAGTTTGTGGAGGATACGGGGATGGGCACCTTCGCTGTAATCGTTTAGGAAACTGTATTTCATGCGTGTAGATTCAATATTAACAATCGGAGAGATTGACGCGAACCGCCAGTCCGCCGGTACTGGTTTCTTTATATCTTGAACTCATGTCCTGAGCGGTTTCCCACATGGTTTCGACCACCTCGTCAAAAGTTACCCGGGCTGCGGTAACATCGCCGTTGATGGCCAACTCTGCCGCGTTGATGGCTTTAATGGCACCCATGGTATTTCTTTCGATACAGGGAATTTGTACGAGGCCTTTAATGGGATCACAAGTGAGTCCCAAATGGTGCTCCATGGCGATTTCGGCAGCCATCAAAACTTGTTCGGGTGTTCCTCCCGAGAGTTCAGTGAGTGCGCCGGCCGCCATAGAAGAGGAAACACCAATCTCGGCCTGACAGCCGCCCATGGCTGCAGAGATTGTAGCGTTTTTTTTAAACAAGCTTCCGATTTCACCGGCTGTTAAAAGGAATTGTTTAATCTCAGGAAATGAAGCTTTTGGATTTTCAACTACCTGATAATACATTAAAACGGCCGGAATGACTCCTGCAGCACCGTTTGTAGGAGAGGTCACCACACGTCCCAGGGAGGCATTAACCTCGTTGACGGCCAAAGCAAAACTACTAACCCATCGAAGAATACTTCTGAATTTCTTTTTGGTTTTCCGAATCGCTTCGATCCATTCTTCGGGATTGTTGTATTCGAACCCTCCGATAAGGGCTTTGTGCTTGTCATAGGCCCGTCGTTTTACGTTCAACCCGCCCGGCAGAGTACCTTCGGTGTGGCATCCGTCGTACATCGATTCCAGCATGACTTGCCAGATATCGGCAAGACCCTGATCGATTTCTTTATCCTGTCGGAGTGAGCGTTCATTTTCCAATACGATTTCGGAAATCTTTTTACCTTCTTTCCGACAGTATTCCAAGAGTTGGGTTCCTTTTTCAATAGGAAAGGGAAACTGACTAAACAATTTCTCCTTCCGTTTTGATTTTTTCCGTTCTTCTTGAACGACAAAACCGCCTCCGATAGAGTAATACTCTTCTTTAGATTTTTTACCGTTTTTAAAATAAGCCGTAAATCGCATGCCATTAGGATGAAAATCCAGAAAATCCTGATTAAAGACAATGTTTTTCTCCATCTGGAAAGGAATCCGTTTTTCTCCGTTGAAATTAAGAACATGATCGTTCTTTACAATTTCGATTTCGGGATTGATTTTTTCAATGGGAATAGTTACCGGGTCGTAGCCCCTGAGCCCTAATATACAGGCAATATCGGTGGCATGTCCTGGGCCCGTAAGAGAGAGGGAACCGTATAAATCGACCCTTATTTTTTCGGTTTGGCCGAATTGTCTTTTTTCCTTTAATTTTTTTACCCATTCCTGAGCGGCTCGCCAAGGTCCCAGAGTGTGGGAACTCGAGGGGCCGACTCCTATTTTAAGCATGTCAAAAACACTTATACTCTCCATAAAAATCGATTTTATGAGGTAAAGATAGGCATTGACAACTATTTTTGACGCTTAAAATCTAAATCTTGAAAATCATAGCTAAAATCGGTAAGCGGCGAGACGGCTTTCATTTTAAAACCATCGGCCTGCCCGTTTTCATCCAACGAAAACAGAACGAAGGCATCGGCATCAATCGAGCGACGATCCCACTTAACGACAAAGGTGTTTCCTTTATAGAATTCCATGATCCCGGTAAGATCCGGTGACTTGACCGCCGAGAATCGTAGTTTGTGATCCGGTTCTTTAGTGATTACAACTTTGCCAAACCAGGGATCTTTGTAGGTTCCGGTGAAATGATCTTGGGTAATTGCCCCATGTCGGTTTTTTTTACGTTGTTGCCTGAGGTTTTTTTCAACTTCGGACTCCACTTGATTGGCATAAGCAAAAGAACGTTCCCGTTGTTCCTTGTATTCTCGGATTCGGTCTTTGCCCGTTATTCCAAAATATGCATCCAAGATACTGTTGGTAATGGCGTTATAGGCGGCACCGACCTCTTGATTGGTGAGAACGATGATTCCCAGACGGAGTTCGGGAATTAAGGTTACCTTGCTGACGATTCCGGAAAGTCCGCCGGTGTGCCAGGCTTGGAAATAACCATTGACATCTTGGAGACGCCAACCCAATCCGTAGGCTTTAAAATGTGTATTGTATTCATCTTTGGTCGTAGGAATGATGGTTTGGGAAGTCCACATTTCACGTGCTTGTTTTACACTAAAAATACTATCCTTTAAATCGGGGCCGTATTTTCCCATATCCAGTCGGACCTGAGCCCACTTGGCCATATCGTTTATGGAAGCGAAAATCCCTCCGGCGGCTTTTGTAATCTTAGAATAGGGGTTGCGTTTGATAACTTCGAGTTTGCCATTTACCCGGGTATGCCCGTATATTCTGTTGGAGTCTTTCTGAAGTTTCTCCAGGTTCAGGTTGGATCGGGTCATCTTTAATGGAGCGAAGATATTCTTTTTGATATAGTCTTCATACGATATCCCTGAGACTCGGGCAATTACTTCTCCTGCAACAATATAGAGCAGATTGTCATAATCGTATTTTGTACGGAAGGAGGAGACGGGTTTTAGGTAGCGTAAATTGTGAATCAGCTCCTCAAGAGTAGTGGTATTGGAGGTTGGCCAGAGCATAAGATCTCCGGCACCCAGACCGAGTCCGCTGCGATGTGTTAATAAATCGCGGATGGTAAATTCCCGGGTAACATAGGGATCATAGAGCTTGAATTCGGGTATAATATCGGTTACATGGGTGTCCCAATTCAGTTTCCCTTGATCGATAAGTTGTGCCAATGCTGCTGTGGTAAATGCCTTGGTATTTGAGGCGATTCCGAAAAGCGTATGGGGATCCACCGGATCCTTGGTTGTCAGGGAACGATATCCATATCCCTTTTTGACTAAAGTTTGACCATCTTTTAAAACCGCAACGGCAATTCCGGGAATTTCAAATGTCTCCTGCGTTTTTTTGACCAGGCTGTCGATTTGTTGAGGAGTAAGCCCGTTTTGAGCGGCTATGGGATGGAGAAGAAATAGATTGAAAAATAAAACGATTGATGATCTAAAAAAAAAGCTTTTCATAAGGAGGAGAAGTTATGTGTTGAAACTATTTAAACTTTATAAAAACGGACTACAACTCAATAATAAATACGGAAGGTTCCTATTGTTCGGCCTGGTGACAGGCGGGTTTTGTCATTTTAGGTTATAGCCTCTGTGGGCTGTGATCTTCAAAAATCCTTTGCTCGGGACCATGTCCTGAGTATAATCATTCTATAAAAATAAATATTTTTTCAAATCTTTTTGAGGGATCAATATTTTATTGGTTTAGCCCATCACAATGAATTTAAAGAACATCATACAGGCTGCTGTAATAAGAGAGACTCCGATGAGTTTTTCTAAAATTTTGTCTCTTATTTTAGTGTTGAGTCTATATCCCGCAAGGGCTCCCAGTGAAAAACCCAATGCGACCGGCCAGGATTTATCCAGTAAAATATGCCCTTGCAGGGTATGCATGACCGATCCGGTTATACTGGTAATAATAATCATAAAAAGAGCTGTTCCCGCCGCTATCTTGGCCGGAATTTTGAAGACCTTGAGCATGATGGGAGTTTTCATAAACCCTCCGCCAACTCCAAAGAGTCCGGCTAAAGCTCCGGCTACCAGTCCAAAAAACAAGGCCATTAGCAAACTCACGCGGTAAGCTACCATTTTTAATGGGTTTTTAATTACAAAACGTGGCTTAACTGTATTGAGTTTATAGAAAAAACCTGTACTATCCTTTTTATTCTTTTTGTCGAGAAAGAAAGAAGTCCCAAGGGTTAAAATCAGTATTGCAAAAACGATTTCCAATACGATAAGGTTTCCGGTAGCAGAGAAATAAGTCAGAATAAAACTTCCAAGGACAACTCCGACCATGGTGGGGACTTCCAGCAGAATTCCCATTTTAAAATCGACATTTCCTTTCTTGCGGTTGAGATAGGTGGAAATCAAGGAGGAGGGAACCAGAGAAATCATGGCTGCTCCCGCCGCAATATCCAACGGGTAACTGAAGACGGTTACCAGAATAGGAACCATAAAAATTCCACCTCCGAATCCCACAATGGAGCCATATAAACTAATCATAAATCCAATGAGAACAAGAAGGGGGATGAGTGCATCTATTTGCATGGGTCATTGAGATTTATACCGGAGAAGGGCAGTATCAAGGCACTCTTCTGCTTCGTTATCAATATGGAGGTCGTTTGAACTTTTTAAAACCGGCTGCAAAATGATCTCTATTTTTTGCTTCGATCCTGCAAGTTAAAGAGCCTGATAGAATCTTTGCAGTTTGCTACGGAGAAACATTGTTAAAGTTACCTCTTTACGTATTTATGGAGTTAATTTGCTAAATTTTAAATCCTGAAAGTCAAAACTAAAATCGGTTAATGGGGATATGGCGGCCATGGTAAAGCCATTTATCTCGGCTTTTGGATTTAATGAGAACGTGACAAAAGCATCGGCATTAAAAGAGGGATCATCCCATCGAACGATAAAAGTAGTGCCTTTATAGAAGGTGAGATTGCCTTTTAGATCGGGTGATCGATCGGAGGTAAATCGCAGTTTTCCGCCAACTTCTGAGATTGTTACCGGCCCATACCACAAATCTTTGTAATCTCCTATTATCGCTTTGTTTTCGATGAGAGGAGCAGCTTTTTTATGAAGTTGTTTTTCAACTTCTTCCCGAACTTTGGCGGTGATCTTTTTCGCTTTTTTTTCAGCTTTTAAACGGCGCTCATTATATTGTTGAATACGATCCTTTCCTCGGATTCCCAGATAGCCATCTTTAATCGTATTGGTCACTGCGTTAAAAGCAGCTCCCGATTCTTGATTCGTCAGTACAATAATTCCCAGCTGGAGTTCCGGAATGAGTGTGATTTGACTTACGATACCAAACAGCCCACCGGTATGGGAAGCCTGAAAATAGCCGTTTACGTCTTTAAGTCCCCAACCGAGTCCGTAAGCTGAAAAATGGGTATTATAATCTCCTTTTCGGGTCGGGGTAATGGTTTGGGCAGTCCACATCTCCTCGGCTTGCTTGCGGCTAAAAAGACTATCTTGCAGCTGTTCTCCGTATCGACCATAGTTTAATCGGGCTTTGACCCATTTTGTCATTGCTTCAATGGAGGCATTGATTCCGGCCGCCGGTTTTCCAACCGGGGTAAACGTCCCTTTTGTGATTTTTAATTCATCTCCTACCGGGGCATGGCCATCGATATGATTGGGGTCTTTTTGGAATTCGTTTAAATCCATGGTTACCCGTTCCATTCCCAGCGGTTTAAAGAAATTTTCGGTGATGTAATTCTCATAGTCTGTACCCGAGACTCGTGTTATGATTTCTCCTGCAACGATATAGAGGAGGTTGTCATAATCATACTTGGAGCGAAAAGAAGATACGGGTTTTAGATACCGCATATTATGAATCATTTCTTCAAGGGTCGTCGTGTTGGAAGCAGGAAGTACCATGAGATCTCCGGCACCCAATCCCAAACCACTGCGATGTGTGAGTAAGTCGCGGATAGTAAATTCCCGGGTTACATAGGCGTCATAGAGTTTAAATTCGGGTATGATGTCTGTTACGGGGGTATCCCAGGTGATTTTTTCTGCATCGACCAGCTGTGCCAATGCGGCAGTAGTGAAAGCTTTGGTGTTGGAAGCTACCCCGAAAAGAGTTTTGGTATCTACCGGTTTTTGGGTTTTGATAGATTGTATTCCATAGCCTTTTTGCAGGACGATGCTATCGTCTTTTAGAACGGCAACAGCCATTCCGGGAACGTTAAAAGTTGCTCTGGCCTTTTCGACGACACTGTCGATCTGCTGAGGGGTTAAAGCCTGACTAAAGGCCCAATTACCGGTTAACAATAGAAAACCGAGGAAAAGAATGCTTAACGTGTAATTCTTGCGGTGCATATCGTGGTTTTTAATTTTGTACTACATAATCAGTCATTAAATATGGCACGTATTATGGTTTGGATGCCTTTAAACATACAAAATACTGCTCCGATGCAAATGAGTATTCCAATGATCAAGACCGGAATGAATAAGAATCGGTCTTGATTTCCAAAGGCACTATAAACGATAGAAGGTCCCAGAAACGCCAAGACCAGTGACCCTGCGAGAAATTTAAATCCCTTGATGAGTCTTGTCCGGTCGGTACCTTGGGGTTCTTCAAATTTATTCTGATCCATAATTTTCGATAACTTTTCTAACACTGCCCATGGTGAGGAGTTGACGTTTTGCTTCTCTTTGCGGTAATCCGGTGGCCTCCTGGATGAGCCGTGTTCCGCGCTCGATTAATTTGGCGTTACTCAGCTCCATATCAACCATTTTATTTCCCTGAACCCGTCCCATTTGAATCATGCTTACGGTAGAGATCATGTTCAAAACCATTTTTTGTGCCGATCCTGCCTTCATGCGGGAACTGCCGGTCACAAATTCGGGGCCCACGATAACTTCAATTGGGAAATCTGAGGTTTTGGCCAATGGGCTGCCGGGGTTGCAGGTAATGCATCCCGTTGGGATTCCATTTTTTTTACAGCCTTCCAGAGCACCAATTACATAAGGGGTAGTACCCGAAGCGGCAAGGCCGACTACAAAATCACTGTTGCTTACGGCATGACCATTTTTTAAATCATTCCAACCTTGTTCCTTATGGTCTTCGGCATTTTCAACAGCTGTAAGAATGGCTTTGTGGCCGCCGGCAATCAAGCCGATTACCAAATCTTTGGGAACCCCAAAAGTTGGTGGGCATTCACTGGCATCTAAAATACCCAGACGCCCGCTGGTTCCGGCACCGATATAAAAAAGGCGTCCTCCCTTTTTTAATTGTTGGATGGCAGCAGTGGTAAGGGCTTCAATTTGTGGTAAAGCTTTCTCAACGGCAAAAGCTACTTTCTGATCCTCTCGATTAATATCTTTTAGGAGCCGCCTTACCGGTTGGGTTTCTAAATGGTCATAATGAGAAGGCTCTTCTGTAATTTTTCTGAATTGAGTCATACTAATTAACCTACGCTTGTTAGGAATTTGAAATGAGAATATAAATGTAAATAATTTACGCGTAATACCATCTTTTAGTCCGGTTAATTAGCTCTAAGGCTTATGGAATCCCCGACTAAAATGGATTTTAAGAACGGCGTAATAAGGTCTGCATGGGAGTACTACTACTCGCGATAAAAGATACTTTTTGTTTTTTGGTAACTGCAATAAAAAAAGCCGGATAAAGAAAGTTTATCCGGCTGATTTTATCACCAATTTAGATTCATCAAAGATGAATTAAGCTAATGAGATTCTTTCAAAACCTGTAATTTCCAGACCGTTAGCTTTTACATATTCAGCTACTTTTTTCTTTTCATCTTTGATGTAAGCCTGATCGAGAAGTGCCTTCTCTTTATCTAAAGATGTATTATCATCGATAAATCGGGCAATTTTTCCGGGGATGATACGATCCCAAATTTTTTCCGGTTTTCCTTCTTCTTTTAATTCTTGACGGATATCTTCCTCTGCTTTTTTTAGTACGTCGTCGGTAAGTTGGGCTTGAGACACATATTGCGGAATGTGCTTGGTGGTTTTTCCTAAACGGACCAATTCTTCGTTCAACTTTTTTACTTCGGCGATTCGGGCCTCGGTTTCTTTCTCCAGATATTCGTCGTCAAAATCTTTATAAGAGAGGGTTTCGGCACCCATTGCGGCAACTTGCATAGAAACATCGTGTGCCACTTCTTGGGCTTTATCCGATGCTTTGTTTAAACCGGTTACTGCTGCAATCTTGTTTCCGGCATGAATATAACTCCCTACGAACGGTGCTTCTAACGTTTTAAAATCACCGATTTCGATTTTTTCACCAATGACTCCGGTTTGTTCAACCAATTTTTCTTGAACACTAAGACCTTCAAAATCCGCTTTTAAAAGTTCGTCCAGATGGTCGTAATCCAGAGCTAACTCAGCCAAATCATGAGCCAGTTTTACAAAACCGTCGTTTTTGGCGACAAAATCGGTTTCGCAATTGAGTGAAATAACGATTCCTTTGGTTTTGTCGGAGTTTACTTTTGCGATGGCGGCTCCTTCAGCACTTTCTCGGTCAGCTCGTTTGGCAGCTACTTTTTGACCTTTTCTGCGAAGGATATCAATGGCTTTGTCAAAATCTCCTTCGGCTTCGACTAAAGCTTTTTTACAGTCCATCATCCCGGAACCGGTGGCATCTCTTAGTTTTTTAACCTCAGCGGCAGTTACTTTTGCCATAATATAATTAACTTTTTAAAGGAACGTGAAAAGGAAACAGGGTTTCTCTTCACAGTCCGGATTTTTAAATATGTAGCGGGCTTATAATTAGATTAAGCTTCTTTTTCTTTTTTCTCTTGAGTTTTTTTCTCTTTTTGGGCAGACGCTGCCTTTTTAGCTTCTTCTTTAGCTTTCCGTTTGGCCTCCAGATCTTGCCCTCTTGAGTTCAACCCTTCGACAATCGCATCAGCAATATAGGAAACGACTTTTTTAATAGATTTTGATGCATCGTCATTGGCCGGAATAGCATAATCTACTTCTCGGGGATCAGAATTGGTATCGACCATGGCAAAGATGGGAATATTTAAGCGTTGGGCCTCCTTTACAGCAATGTGTTCCCGTAGGGTGTCAACGACAAACAGGGCACCCGGTAAACGGGTCATATCCTGAATGGATCCCAGTTGCTTTTCCAGTTTGGCGCGCATACGGTTCACCTGTAGTTGCTCTTTTTTGGATAGCGTGTCAAATCTTCCATCCTTTTTCATGCGATCCACAGCGTCCATCTTTTTGACAGAACGCCGAATAGTAACAAAGTTGGTGAGCATTCCGCCCGGCCATCGCTCTGTAATGTAAGGCATGTTACAGCGTTGAGATTCTTCAGCGACAATCTCTTTAGCCTGTTTTTTTGTGGCGACAAATAAAATTTTCCGACCACTGGCTGCAATTTTACTCAAGGCTTTGGCGGCCTCTTCCATTTTAGCAGCACTTTTATAAAGGTTGATAATGTGGATTCCGTTTCGCTCCATATAAATATAGGGAGCCATGTTGGGGTTCCAGCGATGAGTTAGGTGGCCGAAGTGTACTCCGGCATCAAGTAATTCTTTTACTTCGATTTCTTTTGCCATCTTTTTAATAGTTTACGTTCTGTTGATGTAGAGCAATAAGAAAGTGGCGGTCTTTGTTTCTTCCGGCCTTCCTTATTTAGATGCTAAACTAACTCTGTTTTTCGAGAAACAGATAACAACAAAATGGATTTAGTGTTAGATAAATAATAATTGTAGGAATTCCAATTTTGCAGATTAACGCTTGGAGAATTGGAATTTCTTTCTTGCTTTTTTCTGTCCGTATTTTTTTCGTTCCACCATGCGGGGATCCCGGGTAAGCAGCCCTTCCGGTTTCAGGGTTCCGCGATTTTCCGGATCTACGTCACACATTGCCCGAGCTAATGCGAGTCGGATCGCTTCGGCCTGGCCGTTGATTCCTCCTCCAAATACATTTGCTCTTACGTCAAAGTTTTCGGTGTTTTCGGTAAGGTTGAATACCTGATTCACTTTGTATTGTAAAGTAGCGGTGGTAAAGTATTCGTTTAATTTTTTGTCATTAACAGTAATGTCGCCTTTTCCCGCTGAAAGATAGATTCGTGCGACCGCTTTTTTTCGTCGTCCTATTTTATGTATCGTTTCCATATATATTAAATGAGTTCATTTACATTAATAACCTTTGGCTGTTGAGCCTGAAGGGTGTGTTGATCGTCGTTGAAGACCCGAAGATTACGGAAAAGGGCAGACCCTAAGCGGTTTTTGGGCAACATTCCTTTTACGGCGTTCTCGATTAAACGAGTGGGGTTCTTTTTATATAATTGTTCGGCGGTCAAACTGCGTTGTCCCCCCGGATGACCAGTATATCGAATGTACTCTTTTTCAGTCCATTTTTTACCGGATAAATGAACCTCGGCGGCATTGATAATAATAACGTTATCTCCGCAATCGATGTGGGGCGTGTAGCTGGGCTTGTGTTTCCCTTTAAGGTATTGTGCAGCGATGGAAGCAACTCTTCCAAGGGATTGATCTTTGGCATCAAGAACAACCCATTCTTTCTTTACCGTAGATTTCTTTGCTGAAACGGTCTTATAACTTAACGTGTTCACTGGTGTTACTTTACTTGATTAAACAATATTGTTTTCCTAACTACAGAAAATCAGGTTGCAAACTTACAACTAATAATTTAATTAACAAGCTTGTGGAATTTATTTTTTGGATGGGGTTCCGGGTCGGTTCCGGGCATAAAAAAACCCTTCGCAATGAAGGGTTTTCTCCTGAATTTTAATTTATTCTATCGTACCTGGAAGACAATGGGGAGTTGGTAAATTACCCGTACCGGTTTGTCTCGTTGTTTCCCCGGAACCATATCGGGCAGTTGACTTACCACGCGACGGGCTTCGGCTTCCAATTCGGGCTCGGGCGCACGGGTTCGGATATCGGTTACTTTTCCATGCTCGTCCACCATAAACTGAACACTAATACGAGTTATTCCGCTGAGTCCCAATTCGGCACCAAGATCGGTGTTGAAACGCTTGTTTACAAATTTCTGAACGCCATCGCTCATACATTGTTTCCGCTTGGCATTGTCTTTAAATTTTTCACAACCGGGAAAAATAGGCACGTCTTGAATAGCTTGGAACGGTACTTCTTCAATTTCTTCCTCGACTTCTTCTTCTTCTTCGGTCGATTCAATATCTCCGATATCGGCTACCTCTATAATTGGAGCGTCGGTATCTTCGGCAGTCATCAACTCGTCTTCTTCGATATCTTCATCATCATCGACAATTTCAATCTTGTCCGGAATTTTTGGCGGTGGCGGCGGAGGTGGAGGGGTGTTCTGGGGCATGTCAATAACTTCAACATCTTCCGGTTCCAGATCGGCTAAATTAACAACTTGTTGTTCTGCTTTTTCTTTTTTGTCGTAGTTCTTGTGGTTTATGCCCCAAAGGGATAGCAAAAGCACCACAATAAGACCAATCTGAAAGAAAATCAGACTCTGGCGATTGAGATCTTTTTTTGGATTTTTTTTGACTTGCATAGTAGTTTTCTTTTGTCTGGGTTAAAGATATAAAAATAAATTAAAATTCCACTTTTTTATAGATTTAACTTATTAAAAGGTTTTAGAAAAAGGATAACAATATAAGCCAGCACTGCTCCGCTTGAATTGGCTACAATATCCAAATATTCAAAACCTCGATAAGTAGTCAGCCTACCTTGTATGATCTCAATAATAATGCCAAAGAAGATAACCCCAAGAAGTATTTTTAAAGAAGGGGAAAAGTATGCTCTTGGTTTCTGTTTATAAAGATTTACTTGCCATAAAACGGTTAAGCCGAAGTATGCACAGAAATGAAAAACCTTATCTGCATTTTTAAAATTTACATCTTCGACGGCGGGTTCTACCTTTATGACCGAGACCGTCAATAAGGCAACCGTATATAATAGAGCCGTGGTGAAGAATATGGCCTTAGGAAATTTCCTCAGCATAGGCTTCGGCCGATAGTAATTCTTCAAGTTCTTCGGAGTTGCTCAGTTGTACTTTGACAATCCAGCCTTCACCATACGGATCTTCGTTAACGGCTTCGGGAGCATCCTCCAGGCTTTCATTGAATTCAATGATGGTTCCGCTAAGGGGAAGGTTGAGGTCGGAGACGGTTTTTACCGCTTCTACGGTACCAAAAACATCGCCTTTTTCCAGATCCTCGTCCACGGTTTCGACTTCAACATATACGATATCGCCCAATTCGTTTTGGGCGAAGTCGGTAATCCCAATGGTTGCTGTTCCTTCCTCCATTCGAACCCATTCGTGATCTTTGGTGTACTTTAAATCTTTTGGTAAACTCATCTTTGTTGTACTGTTTTAATTGAAATTTTGAGTTTTCAAATTTAAGCTTATTTGTTGAATTACAAACTTTAAAAATTTTAATTTCCAAAGCTGTAGCGCAATCGCAACCCTGATCGAATGGTGGTTTGCGGGAAGGCAGTAGAGACAAAATACTGGGAGAAATTATGATCGTAATAGAGCATGACCATCAGATGATCGGAGAGTGCATAATCGGCCGTAAAATGGAATTCCCATCGGTCTTGTCCGGTTGTTATTTGGGCGTCATTGGTATCGAGATAACGGGCAATCGTTTTGTTGCGGCGATAGGCGATATCTGCCTTCAGGTTGAGATCGCTGCTTAAGATGCGCTGTATGCCTTCTATCCGGGTGGTGATTTTTAAATCTTTAATGCGATAGCCCAGCCCCAGGCGGTATTCGTCTCCTTGTATTTCGGTGAGCATATTGTTATTAAAACTCAGGGAAAGAGCCCGGTCTTTGTCCACCTCAGCCATAATGCTAATCGAATTTTTCATTTCCATATCTACCCGAATCAGAGGTGAGAATTGCTCTGTTAAGTTGACATTGGAAAATAGATCTTTACTTCTGAAATTTCCATGTTGGTCTTGATTGGTGGAGCCGAACGGATTACCGGGTTCATAGTTGAGGTTGGACTGAAACTGGTTAATTGTATAGCCGGCGTGATACCCGTGTTGCAGGCTGAAGCGGCGGAAGTGTTCTTTAAAGAAATCGAATTGCATGAGGCCGGTATATTTTAGATCCCAGTTTGGCAAAGGGGTATTCCTAAAAGCACCCAGGCTTATGTGGGTTGCATTTTGCCCGGCATAAGCGGCAAGAAAAGCCGGGAGCAAGACCTGCTGACTGGTTCTTCCAAAACCTTTGGGATAGCCGGTTTCGGAATCGATGTTTTGAGGGTCTGTTAAATCGATCCCGGCACGTCTGGCCAAGCGATTGGCGATGGTACGTCGGTTTTCACGGAAGGTTTCAAAAACTTCAGAGTGATTTTCATTGGTCGTTTTAAAAGCGGTGCCAATCATAATTGTGGAAATACTGAAATTTCCATAACGTCGGGAAGACAGCGACCGATATTGGAGACTTTGGGGGTCGATGCGATAGTTTTCAGAATAGTTTTCGGCATAGATGCGATCGGCATTAAGATCAATAGTGAGCCCCGGCGTGACTTCAAGGTGGGCTTGTACATTGAGCGATTTCGTTTGATTGGCCATGTACTGATTGTTAAAATCCTGATACAGGGTTAACCATCCTTTGCGGGCGGCTTGCTCCCGGATATCTCTCTGGCTTCCGAAGGCAAACCCGGCCGATGGTTTGAGTGTCCCGATAAAACCGACGTTTTGAATATAGCCGGGAAGATAGGTTCCCCGCGTTTCATCGTAGTTGATACTTACCCGTTTTAACGAAGTGAGGATATCGATTCCGATGTTTTTTAACTTATCGGAGGTCGATAATGAAGTTGATTCTTGTTGTTGTGATTGCCGGGCGGGCTCGCGGGTGAAACCTAATCGGTTTTGGCTTCGATCGGTCGTATTGCGTTTGGTGCCCTTGCGTTTGATTCCGATTTCCTGATAGAGTTTATCCAGGGTTAATGTTCCTGTAAGTTGATGACTTTGGGAGTTTTGTACGGTGTTGCCCAAATCCGGGATATCCGGTAGATTTTTTAGTATCTCGGAACCTTTTTGCCATTGAAAATTTCCGGTATAGGAATATTGGGCATTGATAAAATCGAGGAACGGAAATTTTTCAAAGGGAAGCTCATAATTTACCTGTAGGCTCTGGTTGTGCTGATTGGGAATTCCGGTATCAAAGAAATGATCCCATAATCCGACCCCCTCGCGCTGATTTCCTTTTTCCTTTAGATAATTGCGAATAATTCGGTTATTGGAGACCGTGTAGGCAAAATTCAAAGATTCCGTGAGATTGTCATTAATTGTAAACCCCCAGTCAAAGCGGTAATCGTGTTGAAACAATTTGGGCAGTCCGAGCGATCCCGGCGGGAGGTTGATTTGCCGGAATTTTTGTTCGTTGTATTGTCGGAAAATATTTGCCGTTGCCGAAATATTATCGGGAAGCGGGTTAAAATGGAAATCTTTTAATGCTTGATAATACCGACTGCTATCGAGAAAGGCAATGTTTTTGAAGGGTTCTACTTTCCAGGTCGGGGAGTTATAATTGTAAATTGCTCCCAGATCGATGTTTTTGCTCACACTTTCTTCAATCTTAAAATCGCGATGATCGACTCGGTTATAGGCTCCTGAAAAAGTAAAATTCTCGACATCTATGGGAAGCGGAGTGCGGTCTCCCGTTCGTTGTTTATTCAAGCCAATAATACTAATGCTTTGATGTTTGGTGTATTCTTCGGCACGTTTTTTTAATATTTTTCGTTCCTCCGGGTTTGCGGCGTTGTCTAACAGCGTGTTGAGTTCCAAATCCTTATACTCGGGGTCATATTGAGGGGTTATTTTTTGCTCTCTCCGGCTGTAACTAAAAGGAACGGTAAGGCCCCATTTTTCTGGGAACAGTAGCCCTGCATTTAAATTGGTAACGATCTCATATTCTTCGACATTATCACGACTTCGGGAGTTGGGTCCCATATCGAGAGCACCGAAACCGATCGTACTTTTCTGGGCATTGGCCGATACAAAGAGCAAATCGGCCAAATTGGTATCCATATTAAAATTGGCTGCCCAGCCTCCCCGGTCTTTCATGCCGGCGAGTCGCATTTCGTTAAACCATACTTCTCCGGAAGCATCGGTGGCTCCGTTGTTTTTTACTCCCAGCATAATGACGCGGACATCACCGAAACTCGGTGTTCCACGAATTCCGACCCGCATCTCGTCAATCTGTTCTTCTTGGCCGATGGGGTTTCCTTCGGTATCAAAATAATGAAGCTCATTAAGACTATAAGATTGATCGCTAATAATAATTGATTTTATTTTTTCTAATAGGGTCAGGGGGAGATCCATTCGGTTTTCATCGGGCCAGACATCATTTTCGAGTAGAGAGCCCTCGGGACTCACTTTTAAAGGAATTTCGATTTGGTAAAAATTACTGCGCAAGTCGGAGCCGATACGAATAAAGGCACTTAGATCGTTATCTTTAAGAGCCGGACTGGGACTGGGTAAGCTGGCCGCGTGCAAAAACAGTTTAAAATTTTTGTATTGTCGCATATCGACCCTGAAATTTTTATATACCCCGCGCATATCTTTTGGAGCCAGTCGTTTTACTTTGAGTGACAGGGATTGTTCATCTTCTCGAAGGGTTTGATTTCGGGTGACAAATTCCTCCCGCTTAACCCCGGGCGGACTACTATAGGTTGAAGTTTTTTCTTCACTTACCGATTCAGAAGTAAAGGTCGTACCGGGAGTATTGTTGGGATTGCTGCCGTGTGGCTCTATTGCTAAATTGTATTTTTTGTAGTCGCCCCGTACGAGGTCGAGCGTTCCAAAACGCATGACAAAATGCTGATTAAAACCGGTAAGAAAGAGTCGCATAAACCGAATGGAACGAAGATCGCTAATCCCTCCTTTGGAATACTTTTGATCGATATTTATCGGGACTCGAAATTGTACCCACCGAGTGCGCTGGGATTGTCCGTTTGGAAGTTGAACCGTAATATCTCGTACATCGGTAATATAATCCTGGTCAATTCCCGGTCTCGAACTGGTATTGTTATCGACACTCATCCCCGGAAAAACAGGAACTTCATATTCGAAGTAACTGTCAATCGTGTTCATCGTGTTGTCATTATTGACGTCTTCGGTCGAAGGGAGGGTGGTGTTACCCCGATCCGTTTGCCCCATTGAGGAAGGAGAATTCCCTTCCAAACCGTTGTAATACCGATACCGATCAACAATTCCTCCTTCACGATCCAAATAATATTGATAATCGTCCCGGGAGGGGTCTTCATGATGGGAAAAGTTAGGAAACTTATTTTTTTCCTCGGCATTGTTAAGGCCGTCTAATCCAATATCCTGGCGATCCCTTTCCTCGCCCGAGGTATCAAAGGCGTAAACCATGGATTGACTGCTGGGTACTTTTCCGAAAGCCGTTTCAATGGTTCCCGCCGAGCTCCCGTCTTTGGGCAGCCCGTTTTCATATTGTTTTCGGCCATCTTTTAAAACGTCTTCAGAGATACTGCCTAAATTAAAAACTAACTTTCCCTTTGATAGATTGGCGTTGCCATCGTATATATAAGGATCCATGATCCAGAATTCGATATATTGAACATTGGTTTGTTCAAAATCCGAATTTTCAATTCCGCGCATAATTCCGCCAAAATTTTCCTTGGGATTGGGCAGTTTATTGTCGTTGGCAGCAGCCGGATTGTAATTGTACATGCCCCGTTCTTTTGGATAATAGGATAGATCCAGTGAAAAAACAGCCTGTGTATCCCCTTCTAAAATATCGGAGTTGGGAAAAATCTCTTCTTTAAATATACGACGCGTGGAATAGGAGGAAACATCGTCATCGCGTAGCTCGGAGGGACGAGATCCACTATAGAAAATGGGGTCAACGCTATACCAATTGAGTTTTGCCCGTTTGTAACCGGACGATAAATCGTTGTTTGATTTTTCTCCCCCATAGCCCAAGGGAGCACTGGATAGAAACCAAGCCTGTGGGGTTAGCACCGAAATCGAAGTTTGAGAGGCTTCAAAGTCATCAACGTAGGAAGTGGTCTCACCGTCAAAATTGGCAACTTTTGGAGAACCGGGCTGAAGATAGGCAAATTCTCCCCGTAGTGATAAGGTCGATGCTACATCCGTATCGATATTGGGTAACTTATTCACCAACCGGGTGAAAAATGGGATTTCGGTAAAATAATTAAAGTCGAAACCGTACATGGAATTATTGACGGGTTCAAAACCATAGCTGGACTTATGGGTTTGTGGTTTTTCTTTGAGATTTAAATAGGTTGCACCGATATGGAGGTTTTTACTGAATTCATGATCGAGATGCAGACCGGTAAATATTTTTGTCTTTTGCTTGAATAAAGCATTGTTTTCCGATGTTACACTAATGGGGATATCTGAGGCGCGGAGTGCTTCGTTGATGATTTTTACCCGCCCCAATTCATAATCTACGGTATAGTCAACTCCCTCCTGCAAGCGTTGCCCGCCTGCCGTAACCCGTACCGACCCACGAGGCACGTTAAACGCTCCGATAGGAATACCATCATCTCCCGACGATCGGAAAGTACCTGTCAATTGGAATTTATTTTTATCGGATTCCTCTTGATCCGCCTGTGTTTTGGTAACCTTATAAAGGGATCGAAAGACATATTTTTTTTGATTGTCATTATAGGTATCGGGGTCTTCATAATCGGCTTTAGGGCCATTGGGATCTTGTAGCTTTTCAAAAAGATATTTTCCGAAGGGTTCTACGGATGTGAAAATAATTCGTCCGTTTTCCGGGTCTATAGTAATTCCGGGAACATAATCAAAAAAGCCGTCGCCTCCGGTTACGGGATCCTGATTAAAACTAAGATTATCCAAATTAAAGACATGAAGAAGGGCAACATCGTCAACTTCGGGTGGAAGAATGGCCGAACTCCCCTCGACCGGAGTAATATAATTAAGGGGTTGAGGATCGGAATAAAAAATATTAAAGTCAAAATTTTCCGGGTCTAAACGGGTTGCCTGAAGATCATAAATGTTTTTCATCATTAGATCCCAGAGGGGTTGTTT
Source organism: uncultured Flavobacteriaceae bacterium (assembly GCA_964495935.1). GTDB lineage: Bacteria > Bacteroidota > Bacteroidia > Flavobacteriales > Flavobacteriaceae > JAJYSO01. Next base: position 26,499 of record CAZBXQ010000026.1, read on the forward strand.
GACGTTTGTGATCGGGCTTTTTAAGAGTTTAACTACAAGGCTCTTGTTGGATACAATCGGCGGGCCATCGGGGCGTCGGGGATTCGTAACGGGTGCACTGGCTTCGACTCCGTCACTTCCAAACTCTCCTACCTGATAAACTTGCCCGTTTGCTGTGTACTCATAGGCTACCGCCAACATTTCGTCGTTTCGAATTCGAGTTCGTAAGGAGATGTAGCCCAGTTTTGGGTGAAGGGTGTACTCATTGGGTTCTAAGAGGCGTGCTCCTTCGAGCTTGGCATAATCAACCCCTTCACTTAAATCGGTGGAGTAGATGCCGAATCCCTGCCCTACGGTTGCAGACTCCCGGATGGCAGGGGTTAAAGCCGATTGTTGTGGGCCGTTAATGCCCATCGGGTTAAAATCATTATTGGCATTATCGGGATAGGCATCGGGAGAAGTAGTGTGTAAAAATCCTGAATATTTGGGGTTGTTTGTGGGGTTTCCTTCGTCATCCAGGAGGACACCGATACGATTGGGATCCGATTCCCCCAGATCCTGAATTCCCACAATATTTCGTGCATTTGCGAGATTATCCGGATTGATGGAACGATTTGTGACCCAAACCTGAATCCGGGTGATTTGAATATTACTATTAATATAGGGATAGTGTGCTAATGCTTCGTTATAGTGATTTCTAAAATATTGCGACAAAAAGAAGTGTCGGTTTTCATCGTATTCGAGTGCAAATTTTTCAAAATCTTCAACGGCTCCGCCACCTTCGATTCGAGTCTCTTGCCTTTCGGAGTTGAGTTCTGAAAAAACTCCGGTAATCGTGGTTTTTCCAAATTTGAGCTGAGCTTTTAATCCGAATAGGCTCTGGGCGCCCTGTAGGAGTGAATTGCTTAACGGCATGTTGACATTACCGGCCTCTATTTTCTGAATAATATCGTCTTCATCGGCAGCATAGCTCAGTCGAATTTGATTTTGAAAATCAAAGGTAGATTGGGTATCGTAATTGGCGTTGATTTGCAGATTTTTTCCTACATGTCCGCGAACTCCGATATTAATGGCTTGGTCGAAGTCAAAGGTGAAGCTCGATCGGTTTCGGGGTGAGAGTGCGGGGTTGTCCTGTTGATTAAAAAGAATGCCTAAATCGACTTGGGCGTAGCCCTGTGGAGTGAATTCTACCTCGTCACCCCCAAAAATAGTTTGAAGTGTTTTGTCCTTGATATGAAAAGTAGGGAGGAGATCATTTTTATTTTCGCGAATTCTTTCATCATTTTGATCTCGGTTGCGTACGGCGTCAAATTTATTTTTATAGTGTTGTTTCATCTCTTCCTCGAGAACTCGCTGTCGAAATTCATCGGGGGTTAGGGCCAGCGGGTATCGGATATTGAAATCCTCAATCTTTTCGGTATAAATATAAGTATTGGTTATCGGGTCGTAGGTGTATTTATAAATTATACTGGACGGATCTTTAAGATGGAGTTGCCCGCGTTTACTATGCTGATTCTGATTTTCTTCCTGTCCATAGGCCTGGAAGCCGGCTAAAAAAATAAGCATGAAAGTACAGAGAACTTTGCCTATAAAATAGATATGGTCCCCAATCTTTCTCAAAGCCCTTACAGTTTTTTTAAAGCTTTTTTAATGATGATCTCAACGGTGGCAGTTGGTTCATCAGCCAGGATTTTTCGCACGACCGGAGTCGATTGTTTTCGTTTGTATCCCAGCGTTTCCAAAGCAGAAAGCGCTTCCTCTCGTTGTACGTTACCCTTTGGTAAGGCCGAAGTCTTGTTTTTGGATAAGTCGGCCAGCTTGTCTTTGAGGTCGATGATTACACGTTGCGCCGTTTTGGGACCGATTCCCTTGACGCTTTTTATGGTCTGCACATCCTCAAGGGTAATGGCTTCTACAATTTGTGGGGGAGTCAGTGAAGAAAGCATGGATCTGGCCGTACTCGGGCCGATTCCTGAAACGGAGGTGAGCTGAATAAAGACTTCCCGTTCCGATTTTTCCATAAAGCCATATAGGATTTGTGCATCTTCACGCACTTGCAGATGGGTGTAAATAAATATGTTTTCGTTGTTGGGTAACTGGTCAAAAGTGTGGAGGGAAATGTTTAGGAAATAGCCCACACCATTGCATTCTACCACTACGTGAGTAGGGGATTTTTCAATTAACCGACCTCTTAAATGTGTTATCATTTGTTAATTAAATATAAAAACAAATGTAAATAAAAATATCTCCTGTAGAAAGCATCCCGGAAACTTAACATTCGACCTATCTAAAATCTAAAGATAACATAAAGACTCATTTCTCCAATAAGAAATGAGTCTTTTCTAAAATGGATTGGTAGATACTTATTTTTGAGGCTCTTATTGAGCCTTATATTGGGCATCGACGACGGCTACCGCCGACATGTTTACCATTTCCTGTACGCTGGCTCCCAATTGAAGGATGTGAACGGGCTTGGATAATCCCATTATAATAGGGCCAATGGAGTCACCATCTTGTAATTCCTTGATTAACTTATATACCGAATTGGAAGCTGAAAGAGTGGGGAATATTAAGGTATTCACCTTGTGGTCGGCGATTTTTGAGAATGGAAATTTTTGCCGACGCATTTCGCGATTCAGGGCAAAATCAGCCTGAATTTCTCCATCGGCCAATAAATTGGGGTCATATTCATGAAGGTACTTCACGGCTTCTTTTACTTTTTTTGCTTGTGGGGCATGAGAAGCTCCAAAATTGGTATAAGACATCATGGCCATAACCGGTTTTATGCCGAACATTTTGGCGGTATTGGCGGTCATTATCGCAATGCTGGCCAGAGTTTTGGCATCGGGTTCAATATTGATTGAGGTGTCACTGATGAAGAGCGGTCCGCGCTCGATATTCATTAAGTTGGTCGTTGCAATACGGGATACGCCTTTGACCGGTTTAATGAGTTCCAGTATGGGTTTTAGAACTGTGGGATAAGCTCGTGTGTAGCCCGATAACATGGCATCAGCATCTCCTTCATTGACCATCATGGCCGCAAAATAATTCCGGGAGCGCATCAATCCGCGGGCATCGTGAAGCGAAATTCCACTTCGCTTTCTGGATTTCCAGAAGAGATCGGCATATTTCTCGAGCTGAGGCTTGGATTCATCAATTTTGGGATCAATAATAGTGATATCTTTGGCTTCAAAATCGATTTCTTTCATCAATTCTTCGATAGTATCCTTTCGTCCCAGGAGAATGGGGATTGCAATTCCCTCTTCGTGAGCAATTTGGGCAGCTTTTAATACGTCAAGCTGATCGGCTTCGGCATAGACGACACGTTTGGGATCCGATTTCGCCCGGTCGGTGAGCATTCTTGTAAGTTTATTGTTGTTTCCCAATCGTTCTTCCAAATCTTCCCGGTATTTATCCCAATCTTCTATGGGGTTACGGGCAACGCCGCTTTCTATAGCCGCTTTGGCCACCGCCGGCGGAATTTCGGTGATAAGCCGGGTGTCAAAGGGCTTCGGGATAATATAATCCCGGCCAAATTGCAGTTTCGTCTCATTATACGTGATGTTGACTTCTTCGGGAACGGTTTCTTTGGCCAGATCGGCCAACGCACGAACGGCGGCCTTTTTCATGGCTTCATTAATTTCGGTGGCTCCCACGTCGAGAGCACCTCTAAAGATAAAAGGAAAACCCAATACGTTGTTTACCTGATTGGGATAATCGGTGCGGCCGGTGGCCATGATAACATCATCCCGGGTGGCTGTGGCCTTGGGATAATCAATCTCGGGATCGGGGTTGGCCATGGCAAATACGATAGGATTTTCGGCCATGCTCAACAGCATCTCTTCCGAGACGATATTGCCCACGGACAGACCGATAAAAACATCGGCGTTTTGTAATGCTTCTTCAAGTGTATCAATATCGCGATGGGTGGCAAATTCTGCCTTTTGCTCCGAAAGGTTTTCCCGGGATTTTCGGATGACTCCTTTACTATCGAGCATGACGATATTTTTGCCTTGAACGCCAAAAGCTTTATACAAGCGGGCACAGGAAACAGCGGCTGCCCCGGCACCACTTACTACAACTTGTATGGCTTCCATTTTTTTATTGGCGATTTCGACCGCATTGAGTAAAGCCGCTGCAGAAATGATAGCGGTTCCGTGCTGGTCGTCATGCATCACCGGGATGTCGAGTTCCTCTTTTAGACGACGCTCGATTTCAAAAGCACCGGGAGCTTTAATATCTTCCAGATTAATACCGCCAAAAGTAGGGGCAATGTGCTTTACAGTTTGAACAAATTCTTCTACGTCGTTGGTATCTACTTCGATATCGAAAACATCGATTCCGGCAAAAATTTTGAAGAGCAGCCCTTTTCCTTCCATGACCGGTTTAGAGGCCTCGGGGCCGATATTCCCCAGCCCCAGAACTGCGGTTCCGTTGGAAATTACGGCAACAAGATTTCCTTTATTGGTATATTTATAGGCGGTTTCCCGATTTTCTTTTATTTCTAAACAGGGGTAGGCCACATAAGGAGAATAGGCAATGGACAGGTCTCGCTGCGTGGAATATTTTTTGGTGGGAACGACCTCAATTTTTCCGGGTCGTGGTTTGGCATGATAAACTAATGATTCTCGTCTTTTTTTTGAATCGCTCATGGTGGTATGATTTTGTAGCTATCAAAGATATCAAATTATACGGTATGGTTTTATTTTATAAAATGATTTTCTTTCTATTTCTTATCGATCTTCCCGAAGCGAATTGTCGGCTTCCATAAAACTACTTTTCGATATCGGAACGGGAAGTTGAAAAAATAAGATTCAGAAAATCCCGTAAAAACTAACTTCCGTCCTTTTCTTTAAGGAATGCAATATTTCGGGTGAGCCCCGAGAACTTCGTTCGTTTTACGGCCGATTTTTTAAAGATTCTTCCAAAGGTCTCTTGGGTGAGTTCTTCCCAATCGCTTTTTTCGAGGTCCAGTAAATCCGGATGGGGGTTAAATAAAGGTTCATTATGGGGAGTTGAGAAGCGATTCCAGGGGCAAACATCTTGACAGATATCACAACCAAACATCCACTCTTCAAATTTACCGCGCATATCTTCCGGGATTTCATCACGCAACTCGATGGTAAAATAGGAGATACACTTACTGCCGTTAATTTTATGAGGCTCTTCGAGAGCACCGGTGGGGCAGGCATCAATGCAGGCGGTACACGTTCCGCAATACTCTTTAACCCGTGAATCGTATTTTAAATCGAGATCAATGATCAATTCGGCAATAAAATGAAAGGACCCTTTTTGCTTGGTGAGTAACAGGGCATTTTTACCGCGCCAGCCCAGACCGCTGCGGATGGCCCATGCCTTGTCTAAAACCGGTGCGGAATCGACAAAAACCCGGCCTTCAACATGACCGATCTCCTCCCGTATCCGATAGAGTAATTCTTTCAACTTCCGTTTGATCACAAAGTGATAGTCTTCGCCATAGGCATATTTAGATAGTTTATACGAATTCTCCTGCTGCTTTTGAGTTACTGCTTTATCCGGATAATAATTATATAGCAGGGAAACCACGCTTTTTGCCCCCGGGACCAGTTTGGTAGGATCCAGACGTTTGTCATAATGATTCTCGAGCCATTTCATCTTTCCGTTCCATTCATTTCGCAAATAGTAATCCAATCGGGGGGCTTCCTCACTTAAAAATTCGGCACGACTGATACCGCAAGCCATAAAACCCAGGCGAAGAGCTTCCGATTTTATAAAAGCTGTGTTTTCTTCTTTGTGATTATATCCCATGATCCTGCTCCTTTTATCGCAAATTTCCTAATTTTATGATGCAGGGGGTAAATTTATCTATTAATTCTCGCAATTTTGAACGATTTCAAATAAGAGGAAAGAGCATATAGTATTTTTTAACCCTTGCTAAAGGTTGTGATTTTCGGGAGAAAATGAGTATTTTGCAGTCCCTTTCCGGCCGATTAAAATTTTTCTGAAGGGGATTAAATAACCGATTAGTTAGATGGAGAACGATAGGAAACAGGAAGAAGTTCCTTTTTTTTCGGTCATTATGACCACGTATAATCGCGAAGCTCTAATGGATCGGGCTTTGCAATCCCTTGTTGAACAAACGGAGACCGATTGGGAAGCTCTTATAATCGATGATGGGAGTACTGATGCTACGGAGCAACGTGTGCAAAAATACCTTCAGAAGTACCCAAAAATACACTATCAATATCAGGAAAACAGAGGGTTTATTGCCGGTAAAAATGCCGGAATTCGATTGGCCAATGGAAAATATATCACCTTTTTGGATTCTGATGACGAATACGAAAAAACACATTTGGCCACCCGAAAGGAGATCCTTTTAAAGGAACAGCAAATCGATTTGCTGCATGGTGGGGTAAAAATTATAGGGTCGGAGTTTGTACCGGATGCGAATAACCCTTCACAAAAAATCCATTTGACGGCGTGTGCCATCAGCGGCACTTTTTTTATTAAGCGTCGGGCGATGCAAAGGCTTGATAAATTTGCCGGAAATGAGCTCACTACCGATGCCGATTTTATGAAGCGGGCTTTAAAAAATAATCTCAGTATTGTTAAAACCGATATTCCAACTTATATTTACCATCGTGATTTGGAAAGCTCCATTACTTTGGATATGTGGAATAAAAAGAACAAAAACAAGTCTTGAAAGCGATGAATATGACCCGTATTGCACACGGTTTTGGTTTTATTGTAAGTGTACTGATTGCGGTACAACTCAGTTATGGCCAAGAACCGTACCTCAATATTCAAGATTATCAAAAGAGTGTCAAAATTAGTTTTCACGACCTTAAAATGGACAGCATAATTCCCGGAGATTCGGGTCGGGACGTGTTTTGGGATTTTTCAGATTTAAAAGAGGTGGGAAAACCGGTGACCTCACAGATTCTCAGCCCGGATTCTTTGGCTAATGCTGAATTTCCCAATACCAATTACATCGAAAAGTATTCCAACGGGAGTTTTCTGGCCTACAGCAGGGAAGGGGGACGGACGTATTTGATGGGCTATTACGATCCGAATTCAAAAACCAAAATAACCTATACTCTGCCTATGTTGATGACCAAACGCCCGCTTTCCTATGGAGATATTATTTCGAGTTCCTACAATGCAGAATATTCTCATGGGGATATGAAATTTTCGTCTAAGGGAGAGGTGATTCTGGAGTCTGATGGACATGGGATCCTGCGGTTGCCCCATAAAATACATTATGACGTATTGCGGGTTCGGTTAACGCAGTTACAGCGAGATTCCATTAGCCGGTTTGATACGATTAACAAGGTTAAGACCACGACCTATTATTGGTATGATCGGGAAAGTGATTCCCCGTTGTTACGCCTGAGTGAATCCGAATCGCATCGTGGGAAAAAAGTAACCCTTCAAAGTTTGATTGAGGAGTCCAGTAATCTGGACATTAATTGATAGCAGCTAATCTTTTTTAAGGCCGGGAAGAGGCTCTTTCTCTCGAGGAGAAATGAGTGTGTTTTTAATATTGCTCTTCGGCATTGGGAAAATCACCGGTTTTTACATCCTTCCGGTAATTTTTAAAGGCACCGATCATGGCCTGGTGGAGATTCAGGTATCGCCTTAGGAAACGCGGGTTGAATTCATTGGTCATCCCCAGCATATCATGGATTACCAAGACCTGCCCGTCAACCTGATTACCGGCACCGATTCCGATTACCGGAATGGTGAGATCTGCTGCCACTGCACCGGCGAGTTGGGCGGGTACTTTTTCCAAAACCACCCCAAAACAGCCAATTTCTTCCAGCATTTTAGCATCTTTTTTGAGTTGTTTAGCTTCTTCTGTTTCTTGGGCCCGCACTTTATAGGTGCCGAATTTATTGATGGATTGCGGAGTTAATCCCAAGTGTCCCATCACCGGGATACCGGCATTTAAAATACGGGTAATGGAGTTTTTAATTTCATAGCCGCCTTCCAGTTTAATCCCACTGGCACCACTTTCTTTCATAATCCGAATGGCCGAGCGCAAGGCTTGTTTGGAATCACTTTGGTAACTGCCAAAGGGAAGATCCACAATAACTAAGGCTCGATCTACTGCTCGTACCACTGAGGAGGCGTGATAAATCATTTGATCGAGGGTAATGGGGAGCGTGGTTTCATACCCGGCCATTACATTGGCGGCAGAATCCCCTACCAAAATGGCATCGATTCCGGCTTCATCTACGATACGCGCCATGGAGAAATCATAAGAAGTCAGCATTGCAATTTTTTCTTTGCTTTTCTTCATCTCCGTAAGCGATTTAACCGTTACGCGTTTGTATTCTTTTTTGGCCGTTGACATAAAAGTTTGGAATTAAAATCGGATAAAAGTAAAGAATTAATGTAAACTTGTCAAAAGTAAATTGAGGGTGGCCGGCATTCATCCTTATGATTTTGTCAAAATAGTGAAGACCGGAGTCGGCTAATTCTACATTAACTATATCTTTGTAAAAAAGAAATATGGCGAAGAAGATAACACCGTATAAAACCTCTGACCGTACTAAAAAGGAGCAGGTAAGTGAGATGTTTGATGAAATTTCGGGAGGTTATGATAATCTTAATCGGGTTATCTCCCTGGGCATGGATCAATCCTGGCGGCGTAAGGTAATCCGGTCGATTGTGAATCACCATCCGAAAAATGTGTTGGATATTGCAACGGGAACCGGGGATCTGGCCATCAGCTTGGCCGAAAATGGATTGGATCATATTGTAGGGCTCGATTTGTCGGAGGGGATGCTGCAAGTAGCCCGTAAAAAAGTACAAAAAAAAGGATTGATGGATAAGGTAAGTCTGCAAGTCGGAGATTCTGAGGATTTACCCTTTGAGGATAATTCTTTTGATGCGATTTGTGTGGCCTTTGGAGTTCGAAATTTTGAAAGCCTGGCAAAGGGATTATTAGAGATTTATCGGGTGTTGAAGCCCGGTGGGCTTTTTGTGGTTTTGGAGACGGCAGTTCCGCAGAAATTCCCGTTGCGACAGGGGTATTGGATTTACAGTCGGTTTATCCTACCTACCTTAGGAAAGTTGTTTTCAAAGGATAAAAGTGCCTATGGCTATTTATCTGAAAGTGCTTTTCATTTTCCTTGTGGAGCGGTGTTTAATGCGATTTTACGGGAAGTGGGCTTTAGTCAGGTAGTCGATTATCCTCAGACCTTAGGCGTTGCTTCGATTTATGAATGTTCAAAATAAGGAGGTGAAGCATGAAAAAGTTACTGGTGTTCCTGATTTTATTAATTGGCTATCAATCTGCTCAAGCGCAGTTGTTTAGCAAAGAGCGTCTGAGGAATCGTGAAAACTTCGACGACCAATTGTTTACTTATGGTTATTTTTTGGGGTTAAACTACTACGATTTTAAATTTGACTACAACGAGCACCAAAAGAATGATGTTTTGGTCAAGGAAAACATGGGTTTTAATGTTGGGCTGATTGGAGATATGCGACTCAATAACTATATGAATTTACGATTGGAACCGGGGGTGACTTTCGTGAAACGCGGGGTGGCTTTCCCGGCTATTTCGGAGTCTGTTTTTGAAAAGTCGGGAAATCATCGGACGGTAACTTCAACCTACATTCATCTTCCGTTGCTGGTGAAATTTTCGACAAAACGATTGAATAATTTTAAGCCTTTTATTGAGGCCGGAGTCTCTACTTCGGTTAATCTTTCCAGTAATCAGAACAACTCCGATGATAATTATTCGAGGGAATTCCGAATGAAGACCAATACCTATTATTGGGAGATTGGGTTTGGGGTTGATTTGTATTTGTATTATTTCAAATTCACGCCCTCCGTACGCGGAGTCTTTGCGATGAGTAATGAGTTGGTTCCCGATAACCATCCCGGCAGTGAATATACCGGAGGTATAGATCGAATGCAATCCCGCGGGATTTTTATCAATTTCAAGTTTCAGTAAATGGTTTCTACGGGTGGCCCTTGTGCCCAATCCGTTGGCTTTATGGGGTTAAAAGGGTTTTAGAACCATTAAAATAATGATGATGATAAAAATAATATTTTCTAATCGCTCGTAGAAAAAAAGCTTTTTGCAAAGTTTGTGATATTCCTCGGGGATATCGTTTTTATCGTGTGTTTTTATCAATTCCTTGATGGGTTTAGAGAGTGGAGACAGAACAATCGGACCAAACCCGAGGGCAATAAGAAAGAGAATTAAACTGGTAAGATACCAACCGGTGTGAAACCAAAATGGATAAATTAATCCCATCCCAATTCCTGTCAATAGGAGCAGGGTGCCGCCTACCATCACAAAAATATGAATGCGGTTCCGGATTTGATAAGCATGCTGCAGTTCGACCATGTTAGAAGCTTGGGTAACCGTATATATCATGACAAATCCCGGTCCTAAACCAAGGATTGCCGAGAGGACGTGAATCAGTTTTAGAATTTCGTAAAAGGTCATAGTCTGAATCCCTCCAGCAGGTTAATAACTCCTTCTTTTGGGGATACAAAAATAATGAAGAAAAGGAACTATTATCTCTTTTCGAGTAAAAAAGACAAAATAGTCCCGTATTTTTGTTTTTGCCGATTTATAGACTGCTTCGAATCTTTGGCCTCTTAGGAGGCGGTAAGATGTTCCCCTATGATTGCCTCAAGATCCTGGATAGGAATGACCCCGGATTGACGCCATAATGCTTCTTTTCTTTTAAAGAGCATTAGCGTAGGAACCCCTTTGATCTGTAATCGTTGTGCGATGGCCGGGTTTTGATCTATATCGATCTTAATAATTTTGATCTGATCGCCCATTTTATCTTTTAGTTGTGATAGAATAGGGATCATCATTTTACAAGGCCCGCACCAAGTAGCAAAAAAATCAACCAATACCGGTGTTTCTGAATCTATAACTTCTCCAAATTTAGCCATAACGAATTATTTTATTTCTTTAAATTTTACTTCTTTATCCCGAGCTGCTATTGCCGTTGAAGGAATATCTTACGGATTCCATAAACCTCCATTTCTCGTGCAACTGCATTCCCGTATCTCTATGCTTGCAAAAATAGAACCAAGCCCGACAAAGCCCCAATCTTCTGTCATAGATGCCGAAATGGCAGTGATGGCTCTAATTTCAATACCTATCAATCGTATTAATCTTCCTTTGCGGTTGGCTTCGGCGGATGAGAAGACCGGGTCTAATAATGCTCCGAAGCCTGTCTGCTGTAGGGAGGACTTGTCCTGAAGTTTAATCCTCTTTTTAATCCGGAAAAGAAAGACTCTGCTTGTCCCTATTTGAGTTTTTGATAAAGATAGTGAGAATACGTGTAGCAGCGTGTAACCTTAATGACAGATGGAGAAAAACAGAAAATTGATAGGGAATGAGGAGAATCCTACTGCTATTTTCTTATTTACGGTACAAATTATGTGCAAATTCATAAAATAAAAAAACCTCAACTCGCTGCTAATCAATGAATTGAGGATTTTAAAAGTGCGGGCGGAGAGACTCGAACTCTCACACCTCTCGGCATTAGATCCTAAGTCTAACGTGTCTACCAATTCCACCACGCCCGCATTATTTTTTTGGCCGCTACGATCCCGATGGGTATCGAGGTTACCAAGATCGGCATTGGATTTTAAGTCCAACGGGGCTCTCGATATCATCGAAAGAACCGCCACTTATACTTTAAACCTCACCTTAGGTTTGAGGATTCGTTCGGCAAATATATAATAAATCGGGGAATATCAAATTAATTCCAAAATTAATTTTTAAGGCTTGTTTCGGTGAGTTTTGTATAAAATGTTTGCAGCATTTAGACGCTGTTTGTCAGCGGATTAATTCTGCTTAATTCATAAATTATTTTTTGTTGTAATAAGCTTATAATGAGTTATTTAAACACGGGTGTTTTTTTATATTTATGATCCCGTATT
>CAZBXQ010000027.1:0-23789 GCA_964495935.1 uncultured Flavobacteriaceae bacterium
AGAAATAGTTTTATACGGAATAATGAAAAACCATTATTCAGCATTGCCAATTGTTCCAAAAATCTTTTACAAGCAGAATCGAAGAGATGAGGCTAAAGGTTCAGATAGTGTTCACATAGTAGTTGAACCTGATGATAATTTCTCATTATGGTTCGGAGAATCTAAGTTTTACAATAGTATTGAAAATGCGAGATTAGATACAATTGTCAATTCTGTAAAAGATTCCATAAGCTTAGAAAAAATAAAAAAGGAGAATAGCATAATAACCAATTTAAGTGATATAAACGATTTCGATGAGATTTCAGATTCTTTACGAGAAAAGATAAAAAGGAGCCTTTCACAAGAAGAGTCTGTCGACAATATAAAACCTATCTTAAATATTCCTATTTTACTACTTTACGAATGTGAACAAACAAAAAATGAGTCTAGTTTATCTGACGAATATAAAAGAGGAGTTATAGAATATCACAAAGACAGGGCCACTCAGTATTTCAAAAAGCAAATTGCAAAATGTAATGATGTTCACCTCTATGAGAAAATTAAATTTCACATCATATTATTTCCTGTTCCTGACAAAAATAAGATTGTGGATAAATTCATTAAAATAGCTAAAGTTTACAGAGATTAATATGGAAGAACAAGTTTTTGAAAGTTGTCAAACTATAAACAAATTATTGATTTCTAATAGAGAAAATGAGGCAAGACAAAACTTGATCAAATTATTAGATTATCACAATAGAAACCAAATAGGCTATAGTCCTTTAGTCAATCACTTAATTAGGAAAACTGGCCTTTTCCCTTATTTAGAACCAGAAACATCTAATTGGGAAGAAAGGTTTATATATAATGCTTTTAAGGTTGACGTTGGAGAAGAACAACCTTTAACACTTCATCGTGAACAATCATTATTACTCAGGAAGCTTTTAGAAGGTAAGAACATCGCTGTTAGCGCCCCTACAAGCTTTGGGAAAAGTTTTGTTATCGATGCATTTATCAAAATAAAAAAACCAAATAATGTTTTAATAATCGTTCCTACTCTTGCCCTTACAGACGAAACAAGAAGAAGGCTGTATAAAAAATTCGCAAAAGAGTATAAAATCATCACAACTTCAGATGTAGAATTATCAGAAAAAAACATATTTATCTTTCCTCAAGAGAGGGCTTTAAACTATATAAATATTGTTGAGCATTTTGATATAATGATTATTGATGAATTTTATAAGGCTGGTTATAAGTTTGACAAAACTCGTTCACCAAGTTTAGTTCGAGCGATGATGAAATTAGGCTCTAAAGCCAAACAAAAATATTATTTGGCACCAAATATATCCAGTCTTGAAGATAATCCTTTAACACAGGATATGGAGTTTATAAGACTTGACTTTAACACAGTTTTCTTAGAAAAACATAATTTATATGAAGGAATTGAGAATAACAATACAGAACAAAAAAGTACTAAACTTTTGGAAATATTAGAAGAAAAACAAACAAAATCATTGATTTACGCTGGAACATATTCTAATATCGATAGCCTTTCCAACCTATTTTTGACAAAGTACAAAGAGATAAAAAGACCACTTCTAATATTATTTTCAAACTGGTTAGGTAAAAACTATGATTATAATTGGAGTCTAACAAAACTTATAGAAAGAGGGGTCGGAGTTCATAATGGCCGCCTTCATCGTTCGTTGAGTCAAATTCAAGTAAGACTTTTTGAAGAAAATGAGGGTTTAAATAATTTGATTTCTACGACCTCAATTATTGAGGGTGTTAACACATCTGCAGAAAATGTAATTATTTGGAGAAATAGAAAAGGGATTGCAAAGTTGGATGATTTTACATATAAGAATATTATAGGTCGTGGTGGTAGGATGTTTAAGCACTTTGTGGGCAAAATCTATATTTTGGAAGAACCTCCTGAACAAGAAAAAACTCAACTTGACATTCCATTTCCAGATGAAATGATTGGAGATATTGATATTGAGAAATATGAAGGTGTATTGACTGCCGAACAACTTGCAAAGCTGAAAATCTATGAAGGAGAAATGAATGAGTTATTGGGAGTTAATGTTTACAACAGACTAAAAAACGAATCTATATTTCAATCGAGTAATTCAAAATTGATAAAGCAAATCGCAATAGATTTAACTAATAATCCAACCGACTGGAATGGCCTTAATTATTTGAATGATTTCAAGCCTCAGCTATGGGATAGGCTTTTATATAAAATTATCAACCTTCAACCTGGTAACTGGGATACCTACAATAAAACATTCGTAGGATTTATTAAAATCATTGCATATAACTGGAGGAAGTCCATTCCTGAACTTTTAAATGAATTAGAGGAATACGATGTTGGAATAGACGATTTTTTTAAATTGGAAAGAAATGTCACCTATAAGTTTTCGGCATTACTCAAAGATGTAAATTTATTGCAAAAAGAGATCCTTAAAGGTAAAAATTATGACATTTCGAAATTCATTGCTCTATGCTCACAAGCATTTCTACCAAAAGTTATGTTTCAACTTGAAGAATATGGCTTGCCTAGAATGATTTCTAAAAAATTACATAAATCAAAAGTTGTAGATTTTTATGATAGTGAATTGACTATTCATAGCGTAATTGACCAACTGAATGAAATTGGAAAACAAATGACTATTCAAAGAACTAAAGAGTTAGATGATTTTGACAAGTATATAATAGACTATTTTTTTGATGGAATATAAATAACGAATGTCCAATCGAATAGGTGGCCTTGCTTCTCAATAGAAACAGGGTAACCTCTCACACCGCTAAGTGTACGGGCTCGCACATAGTGGTTCATTGGATTGTGGATGAGTAGTTATCCATATTTCTTGGATAAGATTTTATATTTGTTTGGTTTGATTCATTGATCTTATCCTTCGGTTGTGAGCCAAAGAAAACCTAAAAATCAAACTTGTTGGAAGGGGATCAGCTTGTTCCGGTTTATCCATTTTTATATTACAGTATTCTTTTAACTAATAAATTTATTTTTCCACTCTGTGTCAGAATAGGTTTGTTAATCCGTTTAAAACTAAAGGATATATCCACATTCGAAGAGTCAAATAGATCTTGATCCATTTTATAGTTTATAAAATTTTTATTAGGCACATATAATATAACGGCTAAACCCGGCTCTTCCTGATAAACTTGCACATGCTTTGCAATTTCAAATATTTTATGGTGCCTACCAAAAATCAACCCCGTTAGAGATACTTTATTTCCTGAGTAATCGATAATATATTCACCTTTTCTCCCCTCCTTTATTTCAAATTCTTCCAAAATCCCTTCTTCTTCCTTCAAAATATTAATACCATCTTCTGTGTCATAGCGTATTAAAGGCGAAGCATAATTAAAATAGCTGGTTCCAACCAGCGTATGTTGGTTCGGAGACAATTCTACCGCTTCAGCGTAGCCATAGGTTTGAAAAGTGTCAAACCGAAAAGCCATTTGCTTTTCATAAGCCATCACACAAGTCTCTGTATGGCCATAAAAGGATTGAGTGGGAATATCAAATATTTCTGATATTTTATTTCTAAATTTAGGATTGGGGAACTCGCTAACCAAAAAAGCCCCTCGCAAAGTTTTTTTCAATACTTTCAATAATTCCGGAGATTGATTTTGACAAGAAATTGCAAAATTATAGATAGCACTGGGATATCCATGTAGATAATAAATCTTATGCTTTCTGGTTATTTTGAATAAAGCCTCATTTGCAGATAAAGGATCGGCATAGATATCATACCGTAAACTGTGTCGGACAAAATCATATTGGATTTTATTTTTAACCGTACTTCTCCCGTCAAAATGCAGTTTTAAATGAGAAGGCTTATACCCTAATTTTGACCACATATAATGAATGTGTGCCCATTCGTTTCCAAAACGACACGGATCCATATAAAAAGCAAAAGGCTTACCTGAGGACCCTCCCGTATTCACCAGTGTTCTACCACTTACGGGAAAACTTCTATCCTCCAGTGGAACAGTTCTTAGCTCTTCCTTAGAAATAACAGGTAGTTTTAAAATATCTTCAAAGGAATTAATTTGGTCTAATTTTATCCCTGCGTTTGTATAAAGCCTGTTATAAAATGGAATATTCTCATAAGCATGTCGAAAAACCGGATAGAATTGCCGGAAAATAAAATCTTTTTTCTCTGGAATAGACAGTTTTTCAAACTGGTAAATTGCCTTTTTCTGCGTAGTATATGACTTCCCTATTCCCGGTCTATACTTGAATGGAATATAAGAAAATATTTGCCCAATAGAGATCGGCATCTCTATTTCACCTCCTTTTCTCTTCAAGTAAACCAATAGTTTATTAATCATGGCCTTTTTTTTTGAATTTCGCTTTCCAATCAAACATTAAGGCTATAAATTGTAAGAGGTAAAGTTTTACGATATCAAATTTCGTGTTTTTAAATGCAAATAGTTTTAAAAATCCTTTTCTCAATTTAGAAAATCTCCGATCATAATTCAAAACCTCCTTGGGCAGCTGTTTATATTCCGAGGCCGTAAGAGTGAAATCCTGATCGAAGCCATCTTTGGATTTTACTTCGGTCAAGTTTAAATCATAACTGTTTTTTAAAGCATCATAAAGAACCGCCAACCCAAAGCGTACTCCTTCAAAACGTTTATAATAATTGGGGTGAGGAATAAAAGTGTTTCCCAAGCTATATATATCATTTACCTCCACACCTGAAATTAAATGAGGATGGTGCCCAAACACCAACCAATCTTTTAGGTTCCCTCGGAACCCATAGGTATTAAAAGTTTCTCGATCCATATCGCGTCCCCAATGGGGATAAAACACTAAGGGAATTTGCTTATCTCTTAATTCTTTTATTTGAGAAAGAATATTTTTTTTATCGTAAAAAAGATAATTCAAGACCTTCCTACCCGATAACGTAGCCACAGTTTCAGCGGTTACAAAGTTTAGGATACCCAGCTCATTGTCCAGCACTATATAGGGTTTCTCTTTAGTTCCGAAATACGCTATACCCGCGGCTTCCAACCTATTAATCAAATTATAAAAGGCCTCAAATCCATTATCTAAAATATGATTATTGGCAAGTGCTATAATAAACTTTTCTTTACCAAATTTTTTAATAAAACTAAGAATGACACCGATTTGAAAGGGCATAATTTGATATTTTTTATCCTTTTCATTCTCTAATAACGGCGATCCCTCAAGATTAAATACTACATAATCTGACTCTTGGATTAATTTTTCAAATGATCTGTCAAATCTTAATCCTTTAACAGGAAGAAAATCCGATAAAAAAAGTACTTTCATTAAATTAATAAATAATAGTTCCAGTCAACGTATTCATGAGATTTTGTTCAATTACCAAAGAATATTAATTTGATCCGGTATTATTTTTAATAGCCTCCAGTAATACCTTATGTGAAGTAATTAAATCTTCGGTTTTAATGTTTAACAGGTTTTCACTAATGGTATTTAGCTCTTTAATATTCAATGAATCTAAAAATGAAATAATGTTTTCATCACTTGTGGCATCTATTAGATAACCTGCCCCCAATTCCTTTACCCGCTCACCAAAAAAAGTTCCTTTGCTTGCAATTATAGGATTTCCAAAATAAATTGACTCATATAATTTATTGGGTTCTGCTATTTTTTGATTATGACCTGTTATATCATAACAACCTATATGAATATCAAAATCATTATAGATTCTACCTAAATCCTCAGGGTTCTTAAAACTCCCTCCATATTCCAGATTTGAATACTTCTCTTTTAATTCTATAAATTCTTCTTTTAAACCACCATCACCATAAAATATAAATGAGAATTGAGGATATTTTTCACCTAAAGTTTTTATAAATCTTAAAACGGTATTTTTGTACCTCAATACGCCTACAAAACCAAACCGTAACGAGTCTTTGAAAACCTTCCTTTGACGTTTAAAATTTGTAATTTCCTTTGGCATCTTATTTGGAATAATAACATATTTATTGGGAGCCAAGTATTCTTTTTCAGCATTCAAGTAATTGACAAACCCTCTTGAAGTAAATACAGTTAACAGGGACCTCCTCATAATCCTTAAATCAATCTTAGAAGTAATACTTTTTAACCATTTACTCATTCCCAAGTAGGCAAAATCTCCTATTTCATATATGTAATTATTTTTGCTCAAAAAAATGCTCCCGATAAGAGCAATATCAAAGGAAAAAAAATAGAATAGAACGTTCTTATTTTTATGTTTGTTAATAATCTTAAATACCTTTCTAAAATTAGTTATGCGCGACCAGTATTTTTTGTTCTCTACTTTACCTAAAACGGTTATATCTTCTGTACCCAATGTATTGACATTATAAACCCCTCTATCAAAGGCATATATTTTTACTTTATAATGTTCTCTTAAGGCATTAATTCTTTTATGATGGCGGGGATGAGTTAAGGTGGGGAGTATAAAAACTATTTTTTCCATTTATAAGATGATGATTTGAAACATATTAATTGACTTTTATTTGTGTTTATCCTGAAAGGAACCTCTTATTATTTAATATCTATAAATCCATCGAAGTGGAAAAGTTGTCAAATAAATTATAAATTTTTCTGTCTGGGACAATAGATTCTCAGATTTTGAAGACCTCAGTCTTATTTTTGATTTATTAAGTATGCCATTCCCCGCTATATTATGAAATATATCATATCCATTACCATTTTTACCTTGCTCTATGATATCTTCAGGATTTACTCCAATAAATTCCCCTATCCTATTTACTGTTGATTCAAAATCAGAGACTAAATCTTCGTGGCGGCAACGCAGAATCCTCTTGTTATACTTAAAACGCATTAACTCAATCATCAAATTGCCAATTGTCCAACTAAGTCCTATGATTATAGCAAACAAAAAAAAGTATTTATGGTTGTAGTATTTCTTTCTTAAAAAATAAAAGTAGCCGTGTTTAATAAATCGTTTCTTATAACTACCGGCCACATCGATCGGATCTCTAATTAAATGAATAACTTTTGCCTTTTGGGTATTGGAAAGCAAATAAAAGGCCCTCGTTGGCTCTTTAGATGAATCGAGAATCCATTTTTTATTGGTCTTTAATACTAATGCATTCAGCAGGCTGTTATTTATACGGTTCAATTTTTCATTCTGTCTCCAATATCTTCCAGCGACAAATAACTGTATCCAATATTTAATATGTGCATGATTTTTTAAAAAACACATATCTTTTTTCCAATCCCCATATTCAACCTCATATTCATTTATTATGGGGCACCAAAAGTCACATTCCTTAATGATATCGCCACAGGCACATCGACGTTCTATCTTATCAATGCTTGATACAATTTCTCCAAAGCTCTCTATATCCTTATTATTTCCTAATACAATATCCAAGAATGTAGTTCCACTATGTCCTCTTCCTGCAATATATATCCAACTCATTATTCCTTTATTTTGTTTAAAATTAGGTGTATAGTTTTATCTGCCAAAGTAGCGTCACAAGGTTTTTTAAGCACATTATCGACCATTTTCTTAGTCTCTTTTTGCCCGTATTTTTCAGCATAAACAGATAAAACCTTATAGTCTTCTATTCCTCTGCTAAAAGCTTCCCATCTTCTGCTGGCAAGTAAATTCTCATCTTTATCAGTATAAACGACAGAATAGTCATTCTTTTTATCAAAGAAAGGTCTATCATAACGATTATTTTTCACTTGCGATCCCAGAGCCGCATAATTCCAGAATCCAATCCCATTGAAATCATTTAAAAATGCTTTCCAAGCCATCAATCTATAAGTCTGATAAGGAGATTCTTCACGAGCGTTCGCAATAACGTCATATACCCATATATTAGCTTTAGGATAAGTTTCCTTTGCCTCTGTAGCTATAGGAACAAACACCTGATTAATATCCGAATACGGAATAACTTGCATAGTTTTTCGGTCGGAAATAGTTATAAAAAATTGTAGTTCCTCCATTGCTGTCCTACTCCATTCCGCCAACGCAATAAAATCATCTACCTGCTCCGGCTTTATTTCATCGTAGGGATAATAATATACCTGATCACTATCAACTCCAATAGAGTTTAGCGTTCTCAATAGACTTCCATACCAAGCTTTAAAAGTAAATTTCCATGGCTTGGAAAGATACTCCTCATTCCTCTCTGAATTACGTTGATAAACATGACTTTGATTTGTAAATAGCAATAATTTCTTATGCTCCAGATTGGGAAAGGTCTTTAAATATTCTTTTAACTCAGAAAAGTTACTATCCCCTATTTTAGGGATTAAATGGCTGGTGACCACAATTGTGTTAATACCATGAGCTGTTAGATCTTGAGCTGCCCGGTGTTCCCTACCTCTAAAAAAAGGATAATACAAATATGCCCATACATTGGCATTAAACTGTTTTTCTCCTTGAGTATTGTGATCAACAATATTTGTTTGAATCTCAATTTGTTTTTGAGATTCTTCATTTTCAATTTTAATCTTTACTTTTTCCACCCCCGGGTTAATTCCTTTTAGCTTAAAGAAAATTATCTTATTTTTACCGGAAGATAAGAGTAGTTCATTTTTTTCTGATAATGGAATTAAAGCATCATACAAATTTAAAAAAGAAGTATTAGGAACCAAATCTACCCAAAACCATAAAAGTTCAATATTCTCGTATTCCGCACATTCAGCTTTAAAACGGATATGTTGCGTATGGTCAGTCTTATTAACGATTCGAAAAGCACCATATCCGGAACTCCCATTAAATAAGGTAAAATCATAGTTTAATACAGAAACAACGCCTTCTGATTCTTCAGCTTCATTAGACCACTCCCCCCATGTATTTAATTGGTATATAGGCAGTTGACGTTCTACATCTTCTTGTTCGCGTATAATTTGACGATTTTTAGCTATGATAGAGTCTAACTTATTTAAAGATATATAGCGAAGTTCATTAACCGAGGAAGCAGCTTTGCCAAGATTAGATTTTTGTTGAAAAGCCTGCTTTATTTTTTCTCTATGAAGAAAACTTAATGACTGTAATTCCTGTATTTTTTCTGGCTTAAACTTGTTGTCCGATTGTAGAAAAAATGTCTTTTCAGCTCCTCCTCTTTTAGTATTAGAATCATTCTGATTTCCCCCAAATATTTCAATCTCGTCTAAAAATAAGTATTTTCCATTAGGGATGAGAAGAAGCTTAACATATCGGCCTTTACGCTGAATATGGGATAGGGAAAATTGAGTAATCTTATAATCTCCAGGGACATTTTCCATATTTGTCATTAAATCTCCTATATATTTATAATTTCTTCCATCCTCGCTAATAAAAACGAATCCAAATTGAGGAAAATACACACCAGCATTTTTTCCCCGTGACGTATTTATAACAATTTTTGAGATTGAAAAGGATTCCTCCAAGTCAAAATCGATGGCCACCTCATCTATTCCGTTCCATCCCACCGTAGATGTTTTCTGCCAAAAATGAGGTCCTTCCCTTTTATACCCATCAGTTAGGTTAGATCGATCATCACCATCAGTTAAGCCATAATTAGGGGGAACAGAGAACCTGTAATTCTTGTTTAGAGCTAAATTTTGTGTGAAACTTTCTTGGCAACCAGTTACAAAGAATATTAATAAAAGCCATCCACAAAAATTAAATGTCATACGGACCTTAGAGACCTTGATCTCTGTAGAATTATTAAACATAATTATTCAATATCAAAATAAAATTGATACCATAAATGAGCATCTGCATTTGCCGTTATAATATTTAGATAAAATATGGCTATAAAAACGACTATAAAGACAACACCGAAAATTCTATTATATTGTGATTTTTGCTTGAGTAAGTAATAAACAAAATAGGCAAACATAATTCCCTGAAAAATAAAAAAGTAACGAAATGGCCGTGTTAAGACGGTAGAGCCTATCGGGAAAAGGTTTTGTGTTAGAAGACCTATAAAAAACATAAAGTAAATTATAGTAAACCATTTATTGTTATAAAACCTTTTTAATCTTTTGCTATATAAAATAACAATAATGCTTAAGAATAATCGAAAAAGATACGCCATTCCACTCCCGTCTATTGTAGAAGAGGCCTCCTTCGCAAACCTTTCCATAGTGTAATTATAGGTTCCCCCTGATAATTCTTGCTGGTAAAATTCAATAAGCGGTTCTAATCGAACAATAAAGGAACCAAAAGTATATTGAATTAAAAATGCACAACCCAATAAAATCAATTGTAGTTTGATACTCTTAAAATAGTCTTTTCCATTTCTCAATATCGGATAAAGCGATATCAAAATTATAGCACTTTTATGGAACCCTATGGCAATTACACACCAAAACAAATACCACCAAAACTTTTTCTTTTCAATAAAGTTAAGCGCATAAATCCAAATACATAATGCCAATGCCTGACGGATCCCATTCATCCAAAACATCCAATCCCCGTTGGTAAATAAAAAAAAGATCAACAACGGCATGATAAAAGCTTCTCTTTTAAAAGCATAAATAAAAAATGAAACATTGATAAAGGCTAAAAAAGAAAAATAAACCGAGTAATGAAGATTTAATTGATTAAATAGTTGCCTTATCCAAATAAAGATAATCTCCCCTTTACCCACATCAAAATTATAAATATAACCGTTCAGATAGGCAAAATAGTCTGTACCTACATCATATCGCATTCCCATTACGACAGAAAAAGACAACATGGGTAATAATAAGAAAAGAGGACCGGAAACAAAATCAAAACGTCCTTTGTCATATCCTGCCGGACGCGACTGTTTAATCGCATATAATCTGGTAAAAACCATCATAAACAGGATTAACGCACTATATATAACGATACTTTGTAAAATCATTATTTAGATAATTGCCGAAACATCTGGTTAAAAAGAACACTCATTGAAAATAAATTCAACGAAAAATTCAATAGTTTTACTTTTCTTTTATTCAATAAGATTCCTCCTGTATCTATTTTTTTTCTTAGTTCTTTACGAACAGCTCTTGCGGTTTTCAAGTAATTCTGCAAGGAAAAGCAGAAATATAAATAATTAAAGATAACCGATACTGTACCATATATCGCATAGTATAGAATAGATCTCTGTTCTTCTCCTAATTTGGGGTGATTATCAATATATACATTTACAAAATGTATGTTATCAACCATTTTATAAACTCGTTCAAAAGACCAACTTCTCGAAGCACTCCCTTCTCTTTCTGTCACCAAATAAAAATCTATAGCGGCAAACCTAATTTTTTCGGCATAGCAATAACACAAGGAAATAAATATACTATCCTCCCCATTTTTAAGGCCAGCAGGAAAACGAAGCTGTTTTCTTTCAAAAAATGATCGCTTAAAAATCCCTCCGCACACACTGCCTCGTCTATAAAACTTGGTAGTAATCAACTCATATCCTCCGTACTTCCTCTCCAAAAAAGTCGAATCAAAAGGATACTTTTCTCGTAATTTATTTTGTTCCTCAAAATGATAGGATTTGGCAAAAATAATTTCCGGATTACCCTGTTTTGCCTTTTGCATGATTTTATACAATGAACCATCCTCAATTTGATCATCCCCATCTATAAAACAAACCCATTCCCCCCGTGCTCTATCAAGTCCCAAATTCCTTGCAGCACTAACACCTGCATTCTGCTGATGAAAAACTTTAATACGTCCATCTTCAGCTGCATAAGTATCACAAATTTTTCCTGAATTATCTGTACTCCCATCGTTTATTAATAGCAACTCATAATCCTTAAAATCTTGATTTAAAATTGAATGAATACAAGTGGGAAGATAGTATTCAATATTATACACCGGAATAATGATGGATAGATACATAACCCTATTTATCGATCAAAGAAGTTTTTAGAAAGTCAAATGCCATGTCCTTTTGTTTTTCAACAATGGAATTTACTTTCTCAAAATCGATTTTTTGATTTGAAATTCTTAAAAAATCAGCGTTCTCTTCTACATCAATAGCTCTATATTCCATATCAAACATCTTTAATAATGAATTAAATCGAGAGGCTCCCCTTTTTTTATTGATAATCGAAATAAATGGTTTGTTGAAAAGGATTGAGAAAACCGTACCATGAAAAGAATCTGTAATCACAAATTCTGCATCCATAAAAGCTCTTATCCATTGTTCTATAGGAGGGAATACACATTTATTGATATCAAACCCCTTCTCTAACTCCATTCTAAAATTCTGTTCAGGCATTACCTCAAAAGGGATTAATCCTTTTTTTTCTGCAAACTTTGATATCAATTTGTTTTTTCGTGGATTTCGGTCTAAGACATAACAAAATAATGTACCATCACTTTTTTGGACACCGGCTTTTTCAACTAATTGGGTATAAACCTCCTTATTTAGCAATAAGGTTGGATCTACGAGGTGTTTTGCATGCACTCCCAGAAACTCTTTACATAAATCCACCCCATCATCTTCTCGCACAGATATGGCATCAAATGATTTTGCCAGCCGTGCATATTCTTTGGTTTCATGTTCATTATATTCCCAATAATCTACTCCGAAGGATGCAGAATAGGCTATTTTTTTAACCGTATTATTGTCCTGTAAGAAACTGAGGAATTCTGCTTTATTTCCTCTTCCAACACTGCGCCGCCAGACTTGATCGCTACCCACTACATAAGCATTGAAACCATATTCTTTTTGAATTTCTTTTAAATCATTCGTAAAACTTACGGCCTTGGTAGTGTTAATATAAGATTTGACAAAGTGTCTTGTGTTCTTATTAATAATTCTTTGCTCTTCTTTTGTCTGCCAGCCACGTAATTTAACTTTTTTTCCCGTAGCCTTTAATAAACTCCTCTTCCCCAGCGATAAAATTTTGGTTTTAAGCGGGGTCCCCGGAATACGGTCTATTGTATAAACCTCCTGCCCTAAGTTTTTTAAAGCTTGCTGAAGCGCATAGTTTTGTAATATACCCCCGTAATTATATAAAATGGGATGAGTGATGATTGCTGTTTTCATTATTCTTAATATTAAAGTTTTAAATTATTTTTCACCATAATAAAACACTATTTAATATACGATCATTTTCGGTTTATAATAGTTTAGTATCAAATACATCAATGTTGACAACCATAGTAATACTATTCCTATTACAAAATAAAAATATTCTCTATGTTTAAACTCATATAGTTTTTAGACCAAGTTTTTTTCTAATATTTTGTATCTTATGATATATTTTTGTGTATATCTTGAGTCTTAGCTTATCCCATTCAACAGCTTTATCAAAAGCCTCACTATCAGGGTTGTTTTCCCAAACCTTTAAACTCTTCTCTCTTAATTTCATCCTTAAAGATTGAACCATCTTAAACTCCCAAGGGATGTCTTCCAACATTCTGGGTCTAACATAAGGAGCAATACCATATTTCTTTTTTTGCTTCTTTAATCTGTATTTAATTGCTTTTTGTTTATGACGTATTCCCCCTGCTTGAGATTTTAAAAATACTTCGACCCCAATTTTATCAAATTTTAACTCTCCTGCTTCAATCCCATCTTTTATTATCATATGAGCAATTTTAGATCGACATACCACGACGTTATTTCCCGCACCATCTTTTCGGTAAGGATCCATCCAAGCATCACCTAAAGAAATATCCGCCAGCTCAGCAGTAACATCCGTACTAAAATCATAAGCATTTGCATTAAAAAAGCTGGTTCCCCACATATTGCCAACTTTTCGCATTTTAATACTGTGAAACTTTTCCTCACAGTCAAAAGCTCCAAAAGAGTAATCGGTGGCACTAGAATTTAGATCCTTTATCCTGTATTCTGCTCTTTTATAATTATCTAAAGCACCTGCCTTTTGTGCTAAGTACTCTGTAAAAAAGCGACTTTTAATCCCTCCACAAATAATTCCTTCAATAAATACAATTTTATCTTTTATCTCTGGATAATAATATTGCCAAAGTCTAATTGCTTTTATAAAAGAAGGAATGGCAGAGACGGCGATCCTTCCTTCCTTAAGGTGTATTTCCTTGAATAATCTCCCTAAGGTTACTGGATAATATCGTGTCTTTGAAATTTGTCGTATATCTTCAATATTATTAATCCATTCATATGCATAATTCCCATTTTTCTCAACAACAGTAAAAACGTGATCTACAATCCTTCTTCTCAAGAGTTCCTTAAAGATATAGGTTCCTATTCCCCCAGAAGACGAAGTCATTCTATATTCTGGAACGTGACCAGCATAAATATCAATATATTTCCCTATTCTTGGATGAAAATTAACTGCATCCGGCAAAAATATTTCGGCTATTTTATCCTCATCTTTTACTTCATCATCGGGATTCGGATTGAAGGGACTAAGTTTAATTGTTTTTTTACTATATTTAGAGTCTAAATCAGGTATTAAAAAGCCTTTATTATCCCATTTCATATTTAATTTTCCTTCAAAAGCCTCATAAATTCCAGTACCTACACACAAATCTGCTTGTAAAAGATCTTCTAACGATATTTGATTCATTGAAAAATGGATTATTTTTTTATAAATTTAATTAACAGGTTATAATCATTCCTTTTCAGACCAAAGAGGAGTATGCAAATAATTACAATTACCTCTATACTGAAAAGTCCAATCCAACCCTGATTAATATTTATGAAAGCATCTATTATGAAAATAGATAGGAGACATCCTGTTGTTACGAAAAAAATTGGGAAGCAAGCTTTTTTAACAAATAAACTTGTAGGCAATTTTGTCTGCTTTGAGACATAATAGAATCTACATAATAATGCCAACGTACTTCCTATTATTATCGAATAAAAAGAGACTTGAGGTTGACCTCCAAAATAAAGCCAAATCGCACTTAAGGGTAACGTTAAAATAATAATTGTCCCCACGACTATGAGATAATTCTTAATTCTTCCAGTAGCTTGAATTCCTGTTTGAAAAGGATAGGATATACAATCTATTAAAATTCCTATCAAGCTCAATCGTACAAAAGTTATGGTATACTCTGGTGGGTTTTTAAGCCAAAGTTCCAAAATAAATTGGGCATTATAAATGATGGGGGCCACTAAAAGGAGCATCAATAAGAATGAAAATTTCGAGCTTTGGATAATTAACTTATGCATTCGCTCCAAATTACCTTCAGAATAATTTTTAATGATTTGAGGATTTACAGCCTTTTGAAAATTCGTAACAAATTGATTTACTGCACTTTGTACTTGCAAAGTAAGTCCATAAGCTGCATTTACCACAGTCCCAAAAAACAGGTTAAGAACAATATTAATTCCTTGTCCTCTACTCACTGACGCAATACCACCAAAAAGATTCCAGCCTGAATAGCTAATTAATTCTTTGTAATAAACTTTGTCGTATTCAAATTTGAATTTACTGGCCCGGTAATTTCTTCTGCAATAGATTTGGTAGGCAACCCTAATAATTACTGAAACCCCAAACATCATTGCGGCATATGCAATCAATTTATCTCCACCATAAATCATCAATAGGAAAACCAAACCCAATTTTAAACAAACTTCTACAATACTTATGTAGGCATAGATGTTCATCTTTTCATAGGCAATAATCAAAGAATCATAAGGTACTTGGATAATCCCCACTAAAGCTGTCAGCACGGAAAATTGAAACACTACATTAGCTGCAAAAAGCCTATCCGGAGGTAGTACAACTTTATGATTAACATACCAAAGCCCCACAGTTTCAGCGACAAGCAAAATAATAACCGCAATGGTAATATGAATCGTTAGGGTTGCACTAAAAGTCTTCTGCAGTCTTAACTCGTCTTTTTTCCCTAAGTCATAAGCCAAATAACGTTGAGTAGCCGAGGACATAGAGGAATTAAGGAACCCAAAAAGAGCCACAATGCCCCCTACTAATGAATAAATTCCATAGTCTGAAACGCCTAATTGATCTAACACTATGCGCGACATATAAAGCGTCACGCCCATAACCAGAAACATCCTAAAGTATAGGAATAAGGTGTTTTTTGCTATGGTTTTACTTGATGACAAACTTTAATATATTTTTTAATATTTAACATTATTAGCTTCTATTACATACATATTATACTGAAAGTTAGAGCTTAATAAAGTGACTACTATTAAATGAAGTATTACCTCAATATTATTAGTTTACTCTTATCCCCCTGCTAATTTGTATAATCCCAGCAAACAAATTTCAATAATCAATAATTCAACAACTAAACTTTTTCAGCCGGCAAAAGTAATGGTTTTTGGGGAGACTATAGAGTTTTTGGGTGCTTAGTTGTGAGTGGCGGAGTGATGAAGTATATTGAGTAGTGAGAGAATGACATAAAAACAAAAAAACTTCCAATCGTTACTCATAGTTCGGAGTTCGTGGATGACGACTTTATAATAACCTCCGCGAACTCTGCGGATGCTCTGTGTACTCTGCGGTTAAAAAAGTGAGGGTAGTGATTAGTGGGAAGTGGGGAGAAAATTCGAACTTGAATTTGAACTTGAAAACAAGTCAATCGATGTTCAGCTCCTACACTCAGGAATAAGATTCTGAATAAATTGCGCGTTCCTCGCAATTTTCCAGAATGACAATAGATATTGGAGATTTTATAATAAACTCCGCAGTTAAAAAATGGAGATAATGGTAAGTGAGTTGATGAGTCGGGTTTTGAGCACTTTATTCTTTATCAGATAATTTCCCTAATTTTGCATTGGAATTGATTTAAAATGGTTATCGAAGCATATCAAACTTTAGAAGATAGAAATAACTATGACTTTGTGCTTAATAATGCTCCTTTTAAATGTACAAGGAAGAGCGCTTGGCTTGGAGAAGGGTATTATTTTTGGGATTCGGAAATAAAATGGGCGCACCAGTGGGGGATGAATTCTTATAAGAAAAAGTCTTTAGATTATATAATCACAAAATGTAAAGCCAAAATTAATAGGAATTGTTTTGACTTATTTGGTTCTGTGAATTGTCAAAAGGAATTTCGTGAAGTAATTGATGTTTTTAAGAAAGACCCTAAGACTAAAAATTTGGAGGACTTAAATGTTCCGAATGTTATAACCTATATGAAGAATGCAGGTATATTTGAATATGATTCTATACGAGCGGGAGATATGAATAATATTTATAAAGTTTATTTTAGAAAGGGAAAAGAATATACTATTGTAAACCAACGAGTTCAAATATGTGTGATAAATTCTAAAAAAACATTAACTTTACCAGTAGATATTGTTTATCCAAAATAATATGTAAATTCGTGATATGGAAACTGTGTTAGCTAAAAAATTAAAAGAATTCTTAGATAATCAATCTAAGGAAGACGTGTTGGAAAGCTGGGAAGCTGTTCGGGAATTGAACATGCAAGGCCCCACTTTAAACGATGCAATTGAGCATATTAATTCTGTTCAAATAGAAGAACCGGAAATGAGCTTTGACTTTTCAGAATCATCATTCAATACTTATCAATCGTTTGAGAATAATTTTAATTTAGCAGCTTGAAGAACACCAAAGCACATATACAGTTTATAAACTTTAAAGTTTTAGAAAGTCATATTGTCTTTGAAGAAAAGGGAGATTATAAAGTTCAAATTGAATTTAACCCAAGAGGAAAAGTCCAAAAATCGAATCATTTATTCTATTTAAAATTAGGGATTCAAGTAAAAGATAAGGAGGGTAAGTTTTCCATAGCGTTGGACACAATATCGACATTTAAATATTCTGATGAGAGTAATCTTGATGAATATATAAATGGTCTTTTTGTTTTAAATGCTCCTGCTATTATTTTCCCTTATTTAAGAGCTTTTATTACTAATATTACTTCACAATCAGGAATGTCCCCATTGATTTTACCAACATTAAACCTATCTACGCTGGGAGAAGATTTAAAGAAAAATATCGAAGTTACAGATTAATCGACCTACATACATCACCTGAGAGATTCTGAATAAAATGCTCCTTACGAAGTCTGGGGGATTTTATAATAAGCTCTGTGAGCTCTGCGGTTAAAAAATGAGGAGAGTGATTAGTGGGGAGTGGGGAGAGAACTTGAACTTGAATTTGAACTTGAATTTGAAAACAAGTCAATCGATGTTCAGCTTCTATAGTCAGGAATAAGATTCTGAATAAATTGCACGTCCCTCGCAATTTTCCAGATGACAATAGATATTGAAGATTTTACAATAAACTCTGTGAACTCTGCGGATACTCTGTGGGCTTTGCGGTTAAAAAATGAGGAGAGTGATTAGTGGGGAGTGGGGAGAAAATTCGAACTTGAACTTGAATTCGAATTGAACTTGAAAACAAGTCAAGCGATGTTCGGCTTCTACAGTCAGGTATAAGATTCTGAATAAATTGCGCGTTCCTCGCAATTTTCCAGAATGACAATAGATATTGGAGATTTTATAATAAACTCTGTGAACTCTCTGTGGTTAATAGCTATATATCCAAACTTTCCCGATTCAACAGCAAAAGTCCGAATTTATGGTTAACTTTAAATTTAAATTGCCAAGACATGAAAACCGCTGTCCTTCGAAACAAACTTTATACTTATATCGAAAAAGCCGATAAACACACCTTACAAGCACTTTATACCCTTATTGACCCGGATAAAACACGGCAGAATGCTCTTTGGGAAGACGATAAATTCATTCGGCGTCTTGAAGAACGTGTAACCGAGTATAAAAAAAACAGAAAGGATCTTAAAACATGGGCTGAAATAAAAAAAGAAATCCAATAATTGTGTATAGCCTTGTCTTTTCCTCGCAAGCCAGAAAGGAATTTTTAGAGGCTTATTACTGGTATAAAGACCAATCTCCCGGTTTGGGCAAACGATTTGAACAAGTAATGGATCGTCAATTACAGATTATAAGAAAACGTCCATTCTTATTTCAAGAAAGAAAGTTAGATTATAGAGAATGTGTGGTTCCGGTGTTCCCTTTTATAATCATCTATAAACTTTTTCCCAAGGAAAATGAGATTCTTATTTTATCTGTTTTCCACACCTCCCGTTCCCCCGATAATAAATACAAAAAATAGTAATCTTAAGCTAAATGCGCAGTTGGGGGCGATTGGCTACCAGCCCCTCACGAAGTTCGGGGCATGACAGTTTTTATAATAAACTCCGCGAACTCTGCGGGTACTCTGTGGGTTCTGCGGTTAAAAAATGAGGAGAGTGATTAGTGGGAAGTGGGGAGAAAATTCGAACTTGAATTTGAACTTGAAAACAAGTCAAGCGATGTTTGGCTTCTACAGTCAGGAATTCGGACTTGAATTTGAACTTGAATTTGAAAACAAGTCAATCGATGTTCAGCTTCTATAGTCAGGAATAAGATTCTGAATAAATTGCACGTCCCTCGCAATTTTCCAGATGACAATAGATATTGGAGATTTTATAATAAACTCTGTGAACTCTGCGGTTAAAAAATGAGGAGAGTGATTAGTGGGGAGTGGGGAGAAAATTTGAACTTGAACTTGAATTCTTGAACTTGAAAAAGAAGATTTTGAGTAATAAGTGAGTGGTGAAGTTTTGAGTAGTGAGTTGAAAAAAAATTGAAATTTGCCTTTTGAAATTTGAAATCAAATCTCCAATCGTTCAGTGTTGTTCCAGAGGATAACAACTTTATCATAACCTCCGTGAACTCCGCGGATACTCTGTGAGCTCTGCGGTTAAAAAATGAGGGGAGTGATTAGTGGGGAGTGGGGAGAAAATTCGAACTTGAAGTTGAACTTGAAAACAAGTCAAGCGATGTTCAACTTCTACAATCAGGAATAAGATTCTGAATAAAATGCTCCTTGGGTCGCAATTTTCCGAGCCTGCCCCTTACAAAGTTAGAGATTGGCAAACAGCTAATGGCCATATTACACCCCGACAACACTTCTTCTACTCTACCTGATAATACGCTTTAAACCATTCCACAAATTTTTTAATCCCCACGGATATCGGGGTAGTACTTGTATAGCCTAAAGCCCCTAAATGGGAAGTGTCGGCCCAGGTACGCGGAACATCGCCGGGCTGCATCGGAAGCATGTTTTTCTTTGCTTTCTTCCCCATTTCCTTTTCAATCGTCTCGATAAATTCCATCAGCGAGGCCGGAGCTCCATTACCGATATTAAAGACTTGGAAGTTTTTGTTCTTAGCAAACCAAGAGGATGAGGAAGACTTCTCGGCTACGCTCGAAGTGACATCTTTGGAAATAGGATTCTTCCCTTCTTCAGTAGGTTCAGAATTCATTGTATTGGGAGCCGGATGTTCCAAGGTGATCTGGATCCCTTGCACGATATCGTCCACATAGGTAAAATCGCGGGACATATCGCCGTAGTTAAAGACCTTGATAGGCTCGTCTTTGGCAATCGCATCGGCAAATAAAAACAACGCCATATCCGGTCGGCCCCAGGGACCATATACCGTAAAGAAACGCAATCCCGAGGTTTTCATTCCATACAGATGGCTATAGGTATAGGCCATGAGTTCATTCGCTTTCTTAGACGCTGCATATAAGCTAATCGGGGTATCGATCCGGTCATTTTCAGAAAAGGGAATCTCCTCGTTTTGACCATAAACCGAAGAACTGGAAGCATAGACCAGATGCTGAACTCCATGGTGTCGACAGCACTCCAGAATGTTTAAAAAACCGACAATATTGGCATCGATATAAGTCTCCGGATTTTCAATACTGTAGCGCACTCCGGCTTGAGCCGCTAAATTGATAACAAAATCAAACTGCTGCTCCCGAAATACTTGGGGAAGTCTTTCTCGATCCTCTATATTCATCCGGATAAAACTGTAATCCTTATTCGTTTTTGAACGAGCAACCTCCCCCCACTTCTCGGCCTCTCCTCGATTGATTCCGAGTTCGTTTAAGCGGCCATATTTAATATTGACGTCATAATAGTCATTGACATTATCCAGCCCTACGACTTTATAACCTTCTTTGAGTAGTTTCTTTGCCGTGTGAAAACCGATGAACCCGGCCCCACCTGTAATAAGGACTTTTCCTTTTTGAGTCATATTTTTAAATTCTATATATTTTTTTGTACAAGTACCAGGAGATGAGTGGGGGATAGGGCGAGAGGGGGATAGGGGGAGAGGGGGAAACTGAGTTTCTCTCCATATTCTCCCACTCCCCGTGTCTCAAACAGACCATTTCTCCGGATACCTAATCATATTTACAATCATTCCTATTATTTCATCGTATTTTTCAAATAGTCTTTCAAACTGGTCATTATCCATATATTCGCACTTTAACGAATATTCCAGCCACACTTGTGTTTCTGCAGCCTCGCTTTCGGCATCTGATAACTTTGCCACGAATGCCTTGGGGTATCGTCGTTTCCTCCAAGCTTCTGCGATATTGGCAGATACAGAACGGGAGGACCTTCTTATCTGATCAGTCAATGAATATCTTTCTTGTTTTGGGAAACTCTTAGTCAAATCAAAAATATCCATTCCACATTTAAAGGATTTATCATACACTCTTAACTCGCTATGATTTCTAATCCGATGCATTACTAATCGATTTTCCTTAATTTACACTTTCATTTCCAATTCCCCCACTCTCCAATTCTCCCTCTCTCCAATTCCCCCACTCTCCAATTCTCCCTCTCTCCAATTCCCCCACTCTCCAATTCTCCCTCTCTCAACTACAGTCTCTCATCAAACTCCTCCAATACACCTTTGACATCATAGACAAAGCAATTTTGAGCTTTCAATTGATCCATATTCATATCCACAAACTCCTTATGAGAAACGGTCAAAACGATAGCATCATATTTAGAAGTTGACGGTGAGCGATGGGCTGCCGGCTCATTTTGGCAAGAAACACCATATTCCTTTTCCACCTCTTCCGGATTCGCCCAAGGATCGCATACTTCCACCTCTACTCCATAATCACTAAGCGCATGATAGACATCGATAGCTCGGGTGTTTCGGATATCGGGACAGTTCTCCTTAAAAGTAATCCCCAATTGCAAAACTCGGGCTCCGTTGACATTGATATTCTTTTTAATCATTCCTTTTACCACCTGCGAAGCGACATATTGCCCCATCGTGTCATTGAGTCGCCTTCCGGCCAAAATAATTTCCGGGTGATACCCGATCTCCTGTGCTTTTTGCGCCAGATAATAGGGATCAACCCCAATGCAATGCCCGCCGACCAATCCGGGGGTGAAATGGAGAAAATTCCATTTGGTTCCGGCAGCTTCCAAAACCGCCTTGGTATCGATATTCATCTTGTTAAAGATCTTGGCCAGTTCATTGACAAAAGCAATATTGATATCCCGCTGTGAGTTTTCAATCACCTTAGCCGCCTCAGCTTCCTTAATGCCGGGTGCCAGATGAGTACCGGCAGAAATAATCGAAGCATATAATTCATTTACCTTCTTCCCGGTTTCCGGTGTACTTCCGGAAGTTACTTTTAAAATTTTTTCTACGGTATGTTTTTTATCCCCGGGATTAATCCGTTCCGGAGAATACCCGACAAAGAAATCTTGGTTCAGGGTCATCCCCGACACTTTTTCCAAAACCGGAACACATTCTTCTTCTGTGGCACCGGGATAAACCGTGGACTCATATACTACAATATCATCCTTTTTCAATACTTTTCCCACCGTTTCACTGGCCTTTATCAACGGAGTCAAAACCGGGCGATGATTTTTATCGACCGGAGTGGGAACCGTTACCACATAAATATCGGCCTCCTCGATATCCTTAATTTCATCCGTACAATACAAACCTTTTACTGCTGAGCCTGTCGAAGAGAAAGGGTTCTTCTTGACCAAGGCACTTTTCAGAAGTTCGTCGGATACTTCAAGGGTGTCGTCGTGTCCGGCATTGAGCTTTTGAACGCGTTTGCTGTTAATATCAAACCCTACCGTAGGGTATTTTGTGGCAAAAAGACGGGCTAAAGGCAGGCCTACATAACCCAAACCAATTACGGCAATTTTTGGGGAAAAAGTGTTTTCGTTCATTTGTTTTAGGTATTTTTTGAAGTTGCAAATGTATAAAAGAAACGTATGTCCTGATGATTTATTGTTAATTTTTAAATCTAAGGTTAGAGACGGAAGGAATTGAGAAAGTTGCGGACTGAGCCATGAGAGCTTTGGATTTCTCCAATATCTAACCTGCATTCTAAATCGAACTTTATCAGCCCTATCAAAAAAGAGCTAACTTTATAAAGCGACTATAAAGCCTATGAATATAATGGGGGTGCGATTCCTGCCAGAAAGTAGCCTTCCCATTATTTTTTCGGAGTGATTTGTCCATTTCAACGAAGGAGCAATTTTTTTTCCTGTTCATGGGTTGAGATCTCTCACTGCGTTCGAGATGCCATTGTTAGGAGAGTACCAAAAACAGGGAATTGATTCAACTCATCAGAAACACCCCGCCTACGGCACCCCTCTTAAAAAAGAGGGGAATGAATACGCAATTCAATGAAATTTAGTTAGAGTTTCGGAGGTATTCTGATGTACTGAATTCAACCCGGTTTATTCGAATACATGCACACGATACCGATTTTTTAAAGGTTACCAAAAACAGTAAATTGATTCAACTCATCGGAAACACCCCGCCTACGGCACCCTCTTAAAAAAGAGGGGAATGGATACGCGATTCAATGAAATTTAGTTAGAGTTTCGGAGGTATTCTGATGTACTGAATTCAACACGGTTTATTCGAATACATGCACACAATATCGATTTTTTAAAGGTTACCAAAAACAGTAAATTGATTTAACTCATCAGAAACACCCCGCCTACGGCACCCCTCTTCAAAAAGAGGGGAATGGATACGCAATTCAATGAAATTTAGTTAGAGTTTTGG
>CAZBXQ010000027.1:23889-38084 GCA_964495935.1 uncultured Flavobacteriaceae bacterium
CTTCAAAAAGAGGGGAATGGATACGCAATTCAATGAAATTTAGTTAGAGTTTTGGAAGATTTTAAGGGCGAGGCGGAGCAGGTTATTACTTTTATAATCAACTGATAACAAGATTTTTTAAAGATATCAAAAGTAGAAGTAATAATTTGATCTCCATAGCCCCCTTCCAAATCCGAGGATTCCAAAAGTCGGGATAAACCGATTTATTTTCTATAAAAGATTAGGAATAAACGGTCGAAAACGCATTTATTTGTGGATTATTCGGATTCAAAAATCATTTTAACAGGATCTCTTGGCAAAATAATAATAATTGTATCTTAGCACCTTATGAGAAATGAAACTATAGAAAAATTAAAACCGCTTTTGGAAACCCCAAAAGAAGTCGTGATTATTCCTCACAAAAACCCCGACGGCGATGCTCTGGGATCGGCTTTGGGATTATATCATTACCTCACTCAAAAAGGGCATTCCTGTACCGTTATCGCTCCCAACAATTATCCTGATTTCCTTAAATGGCTCCCCGGAAATGGCGTTGTAAAGCAATTTGAATCAGACCCGGCTACCGGTCGGGAAATACTGAAAAAAGCACAGCTTATTTTTACGCTCGATTTTAACGCCCTTAATCGCACCGCCACGATGTCTCCCTTATTAAAAGAAATAAAGACTGAAGGAAAAGCGGTCTTTGTCATGATTGATCACCATGAACAACCCGATAATTATGCCGAATACCGCTACAGCATACCGGGCTCCTCTTCGACCTGCGAACTGATCTATAACGTTATCGATAAATTTGGCGATGCCGATCAAATTGACGTCACTACAGCAACCTGTTTATATACGGGAATTATGACGGATACCGGCTCTTTTAAATTTTCTTCGGTCTCCGGAAATACTCATCGTATTGTTGCCAATCTCATTGACAAAGGAGCTAATCACACACTCATTCATCAAAATATTTATGACACTAAAACCTATAACCAATTACAATTATTGGGGGTAGCACTCCACAATTTGCACGTGCTTCCACAAAAAAAGACGGCATATATCACTTTATCCCAAAAGGAATTGGACGATCATCACTTTAGAAAAGGAGATACCGAAGGAGTGGTCAACTATGGACTGTCCCTAAAAGGCATCGTCTTAGCCGCTATTTTTATCGAAAACACAACCGATCGAATCATAAAAATATCACTTCGGTCCAAGGGGAAATTTGATGTCAATCAGATTGCTCGAAAACATTTTGACGGCGGAGGCCATATCAATGCCGCGGGAGGGCGTTCTCTAAAAAGCCTTCATGAAACAACACAATATTTTGAAGAACTCCTTGAAGAGTATCCAATCTTAGCTTCTCATGCAGACTAAAATCCTGAGCCTTTTATTTCTGTTTCTGACACTGGCCTGTAAATCTCCGGAGCCAAGAGCACCGGTGATCAAAAAATCCGGACAGTTTTTAAAAGAGTCTGTAATCCGCAACAAGGCTTTACAGAAACGACAGGAAGACCAGATTCAAGCCCTTATTCAAGCTGATACAGGGAATACTTATTATAGTTCATCCAACGGATTCTGGTACCATTACAATATTAAAAAAGAAGACGACACCATCACCCCCCATTTTGGGGATTTGGTAACATTCAATTACAATATCCTCACCCTCGATGGCAAAACCCTCTATTCGAGAGAGGAAATTGGAGATCGGGAATATGCTGTCGATCAGGAGGATCTTTTTATCGGTATGCGAAAGGGATTAAAACTCATGAAAGCGGGAGAAACGGTTACCTTTTTATTTCCCTCTTCAGTGGCCTTCGGATATTATGGAGACAACGAAAAAATAGGTCACAACATCCCGATAAAAAGTACAGTAACCCTACAATCTATAACCCCAAAAGACGATTTATAATTTAAATTTTTAAGCCAAAATACAGACCATCATGAAACAACTGAAATTATCTCTTTTTGCGATGCTAATACTGGCGATTGCCGCCTGTAAAGAAGATCCAACCGCCGATTTGGGCGAAGGAATTTATGCCGTATTCGATACCACCGACGGTAATTTTGTGGCCGAACTCAACTACAAAGAAGCCCCCATGACCGCGGCCAATTTTATCTCGCTCGCCGAAGGAGATAACCCCATGGCCGATGAGGAATACAAAGGAAAACCTTATTTTGACGGAATCAAATTTCACCGGGTGGTAAAAGGCTTCGTTATCCAAGGAGGCGATCCGGAAGGCAACGGGCAAGGAGGGCCCGGATATGAGTTCCCGAATGAAACCGATACCGGCCTCAATCACAATGAAAAAGGAGTGTTATCCATGGCCAATGCAGGTCCCGACACCAATGGCAGTCAGTTTTTTATAACCCTGGCACCCACTCCCCAATTGAACGGCGGATACTCCGTTTTCGGGCATGTCGTCAAAGGTCAGGAAGTGGTGGATTCCATCGGACAGGCCGAAGTTATTAACGAACAACCCAAGGAAGATATCGTTATGAATGCCGTAAAAATTATCAGAAAAGGACAAGAAGCCGAAGATTTTGATGCACCCCAAGTTTTCCTTAAAAAAATAAAAGAAGACAAAAAGAAAAAGGAAGAGGCGCAAAAAGAACTGGAAAGGGAAATCGAAGGTCTTGCCGAAGGGTACAAAGAAACCGATAGCGGACTCCGCTATAAAATCACTACCCCCACCAACGGAAAAAGGGTCTCCCGGGGAAACACCATTAAAGTTTTCTACAAGGGTATGCTGTCTGATGGAAAGGTATTTGATCAAAAGGTAGAAGAAGATCAGGATCCCATTACATTTAAAGTGGGTACCGGCATGGTAATTCCGGGCTGGGACGAAGGACTTCTACTGATGAAAGAAGGCGAAGAAGCCCGTTTTATCATCCCTCCGCACCTGGGTTACGGAGCCCGTGCAGTGGGCCCCATTCCTGCCAATTCCATCTTAATTTTTGATGTCAAACTGGAGGAGATAGTAGATTAATTTCCAAAACTCATAGAAACAGAAAATCCATTTCTAAAATCAGGGGACTCCCGGTCAGCGTCAACGCTCCAATCAGAGTTCTTTGGAAGTGATTGATTCATTTCCTCCCGCGGTCTTGGCAGATGGATGAATCTATTGTTTATCCACGGATTATTCCGATAGGGAGCCTTATGACTCAAAATCGAAGTTCTCTTTAAGAGTAGGACCACACAACCTTTACGGAGCTGAAATGGCTTATCGGCTTACCCTCCAACATCAAACGTTTTTTAGTTGTGGTTTTCTTACAAAGAGACTTTCTGAAACTGTTTTAATCTCCCCGGTTTCCTTTATTTCATTATCTTAGTACGCAAACTTCCATAATCATGCATCGAAGAAAATTTATTCAAAATTCGGCTCTGGCAGGAATCGCATTGGGCAGCCCTTCCATCCTTAAAGCAGCGCATTTTAAAAGGTCTTTTCCGGTGGTTCGAATTCCAAAAGATAAGCGCCGATTTAACAGTAAAATCATTGAAGAAACCATCAAAAAGGTGCAAACCGGTGTTAAAAACGAAGAATTGGGATGGCTTTTTCACAACTGCTTCCCCAATACACTGGACACAACGGTCTTTCCCTATGTGGAAAACGGAAAACATTATACCTATGTCATCACCGGGGATATCGATGCCATGTGGTTGCGGGACAGCAGTGCTCAAGTCTGGCCTTATCTTCCCTTCACCCAAAAGGATAAGGATCTACAAGAACTTATTCGGGGATTGATCCGTAAACAGAGTGCCTGCATCAATATCGATCCCTATGCCAATGCCTTTTACAATGATCCGAAGCGAACAGGGGAATGGGCCGGGGATCACACCGATATGAAACCGGGAATTCATGAGCGAAAATGGGAAATCGATTCGCTCTGTTACCCCATCCGCCTTTCCTACCACTACTGGAAAACCTCCGGTGATACGGCTCCCTTTGACGAAGAATGGCTAAAAGCCCAAAAAAATATTTTTAAAACCTTTAAAGAACAACAGCGCAAGGATGGATTAGGGCCTTATCAGTTTATGCGCACTACACCAAGAGGATCCGATACGCTGCAGGTGGACGGCTACGGATATCCGGTAAAACCCGTCGGATTAATCTGTTCCAGCTTCCGGCCTTCAGACGATTCAACCTTATTTTCCTTTTTGATTCCCTCCAATTTGTTTGCCGTGGTGAGCTTACGTCACGCTGCCGAAATCTTGGAAGAGGTCATGAAAGAAAAAAAGATGGCCAAAGACTTCCGAGAATTGGCAAGCGAGGTGGAAGAAGCAGTGAACGAATACGGGATTATCGATCATCCGAAATTCGGTCGTGTATATGCTTTTGAGGTAGATGGTTTTGGCAGTCATTTGATGATGGACGATTCCAATATTCCCAGCTTATTATCGCTCCCCTATTTAGAAGCGGTGGATGGGGATGATGAAGTTTACCAACGTACTCGAAATTATGTGCTTTCTGAAAACAATCCCTTCTTCTTTAAAGGAAAAGCAGGAGAAGGTGTGGGCGGGCCTCATATTGGCCGCGATTATATCTGGCCCATGAGTATTATCATGCGAGGCATGACCTCAACCGATGAAACGGAAATCAAAGACTGCATCACGATGTTGGTGAATACCCATGGCGGAACCGGATTTATGCATGAATCCTTCCATAAAGATGATCCCACAGACTTTACCCGAAGTTGGTTTGCCTGGACAAACACCCTTTTTGGTGAGTTTATTCTAAAAACTTTTAATGAAAAACCACATTTGATTCGATAAGTACAACGTAAAGTTATGAGGTCATTCAAACTTTCAAAAATGGGCTGCAAAATGATCTTATTGCCCCAGATTTAGTCTTTTTTTCGACCATAGCTATGGCTATGCTCTACAAAAAAGCCGTTATCCGGAACAATAATCTCTATTTTTCGCTTCAATCCCAAAAGTTTAAATCACCTCTATGATTTAGACGTGATTGCCTTATTTGATTACTTCATATTTTGCCTAAGAATAAATAGAGGGCCAGCTTAGACTCAAGTTTTGAGTCGAAAGAAGATGTCATGTCGTTTTTCGAGGTACGAGATCTCGAAAGCTTTCGGGAGTATCGAGACATCTCTCTTAGAGCAAGAATTCTCGCTACATTTTCTCTGCTTTCGCTATCGCTACACCATAGAAAACACTCGAATTGACAACGCACATTAATGGATATATTTTTATGTTAATCGTATTATTATAACGCCTAAGTCAATTGCCTTATTTGATTACTTCATATTTTGCCTAAGAATAAATAGAGGGCCAGCTTAGACTCAAGTTTTGAGTCGAAAGAAGATGTCATGTCGTTTTTCGAGGTACGAGATCTCGAAAGCTTTCGGGAGTATCGAGACATCTCTCTTAGAGCAAGAATTCTCGCTACATTTTCTCTGCTTTCGCTATCGCTACACCATAGAAAACACTCGAATTGACAACGCACATTAATGGATATATTTTTATGTTAATCGTATTATTATAACGCCTAAGTCAATTGCCTTATTTGATTACTTCATATTTTGCCTAAGAATAAATAGAGGGCCAGCTTAGACTCAAGTTTTGAGTCGAAAGAAGATGTCATGTCGTTTTTCGAGGTACGAGAAACGAGACATCTCTTTTATATTGCTGAAGTTTCGGAGATGTTCTTATGAACTGAATTCAACACGATTTATTGGAATATATTCATACTGCATTTATTTTTAATGGGTTATAGAAAAGTAAATTGATTGAATCCATCCCACCCCCCCCACCTACGGCACCCCTCTTTATAAAGAGGGGAATGGATGTGCGATTCAATGAAATGTAGTTGGGGATCCGGAGGATTAAAAAAGAAAATAAACCTAATTCCCCTCGGGTAGAGGGGTGCCCGCAGGGCGGGGTGTCGATTTCGGAACAATAAGCATAAATTAATGCCTGAAGGATGAACCCCAAAACTTTTGTTATATTGTTAAAATCTTCGATATGTTTTTTATATCACGCTACGCTTCGTTATAAAAATCGAATAGATAACATTCCGTTGGATTTTAGCTTTAGGTACTAAATTCAGCACCCCATATTGCCTTATAACTTCTTTTTTGAAGGGAGGATTGGTCATCTCATCTTTAGCCTGCATAATTCACCAATTCATATATTTAAAAAAATATTCTCCTATGAAATCATTCATAATACGTTGATTATAACAGAATAAGACGATAAGACACTATAATTTAGTATCAAATAGAATTTTGATTTAATTAAGCAGGTTAGGCCGTGGATACTTCGATTTAGTTCTTCTTAATTCTTCCAATCAGAAATCGATTGGGGCCAGGCACTCTTTTCCTTTCCGTATTCTTTATTGGGTTTTGGCCCCATTTGAAAGATAAGCTCCCCCCCTTTCATCATATCCGCATGATGAATATAAACCTTATCATAAGGCCTTCCGTTCAGCGTAACAGATTGGATATAAAAGTTCTTCTCGGAGTTGTTCTCAGCTTTTACCGTAAAAATCTTTCCGTTGGGCATGGTAATCTCTGCTTGATCCACTGTTGGGCTTCCAAAAACATACTCCCCCCCTACCGGATTCTGGGGGTACATCCCAATCATCGACCAGACCGTCCAGGCACTCATTTGTCCGGCGTCTTCATTCCCGGGATATCCGTTGGGTTGGTCGCTGTATAAACTCTCTATAATTTGACGCACCCTCATCTCGGTCTTCCAGTGCTCACCAATATAGGCATACATATACGGGATTTGATGGCTGGGTTCGTTACCATGTGCATACTGCCCGATAAATCCATCAGCATCAGGAGAAACATTTTCGCCCCGCATAATCGATGGTGCCACAAAAAGGGAATCCAGCATGGTACTCAATCCGTTTTTATCGGGGAAAAGTCCGGCCAATCCCCGAACATCGTGCGGAACAAAAAAAGAATGTTGCCAAGCGGTTCCTTCAATATACTGACTTTTATCAAAATCATGTTCGGAATAAAAGGGGTCAAAATTTCCGACAAACTCTCCATTTTTGTATTTAGCGCGCATAAAACCCGTTTCCGGATCAAAGAGGTTTCGATAATTCTGAGCCCGTTTGGAAAACTCCCTGTAATCGTCCTCTTTTCCCAATTTTTTTGCCACTTGCGCAATGGCATAGTCATCAAAGGCATATTCCAGGGTTTTGGTCACACTTCCACCATTTACATCCTGCGGCACATAACCGTATTGGATATAAGAAGGCACCTCGCGAATATCCTGATACGCACTGGCCAACAGGGCTTTATAGACCCGTTCCTGATCCAATCCCGGAAAATCCTTTAATAGAGCATCGGCCAAAACCGGAACCGCATGATATCCCGTCATCGTATTGGTCTCATTGGTGCTTAAATCCCAAACCGGAAGCAACCCGTATTCATCGTAAAAGCTCAACATACTATTCAACAAAGACCGATATTTCTGAGGCTGGGTAATAGTCAGTAAAGGGTGTTCGGCCCGAAACGTATCCCAAAGGGAGTACAGGGTATATTTTTGTTCCCCTTCGGGAGCTTTATGGATCTCATCGTTAAAGTTTCGGTATTCCCCATCTGCATCCGAATACAATGTAGGGGCTATCGCCGTATGATAAAGATTGGTATAGAAAATACGTTTTATATTTTCCCGCGGAGTTTCGATTTTAATCTTGGCCATTTCCGTTTCCCAAGTCCGATTGGCCTCGGCTGCTACCC
This sequence comes from uncultured Flavobacteriaceae bacterium, assembly GCA_964495935.1. Classification (GTDB taxonomy): domain Bacteria; phylum Bacteroidota; class Bacteroidia; order Flavobacteriales; family Flavobacteriaceae; genus JAJYSO01. The sequence continues at coordinate 31,588 of CAZBXQ010000027.1, forward strand.
GTTCAAAATCCCAATCCGGAATCTCCTTCAACGCCGCAAGGGCTTTATCGGTGTTGGTAGAAGAAAGTGCCACTTTGATTTCGATAGGATTATTTTTAGCAAAAACCAATTGTGCATTGACTCCTTTTGAATCTTTTCCCGATTGGATGCGAACTTCCCCGGAGGCCTTCTTTGGGGATAAGAAATCATTCTTATACTCCCCATTCAGCAAAAGTGCTTGTATGGGGCGTTTTGTGCGCAAAGCAAAAAAAACACTTTGGTGATTCGCCCACCCCGTAGAGATTCTTTTTCCGACGAGCGTGCTATCATCAAGCACCTCAATTTCGGTCTCCACCGGTTTGTCCCAGTTAAACGCATGATGTAAATCTAATCGCAGGGTAGGTTTTTCTGTTCCTTGGGGGAAGGTATAACGATGGTATCCCACCCGCGGAGTAACCGTTAAATCAGCTTTAATCCCATTATCCAATTTCACCTGATAGCGTCCGGCCGTTGCCTTTTCGTTGTTGTGGGAAAAGAAGGTGCGCGTATCCACATCTTGCTTTTCCACCGGCTCCAGTAATGGCATTACCGCAATATCAAGCCAATCTCCAATCCCGGTTCCCAACAAATGCAAGTGGCTGAACCCGGCAATATAATCGGACGTATAGTGATACCCGCTTACCCAATCCCAATCTCCGCGGCCATTATCCGGACTTAATTGCACCATCCCAAAAGGTGTTGCGGCACCGGGAAAAGTATGGCCATGCCCTCCGGTTCCAATCATGGGATCGATATATGAGGTCAGATTTTCCTGAGCATTTGCGCTCTTGATACATATAAAAGTCGCAATAAACGCAAGCAAGCTCAGTTTCACGGTTTTCATAATCATTTTTAAAAACGTTGAGAAATTTGTAGCGAATACCATCTTACAGGGGTACTCCTTCCGATTCGATTCTTAGGCTTCATCTTCGAGGACCTCCCATACCAAAGCACTGGCCCCTAAAATAGCAGCTTCATCTTCCGGAAGTTTAGAATGAATGATATCAATTTTATCCTTCCAGATATTCAGGAGGCTCTCATTCATATACCGTTTGGTGGGTTCGATAATCAAATCTTTGGCCCGCGCCAATCCCCCGAATAAGACAAAAGCTCGCGGTGCCGAAAAGGTTACAAAGTTGGCCAAGGACCGGCCTAATATTTTTGCTGTGTAATCGACCACTTCTTTGGCCAATTCATCACCTTCAACAGCGGCTTTTGTGATCGCTTTTGAGGTGATATCTTCAGCCTTCATTTCCCTGAATTTACTCGGTGTCGGCGTTGATTGAATAAACTCGCGCATGGTGCGTACAATTCCGGTGGCAGAGACATAGGTCTCCAAACAACCTTTGCGGCCGCAACCACACAAGCGTCCATCCCGTTCAATGATGACATGTCCCAGCTCTCCGGCAAAACCATCATGCCCATATACCAATTCTCCATTCACAACAACACCGCTTCCCAATCCGGTTCCCAGGGTAATCATGATAAAATTCTTCAAGCCCTTGGCCGCTCCAAAAGTCATTTCTCCTTCTGCCGCCGCATTGGCATCATTGGTAACCCGTACCGGCCTGTTAAATTTTTCTTCCAATAAATCAGCCAAGTGAATAATCCCTTTCCACGGCAAATTGGGAGCAAATTCAATGGTTCCGCTATAATAGTTCCCGTTTGGAGCTCCCACTCCTATTCCGATAATCGCTCCCTCCACGCTTTCCATAAGGGGAGTTAAAGCCCGATAAAGACTGTCAATATACGCTCCTATATCAGCATGGCCTTTGGTACTGATCACCCCGTGTTTAACAATTCTTCCTGTGCGGTCAACGATACCAAAAGCGGTATTGGTGCCGCCGATATCAATTCCTATGGCATACGGTTCAGTCATAATTAAATCCTTGTGCTTTTAAAATTCGTTTTGCATAGTATCCGAAGCTTCCTAATATTAAAAATGTTATCAGCGGTACGATATAGGAATAATGTGCACCTATAAAGTCTATATCGGCTAATCCTCCCTGAATGGGTGGGATTAAGGCCCCTCCCAAAATCATCATAATCAGGAATGTCGAACCTTCTCCGGTATGTTTCTTTAATCCCGTGATGGACAATGCAAAAATATTAGGAAACATAACCGAGCAGAACAATCCGCCGCTCACAAAAGCAAAAGTAGCGATATATCCGGTAGTAAAAATACCCAGTGCCATCATAGCCGCCCCTAAAATACCGAAAATCAAAACGGTCTTTGCGGGTTTCTCCTGCCCCCAATAGAACCCGATAATCTGTAAAACCAAAAACGGAACAAAAGGCAGTAAATCAAGCACCGCATTTCCCTTCAAATAATTAATCAGCAACACCACCAGATAAGCAACCACCGGGACCACCGTCAACAATATTTTTCGAGTTGTTTTTTTAATGTCAAAAGCGGTAATCGCACCGGCCCACCGGCCAATCATCAAACCGCCCCAGAACAGGGAAATATAGGGATCGATTTGCGAACCGTCCAGGCCATCGGCATTGATAAAACCCGGCTTTTCCAACAAAGACCCCAAATTGCTCTGGATTGTCACTTCTGTTCCCACATAAATTAAAAGCGAAAACATCCCCAATACCAATTGGGGATACTGCATGGCTCCCCATCCCACACTGTTCTTTTTGGCTCGATGATTGGAGTAAAACAGCACCGCTATAATCCCCAAAAGACCAATGATAAAAAAGGGCAATTCATGGCGTACCACGATTCCCAATACAATAAGCACAAAAAATCCGGTGATCGCCAGCATGGATTTACTGGCATGAGGGGTGTGTTCATGCTGGGTTTCCTCGGTGACCTCGGGCATCTTGGCAAACCAAAAAAGCAAAGCCACCAAAACAAACAGCACGGTCAATAAAAAATACAAGGTGTTAATTCCGGTAATATCGGGTTCAATTTCCATGGCTCCTCCCACCTCTGCGGCTGTTCCAAAAAGCAATATACTAACCACCAACGGGCCGATAGCCGTCCCGAAGGAATTGACCCCATCGGCCAAGCTTAATCGATTGGCTCCGGTCTCGGGATCGCCCATAGCCACAGCAAAAGGATTGGCTGCTACTTGTTGTAGTGAAAACCCCAACGCCACTATAAAGAAAGCTCCCAAAATAAGATAAAAGGCAAACGTTTTATTTTCCATTTCCAAGCCTAAATTGACGGCTCCAATCAACAACAAAGCCCCCACAGCAGAAATCAACAGCCCTATGACAATCCCTTTGCGGTATCCAATTTTATTTAAGATATCTTTCCCCCGCCAGGAAGAGTACAAATACAATATCAATGATCCTATAAAATAGGCCCCATAAAAGGCAAAATCGATTAGCTGCGACTCCAGTTGAGTCAATTCAAAATGAGTTTTACTGAAAGGGATGACGACTCCATTGGAAGCGGCTACAAATCCCCAAAAGAAAAAGACCGTGACCAGTACATAAAATGCAGGATGTAGCCCTTTACGGGCGCGATTTTGCTCCATAGTATCTGCGTTTAAAAAATTACACCCAAAGGAAACGTCTCGTTTGCAGCATTTTTAGATCTCTTCTTCCGGCTTCCTCCGAGTGGCTAACTTACAAATAAATTAATAAAAATCTCCTAATTTCTTTCGTATTAAAATCCACAATTCTCTTCTTTTACTCTTACCTGCATTCCAATATAGCACTTTATCATCGCTAACAAAAAAGAGCTAACTGTATAGAGCGACTGTAAAGCCTATAAATATAATGGGGAGTGTAATCCCAGCCTGAAAGTAGTCTTCCCAATTATTTTTTTCGGCGTGATTTGTCCCTTTCGACGAAGGAGCAATCTTTTTCCTGTTCATGGATTAAGATCTCTCACTGCGTTCGAGATGCCATTTTTAGGAGAATACCCATCCAAATTATAGCTGATCTTAAAAAATAACAATCAATTAATTATCAGTAATTTATGAAAGTAGTTAGATAAGATCATTCATCAATTCATAAGTTTTAAAAAGCACATCTCCATTAAATAACTCGTTATAAGATAGTTATAATAGATTATAATGATAAGGCACTATATTTAGCCTCAAAGAGCATTTTGATTTAATTTTGGGGTCTTCCATAGGCAGACAGGTCCACCACGGGCGGACAAGCCTTCTGCGTTGCAAAATCCTTGAAATAGTTCACTACTCCTTTGGATTCCGACGCCTTGAATCTCCTTAAAATGAAATTCATGAATGAAGCAGGCTTCATCCCTTCTCTTCCAATCGCCGAATCAGGAAGTAATTTACAAAAGATTATACAAATGTTAAAGTAATGATAAATCGATCCGGAAAAAAGTACGGTTATTCCCGATCTTTTTCTCTATCCTCCCAAAAAATGCCGATCTTTGAATCAACATTCTAAACGACAGGCTCGCTATGCTTACAGCAATGATCGTCTATGCCAGTTTAACCGGCAATACAGAAGAAATGGCAAATTTACTGGCTCGAGAATTAGAAAATTTTGATGTAAAGGTCGAAGTTGAAGAAGCCATGCAGGTTTATCCGCGGGAATTTCAAGATGTCGATATCTGTGTGGTAGCTACTTATACCTATGGCACGGATGGAGAGCTTCCCGATGAAATTATAGATTTCTATGAAGATCTGGCCCACGAGGATCTCTCGGGAAAGATATACGGTGTCCTCGGATCCGGACAAACCTTTTATAAGCATTTTTGCCGGGCCGTGGACGATTTCGATAAACAGTTTAAAAAAACAAATGCTGTTCGGGGTTCGGATCCGGTCAAAATTGAATTGAATGTATCGACAAGCGATCGCCCCAAACTACAAGTATTGGCCTCAGAATTGATACAGGCTTACAACCATTTATAGTATTCTTCAATATTTTTTGTACCTTGAATTCCTGTAATTTTTAAAAAATCAATCTCTTATCCATATGCGCTTTCCCACTTTTCTCGGAATGGCTCTTTTAATCGTATTAGGAGCCTGTAAAAACAATGCTCAAAACAAAGACGCTAAGGCCAATCCGGCAACGTCAGAAGAGATAGCATTTGAAAACGATAATGCCGGACTCGAATTGCCCGAAGGATTTAAGGTCGTTGAGGTGGCTCATGATCTCGGAGCTGCCCGTCGCGTGGTGGTTCGAAAAAACGGGGATATGTATGTTTCTTTAAACAAGCGCAAGCAGGGAAGTGCTCTTGTTGCACTTCGGGATACCACAGGCGATGGAAAAGCCGATGTCATCCGGTATTTTGGTGACTTGGCTTCCGGTACCGGGCTGCGACTTTATAAGGATTATCTCTACTACGGATCAGATACAGCGGTAGTTCGTTTTAAATTAAAAAAAGACGAACTCCTGCCCGATCCCGATTTTGAAGTTATCGCCACACTTCCCCCGCAAAAAGTACACGAAGCAAAATCGCTGGCCCTTGACGATCAAGGGAATTTATATGTCAATGTGGGAGCTCCCTCCAACAGCTGCCAAAAAAAAGATCGGGTAACAGGATCTCCGGGAATCGATCCCTGCCCGCTTCTAAAAAAACACGGCGGAATCTGGAAATTTGATGCCGAAAAACTCAATCAAAAGCAGGAAGACGGAGAACGCTATGTGACCGGAGTTCGCAACGCCGTGGCACTGGACTGGAATCCACATACCAAAAAATTATATGCTGTCATGCACGGGCGCGATCAACTCTTCCATAATTGGGGAGAATTTTACGATCAAAAAGAAAGTGCCGAACTTCCGGCTGAAGAATTCCTGTTATTGGAAGAGGGAAAAAATTACGGCTGGCCCTACACCTATTGGGATCCATTTGATGAAGTTGCCCGTATAGCTCCGGAATACGGCGGAGATGGCAAAAAAGTAGCCGAAGAAGGAAAATACGAAAAACCCATTTTTAGTTTCCCCGGACATTGGGCACCCAACGGATTGTTGTTCTACACCGGAGATCAATTTCCCGATAGTTATCAAAACGGAGCCTTTGTAGCTTTTCACGGGTCTTGGAATCGAGCCCCGGAACCTCAAAAAGGGTATAAAGTAGTTTTCGTTCCATTTGATGGAGATCTTCCTTCGGGCGATGACTATGAAGTTTTTGCAGATGGATTTACCGGGCATTCCGGTTCGATACAGTCTCCTTCGGATGCCAAGTATCGCCCCAACGGATTATTTCAAGGCCCCGACGGATCGCTTTACATCACCGACGATCAGGCCGGTACCATCTTCAGAATTGTGTATCAGGGATAAATCCTGTTGCCCTGCATTCCAAATAGTACATTTATCATCGCTAACAAAAAAGGGCTAACTTTATAGAGCGAGTGTAAAGCCTATGAATATAATGGGGAGTGTGATCCTTACCTGAAGGTAGCCTTCCCATTATTTTTTCGGCGTGATTCGTCTCTTTCGACGAAAGAGCAATTTTTTTCCTGTTCATGGATTAAGATCTCTCACTGCGTTCCTTTAGACTTGTAAAGTGTATTTTAGTGGAAATAAAAACGGATAAATTATTG
>CAZBXQ010000028.1:0-37194 GCA_964495935.1 uncultured Flavobacteriaceae bacterium
CCCAATATATCTGTCCCATGCGTTGTGAAGGGGATAAAACCTACGACAAGCCCGGGAGCTGCCCGGTTTGTGGGATGGATTTAGTACCGGTCGAACCCGACGTATCGGCGGAAGAAAAAAAATATAAAAATCTGCTCTATAAATTCTGGTGGTCGGTGGTTTTCACCCTACCTATTTTTCTAATTTCCATGTCGGATATGTTGCCCGGCAATCCGTTTTATAAAATCATGGATATTAAATACTGGAACTGGGTACAATTCGGGCTTTCTCTTCCCGTGGTTTTCTGGACGACCCGGATGTTCTTTGAACGTGCCTATCGCTCGATCAAGACCTGGAATCTGAATATGTTTACGTTGATTGGGATTGGTGCCGGAGTAGCGTGGGTTTTTAGCGTAGTCGGTTTACTGTTTCCTCATATTTTCCCCCCTCAATTCCAAACCAACGGCGTTGTGCATGTTTATTTTGAATCGGCTACGGTTATTCTAACCTTAGTTCTATTGGGGCAGGTCATGGAAGCTCGAGCACACAGTAAAACCAACTCCGCAGTTAAAAAACTTCTTCAACTGGCTCCCCATACCGCAATAAAAATTGTAGATCATGAGGAAGTGGAAGTTTCGATTCATGACCTTAAAAAAGGGGATTTATTACGCGTAAAACCGGGAGGAAAAGTTCCGGTTGACGGCTACCTTTATAAAGGTTCATCTTCAATTGATGAATCTATGATTACCGGGGAGCCGATTCCCGTCGAAAAACAAGAAGAAGACCCCGTGAGTGCCGGAACCATTAACGGAAATCGATCTTTTGTCATGAAAGCCGAAAAAGTTGGCCAGGACACCTTACTCTCCCAAATTATTGAGATGGTAAACCAAGCCAGCCGAAGCCGGGCTCCCATCCAACGGCTGGCCGATCGTATCTCGGCTTACTTTGTTCCGATTGTGGTACTCATCGCCGTATTAACCTTTATTGTCTGGGCCTTATTGGGGCCGGCACCTTCTTATGTGTATGCCTTTGTCAATGCGGTTGCTGTGTTAATTATCGCCTGTCCCTGTGCATTGGGATTAGCCACACCGATGTCGGTCATGGTCGGGATAGGAAAAGGGGCTCAAAACGGAGTCCTGATCAAAAATGCCGAAGCCTTAGAAGAATTCAATACGATCGATACCCTGATTGTGGACAAAACCGGTACGATTACCGAAGGAAAACCCTCGGTCGAAAAGATAATAGCGGTTTCACCGGCTACAGAAAAAGAAGTGAGTCGGCTCAGTGCCTCTCTTAACCGGCAAAGTGAACATCCATTGGCTCAAGCTACGTTAGCCTTTAACAAAAAACAGGGAAATAAGCTCCTCGAAGTCGAGCAGTTTGAATCTGTCTCCGGGAAAGGAGTAAAAGGAACCATCAATGGCCAACTCATCGGCTTGGGAAATCGTAAGTTGATGGAAGAACTGGAAGTAAAGCTTCCAAAGAATTTGGTCTCCCGAGCCGAGGAAGAACAACGCATGGGAAAAACCCTGTCTTATTTGTCCCGCGAAAAAAAGGTTTTAGGATTTGTTGTTATTAGTGACAAAATCAAGGCAAACAGTAAAAAAGCAATCGCACATTTACGAGAACACGGGATTGAAATTATCATGATCACCGGCGATAACCCGCAAACTGCCAAGGCAGTAGCCGATGAAGTCGGGATTAAATCCTTTCAGGCTGAAGTCCTCCCCCAAGGAAAGCTAAAAGCGGTTCAAGATCTTCAGGAAAAAGGCAAAAAAATAGCCATGGCAGGAGATGGAATCAACGATGCCCCGGCGTTAGCACAAGCCAATATCGGGATTGCCATGGACAGTGGAACTGATGTCGCCATAGAAAGTGCAGCAATCACTCTGGTGAACGGAGATTTGCACGGGATCTACAAAGCGCGTATCCTGAGCGAAAAAACGATGACCAATATCAAGCAAAACCTATTTTTCGCTCTGATTTATAACAGTATCGGGGTACCCGTTGCAGCAGGATTATTATTTCCCTTTTTCGGGTTATTATTATCGCCCATGATCGCAGCTTTGGCGATGAGTTTTAGCTCGGTTTCCGTAATCGCCAACGCCTTGAGATTGAAAAGCATTAAACTTTAATGAGGGAGTCTCCGGTTAAAATTCATATAAACCACTTCTCGAAAAATTATAAATTTCTAAAAATCAAACTTTTACACATACACCCCCATAAAGGCTCTCAACGCCTTCAGGGGTTAATTGTAAAGAAAAAAGCAGTACTCCCCAGTCTTATTTTGTCGTGAAAGAAAGGTCGTATTGTAAAAACGTCAATAAAACCAACGAGGTTAAAAGCAAAAGCCATAAATTCGCTGTTATAAAAATTTAGAATCTACCTAAAGCTCAAGCTATTCAACCTCCATGGATAATTTATTAGTAGCAGAACACATTACCAAGGCCTATGGGAAGCACATTGCTTTGAATGATTTTTCCATTTCCATTCCCCGACAAAGTGTCTTTGGCCTTTTGGGGCCAAATGGAGCCGGAAAAACGACCTTTTTACGAATTCTTAATCAGATTTCTATTCCCAATTCCGGTACCATAACGCTTGACGGAGAAAAATTAGGCCCCAATCATATCCGACAAATCGGCTATCTCCCCGAAGAACGCGGACTCTATAAATCGATGAAAGTCGGCGAACAGGCTACTTACCTCGCACGCCTAAAAGGACTTTCAAAATCGGAAGCCCGCAATCGGTTAAAAGAATGGTTTACAAAATTTGGAATTGAAGATTGGTGGGATAAAAAAATTGAAGAATTATCAAAAGGAATGGCTCAGAAGGTACAGTTTATTATTACGGTTCTGCACCAGCCCAAACTCCTTATTTTTGACGAACCCTTTAGTGGTTTTGATCCGGTAAATGCTAATCTTATCGGAAAAGAAATTTTAAATCTAAGAGATCAGGGAGCTACCATTCTCTTCTCGACTCACCGTATGGAAAGTGTAGAAGAAATGTGTGATCATATCGCTTTGATTAATCAATCTCATAAGATTCTTGATGGAGAAATTTCGGCCATTAAGCGAGAATATAAATCCAACACCTATCAAGTCGGCATCGAAGCCGACAATCGTGAAATTTTAGAGCAAGAATTAGCGGCTAAATTTGAGACCTCTCCCACCCGGTTTAAAAGTATTAATAAAGAGGAAATCCAGCTCCATATTAAAATTCCCGATTACAGTACGCGTAGAGATCTTATCAATTACCTCAACGATAAAGGGCAAATCAATCATTTTGTCGAAGTGATTCCATCGATTAACGATATTTTTATAAAAACGGTAACTCATGAATAATTTAAAGCTCATCGTTATCCGGGAGTATTTGGCAAAGGTAAAAAACAAAACCTTTGTCACGATGACTTTTGTAAGTCCGCTCATTTTTGTGGGCATGGTCGTTCTTATCGCCTACCTCACCGGGCTCAGCGAAAATAAAGTCAGCACCATTGCCTTTCATGACGAGAGTGGTCGCTTTGAGAATCACTTCCACGACTCCGAGAATCTGCATTATGTCAGCTTTTCCAATCTCTCTTTGGAGGCTGCCATAGATTCGACAAAGGAGCAAAATTTAACCGGACTCCTGCACATCCCCAAAATTCCCCACACCAAGAAAGGTCAGGTTCAATTTTTTGCTGATGGCTCTCCGGATGCCGATCTCATTGAGTCCCTTGAAAGCAAACTTTCGGAAATTCAAACCAACCGTAACCTAACAAAGCAAAATATTGATCTTATCAAGCTTCAGAATGCCCGCTCGCATATCACCATCGATATTGAAAATTACACCGGTGAACGCTCCTCCAAAATCTCCGGTTATATCAAAATGATCTTTGGTGGTGCAGCAGGATACTTATTAATGATGTTTATCATCATATACGGAAATATGGTGATGCGGAGCGTTATTGAAGAAAAAGTAAATCGGATTATCGAAATTATCATCAGCTCAGTAAAACCGATTTATCTCATGATTGGCAAAATAGTAGGAACCACACTGGCCGGGGTTACACAGTTCCTGATTTGGCTGGTGATCGGTGGAATCCTTTTAGGAATCGCCAGTTTCTTCCTTCCCTTTGATGTTACCGGTCTCTCCTCCGATATGTCACAAATTGACCCGCAAGCCTTAGACAACGATATGATGCAGGAAATTGTACTGGATATCTCCAATCTTCCCTTGATTCAACTTATCATTTGCTTTTTTATCTATTTTATCGGGGGTTATTTTCTCTATAGTGCCATTTATGCAGCCATTGGAGCCGCTGTAGATAATGAAACCGACACCCAGCAATTTATGCTTCCCATCATCGTCCCATTGATGCTGGCCATGTATGTCGGCTTTTTCTCGGTGATGAATGATCCACATGGAACGGTGGCCGTGGTTTTCTCCCATATTCCCCTCACTTCTCCCATTGTCATGTTGATGCGAATTCCCTTTGGGGTACCCTGGTGGGAAGTGACCATTTCCATTCTCATTTTAGTGCTATCCATCCTGGCTGTAGTCTGGGTGGGGGCAAAAATATACCGGGTGGGAATTCTAATGTATGGAAAAAAACCCAGCTTTAAGGAACTGGCCAAATGGTTAAAATATTAGAGGTCATTTAAACTTTCAAAAATGGGCTGCAAAATGATCTTATTGCCCCGGGTTTAGTCTTTTTTTCGACCGTAGCTATGGCTATGCTCTACAAAAAAGCCGTCATCCGAAACAATAATCTCTATTTTTCGCTTCAATCCTAACCTGCTTAATTCATGAATTTAATTTTACAATAAATACAATGGTTTATTGTTATTGTTCATTCTAATACGTTTATAATGAATAAAATAGCACGAGTTTTGTTTTACACATTTATGAATTGGTGAATTATGCAGGCTAAAAGTTTAAACCACCTCTTAATTTAAAAGCACTTTTCAATTGGCTTTCACTTCTTTGCCATTGACCCAAACGCTGTAAGACACATCCACTTTCCCTTCCAAAGTCATCGAGACGGAACAGTATTTCTCAAAACTCAATTGGGCAGCTCTCCAAGCCTTTCCGGGATCGATATCTCCTTCAAGGATAATCTTTACCTCTGCAGATGTAAACGGTTTGGCCCGTTCTACCTTTTCCCGTTCTCCGGTAACCTCAATCTTATAATCGATAATCTCCTGCTTTTGTTTATCAAGAATTCCGACGATATCCATGGCATTACAAGCCCCCAATCCTAAAAGTATCAATTCCATCGGACTGGCTCCTTTCGATTTTTCATTTACGCCGCCATCGATTTGAACAGGCACGCCAGAGGCTCCTTTACCTTCAAAATGAAATCCTTTTTTTTGTTGTAAACTAACTCTCATTTTTTTTTCAATTTTATAAGTCTTCCTCAAAGAAAAGCATTTCCTTCTATTTTCCTCAATAATTACACAAAAATTAGGAGGGGAAAATAATTTATCACGCAGCAACAGGCTCAATAAAACGAATTAGATAGGCAACTACAATCTGGCTCCCCAAATAGGAAACAGTTCCCAAAGCATAAGCGAGAAAGGATTTTATATAATTCATCACCTTTCGTTCCCCAAAGAATTGACCGATTCCCCAAAAGATATATAGAAAATAAATAAGGAACCCAACAGCTACAAAAACAGATCCATTAAATAGGTTCCCTATAAAAATAAAACACGTCAAAATAAAAAACCCTTCTCCAAAGATAAAGGCCAGCAATATCAAAATCTCATATATATTGTACCGAAATCTACGAAACAGAATCTTGATCCAAAAACCAATAAAAAGGCCCATGATAAGCTGGGCATACCCCATGTTTCGATTTAACCATCCTCCTATTTCCTGAGCTCGTATCCGGTCATGTAAGGATTCTGTGGCATTAATCTTAGGATTAAATCCTTCAATACTGATAAAACTATAAGGGATCTCGAACAGGCGAAGAATCAACATAAAAACCACCGCCATCAGAATTAGAAAAACGAGGGGCTTAGCATACTTTTTCCGATCTTCAAATAAAAACTCACGGACGGATTTTCCCGGTCTGATCAGTAGGTTTTTCAAGGTAAAGAGAAAGCCTTTTTCCAGATTGAGCAAAGCAGAAATCTCATCCGAAATGTATTTACGATCAATTCTTTTTAATCCGGAAACCATTTTATCAATTTTCCTACTCTCATCCGACTGCATAAGTTTACTTTTTGTTTTGCCTCTAATATCGACAAAAATTCAAAAAAATCCACAGCCGCAAAAACATGGTTTCCAAAACCTCATAAAACACTTTATGACAAGTAATTTAAAAAATTCTTGCGTTTAGAGTACCCAAAAATTTTAGGCCGACAAACCGACAAATACTGAAAATTTAAAAATAATTAAAAATATTATTTGGAAAGAACAAAAATATTAGCCTATATTTGCTTCCGGAAATGATGATAAAATTTATTTCCAATCTTTTTATGCAAACAAATTCTATTCAATACAAGACCGTAAACAAAGGATCCATGATGATGCTTTGCTGTATCTGTATGCACAAAATAGGTGCTGTATCGAGTGGAATCAGGATTATAAATTGATAAGAGCAGATTATAAAATCTAAATCATAAATCAAAGCCCCGCCGATACAATTTCGACGGGGCTTTTTCTTTTTAAATCATAGATTAAAAAATTACAACCATGAAAACTACAACTTTAAATCAGATGATGTGCTGTTGTACCCATTCAACCCGATATTGTCGTACATAGACCTTGCTCTGTAAAAAATCCTGCAAAAGGCGTTACGACAATATATCGTAACGCCTTTTTTATTTCTCCTCCTCTAAATTTTCAATCATGATTACCACCGTAAAAAATAAAACAGACCTGCACAGATCGTTACAAGTCGTAGCATCACAAATTGGAAACACCCCCTTGCTCCCCATTTTAAAATTGCACAACAATCCAAAAGTGAGGATTTATGCCAAAGCGGAATGGAAACAACTCTCCGGAAGTGTAAAAGCAAGAGCCGCTTTCAATATTGTAAAACAAGCTCTTTCAACCCAAAAATTAACCCCGCAACAAACTTTATTGGATGCTACCAGCGGGAATACCGGAATCGCTTACGCCACTATCGGCAAAAAATTAGGGATAAGGGTAGCCCTTTGCCTGCCTGAAAACGCCTCACGTGAACGAAAAGAAATTTTGCGGCAACTGGGTGCCGAAATCATCCTTACTTCCAAATTTGGAGGAACCGATGAAGCGCAGGAAAAAGCGTTCCAACTTTCTCAAAAATACCCTGAAAAATACTTTTACGCCAGTCAATATACCAATGACAATAATTGGAAGGCTCATTATCATGGTACTGCCGAAGAAATTATAAGTGCCCAACCTAAAACCACTCACTTTGTGGCGGGTTTGGGGACTACCGGAACCTTTGTAGGAACCTCAAGAAGGCTTAAAGAATGGAATCCAAAACTCCAATCCATCGCTCTGCAACCCGATTTTGCATTACATGGATTAGAAGGCTGGAAGCATTTGGAAACCGCCCATATCCCCAAAATTTATGATTCGACCATAGCCGATCAAGTCCTTGCAATAAAAACGGATGAGGCCTATCAAATGATTAAAAAAATCCGTCAAACGACCGGTTTGCTCATCAGTCCCTCGGCCGGTGCCAATCTGGTAGGGGCATTGCAAGTAGCACAAAAAATAGAATCAGGAGCAATCGTTACCGTACTTCCCGATAACGGCGATAAATACAGTTCAATCATTAACCAAATCCGATAACCCATGCTACACCTGTCTGAAAAAATACAACAAGAAATATACAGTGATGCCCAGCGCACTTTCCCCGATGAATGTTGTGGTTTTCTATTGGGCGAAGAACAAGGAGAAAAACGCCTTATCACCGAAATAAAAGTAATTCATAACGCCCGGGAAAGCAATCGAAAAAGACGTTTTAAAATTACATCTCAGGATTATCTCAAGGCCGAACGCTATGCCGAACAAAACCAGTTGGCACTATTGGGAGTTTACCACTCTCATCCCAATCATCCTTCTGTACCCAGTGAACACGACCGAGCATCGGCGCAGCCGTATTTCTCCTATCTTATCATAGCGGTGAAAAAACGTGAATTCGTTTCCCTTCAATCCTGGCGATTAAACGAAAACTTCCGGTTTGAAGAAGAACAAATAAATACTAAGCACCCTAAAATAACCTCAAAAATTTAAAAACAATGGCAACTATTATTATTCCAACGCCGCTCCGCAAGTACACGAACAGAGAATCAAAAATTAAAGTCCACGGAGCTACTGTAAAGGAGAGTATTCTCAATCTGGTTCGGGACTTTCCGGATATTAAAAAAAATCTCCTTGAAGAGAACAATCAGATCCGAAATTATGTTAACATTTTTGTCGGCGAAGAAGATATTCGGAATCTCCAACAAGAAAACACGCCCGTGACAGACCACAGCGTGATCAGTATTATCCCGGCTATCGCGGGAGGAAGTCCGGATGATATTTCTTTTAACAAAGAAGAATACGCACGCTACAACCGGCACATGATTATCCCTGATTTTGGAATCGAGGCCCAAAAGCAATTAAAGGCTTCCAAAGTCCTCATTATCGGAGCCGGAGGATTGGGAAGCCCGGCGTTACTTTATCTCGCCGCAGCCGGAGTCGGTACCATTGGTCTCATCGATTTTGATAAAGTGGAAGACAGCAACCTGCAACGACAAGTTTTATTTGGCGTCGAGGATGTAGGCCAATTAAAAGTAAAAGCGGCTCAAGAACGTATAAAAAGTTTAAATCCGCACATTACCGTCGTCCCGTATAATGAGCCTCTAACTTCCAAAAACGCGATTGAACTTTTTAAACAATACGATGTGGTGGCCGACGGTACCGACAACTTCCCCACACGATATTTGGTAAACGACGCCAGTGTACTGACCGGGATCCCCAATGTTCACGCTTCTATTTTTCAGTTTGAAGGACAGGTATCCGTCTTTAATTATACCGATAAAGAGGGCGTTACCGGCCCTAACTACCGGGATTTATACCCCACTCCACCCGAGCCCGGATTGGTTCCCAACTGCGCTGAAGGAGGAGTTTTGGGGATTTTGCCCGGAATCATAGGGAGTTTGCAAACCAATGAGGTAATTAAAATCATTACCGGAATCGGCGAACCCTTGAGTGGACGCTTATTCGTTTTTGACGCCCTTTCTTTCGAAACGCGTATTCTAAAAGTATCTAAACAGGCGCACACTCCGGTCATAGAAAAGCTTATCGATTATGAGCAATTCTGTGGTGTAAAAGTTATTGAAAAACCCATAAAAGAAATCTCTGTAGAAGAGTTTATCGACTGGAAGAACGGAGATCGACCGATTCAGGTTATCGATGTCCGAGAGCCCGAAGAATATAGGGAAGCCCATATCGGCGGATCATTGATTCCCGTAAAAGAAATTATCGACAGAGCATCAGAAATTGAACGCGACAAAAAAGTCGTCATCCATTGTAAAACCGGTGGTCGAAGCGCAAAGGCTATTCGCGAGCTGG
This sequence comes from uncultured Flavobacteriaceae bacterium, assembly GCA_964495935.1. Taxonomy (GTDB): domain Bacteria; phylum Bacteroidota; class Bacteroidia; order Flavobacteriales; family Flavobacteriaceae; genus JAJYSO01. The sequence goes on from CAZBXQ010000028.1 coordinate 9,517, forward strand.
AGGAAATATACGACTTCAAAAACCTTTATAATTTAAAAGGCGGAATCAAAGCCGTTGAATTGGAAGCTCGGGATTTAGTAAAGACGCCGGTTTCCCTATAAGATATTGACAATATATCAAGGTGCTGTGGCCGAGTTGGTTAGGTAAAGCTCTGCAAAAGCTTTCACATTGGTTCGAATCCGATCAGCACCTCTTTAGAGTTAGCCAAAACCCTAAAAATCAAATCGTTTAACAATCTAAAAATCAAAAATTATGGCAACCTTACGCTTGGGAGATACTGCTCCTAATTTTAAAACAACAACCTCTCAGGGAGTGTTGGATTTCTATGAATACCTCGATGATAGCTGGGGGGTTTTATTCTCACATCCCGCAGATTTCACCCCGGTGTGCACCACAGAATTGGGTGCCACTGCCAAATTAAAAGAGGAATTTGAAAAGCGAAATGTAAAAGTAATTGCATTGAGTGTAGATTCTGTAGAAAGCCATTTAGGATGGATTAAAGATATCGATGAAACACAAAACACCAGTGTCCATTTCCCCATTATTGGAGATCCGGATAAAGAGATATCAAACCTATATGATTTTATTCATCCCAATGCCAGCACAACGGCTACCGTACGCTCGGTTTTAATTATTGATCCGGATAAGAAAATAAAACTGATTATTACCTATCCGGCCTCAACGGGGCGGAATTTTGACGAAATCATTCGGGTCATCGACAGCCTGCAATTGACCGCAAATTACCAGGTGGCCACACCTGCCGATTGGAAACATGGCGAGGATGTGGTCATCTCTCCCGCTATTAAAAAGGAAGAAATTTCGGCGAAATTTACAAAAGGATATAGGGAAATCAAGCCTTATTTACGGTTAACACCACAACCGAATTTGTAAAAGGCATCCGGTTACTTATCGCTCTATCAGGCCGCTCCATAAAAAACTATAATTATGGGGCGGCTTTTTATATGAATTCGATGCACGTCCATTCAACTCCTAATATCCCGATGCCATAGAGTCGCAAAAGGATCTCCCACAATTAACAAATCTTTACTCAAAACCATTCTAAAGAGTCCGGCAATTCCGTATCTTTGCAACTCACTTAGGGACAAATTTGACTGATTGCAACCCGTAAAAATGCTAAACCAGTCAACCTTTCAGGTTGCTTCTTTCGGCCATTTTTATCCCCGTTAAATAGAAAATCAATGTCCTATTTATTCACTTCAGAAAGTGTTTCTGAAGGTCATCCCGATAAAATCGCCGATCAAATCAGCGATGCCTTAGTCGATAATTTTCTGGCTTTCGATCCCTATTCAAAAGTGGCCTGTGAAACCTTGGTAACCACCGGGCAGGTGGTGTTGGCCGGAGAAGTGCGTTCAAAAGCTTATTTGGATACCCAACGCATTGCCCGAAAAGTCATCAATCAAATTGGCTATGATAAGGACGAATACCGTTTTAATGGAAATTCCTGTGGTGTGATTTCCCTAATTCATGAACAATCTCCCGATATCTATCAAGGTGTCGATAAAGCCAAAAAAGAAGATCAAGGAGCCGGAGATCAGGGGATGATGTTCGGCTATGCCACCAAGGAGACGGAAAACTATATGCCGCTTGCTTTAGATTTGTCCAACAAATTACTCCGCGAACTCGCTCAAATAAGACGAGAAGGCAAGAAGATGACCTATTTACGCCCCGATGCTAAAAGTCAGGTTACCCTGGAATACAGCGATGCTAATATTCCACAGAAAATAGTGGCTATCGTCCTTTCCACACAACACGACGAGGAAACACCAGAGGGGCAAAAAATCACTCAGGAACAGATACAAAAGGACCTCAAAAACATCTTGCTACCCCGGGTCATTGAAGGATTGCCCGAATATGTAAAATCCCTCTTTACAGACGACATCATCTATCATATCAATCCCACCGGTAAATTTGTTATCGGCGGTCCCCATGGCGATGCAGGGATTACCGGAAGAAAAATTATCGTTGACACCTACGGTGGAAAAGGGGCTCACGGAGGCGGTGCTTTTTCGGGAAAAGACCCCAGTAAAGTAGATCGATCTGCAGCCTATGCCGCACGGCACATCGCTAAAAATATGGTTGCTGCCGGAGTCGCCGATGAAATTCTAATCCAGGTATCTTATGCCATTGGCCGGGCAGAACCGACTTCCATCACCATAAACACCTACGGTAAATCGCACGTCAACTTCTCCAATGAAGAAATTATGGAGAAAATCACTTCTATATTTGATCTTCGCCCGGCTGCCATCGAAGAACGGTTAAAGTTGCGCTCCCCCATCTACCAGGAAACGGCTGCTTATGGCCATATGGGACGTCAACCCCGCACGGTCACCAAGGTTTTTGAAAATCCATATCAGGGCAAAATCGAGAAAGAAGTCGAATTATTTACTTGGGAAAAACTGGATTACGTAACTCCCATAAAAGAGGCCTTCGGTTTATAAAATCGAAAAACGATGACCCGTGTTTGTCTTTAATAGTATTACTATATTTGCGTGGAATTAGAAAAAAGGAGGAAAACCCACCCATTTTCACCCGATTATCGATTATACTGTTGGATTCATGAAAGTACTTATCAATGCGCTTAGAATCATAGTGGGAACACTATTTGTTCTTGCCGGTATTGTTAAGTTAAATGACCCCATCGGATATGCCCTTCTGTTACAAAATTATTTTGGAGAAGCCGGTTTACAATGGGATTTCATTCACAATCGGGCACTTATTTTTGCGGTTCTTCTCATTTTGATGGAAATAACCTTTGGAGTCATACTGATGCTGGGCTACGTCTTCCAATTGGCCCGATGGATTCTCGTTATCACTTCGGCCGGGCTTACCGCTTTTACCCTATATATAGCCTATGCCAATACCGTAGCAGATTGTGGTTATCTCACTTCTACCTCCCTATTAACTCCGCAGGCCTCCTTTTGGAAATTCCTGAGCATCTTTATCGTCTCCATTATTCTCTTTATAAAAAGCCATCTGATTGAACCGATGTTCAAACTGATGGTAAATAAATGGATCATTTTTGTCACTTTTATCGGCAGCCTCTTTATTCATTATGAAGTGCTCACACACCTTCCCTTCTTTGACTTTAGTCCTTTTAAAAAAGGAACCTCGTTAACCAAGGAAATTGAGGCCCCCGCCGATTATGACTTCTCTCCCTGGGATTTTAGTGTTTTTCAAGGAGATAAGAATCTAACTTCTAAATTATTAGATCAGGAAAAACTCATTTTAATCGTGAGTTATGACCTTACTCATAGTGATACGGAAGGTTGGGAAAAGATCAAATCGTTCACTCAAGAAGCTAAAAAACAGGGTTATGTCATCAAAGCCTTAACCCCGACTTCCCCGCATCAGATCAATCAATTTAAAACCGACTTCCGATTAAAAATCGACTTTGCCCAAATCGATAAAAATCAAGCCCAAAATATGATTCGTGCCAATCCCGGCGTATTGGTTCTTAACAAAGGTGTCATCGTGCAAAAAAAACATTGGAACAATCTTCATGGCATTAAACTGAAAGAAGAAAAAAGTTCTCCTCAAAATTAGTATATTGTCCTCCAAATAAAACAAATTTATGAGAGCACAGATAGTCGCCGGAAACTGGAAAATGAATTGTGATTTGAAAGAAACAAAGGCTCTTCTTTCAGATCTGAAAAGTGAAATAAAAAACCTTGACAACGGGGTTCAACTTATGGTAGCCCCGCCATTTACCAATCTTTTGACTGCCGTCGAGAGCTTGAAAGACGTACAAGTAGCCGTTGCAGCTCAAGATATGCACCCCAAAGAAAGTGGAGCCTACACGGGAGAAATCTCTGCCAAGATGCTAAAAAGCATCGGTGTAGAGACTGTTATTTTAGGACATAGTGAGCGTCGAAAATACTTTGGAGAAACTAAAGCAATTTTAAATGACAAGGTGAAAACCGCTCTAAAAAATGGTTTTACCGTTTACTTTTGTATAGGAGAAAGCTTGGAAGACCGCCAAAATAAGCACCATTTTAACGTGGTCAGGGAGCAATTAAAAGGCAGCTTGTTTTATATCGATAAAAAGAAATGGGATAAAATCATTCTGGCCTATGAACCCGTTTGGGCGATTGGAACAGGAGAAACTGCCACTGCCGAACAAGCCCAAGAAATGCATGCTTTTATCCGTGAAGAAGTAGCCCGAAATTATGATCAGGAAACAGCCGATAACGTCTCTATTCTTTATGGCGGCAGTGTAAAACCACACAATGCCAAGGAAATATTTGCACAAAAAGACGTTGACGGAGGTCTCATTGGAGGGGCTTCATTAAAGGCCAAAGACTTTATCGATATCGCTAAGGCCTTTTAAAAAAAGTTGATTCCGGAACCGAAATTTCGATTCTATCCTCATCTGTCACAGCCATCGGTGAAGGAGGATTAATTTTACAGAAGTTTCTTTTTTTATAGGAGTTTCTTTCAATACCCGCGAAAAGGACGTTGAGGTGGTTTAAACTTTTGGGATTGAAGCGAAAAATAGAAATTATTGTTCCAAGTGACGGCTTTTTTGTAGAGCATAGCCATAGTTACGGTCGAAAAAAAGACTAAATCTGGGGCAATAAGACCATTTTGCAGCCCATTTTTGAAAGTTTAAATGACCTCGTTATATATAACCCTATTTTTCAATCTCTAAAATTAAAAATGGTATCCCGGTATATCGAATACAGATTTACAGTCCTTCCCCAAAATCCGGGGCAGGATATACTCATTGCACAGTTGGCTGAAAATGGCTTTGAAAGCTTTATGGAGGAGGAAGAAGAAATTTTGGCATATATTCCGGTGGCACAAGATATTGAGGACATTCGCTCTTCAATTGCTATCCTGCAAAATCCCGATTATACCATCGCCTACACTCAAAAAGAAATCCGGGAAAAGGACTGGAATGCTCAATGGGAAAGCGAATTTAAGCCCATTCAGATCGATGGTAATTGTGTGGTTCGCGCGTCTTTTCACCCCCCAAGCAAGGCCCTGTATGATTTGGTGATTAATCCCAAAATGGCGTTTGGAACGGGGCATCACCAAACCACGTTTTTAATGATTAAACATCTCCTGGAGCTCGATGTAAAAGGAAAAACGATTCTGGACATGGGTTGTGGAACGGGAGTCCTGTCGATCCTTGCCAAAAAAAGAGGCGCACAATCCATCGATGCCATCGACATCGATCCCCGGTGCTACGAAAATACCATAGAAAACAGTATCACAAACAATTGTAAAGCCATTCACGCCTTTGAAGGCGATAGCACCCTGCTAAAAGAGCAACAATACGATTTGATATTGGCCAATATCAACCGGAATATTTTGTTAAAAGACATTCAAAACTACACACGTTGTCTATTAAAAAGCGGAACTTTGCTAATGAGTGGATTCTATGAGGGAGATTTGGAAATGATAAAAGAAGAATCTCAGAACAACGGACTCACTTATATTTCTCATAAAACAAAAGATAATTGGGTAGCCGCTCAATTTAAAAAGTCATAGAATTTCAGGATTTAGAGTAGCGGAGTTATGATTAATGTTCAGGAAGAAACACGGGTACAAGAATTAACCGATACGTTAACCAAGGAAGATCAGGAAAATCATCTGATTGTATTTAATGACGATGTAAATACTTTTGATTACGTAATTCATCTTCTTATGCAAGTTTGCGAGCATGATTTCTTGCAAGCCGAACAATGTACCTTATTAATCCACTATAAAGGGAAATGCGAGGTCAAAACCGGCTCTTACGAAGACCTCGAACCCCGTTGCTCCAAGCTTCTTGAAGCGGGATTGAGTGCGGAGATCCAGTAATCTTAAATTTATCTTTTGGAGCCTCGGTAACGCTTAACGCAAAAGAGCGTTTACCCCGATGCTACAACGAGAAAAAGGCCGCCTTCAAATTCTGAAAACGGCCTTTTTGATAATGAGGTGGTTTAAACTTTTGGGATTGAAGCGAAAAATAGAAATTATTGTTCCAAGTGACGGCTTTTTTGTAGAGCATAGCCATAGCTACGGTCGAAAAAAAGACTAAATCTGGGGCAATAAGATCATTTTGCAGCCCATTTTTGAAAGTTTAAATGACCTCAATAATATTCCTGCGATTACTCTCCGCGTTGTGCCATCAACACCTTGATTTCACTTTCATTAATTCCGACCATCGCTTCCCCGAGATTCTCAGAAACTTCCAGTAAAACTTCCGGATTATCATAATTGGCCACGGCCTTGACAATGGCACGGGCTCGTTTTGCAGGGTCACCGGATTTGAAAATTCCGGAACCGACAAAAACACCCTCTGCGCCTAATTGCATCATCAAGGCTGCATCAGCAGGAGTAGCAACCCCGCCGGCAGAGAAAATAGGAACCGGTAATTTGCCGGAATCATGGATATATTTGATCAGTTCATAAGGCACTTGTAATTCTTTTGCCTCATTGAACAACGTTTCATCTCCCAGACCTTGAATTCGCTTCATGTCCTCATTGATCGCCCGCAAATGCTGTACGGCCTGAACCACATCGCCCGTACCGGCTTCCCCCTTTGATCGAATCATTGCGGCTCCCTCCTGAATTCGTCGGAGGGCCTCTCCCAGATTTCGGGCACCGCAAACCACCGGCGTTTTAAACGCGGTCTTGTTGATATGGTAAACGTGATCTGCAGGCGTCAACACCTCACTCTCGTCAATAAAATCAATATTTAACGCTTCGAGAATCTGAGCTTCCACAAAATGACCGATTCGCACTTTGGCCATTACCGGAATATCTACGGTATTCTGAATTTCCTTAATCATCTTGGGATCGCTCATCCGGGAGACCCCCCCAACCGCACGAATATCGGCCGGAATTCGCTCCAGTGCCATAACGGCCACCGCTCCCGCAGCTGCGGCAATCTTGGCTTGCTCAGGATTAGAGACATCCATAATCACGCCTCCTTTTAATTTAAAGGCCAACCCGGTCGTTGCCCCATTCTTTTTTGTTTCCATCGTTTTGTTTAATTTTTTTTCCTCCCCAAAAGTATAATAAAGATTGCACTATTCCGTTCAAAAAATGAGAAAAGAAGAAACATTTCATTTCTGATTATCAGATGGCTTGCCGATAAGCACGTTAACAATAAATTATTAGAATTCATCTATTAAGCTGTACTCGAAAACATTAATTTTATAAAACTAACCTTTCAATCTACCGAAATGTCAGAACACGAAAAAAGAACAGCGCCGAAAGAACTTTCCAAAAAGGAAATGATGGAGGCCTATAGCGAGCTTCTGTTAACCACGGGAGAACGTCCCAAAACGGTTTATTTATTCACTCAGGAATTGGGCATCGAAGAAGCGGATTTCTATCATTATTTTTCAAGTTTGGAACGATTAGAACAGGAATATTTAGTCCATTTCTTTGAAGAGTCATTAAAGTTAGCTCAAAAAATCGAGGGATATTCACAAATGAAAACCAAAGAAAAATTACTCAATCTCTATTATATTTTCTTTGAAAACCTTGCGATGAATCGTTCTCTTATCAAGCTCCTTATCGCTTCTATGCCCTCAAAGTACAAGAAACTAAAGGCTTTGAGAAATGCCCACCGCAATTACACAGCCACTCTGAAAATAGAGGATTGGAACTGGTTTGAGAAGCTTCCCGAAAAACTAAAATCTCATCGAGAATACTCCAGACAAGAAGTGCTATGGCTTCATTTTATCTCCGTTTTTAAATTTTGGCTTGATGATGATTCTCCCGACTTTGAAAAAACAGATGCCTATATCGAGAAATCCATAGACCTGGGATGGGAAATGGCAGCGCATTCATGGGCTTCCAAATTTCTTGATTTCGGAAAATTCATCTGGCAGGAAAAATTCGAATAACGGCATATCCCGTAAGGTCATGAAAACGCTCGATAAAATTCCGACCGGAAAGTTAAAACGCACAGGAAAACTCCTTAAAACAGGAGCAAAAGTAGGCAAGAACTATCTTTCTTATTACGGCCACAAAATTATAAAACACGAAAATTCGGCCCGAGAAAAACTACATCAAAAAAATGCCGAAGATATCTATGATAGTTTGAAAGAACTCAAAGGATCGGCTTTGAAAGTGGCACAAATGCTCAGCATGGAAAAAAATATTATGCCCGAAGCCTTTGTTGAAAAATTCTCCCTATCACAATTTTCGGTTCCTCCCTTATCGGGAGCTCTGGTGAGAAAGACTTTTCGACGATCCTTTGGCCAAAACCCCGAAGAACTATTTGACCATTTTTCTCCCGAAGCACACCATGCGGCCAGCATCGGGCAGGTTCACAAGGCACAAAAAGAAGGGCGGGAACTGGCAGTAAAAATTCAATATCCGGGAGTTCGCGACAGTATTTCCAGTGATTTAAAAATGGTCAAACCGGTGGCTCTACGAATGTTTAATATCCAAAAAGAAGGGTCGGAGCAGTATTTTGAAGAAATAGAGCACAAACTTTTAGAAGAAACAGATTATACTCTGGAACTCCAACGGAGCCAAGAATTTGTCAAGGCATGTGAAGGCCTTCCCCATATCAGATTTCCCCACTATTATCCGGAATTTTCGAGTGCTCAAATTATTACGATGGACTGGATGGAAGGAGTCCATTTCTCGGAGTTTATCCATAGTAATCCGAGTCTCGAAAGCAGAACCCGCATTGGCCAAAGTCTATGGGATTTTTATATGTATCAATTGCATACCCTGCATAAATTACATGCCGATCCTCATCCCGGAAATTTCTTAATAAGCCCCGATAATGAGCTCATGGTACTCGATTTTGGCTGTATTAAAATCCTGCCGGAATCTTTTTATCGGCCATATCTTGAACTTACCGATAAAGGAACCCTGAATAATCCGGAAATACTGATACAAAAACTAAAGGATCTCGAATTTCTAAAATCTGACGATACCCGTGAAGAGCAAGAGTTTTTCCTCGATCTTCTAAAGGAGATTCTGGCCCTTCTCACCCGCCCTCTGCGAAGCTCTGTCTTTGATTTTTCTGATGATAATTTCTTTGAAGAAATAGCCAATCTCGGGCAACGTTATGCAGCACTACGTCAAATTCGAAAAATGGATATCAATCGCGGATCCAAACATTTTATTTATGTCAATCGTACGCTTTTTGGACTGTACAATATGATGCACGATCTACGAGCTCAAAACATTAAAATAAACCATTATAAAACATTTGAGAGATAACAAAATCAAATCGTTTCATTTTCCTACCATTTCTCTTTTCATCCATAAAATAGGTCTTATACAGCTGTATTTAGGCACAGAATTTGTGACCTTTAAGACCAATCCGGTTCTTCTTTCATGTATTTACCAATACATACGAGGGCGTTAGCATCAACTTAAATAGATTTCTAACTTCTACCGGTCAAAGTCAAAACAACAATGAAAAAGCATCTGACTATATCGTGTTATTGGGTTCTCATACTCCTGTTCAGTGCCTGCGGGTCTTCTGCTGATCTCAAAAGTGATGCAGGAGCTGCCGAAATCCAAAAAATGGTGGAGCAGGATCAATTTCAATTCTTGGCGACCCGAGCCTATCCACTTGATCAAAGCGTAACCCATATTATGCAAGCCATGGACGTTGCGGGGGGCGCTTTCCAAATGTTGAATCTTCATGACCACTATAATTTAACAATGGAAGGAAGGCGCATTCAAGGAGATTTACCTTTTTTTGGGCGTCGTTACCGAGCCAGTTTTAGTTCTGACGACAAAGAATTTAAAATTGACTTCAAAAATGCATTGGTAGAAAAAACCGAGAAAAATAGGAAAACGACATATCTGATTCATCCCAATCCGGAGGCTCATACAGTCATTGAAAAATTATACCTCGAAGTTTTTACCAACGGGAAGGCCCATCTATCGATATCGGCCAATGACCGGCAATCCATTAGTTATGCCGGGTATATCACCCATCTCCCCGATACCCGGTAAAACCATCCAACCCCGCGATCCCGATCTTCAATGTGATAGAAAGATATAACGACTCACATCAAAATCAAAAAAGCAGTATGCCGAAAAAACGCAATCCGGACTCTGCTTGTATATGGATTTTATTTATTTTAAATGTTGGGATAGAAAGCCAAGCATCGCTTTGTAAAAATCCATACGATTTTCTTCCCGTTGAAAGCCATGCCCTTCGTTATACTTCACCATATACGGGATCTCAAATCCTTTCTCTCTTAAAGCACTGACAATCTGATCGCTTTCGTTAATATTTACTCTCGGATCATTGGCTCCTTGGACCACAAAAAGTGGTTTTATAATCTTACCAATTTGGAAAAACGGAGAAACTTCCCGTGCGATTTCAGCCTCTTTCGGGTCGTCCAGATCATACCATATTTCCTTGACCATTCGGGTAAGCGGCTTCCAGTATTCGGGAAAAGACTCAAAAAAGGTTTCAATATTCGAAACCCCAACATAATCCACTCCGCAGGTGTATAAATTGGGGGTTTTAACCAAGCCCATCAACGTTGCATACCCCCCATGGCTTCCTCCATAAATTGCGATTTTTTCCTTATCCACCCACCCTTGTGAGAGGGCATACTCCACCCCATCTTCTATATCTTCCATAAGTTTACGGCCGATTTGTTTAAAACCGGCCTGTAAAAACTGCTTTCCATAACCACCGGAAATACGGAAATTGACTTGTAACGTAGCATAGCCTCGACTGGCAAAAAGTTGGGTTTCCGGATTGAAGCCCCAGGAATCCCGAATCCCCTGAGGACCGCCATGAGGATTAACAACAAGCGACACCTTCTCCCCTCTAACAGCTGCTTCGGGCAAGGTAATATACCCATACATCATTAACCCATCCCGGCTCTCAAACCGAATGGGCCGCATCTCTGCCATATCTTCCTCCCGGAGCTGCGGCATCAAATCATAAAGCAAACTGAACTCCTTGGTTTTGGCCTCATATAAGTAATAAGAACCATAATGCTTGTCACTTTGCGTAACTATCAAGTATAAAGTTTCCTCATCATCAAAATCGACAACATGAAATTCACGATTCGGAAATTCTTTCTCCATTTTTTCCGTCATTGCCGTATAGGTTTCGCTCACCGGTATAATCACGGCTTTGTCGCCTTCATAGGCAAAATAATCAATTTCCCAATTCCGTTTTCGAGACAACCGCATTCCGCCAACGTCATACTTATCGTTTGAGAAAATCGTTTCCAACTCCTCCCCATTCTTTAAGTCATACCGAACAATTTGGGTCTTATCACTGTTCAAATTCGTCAAGACATAAGCCTCATCGGGATTCTCTGAGGCATAGTTAAACTGCATGATTCCAAAGGTATCATCCCAATTGGTTTGCTTTAATAAATTGAAGGTTCCGGTTTCTAAATCCTTATACCAAAGCTCCATTTCCACACCGTTAACCACTCGGGTATAGGCCCGCAAATCCCCGTCCTTATCAAAATCATAGCCTTGGATGGGATTGGCCGGATCATCGTTTTCAAACAATTGCTCCAACGCTCCGGTAACCACATTCAGTCTATAGGGCTCAAAAATTTGTGGATTATTTTTATTCATCGAAATGATAATATAATCCTTTTGCTCTTTTAAGGCAGACAAAATTCCAGCTTTCACCCCTTTAAAAGGGGTCAAATCTTTAGCTTCGGTTCCATCTATGTTTACAGCATAGATGTGGAAGTTTTCATCTCCTCCTTGATCCATAACATATAAAAGCCGCTCGTCATTCACCCATCCGAAGCCCTTGATGAGTTCATCCTTCTCCTCAATTACCCGGGTAACCTTTTCCGTTGTAATTTCCTTTACATACACGTGGTTCTTGTTTTCCTTATCTTTTTCAAAATAACTCAAATACTTTCCATTGGGGGAAAGCTGAAAAGAGGAAGCTAAAGGCCGGGCAAAATAATCAGCCACACTATATTTATAGCCTTCATTATCCAGATTCATTAATTTTCGTAAAGCTTCATCAGAAGTCGGCAACTCGGGATTACCGGGTAATTCAGCCTCAAATTTTTGAAGATTCAAAGCTATTTCTGTATCCCCTTGTTGAAAAGTACCGATGAGCTCCTCCTTCTTCAGAATACCTTTATACGTTGCTTGAAGAGCCTCTATTTTTAACCGGATGCCATTTCCCTCTATTTCCGTTTTTTCCACCGGTATTCCCTTTATACTCTGTTCGGAAATATCCAGCGTAGTGATATAGTTATTTTTACTTTGAGAAATATGAAAAACCAATTCCAGCGTAGTGTCTTGCATCGAGATCTTTCCCTTCCAATCTCCTATGAAATTTTGTGTCTGTAATTCTTTCATACTAAAAATTATATGCCGCTAATAAAATCATTTTTTATGGTATGGCAAGGCTATCTATTGTGGAGATCATGAACGTTTTAACACACTGACAAATTTATTGTCATCCCGGGTAATCCGCTGAAAGTCTTTTTCTTCGGATGCCCTTCTTCGAATCCTTTTTCCATTTTTAATCTTTTCGACAAGTGGCTCTTCTATCTTTTCCTCCAACGTAAAATCCCATTCGGGAGCAAGTTTGGGTTTTTTACGGCCGTTTGCAAAATCAAAAAGTACCAATCCGTCTTCATCAATTTCCGTCAGCCGGATTTTATGCAGTGTATTGACATAGCTTTCATCCCAAGGCATTTTTACACGGACATAGTTTTCGGTATAGCCTTCGATATAGCCATTTTTATGTTTGTGCTCGAAAAGAACCGTCAGCTCTTTTCCCAATTGCGTTTCATAAAAAGCTCGACGCTTCTTGGCCGATAGCCCGCGCAGCATTTTGTTCCGTTTTTTACGAACTTTCTTGGGAACGACGCCATCCATTTCGGCAGCCAGCGTATTCGGGCGTTCAGAATAGGTAAATACGTGTAAATAAGACACGTCTAATTCATTCAGGAAATTATAGGTATCCACAAAATGCGCATCGGTTTCTCCGGGGAAGCCGACCATCACATCCACGCCGATGCAGGCATCCGGCATCACCCTTTTAATATGTTTGACGCGATCTACATACACCTCCCGCATATAGCGACGACGCATTTTTTTTAGGATCGCATTGCATCCACTTTGTAACGGAATATGAAAGTGCGGGACAAAGGTTCGCGATTGAGCCACAAAATCGATGATTTCGTCCTTCAGAAGATTGGGCTCAATTGAAGAAATACGATGCCGCTCCACCCCGTCAACTCCGTCCATAGCTTGAATGAGCTCTAAAAAAGTGTGCTCGTGCTTCTTATTGCCAAATTCGCCTTTTCCATAATCTCCAATATTGACTCCGGTCAATACAATTTCTTTAGTTCCGGAGGCTGCAATTTCTTTGGCATTTTTAATCACATTCTCCAGCGTATCCGAACGGGAAATCCCACGTGCCAAGGGAATCGTACAATAAGTACATTTATAATCGCATCCATCCTGCACCTTTAAGAAGGCTCGTGTGCGATCGTCAAGGGAATAGGAACCCACATAAAAATTAGCATCTTCGATCTCACAAGAGTGTACAATCCCGTTCCCATCTTCGTGATGCGGCGTATTCAGCAGATCGTTGAGATAACTGGTCACTTTAAATTTTTCGGTGGCTCCCAAAACCAAATCAACTCCGTCAACAGCCGCCAGTTCTTCCGGCTGTAATTGGGCATAACACCCGATTCCCACTACAAAAGCATCTTTATTGGCTCTTCGCGCCTTGTGTACAATTCCTTTAAATTTTTTATCGGCATTACGGGTTACACTGCACGTATTAATCACATAAATATCGGCTTCTTCATCAAAATCTACCCGGTCAAATCCTTCCTGTTCAAAGCTCCGGGCGATGGTAGCAGTTTCTGAAAAATTGAGCTTACAGCCCAAGGTATAAAAGGCTACTTTATTGATTTCTTTAGCATCTGTCATCTTTGCGCAACTTTTTTATGAAAAGGACAAAGATACATGGAATCCTCTTTTTACTCAAATCATAACCTGCGGAGAGCAACTTATCGCAGCTAATTTATAATCAATTTACTTTACCCCCTCAAGTTGAAACGTTCAATATCGCTTTTACAACTGCCGAACACCTCCTTTTTCATTTCTAATCTCAGCAATTTTATCTCCTTGTCAATAGTATCACCGAGACGAATTCTACTCGATCCTAAATTCATCGAGATAAAGGTTATAATCTGCACTATTTCCAACTTTTAATCCGATAAAATCACCATTCCCCGTCATATTCAAATCATTAAGCCCCGATATATCAAGTATTACAAGAATCCATTTCTCCTCTGTATCAATTCTCCCTCCGTAACGATTACTGCCCACCGGAGAAAGCGTTTCAGAGCTCTCGAGCATTCCCAAATTGAAATTGTAATAGGATCCGTCTTCCCGATACAGGTTAAAAGACAAGGACTTTTCGGAAATGCCTTTGAGATAAAACGTGATTTTTGAATATTTAGCCGGCATATCTTCCTGTGACGGAGCCGTAAAAATAAAGTCGTTTTTGGATAACCTTCCCAAAAGATGAAGGGCATTGCTATCTTCCAATCCCTGATTATCAACTTTCTGAGCAAAATCTCCCAGAGCCGGATTGAGATACGTCTCAAAGTCTTCCCAATCCTCAAAATCGCCCCCCGAGAAAAGCAATTTCGCATCGGAAGAAGGGCCTTCCGGTTCCGGATTTTCTCCATCCGGATTATCCGTTTTCTGCTCCCCGCCATCAAACTCGCAACGCTCTTTAGTAAAATGCAAATCTGCCGGGGAATTCAGTTTAACGGCAAATTCCTTTCCATCAAAAGTCTTGGTTAGAATCCCACGGATGCTCCCTCTTCCTTTCGGTAGATATAAACTCTTAAAATCTGAAAACGTACTGGTTAACAATTGGGTAGAAGATCCTTCCTCACAATTTTCCAGAACATGAGTGGCATCATAAAAATCCTCCGGCTCTCCGGCAAAGGTTTGTGTTCGATCACTCAAAACATCATCGGCAGTAAACTGAACGTCTGCTATTTCGACAAACAAATTTTCCCACTCGTACTCTTTTTCCCTGCCTTGAAAATCACGAATCTGTATTGTAAGCGGGATAATACTGTCCTTTGTAGTCGTTCGGATAATTTTATCGCCAAAAGCCCGCGGTGCCTTATCGATAAAATCATTTCCCGCCTGAGAAACTCCCAGAGCAATCACTCCATTTGAAAATCCCACGGTAAACCCATCAAGCTCTACATATACCTTACGCCCTATTTCATAGCGTGTAAACAAGGGATTTACCTGTAAACTCACCTTGATTCCGCTGGTGGGATTTTCCGGTCGATCCTGTACAATCAACTCCTGATAGAAATTCCCGGTTTCATCAGAAGAAATCACATATCCCGGCATATAAAGGTGCGTATCTTTAAAAGAAAACTGTTCATCCCCCGATACACTTCCAAAATAACCCGATTCCTGAGCCAGCAAGGCTTTTACTGTTGCTATATCAATGGTATCTCCGTTTATTTCCGGCGGGTTTATGCTCGTATCCGGGATCTCATAGGAATCTCCCGAACAAGAAAGCAGACAAAATATCCATGACAACACTATCAACGCTTTGATTTTCATAATATAATGACTTTACAGATTTCTTGGGCTAAAGCCCGATTTTTTACTTCGCCTTTCTTCCCGTCTGCTCAAGCAGCCGGCAATGGATATAGTTTAATTCCGTTTCCGACTTTTTAAAACCGGAAATACACATTAAAATAAAAAGTCGTTCCATAACCGTAGAAATAGCGATTCCCAAATTGGGGTCCGTAAGGTGCTGATTGATCCCGATTGTATTCAAAATAACTGGCTTTTCGACCGGATTCATACCCGCCGGATCTATACTCCTGATTCAACAGGTTACTAACGACCCCAAAAAAGCCAATGTAATACCGGTTCATTCGCCAGGACTTCCCACCCACCAAATTGAGCAACATATAATTCCCCAGATTTTCCTGTCTCAACAAAAATTTGGCACGATCCGGATCATAATCATTAAACGGCAAGCCGTCAACATCCCGTGAAAAATTATCACTCCGTCGCAAATGATTAATCCCCACATAAGCATCTCCAAAAAAATTAGCTGTAGTTCCTATAAACCAATAAGAAGGATCCCGATACTCCAATCCAAATTGAAAAGCCTTTTCAGGGCCCACTGCGGGATGATAATTTTTAATTTGGGTTTTTCCTCCTCCAAAAATTAAGGGCACTCCTTCATGCGCCTCCGCAAATTCACGTTGTTTACCGTGCAGATGGGTGGTTTTAAAATCTTCACTGGTCAAATACAGATTTGCCGCGCTTGTATAAACCGATCTCCGCAGCGAGCCGGCTGCTTTGAAGACGATTGTAGGGGTGGCTTTTATCTCGATGCCATATTCGAGCCCCAAATTACGAAGATTAATTCCGGTGGTTATTTCCTGCACAAAAGCAGCATCCCGTTTTTGCCCCATTCCGGATAGTCCCTGAGCAAAATAAAATCCAACCTCGGTAGCATCTCGTATTGCAGAATAAAAACCGGTTATCCGGGCTTTCAATAAGGGAGTTCGGAAGATATAGCTGAAATCTCCCAGCTGCAGTCGCTCCGACTCCAAATCCATCACCGGGATACCGTTCTGCCGGGGATTGGGATATGCATTTTGAATAACCGGTGCCTGTGTGAGATAGCCTGCATTCAAACGAAACATGTGTTGCCCCGTCAATTTATACAGGATTCCGGCCTTGATCCCAAAGTCTGTAAAATTCAGCTTTTCTCCTTTTCCATAGCTCTTTTCAGGAAAGTAGCCGTTCTTGTATTTTCCATTTCGTTGATATGTGGTTTGGGACCAATTCCCGGCCACAAAAAAATCAGCTTTTTTATAATTCCATTCCAGCTGCCCGAATCCGGAATATAAATCGGCAATGATATCATAATTATATTTATACCGTTCTCCGGTTTCTACCTTTCGGTCGGGATGGTTTAAATCACTTTGTGCCAAATCAGATATGACTCCCACCGTTTCATTGGGCTCCTCGGCATAAAAATCAATATCCAAAAAGCAATCAGCACCTAAGAGATCTTTTATCTGTGCATAATTTTGGTTTCTAAGATGAACATAACTAAGATTTGCGGTCAAATTGATATGCTCATTTATTTTGGTATTTAAGATACTGTTAACCGTAAGCTGCTGATTATTCTGCACATCCTCCCGCACCACATAAACCGCATTTCCACCATTCTTCATAGCTATTTTATTCGCTTCATACAGTGCCGACCAATCCAACTGCCCGTCTGCTCTGAAATCCTGCTCCGCCCGATAAGCCTTTTCAAAATCAAAAGCATCAGGTTGCTCATCTTTTAAGAAATAACTCGGCAGGTTTTGATAGTATTCCGGAGTGGGGTTAGGAGCTCCTCCCACATAGGCCTTTTGTCCGTCAAGCGTCGTGATGATTCGTGTTCCTCCATTGTCTATTCGCGTATTTCCAACCGTTCCAAACCGATATGCCACATTGGTATTGAGTTGTGTTGCAGTCGTCAAATCCCAATAATGATTCAGCATTAAAAAAGGCCGCTTGACTTCCTTGACCCTCGAGTTTCGGGCTCGATTCCCCTGATCTCCCCATAACGGGTTATAATGCATCCCTTTTAAATCCCGCACTTCTTTGGTCAGAATCGTCGTCTTACCCCGTTTATTAGGCGTATAAAATCCCGTAAAGTTGAGGCTGTGACGGGCATTTAGTTTCTTCTCCCCGGCCAGAAATATCGAACTCGCATCATATCGTGTTCCTTCTTTATAGCCGTGGCTGCCCATCCGACGGGAAAGCAAAAAAGCATAAGACCACCCGCTCGCCGATTCTCCCGATCCATAACTACCAATCAGCCGTTGCCGGTAGGATCGATTAGACTGTGCAAAGGCAATCTTCCCGCCTTTTCTGTATTGAGAAGCACGAAGAATCGTATGGACAGTCCCGTTAGGGCCGCCAAATTGAGCCTTCGATACCGACAAACCGGGGCTAAATTCCTGATTTCGCATCACATCATTAATCCCCCCAAAACTCCCCCACTCCGGTCTTCCGGTCGTAAGTTCATTCAATTCAACCCCGTTGACCAGTTGCTTCTGATAGCGGTTGCCCAATCCCCGGATACTAAAAAAAGTAGTGCTAAAATCGTAGGCAGCGGCATTATAAAATACATCGTTGGTAGCCGTCAATAAACCTGAAATCGTGGTGGTTATTCCTCCTCCGTCATCCCGTTCAGCCGCCGAAAGCGTTATGGATGCCATTGCTGCTTCTCCCTGATCCCAATCGGGCTGCAGGGCAATCCCACCAAGATTCAGCGTTTGATTCGGATGAAGCTGCACAGGATACCGTTGTTCCTGAAATCCGTGCCGGGAGATTCTTACAATATAGTCTCCCCGAAAAGAAGCAGGAATCTTCAAAAGAAAATACCCGTTTTCATCCGAATAGGTGTATAATGCGGTCGAATCCAGGACAATTTCCACCTCACTCAGCGGATCTCCCGAAAAGGCATGCGAGATGGTACCTTCAATATCCTGAGGGAAAAGCAATAACGGATACAAGATAATAACAACAAAACAAATCCTATGAATTTCATCATATTTCATAATTAACAGTTTATAATTGAATTACTGTTAATATTAACGTAATTTACATATATTTAATGAGTTAAGCAAGTAAAAACCTCATTCAACCGTTTTACAACCTATGTTTTCGAATAATTTTATTCGCGTACTGATGATCAGCATTCTGATTGGAGGATGTGATGCCGGTTTTAAAACGAGCTCGGAGATCCCGTCTTCCGAAGCCAAAACCTATACGATCAATACCATCGCTTTTTACAACCTTGAAAATCTATTTGACACCCTTGACGACCCGCATAAATTTGATGAGCAAAGCCCCATTATGGGAATCGATCCCAAATTACGGGAGATGGTTTACTGGAAGAAGAACCAAAACATGGCCCGGGTCATTTCTGAAATTGGTCGAGATCAAACCGGAAGTCCGCCAACTGTAGTAGGGGTAGCCGAAATTGAAAACAGGGCCGTTCTGGAAGACTTGGTTCAGGATGAGCATTTAAAACCATTCCATTACGGAATTATCCACTTCGACTCCCCCGATCTACGCGGTATCGATGTCGCCTTACTTTATCGAAAGAAGATGTTTATCCCTTTTCATAGCTCACCCCACGAGGTGATTATTTATGACATTAACAATCCCTCGGAACGACGACAAACCCGCGACGTCCTATTGGTTTCCGGGATTCTGGGACGCGATACCCTGCACTTGCTGGTCAATCACTGGCCTTCCCGCTACGGCGGTGAAAAGCGCAGTCGTAAAAATCGGGAACGGGCTGCTGCCGTCAACAGAAAAATAGTTGATTCCCTGCTCAACAGCAACTCCCGAAGCAAAATTATCATCATGGGCGATATGAATGACGGACCCTATAATACCAGCATCAAAAAGGTTCTGCGCGCTCAGGCTTCGTTCAAAACAATGGCGTGGAATGAACTCTATAATCCTATAGAAAATATGCTCCATAAAAAAGGATACGGGACCATAGGATATCGGGATTCCTGGGATATTTTTGACCAGATTATTCTCTCGCAAGGGCTTCTTGAAAAAGATTATCAATCCTACCAATTTTATAAAGCCGGGATTTTTAATCCAAAATACCTGATTACTCCATCCGGAAAGTGGAAAGGGTATCCATATCGATCCTACGCCAATGATCGTTTTACCGATGGCTACAGTGATCATTTCCCGGTTTACATTTATCTAATTAAAGAAAAATAATCCTATTGTCAATTCTCCCATTCTTCTTTACGATACTACGGGTTTTATTAGTGAAGCAATCCCAAAAGTCTAAACCACCTCAATATGGAAAATTGGCTCGGTAGAGGTTCACGGATTCATCACCCGAGGTGTAGAAAACAACCTATAATTTTTTAATATTTACCCTCATTTTCCTCCTTTAAATTTTAAAATGGCCTTCGTCGGCATAAGGGTATTTTCATTCTCCCAAATTTTAGAATCATAAGTACTTAACCTTTGTTCCTCGACTCCTTTATTTTCCGGAAAATCAGAAAATTCTCCGGTCGAAATTCCCTTTTCCTCACTAATCAACCATTCATTCTGATAAGTACTCTCAAAATCCAAAAGTACTTTTACTTTTAACTTTACCCGTTTCCGGCGCTCCGGATTATTCTCGGTCATCACCACTCCTCTGTTCAATCGCATTGCACTGGCCCCCGAAAATTTTAAATATTTCGGAAAATAATAACCTTCATCTTTTCTTTGATAGAGCAACAAACCCGATTTTTTATTTTCTTTAAAGCGAACCCCAAAAAGCCCCAAGCTCACTTTTTCACCATACGCCCCTTCAACCAACTTATATTGCAACCGCAGGATTCCATAATCCTCCAAAGAAACATATAAAACCCCTTTAAATTTACCTTTTCTCCCAAACAAGTTGCGATCCGGCCAAAACTCGATTCTATATACATATTCGTCATCGATTGCCGTAATTTTATCAATTTCGTACCGGTAATTTTCGGGCTCTTTAATAAAGTCATCGGGCACCGACCCCAAATTCATTAAAAGCCCTCCAAACGTGTTGGATTCTTTACCCCCCTCAAAACGAGCCTGACTCATAAGCTCTGAAAACGATCGTTTTACAACCGCTGTTTTGATCGAATCCGGCCCCTTACTTTCCACATCGGGTAATCGTTTGGCGAGATCAAGGGAATCTCCAATTTTAAAAAGACCCGACCGCACATGATAGGTGTTTTCACTATTTATTCCCGCTATCAAACGCTCGACAACATCCAACGTAAAGTCATTCAAATCAATATTTTCCTCCTGATTCAGCAAATATGTTGCCTTCTCCAGTCGCATTTTCCAGTTTTTGTACAAAGCCGCTTCTCCTAAAATAGAGGTATAATTGGTAGATGTGTGGCCAATGGAAGCATCACTAATACTATCGATAATATGGTTAAATCGCTCGGTAAGGCCTTTCTCCAATAGATTTTTAGTATTCTTTATTCTGGAATCCACCTGATGGGGCGTAATCGCGTTCTCTGCCCGGTTAAACACTTTCATCCGAACTCCGTCAACGTCATAATTTTTCTTTAAATTTTTTCGCACGCTATCCAACACCTGGCGAGCCGTTGGTTTTTCTTCGCCAATAAAAAGAGCATCCAGCTGTATCCATTGACGAGCAAGAAAAACCTCTTTTCCTTCTTCAAAATCCCGAAGGGCCATCGTTTTTGTGGCATATCCCAAACTTGAAAAGCGAATAGAATCAGCCTCCACATGGGGTTGGATCCTAAACGAAAAATTTCCGTCCTCATTGGTAATCGTCCCGTATCGATTATCGACTTGGACATTTGCAAAAGGGATTGCTTCGCCCGTATTCTCATCTAATAAAGTACCTGAAATTTGCTGTCCCGAAGCGACAAAGCTTGTTGTCATAAAAACCCCTATACAGGCTAATCGGAAAAGAAATTTTAGTTTCATATAAAAATGAGTTTCAAACAGTTTTTATGACACCTGACGCTCCAGTTTCTGCTTACTCAAAACGATATAACCGAGTACCCCTCCAATGATTGAAGCGACAAATATTCCGATTTTTGCCTGTATTTGATATTCGTCATGGACAAATGCTAATTGCGTAATAAAAAGAGACATTGTAAAACCGATAGATGCTAATAAACTCACACCAAAGAGGTTTTTATAATTCATACCCTGTGGAAAGGTTGCTATCTTCAATTTTACGCATAACCAGACAAAACCTACAATTCCTATAACTTTTCCGGCCAGTAAACCAAAGACCACGCCAAACACGACATTGGTCTCTAATAAAATTTGTGTACTTATGTCTAATATCGATATTCCTGCATTAGCCAATGCGAATATTGGGATAACAACAAATGTAACAAAAGGGTGCATTGCATGTTCCAATCTTTGTAATGGCGGCGTTGCTTTCTTGTTATCCCGTGATATTCTTTCAATGATATAAAGTTGCTCATGGGTCACAATAGGAAGGTGATTAGGGTCTGCATTTCTAAATCGGGACAAATGTTTTTTAAGTCGTGCAATAAAAATATCTTCCTTAATTTTCACATCTGCCGGTATCATAAAAGCCGCTAAAACAGCGGCAATAGTAGCGTGGACTCCAGACAGGAGAAACAAGGACCAAACACCACCTATCCCCAATATACTATAGAAAAAAATATTTCTGATACCCATACGATTACCTATAAACATCAAAAGCAGAAAAAACAATCCAATACCAAGATTGATAACCGAAATATCAGAAGTATAAAAGAAGGCGATAACCAAAACAGCTCCTAAATCATCAACAATTGCAACTGCAGTAAGAAAAACTTTTAAAGATAGTGGAATTCGGTCTCCCAAAAGATATAAAACCCCCAAGGCAAAAGCTATGTCAGTGGCCATCGGGATTCCCCAACCGTTATGCACTTCTCCCGTTGGATTGAGAATAAGATAAATAATAGCAGGAAATAGCATCCCGCCAAGAGCTGCAATTATCGGCAGTATTGCCTTTCGAGGCTTAGAAAGTTCTCCTGCCACGATTTCTCTTTTTAGTTCTAAGCCAACAACAAAAAAGAAAATAGCCATTAAACCGTCATTTATCCAATGGTGAATGCTTAATTCCATAAAGGAATCTCCATTCCATAAAAATCCGACTTTATGCTCTAAAAATTGAAAATAGTAATTATTCCAGGATGAATTTGCCAAGAATAAAGCAATTATGACGCTTATTCCCAAAACAAGACCACCTGATCTTTCCTTTTGAATAAAACGCTGAATAGGAAAAACGACTTTATTAATTGCTGAGTCTTTTGGGTCGATCATATATCATAATTTGAGTGATAAAAATAAAAATTTTGGGCATCTTACCAGTAGAATCATTTTATTTATAATTTTTTTGGCATCCTTGATAAGGTTTAGAGAGCTTTCAAAAACTTGGAAGCATAATTTAATTACAAAAGCTTAAATGCCTTTGGTTCATCTAAAAAAGAATTACGACTCCAGATTGGATTTTAAAAATAATGTAACTCCCATAGAAAAAATAAGAGTTACCTGAATTAAAACAGAAGCATCCGAATACAAAACTGATTCATCCAAATCACTGTAAATTCATGTCTTAGAGTGGTTTCAAATTAAGTTTGGTAAAAATTGTCATTTCTTGTATGAAGTCCTATATTTGTCCGCTTTTAAAACACGTCCAATAAATTTTAACGAAGAAATGCAGAATAAAGGAATCATAAGATTATTTGCAATTTTATTCGGCTTGGTGAGTATCTACCAACTCTCCTTTACGTTTATCACAAACAAGGCCGAAAGAGACGCAAAGACCTTTACAGAACAGAAAGTTAGTAGTGATGAGGAAAATTATGCCACCGTGCGCCATGAGATTGAAACTCATTATTTAGATTCCATCGCGAAGAAGCCCGTTTTTGCAGGAGTGACCTACAACACCGCCAAATCAAAACAGCTTAACAAAGGGCTGGACCTGAAAGGAGGAATTAGCGTTATTCTTCAAATATCGGTCAATGATCTTTTACGGGAACTGGCCAATCATTCCACCAACCCCGCTTTTGAAAAAGCATTGGCAGAAGCCGATGAAGAATTGAAAACCAGTCAGGATACCTACCTCAATCTTTTCTTTAACGCTTTCGAAAAAATTCCGGATGCCCAATTATCGGCTCCCGATATCTTTGGCAACAAGAATATGAGCGGCGACATTACTCCGGGGATGTCCAACAAAGATGCTGAAAGTAAAATTGCACGGCGTGTTGAAGAGAGTATCTCTTCTGCTTTTGAGGTTTTAAATCAACGAATTGATAAGTTTGGGGTTGCTCAACCCAATATTCAACGATTAGGAGAATCCGGAAGGATCCTCATTGAATTACCGGGCGCACAAGATGTTGACCGGGCTAAAAGTCTGCTTCAGAGCATGGCTCAATTGGAATTCTGGCCGGTCTATCAGGCTCAGGATTTCCGTACCTTCTTTCGAGACGCCGATTCCGAGCTCCGGGAGTTGCTGGGAAAAACCGATCAACAAGATAAGACCGAGGCCGCCGCTGATTCTACACAAACTACCGCAGACTCTACACAAACCGATGATGAAGATTTAAAAGCCCTATTGACCAGTGACGATGAGGACACCGAAGATTCGGATTTGATTACCGATCATCCGTTGTTGAGCCTGGTACAAGGTTTTGGAGCCGAAACGGGGCCGATTTTAGCCCAGTTTCAGGTTCAGGATACCGCAACTGTCAACACGTATTTAAAAAATCCGAAAGTACGATCCGTCCTTCCGGCCGATCAACGCTTTGCCCGTTTTGCCTGGGGCCTGCCCGATGAAAAAACCGGTTTGATCGGACTTTATGCCATTAAGAGCAACCGTAAAAACGAAGCCCCTTTGACCGGAAGCGTGGTCACCGATGCCTCACAAACCTACGATCAGATGAGCCGCGTAGCGGTATCCCTTGAAATGAATGCAAAAGGGGCCAAAATCTGGGAGCAAATGACCGGCGACGCCTACAAAAACAACACGCAGATCGCCATTGTGCTGGATAATACCGTGTATTCGGCTCCCGGCGTTACCTCCGGCCCGATTTCAGGGGGGAGAAGCTCTATTACCGGAGATTTCTCCATCAATGAAGGAAAAGACTTAGCGACCGTATTAAAAGCCGGTAAATTACCCGCCAAAGCCAATATCGTGCAAATCGAGATTGTTGGTCCATCACTGGGACAGGAAGCCATTAATGCAGGAATGCTCTCCTTTATTATTGCCTTGGTAGTCGTCTTTGGCTTTATGATCTTTTACTACGGCAGAGCCGGTTACTATGCCGATGTCGCACTGGCCGCCAACCTCCTTTTTATCTTTGGGATTTTGGCCGGACTGGGAGCGGTATTAACTTTACCGGGAATTGCCGGAATTGTTCTAACCATCGGTATGGCAGTCGATGCCAACGTCCTTATTTTTGAGCGTTCCCGTGAGGAAATACGGCAAGGGAAGTCTCAGGATGCCGCCATTAAAGATGGCTTTAGCAACGCCTTACCGTCCATTCTGGATGCCAATATTACAACGGCCCTAACCGGGCTTATCTTGTTGGTTTTTGGTACGGGACCTGTAAAAGGATTCGCAACCACCTTGCTCATTGGTATTGCCACTTCGCTGTTCTCGGCAATCTTTATTACCCGTTTGTTTATTGACAGTCGAAATCGAAAAAACAAACCCTTGGTCTTTTCTACGGCAACCACCAAAAACTGGTTCTCCAATGTTCACATTAGTTTTACCGGCAAACGTAAAATTGTCTATATCATCTCCGGATTAGCGGTTGCCATCAGTATATTCTCAATTTTTACCCGTGGCTTTGATCAGGGTGTTGATTTTGTAGGTGGACGTTCTTACAATATCCGCTTCGAAAAAGAAGTCAACGCTCCGGAAATTGAAGATGTGCTGACCGATATTTTTGGCAGTGTTGAGGTAAAAACATTCGGAGCCGACAATCAATTAAAGATCACAACAAAATACAAAATTGACGAAGATAGCGATGCGGTAGAAAAGGAAATCGTAACAAAAATGTATAATGCATTGCTCCCGCAATTTCCGGAGGGTTTCACCCTCGAAAATTTTAAATCTTCCGATGCGGTTAGCAACTTGGGAATTATGTCTTCGGTTAAAGTGGGTCCTTCCATCGCCGATGATATTAAAACGGCCTCTTTTTGGGCAGTTATCGCATCAATTATAGGAATCTTCCTGTATATTTTGTTCCGCTTTAAAGGCTGGCAATTTAGTTTGGGAGCTGTGGTAGCATTGATTCACGACACCATCATTCTGTTGGGTATTTTTTCCTTGTTTTATAGCATTATGCCTTTTAGCTTGGAGATTGACCAATCCTTTATCGCCGGTATCCTAACCGTGGTTGGATATTCAATCAACGATACAGTTATTGTTTTTGACCGAATACGGGAATACTTCCGCATTCATCCCAGCTGGAGCCTCAAGAAGAATGTCAACGAGTCCATTAGCAGTACCTTGGGGCGTACGGTAGTTACCGCCACCACTACGCTACTGGTACTCTTTTCGATTTTCTTATTTGGGGGAGAAAACATCCGACCCTTTATTTTCTCCTTGATCATCGGTATTTCTATAGGTACGTATTCCTCGGTCTTTGTAGCCAGCCCGATCATGTATGAATTTCAGAAGAAAAAAGGTGACGACTTCTTGGAAAAAGAAATCCGTGGAGGAAAACGAAAATCGGCATAAGGAATCTGTTTGGGGATTCTAAAAGACGACTTCGTTCTAAATCTAAAAACCATCTGTAACAAGATGGTTTTTTTAATGGGGAAATTATCAAAAGGTTTTCTATACCTTTATCACTCATAAACTTCTATACCTCAACAGCTATTCTATGAAAGTTATAAAATATCTACTCCTTCTTGTACTGCTGATCCTTATTGGCGGAGGACTCTATATCCTCATCAGCGATAAAGCATACCGCATTGAAGAAAAACTTACGATTCAAGCTCCTCGGGAACTGGTTTTTGAACACGTAAAAGATTTAAAAGAATGGCAAAACTGGGTTCATGTCGATCAGAAAAATCTAAACTTATCCTTTTCCCGCAAAAAGGATGGAGAGCAATCCTACCTCACCTGGAAAAATACAAAAACCGGAGAAGAAGGCAAGCTATCACACAAAACCATAACCCATTACTCGACGATTCGGCAGAACGCTAAAAGTGAATCCCGTTGGGGAGCTCGCACACGTTATACCATAAACTGGAATTTTTATAAAATCGGAAAAGATTCCACTCAAATTGATGTTAGCCTTAAAGCCTATCCCAACTATCTCGCCAAAATAAAAATAGCTTTCCACCGGGATCATCATCAAACGTATATTGAGGATCGGCTTCCCGCCAGCCTTCAACGTATAGATCAACTTATCCATAAAAAAATGGCCGCCTATAAACTCACTATTGAAGGCATTGTTCATCGGAGCTCTCCGCAAAATTACATCTATAGAACGCAGGCTTCCACCAACAAACCGGAGACTGTGATGAACAAAAGAAGAAAAATCTTAAAACTCCTTCACCGTGAATTAGATTCTTTAAAAATTAATCCCACCGGATCTGCCCTTATGGTGTACAATACGGTGGATAAAAAGCATCAAAACCTTATTTTCTCTGCCGGTTACCCCATTTCATCCACCGTAAATCCAAAAAATTTAGGTGAAAACGATCCGGTTATCGGCACCCTCGAAGCCCGGGAATATCTCAAGGCCACCTTACAAGGAAATTATTCTAATATCCCCAAGCTTTGGGAAAAAGCCAGCGTCTATATGCAACAAAACGACCTCAATGAAGATCCTGGAAATCAAGCTTATGAGGTCTTCGAAATCACTGCAACCCATACCCCAAACCCCGCCGAATGGGTAACCGAATTATATATTCCCATTCAACACGAGGAAATATCAACGATAGAAGAAATTAACAAACGTTTAAATTAAACCTCTTTTGTTCAGGAAGAGGTCCTCTAAACTTTTAAATCTCTCAATAGACTTTTAAAAAAACCGATATGTATGCCCGGCTCAAGTTCAATTCTATAAGAGGTGATTTAGACTTTTGGGATTGAAGCGAAAAATAGAGATTATTGTTCCGGAT
>CAZBXQ010000029.1:0-36892 GCA_964495935.1 uncultured Flavobacteriaceae bacterium
GCGAAGGATCTTTTTTTCTCTTCTGAAACTACAAATGTAAGATTCCTCACTGCGTTCGAAATGAACATTCTTTCTATAACAATCTTTGATGCCGCCTGTAGGTGACGGATACGAGGTGGCAATTCCACGATTAGGAGATAATCAATATTTATAAATAAAAAATTTAAATCCCTTCTATGATTAAATTCACCAGCATGAAATAATATCATAAAATTAAAGTTCATTTAATTAGTTCCTGTATTATTGTATTTTTAAACTTTACAAATTAGTGTAATTCAACACTGCTTTTGTCTATGTCTTTTATTACAAGTAGTTTAAAGAGATTAAATGGAGTCTTAGGAAAGTACCTGGGCTTTGAAATCGTAATTACGGGTAAGGGATCTTCACTAAAAAGTAAAGAAAAATCGGTAAACCATACCTTTATTATCGAATTTATGGGGCCCTCGGGAGTAGGAAAAACAACTTTGAGGAATTATTATTTAAAGCAATACAGCACTTCCTTTACCGGAGGGATTATCACCGAGAAGTTTTTGGAAACACATACTCTCAACCTCAACGAAAAAGACATCGAAAACACAGAGATATATGATATTTTATTCTATCAAAAGCTGTTGACCTTAAATCAAAAAAGAAGCAATTTTGTAAAAACGAATCGACAGGTTCGGCTTTTCTACAAAACCTTGGCAGAGGATTTTATCATCCGCAATTATAGCCATAAAAAATACGCCTTTTTAGATCAGCATATTTTTAAGTTCTTTACTGAAAACTTCTTGCAATTGGAAGATTCTGAAACCCAAAAAGAATTATTAAAGAATCGGATTATTGTATATTGTCATGCCGCCCCCAAAACTGTAGTCGAATATATAAAAAAAAGAGCAGCCTCCGGAAAGATCAGTTTTAAACACCAAGGAAAAAACGAAAGCCAATTATATTCAACACTTACGGATCACATGGCAAATCGCAAACCTCAAATTCAAAAATTAAAAGAGTATGGAGCCTGTATTATCACGATTAATACGGAAAACAGTCTAAAGGAAAACGCAAAGTTATTGGATGATTATCTTAAAAGCCATCTTAAGAATAAAAACAGATGAACATAATATTTCATTTTGGTGCACATAAAACAGCTTCCACCCATCTCCAATACAATTTAGCATTAAATCGGAAATACCTGAATGAAAATGGAATCGCTTATTTTCGATTTCAGGAAGTGAAAGGTCTACAAAAAAAAGCCGATTTTTTGGCTGCCAATATTCATACCAACGTTGCCGAATTAAAGGATTATGCAGCCGAAATCAAAGGAATTATCGAGCACCAGATCAAAAACTTTGACAAAGCCATAATTTCTTATGAAGGCTGCCTGGGGTATCACAATCATTTGGAACATACCGATATTTATCCTTATGCCGATAAGATTATTC
This sequence comes from uncultured Flavobacteriaceae bacterium, assembly GCA_964495935.1. Taxonomy (GTDB): domain Bacteria; phylum Bacteroidota; class Bacteroidia; order Flavobacteriales; family Flavobacteriaceae; genus JAJYSO01. Next base: position 1,422 of record CAZBXQ010000029.1, read on the forward strand.
CGGTGTACGGAGAAATCCTAAGAGGACATTCGGTACTTCCGCTTTATGCTCTCCGAGATTATAATGACTATATGGACTCCACGTATCGGCAGGAATTAGCTCATGGGGTTATGAAAGAAACCATCAACACTTATTTTGCCAATAAGAAGATTTCTCCTCAACGATGGACACAGCTTATTGAAATGCTAAAAGATGAATTCTCCGGAACGATAAAAATTTTCACCTTCGAAGATTATAAAACGCACTGGCGCGAGATTTGTACCGCCATAATGACCATGGTTACAGAAAATCCGAACCCCGGAAAACTACTATTAGAATCCAATAAAAAAAACGACAGCGTCAGTAGGGCCAAATTAAAATTCAACTATAACCTAAATCATATATTTTCACACCTCCCGGAGTTCCGATATAAAAAAGCCTTGTATTATCGTTCTATAAAGCACATTTCCCCTCTTTTTGACAATCATTTTGGAGATCGACTTCTAAAACCTTATAAAAAAAAAGAATTGCCGGTTTTAGTTTCACATGAAGACTATAACAGTGAGGTAAAAAAACTAATAAAAGAATTCGGTCTTTTATAATAAGTTAGCCATTATTTATTGTCTTCATTCCAGATCATTGATCTTGATGATTTTTCCATAATGTTTTAATAGCCCTTAAGTCATGAAATAGATAAAAAGTCGGTATCGTGGCTTATTTTGTATAGGGTGCTTATAAATAGATATATGAGCAGATCTTAGCTAAATTCATGTCTCCTTGGAAATGGACTTTACAGAGTCCTAATAATTGTTTATTTTCGTTATCTGAGCTGATATTCTTTTTTAATTTTCATTTTTGTAGATAATTTAAGATGCGTTTATAATCGGTAATATGAAAAAAATAAGAGATACAATTAAACTTCTGTCGCAGATTGAGAAGAAATATATTTTCAAAAAGGATATCCAAAAAAGGAAATTAATTGTATTTAAAAAATCTAAGGTAACAAAGCATCAATCAGCCAAAATTGTGATATCTAAAAAAGGAAAATTTATTCTCAATTCACCTAAGACAGATATTTTCCCATGTTATCTTATGATGGCAAGAGAATCCACTCTTAAAGTAAACGGTATTTTTACTATAAAAGGGGGCTCCAAAATTTATATTAAAAAAAATGCAAAATTAATCTTAGGTTCCGGATATATAACGGGAGACGCGATTATATCCTGTGCCAAAAAGATTGAAATAGGAAGAAATGTAGTAATTGCGGCGCGCACATGTATCCGCGACCATGACGCCCATACTATCAAGAGTTCTGCGCATCAAAAAACTTCTCCGGTAAAAATCGGTAATAAAGTATGGATAGGAACAAACGCTACGATTCTTAAAGGGGTAACCATTGGAGATGGAGCTATTATCGCAGCCGGTGCTGTTGTTACAAAGGATGTGCCAGCCAAAACTATAGTAGCCGGTATTCCCGCCAAATGTATTAGAGAAGATGTTTCCTGGGAATAATAATTTCATTCCTTTAATCCTGTATAGCCCCCCACTTCTATCGGATCAAATTCTTTTCAACAAAATCTGGGTTCTATGCAAAAATTACATTTATCGATTACCTTCAAAACAAACCCAACTTTTCAACTTACACTCTTTATGGGTTGTCGATATGAAAGAAACAAAAACTGGCTCTATTTTATGATTTGAATTTCAGAAAAGAGTTCTTATTTTTCTCTGATGTTTTTAGTGTATCTTTTAAGATAAAAAATAGGTTTTTCTGGATTTTTGACCAAAGCTGCTTAGCCCCTAATGAGGAGGAGAATAAATTCTATATATCCTCTACTTTTTTAAGCTGTTACTTATATTTTGTTGAAGTATTTTTTGATCAATTTACAAGGCATTCGGGTAGTGTATTCATTAAACAGGTGGGATAATTCATCGGATATATAAGTTGTATAATTATAGTATCTTTTTAAAGAAACCCTGACTTTGGGTATTTTACCTTTTTTTACATCACCCAAAAAAAGAATCGAAAAATGCTAAATATTTAATCTCTAAATACTTCATTTGCCAACCGCTCTGCACTTCTTCGGTCTTGATAGGTGAAATAAAGGTCTCTCATTTTTTGTCTCTTTTCCTTAAAAACATCCCTGTTTCCCCCAATCGTTTGCCGTAGAATATCAAAAAATCCCCCTTGTTCTCGGAAAAGTTTAGAAGGTAAATAATCTTCTATATTTTCAAAATACAGCTCATCTTTTTCATAGACTTCCTCCAAATCCGAACAAAAACAGATAATCGGCAAATCCAACAAAGAAAAATCAGTCATGACGGAAGAAAAGTCGGTAATCAACACATCGGCACAAGCCAATATTTGATAGAGATTTAATTTTTGTTTCCAAACCCAAGTCTCATCAATCAAAAGGATATTACTCATTTCATCGGCCTTTGAATCATCAAACTGATAAAAATAATGAGGTTTGATGATACACAGTGTATTGTTTTCCCGTAAGATTTGATTAAATTGAACGATGTCAAAGTTTGAAACATTGAAAATATTATCAATTTTCTTTCCTCGTGAACTAAAGGCAACACCCGGATCAGCTCTCCGATGGGTAGGCATCCAAAAGATAATTTTGTTATACGATTCAAGGTTAGGCCGGATTTGTTTTAGTACCTCTCCTTTATTCCATCGTGCTTGTATCAGCACATCATTTCGCGGATAGCCCGATACCAACACACTATTTATAGGAACGTCAAAAAAATAGGCAAACATATCCCGTGTAAATGTTGAGGTGGCCACGGTATAATCGGCGTAGTGTCCTCCCATTCCCCGAGCTTTATTGATTTTTTTATGTCCTACCCCATGCCATAAATTAATTGTGACTTGACGATTGGAATTCTTGGTGTAGCCATGGGTAGCAAAAACGTATTTGCTGGTTAACCGAACTATCAAATACCGTGTAGAACCGACAATTACAGGCCTTATTTTGGAATGTAACAAGGGCGTTAAGTCATCTTTTGTCTCCTTTTTTACAGCATAGTATAGACTAAAAGAATAATGCTCTGCTATATAGTTTGCCATCGCTATGGCATTGGTCTCTCCTTTAAAATTATCGACAAACAAGACCCGATTCAATTTGGGGGTTAGTTTTGACAGCCCGCTCCGAATAAATTTCTTTACTTTTGGGATCATCGTTTTAACCTGCATAATTCACCAATTCATAAATGTGTAAAACAAATTTCGTGATATTACATTCATTACAAGCATGTTATAAAATAAAAAATAGTAAAACAATATATTTATTGCGAAAGAGAATTTTGATTTAATTTTGGGAGCTTCCGCGTTGCGAAATCCTTGAAATAGTTCACTATTCCTGCGGATTCCGACGCCTTGAATCTCCTCAAAATTAAATTCATGAATTAAGCAGGTTAAAATAGTACTTTAATCATCTTATAACCGTTTTCTGTACCCTATTTCATTTTAAAAATATTAATCCGGATAGTAAGGTCGGGGTTTAGTAAACTTATCCTCCCTCGATAGATAGAATATCAGATTCTTTTTATTGCTTTCAGACCATAATTCTACTTTTACAGATTATATATAATCAACTGATAACAAGAATTCTAAATATATCAAAGTAGAAATAAAAAGGTTCTATTAGGATGGGGTTTGGGGGAATCCTATGGTTTATGCCATCCCCCCCATTGTCCTACTTCTGTAAATAGTACCTGCTAATGAACAGCCACCAATTCCTCCGGGCTTTCATTTTGAATTAGTTTTAGGCTTTCGTCAAAACTCAAATTTTGATCGATAATCTCCATCGCCTTATTGGGGTGTACCATATAATCTGCCGACAATTTATAGACAATTTGTTCCCGGTCAAAATTTTCAAAAATATAACGATAGACGGGTAAGAGGTTATAATTTTTATTATAAATCTCGTTCATTTTCAGTAGGATATCTTCGGTCTTAAGATTTCCTATTCCACGTCCCATCCCGTTTAGACAGGAATCTACATATTTTACCAAATGAAACTTATCAATTGCGTATAGCGATCGATAAAGGGCGTCGTTATTATTATTATGGGAATGAAACCCAAAAACGGGATTGCGGTCAAAAGGTTTAATCATATTGTAAAGCAAATTAAAAGACTCAATGACCAACTTTTCACTCATCGAACCAAAGGTATCGGCGAGATAGAAAATATCCACCTTGGCACCATTCATATAAAGGGCCACAATTAGATCCTTTAATTCTTTATGCAAAATATGCCCATAAGGAATGTTGATGGACACCTGCTTACCAATCTGATTGACCCGCTTTACGGTTTCTACAATAAAATTATTATGCTCCTCATTATAATTGGAGCTTTTAATCAGAATCCGGTAAAGATCGATCGCTGAATTTTCTCGGATATCCTCCAAGCCATATTCCCCGTATTTAAACATCACGGCAATCTGAGCCGGCGTTTCTCCGGTATAGGCCTGTACCACTTTTTCAATATCTTCTTTTTGAGAGTAAAACCATTTCCCGCCGCCTTCTACGCGCGAAGAATGAAACCCAATCTCAAAATATTCGATTCCGGCATCACTCACCGCCTGATACATTGCTTTGACCTCTTCATCGGTAAACTCCCAATTATTACGATATCCTCCGTCACGAGTAGAACAGTCCAGCAATTTTATATCTCCTTTATCCAAATATTTTTTGAGAAAATCCATATTCAGGATATAGTTCTCATTCAATAATTTAGCAATCGCAAAATCATAGTTATCGTCAATATCAATAGACTTTAACTTATCGACATTGACCATCAACGGCCTCTCCCCAATAACATTCTTGGCCTCTAAAAGAGTTTCCTTTTCAATTAAACAAATTCCCAAAGTCGGAATCTTATAATCCGGTAAATTTTGCGAATTTGGAGCATTGTGATAATCGTAGTTTAAAGGCTTGTTATTGTACCAAATAAACTCCTTGAGCTCATGTGTCGAAATCACGCTATCATAATTAATATCCCGTTTCCATTCTCGGATCAATCGGATATAATCATTTTCGCTCAAAAATGGAGAAACCACAGGGGAATATAGAAACACGGAATCATCGGGAATCAATCCGCCGAGATATTCGAAAAGCTGTTTCCCGCTAATCCGGGAGCTGGCATAATATTCACTTCTCTTATCGAGTTCTACCTTTTCATATTTTGATGCAATTTCCAAATATTCATCAGAATCTGAGGAAACGATGATTTTGGCAATTTCATCTACATTATTCAGGATATTAAGCTTTTTATCCAATAAATTCTCACCGCGTCCAAAATCCCGGGTATTTTTATTTATCGTACGCTGCGATCCTGCACGCACCCCGACAACAGCCACAATAGGTTTTGAATATCGATGATTAAACCGCAATACGTAATCGGCAAACTCCCGAACAGCTCCCTTTCCTCCATTATATTGAGATACAAACTTAACCCGCTCCTTTACGGGCTCAAGGGCATCCTTGGGTGCCGCCGAGATCTTTACTCGATCCAAGAGTTTTAAATCGGGTTCATCATCGCCAATAAAAGCCACATTTTGATAGGATATATCCAGCTCTTCCATAATCTCCTCACACTTCGCAATCTTGTCCTCTATCTTATTATGGAGATAATCAATGCGTTCCCGAATTAGCGGATTTTCGATCTCATATTGAGCCTTACTAATAATGGCCGTTTTCACTCCTTCTTCCGTAAGCTTCTTAAGTGCGTAGGTGTCTTTTGCATTGACTACCGGATTCCCGAGTGAACCATCCGTAAAACATCCATCAAAGTCAAAAATTACGAGTTTTATCATTCTATCTCAATCTTTATTACTGTGCAATTATACAATTTTACGTACCTTGTAATCCTTAATTAATCCTAAATCTATTTATCGGGTAACCCTCCAAATTTAAGATAACTTCTCATTGAAGCAAAAGAATTCTCTTTTTGTTAAGAATTGTTGGAGAAGTGCCATCGCATACAACGCCGTATCCGGGAGAAAATTGCATGATTCATTGGGATTTCTATTTTATTTAAATACATTGGTCTGAAATTATAAAATCCTTTTTATGAAAATACTCGACTGCACCTTACGTGATGGGGGATACTATACCCAATGGGACTTTGATAAACCCGTAGTCGATCAATATATAAAAGCCTTAAACCATCTTCCTATCGATTATATTGAAGTAGGTTATCGAAGCACTCTGCAAACGGGATATTTCGGAAAATATTTCTACCTCCCGCTCTATGAGCTTCGCGATCTAAAAAATAAATCCGACAAGAAATTATCGGTGATGCTAAACGAAAAAGATATACGAATCGCTGACCTAACCGATGTTCTGGAGCCCGTAGTAGGAATTGTAGATATGGTTCGCATTGCGGTTAAACCGCAATTTCTCGAACGTGCCATCAGATTGGGAAAAGCCATCAAGGAAATGGGGTTTGAGCTCTGTATGAACCTTATGTATATGTCTAAATGGGTGCATAACGAAGAGTTTCTACAAACCTTGGAAAAGGTAGATGGAACAGCCGATGTCCTGTATGTAGTCGATTCATACGGGGGCAGCTTCCCGAACGAAGTGGCCGGATTGGTTCAACGATTAAAAGCTCAACTGAACTGCGATATTGGTTTTCACGGTCATAACAATCTTGAGACCGCCTTGACTAATACGATGGCGGCATTTTCTCAAGGTGCTGATTTTATAGACGGTACCATTATGGGAATGGGAAGAGGAGCCGGCAATTTGAAAACTGAACTTCTACTTACCGTTCTGAATAAAGAACTGAATTTAGACGTCAATTTTAATGCCCTCGAAGAAGCCGTCAATGTCATTTCTCCACTTTCAGAAAAATATCGATGGGGAACTAATCTTTCATACATGATTTCCGGATCGAATTCCTTACCCCAAAGTGAAGTCATCGAGCGAACTACCGTGCGGTACTATACCCTAAATGATATTGTAGATACTCTTCAACTGGAATCGGGACATCGTTTTAAAAAGTTTCCCAACTGCAATTTTAAAACCCATAATAAAATCCTGATTGTTGGAGGAGGCCCCTCCGTACGACCTCAACAAGACGGGCTCCGCAGCTGGCTGAACCGGGATCCCGATATTGCCATCATTCATGCCAGTTCTAAAAACGCCGATTGTTTTAAAGGATTACCTCACGAGCAATATTTTTGTTTGGTAGGAAATGAAGGCCGCCGGCTACAACACACGCTAAAAGATTTAAGTAATTTTAACGGCACCTGTATCCTCCCCCCTTATCCGATTACCAAAAAGACCTTTGTCCCCAAAGAGGTGTTCTCTTCCACTTATGAATTGGAAAAAATTGAGTTTGCCGGAATGTACCACGAAGCCCATACGGCCATCGCCCTGCAAACAGCCTTAAATTGTAATCCCAAAGAGGTGTTTTTTGCAGGCTATGACGGTTATCGACCGGAGGATTTCGGAACCAAAGAACGAAAATTGATTAAGGAAAATGAATATCTCTTTTATAAATTTGGCAAGCGTGTCGAGGATACCATGTCCCTAACGGCTACCAATTATTCCTTACCGGCCACCCATAATCTCTTTTATGAGCTTTCAACTCCTAAAAAAACAAAGGATAGCAGCTATTCTAATCTCAAAATGGATCAATCCTCCACAACATAAAAAAACAACATTTGATATCGCCAATTATTTGAATAATGATGAAATAACAGCTGAATCTCTTAATGCCACACCAGAAGACGGAGATAAACATAAATTGCAGCCATCGGTAACAAGAATGGGGATGATTAAAAGGATAGAAGAACCCTGTTCAGATCGAAAATAGTCCAACAAAAATTAGTATTTTCGGCGTTACTCTGAAAACCTATAGTACATCAAAACATTATTTTTTGGGTTGGGATTACTATATATGGAGAAAAACCAGATAGTAGAACATGCAAGACCTTACCTTTTTTCTACCCACTCGTAGTGGCAGTGAGAGAGTCAAAAACAAAAACACCCGGCCTTTTTCCACATTTGAAGGGGGCTTACTGGAACTCAAACTTCAACAACTCGTAGCCCTTGAAGACACTCATATCCTTCTCTCTACCAATAGCGATGAAAGTATTAAAATTGCTCAAACCTTCCCGGCCGATAGAATTGAAATCGTACGCCGCCCGGAAGTGCTGAGCCGTTCTAACACCCCACTCGAAAAGCTTATTGAATATGCCGCATCCATCACGCAGAGCGAACATATTTTATGGACGCATGTGACCTCCCCTTTTGTGAGTTCAGAAATCTATAAAAAAGCTATTTCGGAATATTTCACAGCATTAAAAGAAGGAAAAGACAGCTTAATGAGTGTCACCAAAATGCAGGAATTCCTGTGGGATCCTATTCAAAACAAAGCCTATAATTTTGATCATCAGCAACAAAAATGGCCGCGCACTCAGGATCTTAAAAAATTATATTGTATTAATAGTGCTATCTTTATCAATAGCCGAACCAACTATTTGCAATATGAAGATCGTATAGGAAAAAACCCATATCTTTTTGAACTCAACGGACGTGAAGCCCTCGACATCGACTGGGAAGATGATTTTAAATTAGCCGAGAAACTCTATGAAAGCCTTAACCCATTATAAAAATATACTCTGGGATTTTGATGGGGTTCTTATGGATTCCATGGAAGTACGAGATCGAGGATTTGAAGAAGTCTTAAAAAGTTTCCCGCCCCCTCAGGTTCAGCAACTGATGGATTTCCATCGCCAAAACGGCGGCCTGTCCAGATATGTCAAATTTCGTCATTTTTTCGAAGATATCCGGGGAGAAGCTATTTCACACGAAGCCATCAACGATTATGCCGCTCGTTTTTCGAAGATTATGCTCCATCTTCTGATTGACAAAAATCTTTTAATCCCGGATAGCCTTCGTTTTGTCAAAGAAAATTATAGCTCTTTCAACTTCCACATCGTTTCCGGGTCTAATGGATCCGAGCTTCAAAAAATTTGTAAAGGAATAGGGCTTTCCCCTTATTTTAAAACTATCGAAGGCTCCCCTACCCCCAAAAATAAATTGGTAAGACAAATTTTAAAAAAATATCATTATTCCAAACCGGAGACCTGTCTAATTGGCGATTCTATCAATGATTTTGAAGCAGCACGGGTTAATGAAATTGATTTTTTCGGGTATAATAACCTTAAATTGAAAAAAATAAGCCGTTTTTATATCATGCAATTCTATTGACAGAACAATAATCAATTCATAACCTTATAACAATAAAACCATCTTTATTTGAGTTATTCAGAGAAGTGTCCTATAATATATTCACTTCTCGAACAACTATAATTTTTAATGTTTAATACTCAAATTGCATAGATAAGTTTTTGTCCGATCAAGTATATTTGCTCCGGTACAAGATAATCTCAAATCAATGAAAACAGAAAAACCGATTACTTCTCCCGTAAAAAAAATAGGGGTGTTGCTGAGCACCTTAAATTCGGATAAGTACTTATACAATACTTTGAATAGACTCTCAGGGCACGAAAACATCGAAATTTATTACCTTTTAAACGAAAATACAGATCAACCCTTAACGCAAAGTCGTAGATCCTACATTAAAAACCTAATAAAGAAAAAAGGCCTATTTGACTTCTTTAGATTTTTGGGTTTTATAGCCATCAATAAAATAGAAAAGCTAATATTGAGAAATCCCGATTCAGAAGAATCGAATGGAAATTATGATCTTACCAAACTGGATCCCTCCGCAATAATTAAAATAGAGCCCCATTTTTCCAAATCTGGTCTTATTGTACGCTACGATGAAGAGGATCTTCATAAAATTAATAAGTTGGAGCTTGATATTATAATTCGAGGCAACGCCCCCGGGATTTTCAAAGGCGGGATAATAACAGTCGCTAAACGAGGTATTATTTCCTTTCACCACGGAGACAATCGATGGAATAGAGGAGGACCGGCTGCGTACTGGGAGGTCTATCTTAGAAAACCCTCTACAGGTTTTATCATTCAGATCCTTACCGAAAGCTTAGATGGAGGAGCAATAATCTATAGAGGAGCATTCCCCACACAACGAACCTTTACTGAAAACAAAAGACATCTATTCGAAGAAAGCAATCCTTATCTGTCTAAATTATTAATTGAGTTTGCAGAAACTGGAAAATTGCCAAAACCCGAGGATAAGACACCTTTTGACAGACAAATTCTTAAATCCCCTACTCTAAGACAGTCTGTCATATACGGATTAAGAGTATTCGGTCGTATTTTCAAACAAAAACTTCAAAGTTCTATTTTCAAAAAACAGAATAGATGGAGCGTGGGCTATTATACTGGTCCCTGGCAAGATGCCGATTTGCGTAAATGCACCCAGATTAAGAATCCAACCGGTCATTTCTATGCCGATCCGTTTATAATTACACAAAGCGGAAGAACAATTTGTTTTGTGGAAGATTATAATTATGACACCCGATTAGGCTGTATTTCTGCTATAGAAATCCTGAATAAAAAAAGGTATCAAATTTTGGGTCCTGTTATTGAAGAGCCTTATCATATGTCCTTTCCCTATTTGTTTACGTACAAAAATGAGCTATATATGATACCTGAAACCTATCAGAAAAAGGCCATACAATTATTTAAATGTATTGAATTTCCCATGAAATGGGAATTCCAACAAAACCTTATGGAAGATTGTCAAGCAGTAGATACCATGGTCTTTCAATTGAACTCCAAATGGTGGTTGTTGACCAATTTAATTCAGGAGGGCAAACATGATGAAAACTCTGCACTCTACGCTTTCTATAGCTCAAATCCAATTACCAATAACTGGTCACCACATCAATCAAACCCTATTGTACTGGACAGTAAAAAAGCCAGAAATGGCGGAATTTTGTACGATGAGAATAGAGTTTTTAGAGTAAGGCAAAAACACGGAGGAAGTGGTTTATACGGTGCCGGCTTTTCAATTTCAGAAATCCAAAGACTTACCCCCGAATTATTTGAAGAAAAGCAAATAGGAAAAGTTGATCCTTTTTTCCTACCGAAGATAAAAGGCAATCATACGCTTAATGCGAATGAGAAATACACCGTCTTTGATTTTGTTCGTTTTGAAAAAATCAATTAAGGCAATCTGAGGAACCCCTTGAAATAAAAAAGACGCAAAGACTTAATCCATTTTAAATCATTAATTTTGTGCACCTTATTTTGAGCTTAACAATTCAAAACAATCTTATAAAATGAAGTTAGCTAAATTAAAGCTACAAATTCGCAAACTACAAGCCCGGTATTATATTCATAAACTTTGTTATCCATTTGATAGAGATTGGTTTAAAGATAAAAGAGTAGCCATTATTGGTGGTGCCGACTCCGTTTTAAAGGAAAAACGAGGGAAATTTATAGATAATTATGATGTTGTTGTTCGAATTAATAAAGGAGTAGAAGTTATAGAGAATCAATGGGAGTACGTGGGCACCAGAACCGACATCTTATTTCATTCTTTCATGGATAATCCCAAAGAACCAGGCTCCAGTCCCATAACCGGTGAATTATGGAAAAAACAAAAAGTAGATCGGGTTATCTATTCTCACAATCATAAGGAAATCCGCAGGGGTATTTATGATATCATTTTGTTTGCAAAAAAGACTAACGGCCATATCACGTTTAGTGAAGTTCCGACCGATATACATCTTCAAAATATTAAAAGTATAGCTCCATATAGCCCCACCACTGGACACATTGCAATAAATACAGTTTTAAAATGTAAACCCAAAGAAGTCTATATAACCGGAATAACCTTCTTTAAGACTGCTCACAATAAACTATACAGAGATAAAACATTAAAAGTTATTGAAAACCGGATGAAAGGGATTCATAACCCCGATGCGGAATACCAATACTTCAAGAGACTGTATATTAAAAACAAGGACATTATTAAACCTGATACCACATTATCGGAAATTATCAAAAATAATTAGTCCTCGGAATTCAAATTTATTCTCCCTTAATAATGAAAATCCTTTATATCACAAATGGCATTAACGGCCCCGGAGGTCTGGAGCGGGTTCTTTCCGTAAAAGCTTCTCGTCTGGCCGATGAATATAAGTACGAGATTCTTATTTTAGGGCTGAATAACGGCAACAAAAATCCATTTTACAAGTTTTCTTCTAAAATAAAATTTGTCGATATAAAAGTACCACGTCCGAATAAGCCTCTAAAATATTTAGGACGATACAAAAAAGGGATACAACAAATCGTAGATCAAGAAAAACCCGATATCATCTCCGTTTGTGACAATGGTTTAAAAGCATTTTTTATTCCTCGATTTTTAAAAACTAAGGCTAAAATCATCTATGAGCGACATAATTCGAAGATGGCTGAAATGCAGGCACAATCAGGTTTATTAAGAAAAACATTGACTACACTAAAATGGGGATTAATGGATCGGTTGGGTCAAAAATTTGATCGCTTTATAGTTTTAACCGATGGTAACAAAAAAGAATGGAAAGGTCTCAAGAACTTAAAAGTAATACCGAACCCGCTATCCTTTACCAATAATAAACCTTCCTCATTAGACCAAAATATCGTTTTATGCGTGGGAGCTATTTCTTATCAAAAAGGACAGGATCTCCTACTTGAGGCATGGAAAAAAGTACATAATAATTTTCCTACGTGGGAGTTGCATCTTTATGGACGAGAAAATTTATCATTTTTGGATACTAATAATCTACCGAGTTCTGTTAAATACTTCCCGCCGACCCCCGATATTCAGGAAAAATATAAAGAAAGTGCAATATATGTGATGTCTTCCCGTTTTGAAGGCTTTGGGATGGTATTGATTGAAGCTATGGTAATGGGCGTTCCCTGCATAAGTTTTGATTGTCCTTATGGCCCTTCAGATATTATTAAAAATCATGAAGATGGTTTTATTGTCGATAAAGGGAACCAAGATGAATTGGCCGAAAAAATAAGTTTTTTAATCGCCAACCCTAAAAAAAGAAAAAATATGGGGATCAGAGCCATGCAAAACGTCAAACGATTTGAAATGAATACCATTATAAAAACCTGGGATAAACTATTCAAAGAGTTGTACTCATGAAAATCGTTTTTAATACCGGGCAAATTCATTTACATGGAGGTATTGAAAAAGTAATGGCCATCAAGGCTAATTATTGGGCAAGGCAAGAAGGTCATAAAGTATATATCATAACTCATAGTCAAAGGAATAAAAAACCCCGCTACCCGTTAGATAAGAAAATTAAATTAATCGATTTGGGAATCGATTATAAGTCGGAGAAATCCCATTTTACCAAAAGCAATCTAACAAAATCTGTACTCCATTATAAAAGGCAGAAAAGGATATTTAAGAAAATAAATCCCGATTTTATTATTTATCCCAATCAAACCTTTGATTTTTATTGGCTGCCCTATATAAAACGTAAGGCCAAACTCATCAAAGAAATTCATAATTCAGGTTATCCTCAAGAACAATCCTTAAAAAAAGCTTCCTTTTATAAGCGTGCTAAGGCCAAAATCGATGCCTACTTTCTAAAAAAATACGATGCTGTTGTAGTCTTAAACCCCGACGAAAAAAAATATCTTTCGGCCCGACAGGGAGTAGTCCTCCCCAATCCAATAGAAAATCGCTCATTAAAAGCTCCATTAGAAAATAAGCAAGTTATGGCGGCCGGCCGAATAGCACCAGTAAAAAGATTTGACGAATTAATATCCATTTGGAGCGAAGTTCATAAAATATTACCAGATTGGGAGCTGCATTTTTATGGAGAGGATTATATCGGTACCTTAGCTCAATTGCAAAAACAGGTGCAAGACTTAAAACTCAAGGATGTCGTTCGGTTTAAAGGCCCTGTTTCTGATATTCCTTTTACCATGACAAAATACAGTTTATATTTGATGACCTCAGCAACCGAATGCTTTCCAATGGTATTACTGGAAGCTCTTTCTGTGGGGTTACCTATCGTTTCCTATCGGTCACCGCACGGTCCCGAAAACATTATAACCTCTGGAAAAGATGGAATTTTAGTTAAAATGGACGACAAAAATGATTTTGTTCAAGCGATTATCGACCTTATAAAAAATAAAGATAAGCGTATCATAATGGGGCAAAGAGCCAAAGAGAACGTGTACCGCTTTGAAACCAAAAATGTAATGCAAAAATGGCGCGCGCTCTTTGAATACCTTAAATCCGAAGAATCCCAATTTGACGTATGACCATTGATTTCGTCCCTCTTAAAGATTATGCGGATTATTACTATCATATCATTATGGTAGTAACCTTAATTACCTTTTTTCATACCCAAGTACTTACCGTTAAAGATCAAAAAACTAAAGACTATTTAAAAATAGCTGGAGGTATTCTATTATTGTTTGTCCTTTTATATATAGGACTTCGACCCGTGAGCAGTCAATTTACAGATATGGTCACCTATAACGCCCAATTTCAACGCTATCGTGAAGGAGGACTAATAATAGGAAACAATGATTTACTCTTTCATAAATTCACACAAATCAGTGCTCAATATGTAAGTAACACTACTTATTTTTTTATGTGTGCTTTTATTTATGTCTTCCCCCTTTATTTGGTCAGTAAAAAATGGTTTAAGGAATATTGGTTTTATGGGTTCCTGCTTTTTGTAGGTTCCTTTTCATTTTGGAGCTATGGGGTAAACGGAATCCGAAACGGGATGGCCGGATCTTTGGTATTATTAGGATTCTCAAGAGAAAAAAGGGTTTTTCAAGCTTTATGGCTATTAATAGCTGTCAACATCCATCGTGCTGTCCTTTTGCCCGTAGTCGGATTTCTAATCACACAATTTTATAATAAACCACAAGCTTTTTATATTTTATGGTTTCTTTGTATCCCTTTATCATTAGCGGGTGGTGATTTTTTTCAAAATATTTTTGCCGGATATATGGAGGATGACCGAGCCAGTTACTTATCGGAAGGTGCCGTAGAGGCCGATAAATTTAAGAATGTTGGCTTTCGTTGGGATTTTTTATTTTATAGTGCTTTTGGAGTAATTGCAGGTTGGTATTACATCTTTAAACGAAAATTAAACGATAAGTTTTATATTCAACTCTTTAACACTTATCTGTTTGCCAATGCATTCTGGATATTAGTAATCCGGGCAAATTTCTCCAATCGGTTTGCCTATTTAAGTTGGTTTATGATGGCGGTCATTATTGCCTATCCCTGGGCCAAATATGAGTTCATTCAAAAACAACATAAAAAATTTGGTTATGTCATGATGGGCTATGTAGGTTTTACCTATTTAATGTACGCCGTTTATTATGGAAATGTTTAAACCGGAATATATGTATAACTCCAAAAATACGATTCGATAAAATATGAGCCCCCGAATATCCATTTTAATGGCCATCTATAACTGTGCCGACACCCTACCCGAAGCCATCGACTCCTTATATAATCAAACCTATAAAAATTTTAAACTTATTCTTTGTGATGATGCGTCCACCGACTCGACCTACGAAGTGGCAAAACGATATACTGAAAAACATGACAATATCATCTTAATACAAAACAAGAAAAATCTCAAATTGGCAGCCTCATTAAATCATTGTCTAAAATATGCCGACACCGAATATGTAGCCCGGATGGACGGAGATGACCTTTCTCTTCCTACCCGGTTTGAAAAAGAAATCAATTTTTTAGATCAGCACCCGGAATACGCCGTAGTTAGTACCCCGATGATTCTTTTTGATGAAACCGGAGATTGGGGGGAAACGAAATCCATTGAGAAGCCAACAAAAGAAGACTTCGTAAAGGGTCCGCCCCATCCACACGCACCTTGCATGATCCGTCGAAAGGTTATGCAAGAGGTTAAGGGCTATACGGTTAATAAGCGGCTTACCCGAGGGCAGGATTACTACCTTTGGTATAAGATTTACAAAGCGGGTTACAAAGGTTATAATCTGCAAGAGCCGTTATATAAAATGCGAGATGATAAGGATGCCATGAAACGCAGAACACTACGCCATGGCTACAACTTTGTATTTGTAAGAAGAGAGATGTTTAAAGGGCTCGGCATCTCATATTCTTTTATGGATATTCTAAAACCTCTAATTGCCGCCATCATTCCTGGTTCTTTAAAACGAACCATAAGAAAGAAAACCCTAACCTCGTAAAAGCACCCGTAGAGAGTAATTGGAAAAATAAAACCATAGATTTCCAGTTTTCTCGATAGCTGTTAAGGGTAGAATTTATTTAAAAAACGACTCTATGACTAAAATATTAATCAGCGGTGATTTTTGTCCGATTGGAAGAACAGACGAACTCCTAAAGAATGAGAGATATACCGAGCTCTTTAATGGATTCAACAAAATTACGGAAGGGGTCGATTATTCGGTCGTCAATTTTGAATGCCCTTTTACGACTTCAACTCAGCCCATGAAAAAGTCGGGGCCGAATTTGAAAACTGAAAACCCCAATGCCTTTAAAGCCCTAAAATATGCCGGTTTCGACGTATTGACATTAGCTAATAATCACATCCAGGATTATGGAGGGCAAGGAGTACTCGACACCACCCACGCCGCTAAAGAACACAATTTTGATATTGTTGGAGCCGGTAAAAATAGATCGGAAGCTCAAAAACCCCTGATTAAAACCATAAATAACGTCAAGATAGGTTTTATCAATATTGCCGAGAATGAATTTTGTGCCGCTACGGATCACATACCCGGGGCCTATACCTTTAATTTTATCGACAATTTAAAAACAATCCAAAAACTGCGAGAAGAGGTTGACAAAATCATTTTAATCTATCATGGAGGGCGGGAGCATTATCAGTTACCTACCCCGGGGCAGAGAAAGAGGTTGCGCTTTTTTGTTGAAAGTGGAGTAGATGCAATCGTGGCACATCACACTCATTGTGTAAGCGGATATGAATATTACCAGGAAAAACCTATTGTATATAGCCTGGGAAATTTTATTTTTGATTATAAAAAGAAATATCAAAAAGGGCTATGGACCGAGGGAATGAGTGTAACCTTGACACTTCAAAATAAGGAAAGTGCCTTTACGGTTAAGTTCCTTCCTCACTTGCAAGGACGAGCTGCCGACAGCACCTTACAATTGCTTCAAAATGAAAAGAAAAGTAAATTTATACAAAAAATTGAAGATTTATCTGCAATTATTACAGATGACAAAAGATTTAAAAACAACTGGAATACTTATATAAAAAGTCAAGAGGGATTTTATCTGTCCAGTATATACATCAAAAACTTCTATTTACGAGCCCTTTTTATAAAAGGGATCATTCCTATTGCATTATTAAAAACAAAACATAGCAATATTTTATTGAATTTATTTCGATGTGAAACACATCAGGAAATAAGCAGAGAAATACTCGATCAATGATTCCCGCCCTCATAGATTACTTTCCCTTTTTGAAAATGATAATCAAAAGCCATGAAAGAGAAAATTTATAAGCTCCTTCCCCACTTTCTGCAAAACTTTTTAATTTACCTATACAATAAAAAAGCCTATCGACTGAGGTATGGGGGGCGTTATTGGGAATATCGAAAAGAGAAAAAAAACAACAGAAGTCTTAGTTTGAAAGAATTAAAGGAGTACCAAAGGCGACGTTATTCAAAATTTATAGACTTTATTTTCAAAAATTCCACATTCTATCACGAACGTTTATTGTCTATTAAAGGAGTAAATAAATTAAAAAACATTCAATCAATACCCTTAATGGACAAAGAAACTTTACGAGCTCATATTAATGAGATAATAGTTAATACTTCAGAAAAACTTTATGCTTCAAAAACCGGAGGCACCACTGGAAAATCTTTAGAAGTCAAAAACTTTCCCTGTAATCAACAGGAACGTTTTGCGTTTTTGGATGACTTCAGATCTCGTCAAGGATATGAATTAGGTAAAAAAACTGCTTGGTTCTCGGGAAAAAGCTTATTAACTGACCGAGATATCCGAAAAAAAAGATTCTGGAAGACCGATAAATTTCATCACGTACGATATTATTCTACCTTTCACATTAAAAAAGAATATTTACAATATTACGTAGAGGATTTAATTCAATTTGCCCCTGAATATTTCGTAGGATTTCCATCTACTATGCTGGAGATAGCAAAATATGGTCTAACCCATAATTACGATTTTCCCGAAGGTGTCACCCGGGCTATCTTTCCCACCGCTGAGACCGTAACGCAGAACATGCGATCAAAGATTGAAAGTTTCTTTAAAACGAAAATCTACAATCAATATGCATCTTCGGAAGGTGCGCCTTTTATTTTTGAATGCAAAAAAGGGAATTTGCACTTAGAGCTACAAAGCGGAGTTTTTGAAGTATTGGACGAAAACGACAACCGTGCTCAGTCAGGTCGTTTAGTAGTAACCAGCTTTACCAGCGAGGGTACACCTTTGCTCCGTTATGATATTGGCGACTCCATCATGCTGGAAGATCCCTCAAAAACCTGCACTTGCGGTAACAACAATCCATTGGTAAAAGAAATTTTAGGTAGAGTTGACGACTATCTATATTCTCCCGAAACAGGTAAAATAAACTTGGGAAATATCTCTAATACCTTAAAAGATACCAAAGGTATAATACGATTTCAGGCTACTCAAAATCAATTGGATACGATTTGTATAAAAGTAATTATCGACAAAGAGGCGTATTCCAAAAAAGTAGAAAATAAATTCAAAGAGAATTGGCGAGATCGAATAGGAAAAAAGATGAAATTGAATATTGAATATGTTGAAGATATCCCGGTTGAACCCAGCGGCAAAACCAGAATGGTAAAAAACAACATCAAACACCTCATAAATTAACTAAACCCATTTTTAATTTCCAAAAAACTCATTCACCTGTTATGCCCAATCGCAAGCTCATTCGTGTCACAACGGTTCCCGTTTCCATGGCCAGTTTACTGCAAGGGCAGTTAAAATATATGCAAGAAAATGGGTTTGAAGCAGTAGCTGTCTCTTCTCCCGGCAGAGAACTTGAAAAAGTTCATAAAACTCAAGGGGTAAAAACAGTCGCAGTTCCTATGACCCGAGTTATCTCTCCCATAGCCGACCTTAAGGCACTATGGCAACTCTATCGTCTCTTTAAAAAAGAAAAACCGGATATTGTACATACACATACCCCAAAGGCCGGATTGTTGGGAATGATGGCCGCAAAAATGGCCGGGGTTTCACACCGATTACATACCATAGCGGGTTTACCATTAACAGTAGCGACGGGTATAAAGAGAACAATATTAAATCAAACAGAAAAACTGACCTATGCATGTGCCACCGGGGTTTACCCAAACTCCCACGGCTTGCAAAAATTCGTTCTTGAAAATAAGTTTACTTCGAGAGACAAGTTAAAAATAATTGGTCATGGAAGTTCAAATGGCATAGACACCTCAGTATTTGATCCCGGTTCGGTTAGTGAAGAAACCAAAAAAGCCCTTGGTAAGGAATTAAAAATAACAAAAGATGATTTTATTTTCCTGTTCGTTGGAAGAGTCGTAGCCGATAAAGGAATCCATGAATTAGTAAGTGCGTTTAAACGCCTCCAAAAAAGACAAGAAGAGATCCAGTTGATTATAGTTGGGGATTACGAAAATGATCTTGATCCCCTCCACCCCGGAACGAGGCAGGAAATTGAAAGTAATCCCAATATCCATGCCGTCGGTTATAAAACCAATGTTGTCGATTATTTTGCCTTCGCCGATGTATTGACCTTTCCCAGTTATCGCGAGGGATTTCCTAATGTAGTTATGCAAGCAGGCGCCATGCAACGCAATGCTATTGTGACCGATATTAACGGCTGTAATGAAATTATAAAAAATGGGGATAACGGTTGGGTTATTCCGGTTAAAAACATAGACCAACTTGTCAATCGTATGCAATGGTGCTTGAACAACCCCAAAAAATCCAAAAAAATGGGCCAAAAAAGTCGAAAACTAATACAGGATAAATTCGAGAGAAGTTTTGTATGGAGTGAACTCTTAAAAGAATATAAAAGACTGTTGCAGAAGTAGATAATTGACCGTTGTACTAATAAAATGATCAACAAAAACTTTGGTAGTATAAAACATGAGAGAGCAGATCAATCCTGATATACAATGGTTTCCGGCCCGTCCGCGCAACGGTAACAAGAACATTAAATAAGGCTCTGTAACCTCATTATCGCTGCGAGACAGCTAAATAGACAGTACAATCACTCAAAACCGGTAAATTGCTTAAATTTGCTCCCAGTTCATCTCTATGTACAAGACCTTTTTTAAACGTTTGATCGATTTCTGTATAGCTTTTTTCGGCTTACTCCTGTTAAGTCCTATATTCCTAATTGTAATGCTTAGCCTTACTATAGCCAATCACGGCAAACCCTTCTTCTTTCAGAAACGACCCGGTAAAAACGAAAAGGTTTTCAGCATTATCAAATTTAAGTCGATGAACGATAAAACCGATGCTCAAGGGAAGCTGCTGTCTGATGCCGAACGGTTGACAGCAATTGGAGGCTTTGTACGGAAAACATCCCTCGATGAAATCCCTCAATTAATCAATGTATTAAAAGGAGATATGAGCCTAATCGGCCCTCGCCCTCTACTGGTGCAATACTTACCCTTATATAATGAATTTCAAAAAAGGAGGCATGAGGTACGCCCCGGAATCACCGGCTGGGCCCAGGTAAATGGGCGAAATGCATTGTCCTGGGAAAAGAAATTTGAGTACGATGTGTGGTATGTTGATCATTTATCGCTTGGATTAGATTTAAAAATCTTATTTTTAACCGTAAAAAAGGTTTTTATCCGGGAGGGCATTTCTAAAGAAGGAGAAGCCACCATGACACCTTTTAAAGGCAATTAAAACCAATGAAACATTTATATTTATATGGGGCAAGCGGGCATGGGAAGGTGATTGCCGAAATTGCTCAAAAACTGAATATTAAAATTGCAGGATTTATAGATGACAATCCGTACAAGAAAGAATATTTTAATTTTCCGGTTTTTCAGGATATTTCCAAGCTTTCTGAAAATGACAAACTGATCTTATCGATAGGGAATAATTCGATCCGGAAAAAAATAGCAAATCAATATGCCCGTCTTAATTTTGACCGATTAATTCATCCCAATTCCAACATTTCCGATTCGGTTAAAATAGGCTGCGGAACCGTAATAATGGCCGGAGTTAGTATTAATGCCGACAGTCGAATTGGCAAACAGGTTATCATAAATACCAATGCGTCCATCGATCATGAATGTGTACTCAAGGATTTTGTCCATATATCCCCAAATGCGTCGTTAGCGGGAGATGTAGTTGTTGGCGAAGGAAGTCATATCGGGATTGGAGCTTCCATTATTCAGGGAATAAGAATAGGAAAATGGTGTACCGTTGGAGCCGGTGCGGTGATTATACGAGATGTTCCCGACTATGCCACTGTCGTGGGTAATCCGGGAAGAATAATTAAAAACAATCCACCGGGTATTGAATCCTAAAAATTCATGGAATAGGACTATCCGTTCACGATTAACCTTTAACCCTGAATGAGGAATCTCAAATCTGAACTTTCCTTTTCCTTTGGTCATTCCAAGAACAGAGTGAATCTCCCTTACAGTAGATTATAAGAGGATGTTGCAGCGTGTCATTTTCAAAGTACCTGATTATTCACAAAGCGAGGTATAGTTACTCATTATGCCCCATTAATTCAAGAAGGCAAAGGCCAGTTTTAATCCTTGAATAATCATATCGGTTCCAATAATAGCAATGATCAGCCCC
Source organism: uncultured Flavobacteriaceae bacterium (assembly GCA_964495935.1). Taxonomy (GTDB): domain Bacteria; phylum Bacteroidota; class Bacteroidia; order Flavobacteriales; family Flavobacteriaceae; genus JAJYSO01. The sequence goes on from CAZBXQ010000029.1 coordinate 23,171, forward strand.
ATCAATTTTCCGATTACCGCAATCACATTATGCCCCAATCGTTTTAAAATAAGTTCGCTGGCTCTTAACGTAAAGTAATTTAACAAGCAGACCCCGGCAAAAACAACAATCACAACTACCGAATGCTCCCAGGTATTCTTAGAAACAAAGTTCATGGCGGTAACAATTGTACCCGGGCCGGCAATCATCGGGATGGCCAATGGTGAAATTGCAATCCCCTCATCAATATTTACCCGTTCCAGGCGATGAGCCGCAGATTTTCGGGAACCAATCATATCAAACCCGACAATAAAGACCAATATTCCCCCCGTAATTTTAAATGCGGGAATGGTTATTCCAAACATATTGAAAATAATCTCCCCCAAAATCATAAAAATCACCACCACGATAAAGGCCGTCAACATCGCCTTCTTACTAATCCGATTTTTAGTCGTTTTATCGGCTCCCTCGGTTAAACTCATAAAAACCGTGAGATTGGAAACGGGATTCATGATGGCAAAGAATCCCATAAAAACCGTCAAGGCAAAAGCAAAAAGACTATTCATCGCCCGGCCAGGTATTATCGGTTATATCATAATCCATAAAAATACCATTATCAATCCTGATGGTCTTGAGTACCTTCTCCCCTTCTACTGCAATTTTCACCTCGCTTTTTCCGTCTTTCCATAATGCCGGGGTTTGATGAAGCCGATCCTTGCTCCCGTCGGTATAGGTAATCACCAGATCAAAAGGCGCAGGGAATCCGCCCAAATTCCGAATGGTCACCTCATTTTTGTTCTCGTTCTTCTCTACTTTTGTTATTTTATAATCGATATAGTGGGGTGCAAAGAACCAAGCCTTCCAAAACCAATTTAAATTCTTGCCCAATACGTCGTTAAAGGAATAAAAGAAATCCCAAGGCATGGGATGTTTTCCATTCCAGCGGGCCATATAGCCTTGCAAACCGGTTTTAAAATCTTCTTCCCCCAACAGGTCGATCAACGACAAATAAGCCAGCGAAGCCTTTCCGTATTCATTGACCCCTAAAGAAGGGCGATTCAGAACATTAGAAGGAATAATAATGAACAAATCATTCAGAAAAGACGGGGTTTGTGTCCATCGTTTAACCCTGAAGTTTTTAAAATTTTTAGCCGCTTTTTCGGCTCCTAAATCGTCAATTCCAATCAAATATTCGAAGGTCGTGGCCCAGCCTTCATCCATAAAACCAAAACGGGTTTCATTGGTTCCCATATAAAAAGGCATATACGTATGGGCAATTTCATGCTCGGCCACAAACCTGGTAAATTCAGGATTGTCGGGCATGGAGCTATCGTTTGCCATCATCGGAAATTCCATATCGGCAAAGCCTCGCACCACGGTCATGGCAGGATAGGGATATGGGACTCCCGGATAATTTTCGGAAAACCAGTGTACCGAATGTTTGATAAAATCGACCATTTGTTCAAAATCCTCGGATGGCGCGTCATAGGCCGCTTGGGCACTCACGCGACGCCCATCGCCCACAACCACACTGCCGGCATCCCATTGGTATTCATTACTTACCGCAAAAGCCACATCGGTAACCTGATCGGCCTTCCACTTCCAAGTGTTCATTTCATGTTGTACCGTCACTTCTTTTTTATCCAAATCCTCCTGATTGACAATCGAAATCACTTCATCGCTGGTTTTTGATGCCAAAAAACGATTCAAATAGGGCTGTTGCAGTACCTCATCTGCATTTTGTAAAGTTCCCGTTGCCCAAACCAGATAATTTTTTGGGGCACGTACTTCAAACTCATAATCATTAAAATCGTTGTAAAACTCCTGAGCCGTGGTATGCGGCATCACATCCCAACCGGCGTAATCATCATATACCGCAATACGGGGATAGAAATAGCCCAAAAAGAAAGTGTTTTCAGAAATTGCTCCTTCCCGCCCACTCTGTTCTGACACTTTATAGTGCCAGTCAATATCAAAAGTAATGGTCGCACCCGGTAAAAGCGGATTCTTCAACTTGATAAATTTATCGGTTCCATCCGTTTCCTTTTCCTCCCAGACGCGGGTCTCTCCATTTTCCTTAAAACTATCAATATGAATTCCATCGGTTAAATACTTATCGGGAACAGCGCGAGCGCGAGGCGCATTAGGTTTGTGATGATTGAGAATCAACTTAAAATTGATTTCCGCTAACGTATCGGGGCTATTATTGGTATAGGTAATGGTTTCCGATCCTGTTACTTTTCGATTCGGCGGCTTTACCTCCACGGCAATCTTGTAATGAGCCCGATTTTGCCAATATTCCTCACCCGGAGTTCCACTCCTATCTCGTGTCTTTTGCTTGTAGGCTTGGTTAATATTTCGCGGCACATATAAATCCTGACCTTGTACAGTATTCCATCCCAAGGCCAGCAACACCAGGAATCCAAAAATTTTACGAATCATAAGCAAATTTCTTAATTGCGACCGATGGGTCCTCTCAACACCTTAGGACAACGGTTTTTCTGTTGGCATTCATTTTCATTAATAGGGAGGTCATTTAAACTTTCAAAAATTGGCTACAAAATAATCTTATTGCCCCAGATTTAGTCTTTTTTTCGACCGTAGCTATGGCTATGCTCTACAAAAAAGCCGTCACCTGGAACAATAATCTCTATTTTTCGCTTCAATTCCAAAAGTTTAAACCACCTCAGGAACAAAATTAGACTTTTCAAAAGAAAAGTACGAAAAATTAAAGTTCTTTCTAAAAAATCAACGTCATCCCATTTATGGCCAAACAGGAATAAAGGCCTTTTATTTATCCATATAACCATAATAATCAAGTCATTAAGGATTAAAATTCATCTATTTTATGCTTTTATTTAAAATACAAAATGTTAAATTATACTTAATATATACTACTTTGTATTGCATAGTAGTATATGTTTACTTTATCTTTGAACCGGAATCGAAAACCACATTTAAATCGAAAAAGCATTTAATCTTTAAATTGTTATGAACTATTTTATAAAAAATATTCTCCTTCCCTGTGTCGCCATTGCCCTTTATGGGAGGGTTTCTGCACAAAACCCCGATATGGAAAAAAGCACTATCAGAGGAGAAATCGTTGATGAAAATCACGATCCGGTGGTATATGCTAACCTGAGTTTACTCCGAAGCCGGGACTCGAGTGTTGTTACTTACACTACTACCAATCCGGAAGGAAAATTTGAATTTGACAAGCAAGCACGCGGCACCTACCTTATAAAAGCCGAATCCATCGGGTACCAAACAACCTTTAGTAAGCCGATCTCACTTACCGCCGGCAATCCTACAGTCACCATAGACACATTGCTTATGCCCACGGATGCCCATCAACTCAATGCCGTGAAAATTTCTGCCATTCGCCCTACTATCGAACATAAACCGGGGCAAATCGACATCAACATTGAGAACAGCAGCCTGAGCAGCGGGAATTCCTTACGGGATATCCTTCAAAAATCTCCCGGGGTTTTTGTTGACCAAAACGGTCAGGTTGCACTGAATGGGAAAAGCGGAGTGCAAATTATGATCGATGGTCAGGATTCTCATCTCACGGCAGATCAGTTGGCAAATTTTTTAGAAAATACGCCTGCGGAATCGATTTCCAAAATCGAACTCATGAATAATCCTTCTGAAAAATATTCGGCAGAAGGAACTGCCGGAATTATCAATATCGTGATGAAAAAAAATAAAAACCGGGGGATTAAGGGAAGCCTTCAAACCGGTTTTACCTACGGATCATACTGGCGGAATAACAGCAGCGCAAACCTAAGTTATAACAACTCCAAAATCAGCCTTTACGCCGATTACAGCTATCGCCGTTATAAAAACAAACAACGAAACGAAATTACTCGTTATTTTGAAGATCCCGAGACCGGAGAAATCAGCAATTCCATGCATCAGGAAAGCGATCTTTTTAATACCACAAACACCCACTCTACCCGCTTGGGAATGGATTATAAAATCGATGAAAAACAAAGGATAGGGATGGATCTCAAAGCTTCTTTTAACCACAGCGATTTTGATACCGACAGTCCCGTCTATTTTAGAAATAAAATCGGAAACACGGACTCCATTTCCCAATCCAACAACCACTTAGGCTCCAGATGGAACAACGAAAGTGTAAACTTACACTATAATCTGGATCCGGACGACAACGGGAGTACGCTTGCCGTCAATCTGGATTACAACCGTTATCACGATCGTGTCTCTCAGGACTTAAATACCTTTGCGCAAGATCCCGAAAAGGAAACGGTAACGAGTCGGATCGACAGACGAGGGATCCAGCCCAGTACCATCTCTATTTATGCGGCAAAAATTGATTATACCCAAGCCTTAGGAGCAGGATATCAATTAGAAAGCGGAATAAAAACGAGTTTTGTAAAAAGCGATAACAACAGTATCTTTGAAATTAAACGCGCCAATCAATGGAAAAACGACCCCGGAAATACCAATCATTTTATCTATAAAGAAAATGTCAACGCAGCCTATGCAAGCCTCCGTAAGGATTTTGAAAAAGGGTGGGGCCTAAAAGTCGGGCTTCGTGCCGAGCAAGTCCATATCAAGACCTTACAAAAAATAACAGATTCTATCAATTCTCAAAATTATATTGATTTCTTCCCCAATCTTTCGGTTTCTAAAGCAATCAGCGAAAATCACCAATTCAACTTCTCCTATTCCCGTCGAATCAATCGCCCGGATTACCAAAGCCTCAATCCTTTTATCTATTATATAGACGAATACTCCTTTCAGCAGGGAAATCCTTTTCTACAGCCCGAATATGTCGATAAATTTACGTTATCCTATATTTTTAAAGAACGGTATTCGGCCGAAATCAGTTACGATCACACCCGTGATATCATGACTTCTGTAATTCACCAGAACCCGGAAAAAAAATCGATTGTACAGACCAACGATAACCTAAACACCTCTGATAATTTTACCCTGAGTCTAAATGCTCCCATTGCCATAACTCCCTGGTGGGATACCTATAATTCTGCACAGTTTTACAAAAATCATTATAAAGGCCTGTATAACGAAGTTGAGCTGGATAAAAGTCAATTTTCCTATTCTCTAAATTCACAACAGACTTTTCTGTTACCGGGGGATCTGAAAGCCGAACTCAACGCCATGTACAGAAGTAAATTTATTATGGGAGCCTTTGAAATAAAAGACGTGGGCATGCTCTCCCTCGGTTTTCAAAAATCCTTTTGGGAGGATAAAGCTTCTTTAAAACTAAATGTAAACGATGTGTTTCAAACCTTAAATTTTGATACCGATGTCAATTTTGATAATCTCCATCTGAAAACCCATTATATCTCCAATTCAAGATCCGTAAACCTCACTTTTACCTATAATTTTGGAAATCAAAACCTAACCATTAAAAAACACGAGGACTCCAGCATCAAGGAAGAAGAAAACCGACTGGAAAGCTCAGATTAAATACCATTAAATCCACTATTTATGAAATTGATATCTTTACCTTACCAATGGCTATAGAAATTATACCACGTTCGGCTCCATGGATAACCTCCCGCCGTTTTTTAAAACCCAGTGAATATGAAGTTAGAAAATATAAAAGTACAAATGCGAAAAGGGGTATTGGAATACTGCATTCTCAATATTCTAAACCAACACGAAGCCTATGTCGGGGAAATTTTGGAAGCCCTGAAAAAAGCAGAACTTATTGTTGTAGAAGGAACGATTTACCCCCTGATGACACGCCTGAAAAACTCCGGATTACTATCCTATCGCTGGGAAGAATCTACCGGCGGGCCACCGCGTAAATACTACGGATTGACTCCGCAAGGCGAAGTATTTTTGATGGAACTCGAAAAAACATGGAGTGCCCTACAAACTTCGGTGGCCACTATTACCCAACCCAAAAATCAGCAATTATGAATAAGACCATAACCGTAAACTTAGGCAGGATCAACTTCCATATCGATGAAAATGCCTACCTGCAATTAAAGCAATACCTCGATGCAGTCTCTTCTTCTCTGGATGCAGAAAGCCGCAAGGAAACCATGCAGGATATCGAGGCTCGAATCGCAGAGTTATTCTTAGAAGACATCGGGGATCCCGGAAAAGTGGTGACGCAAAAAATGGTACAGGATGTCATCCTGATTATGGGACAGCCTGAAGATTATAAAATGAATACCGAGGATGAAGCCGAAACAGCAGATTCTGAAACTGAAAACACCGATCCCAAGGCCGCTAAAGGGGCCAAGAAATTATACCGCGATCTGGAAAACAGAACCATAGCCGGAGTTTGTTCAGGTTTAGGATATTATTTTGGAATCAGTCGAGTATGGACCCGATTAATTTTCCTCCTTCTACTCATTCCGGTATTTACCTCAAGGTTTCTGATTCCCACCGGGCAAACCATTCTGCTGATTTATATCATTTTGTGGATTATCATCCCCGGGGCAAGAACAACCACTCAAAAACTCGAAATGCAGGGAGAAAAAATCGATATTGATAATATTGAGCGAAAAGTGAAGGAAGAATACCAAAACGTCAAAAGCAAACTGCAAAACGGAGGCTACCAAAAAGCAGAAAGTTTTTTGGATAAACTCGGACAAATTCTTCTGGTTCTGGTAAAAGGGATGATTATCATCATGGGAGCCATCATCGTTTTTGTTGCCGGGATCAGCCTGATTGCCGTAGTGGTCAGTTTATTCAGTTTGGGAGCAATTTCTATTTCGGGGCTGAATCCCGTTTATGAGATGGTCGAGGTTTTACCTCATCTCCCCGCCTGGCTGGTTTATTTTTGTGCGCTTATTCTGGCAGGGATTCCCTTACTTTTACTTCTCTTTTTAGGAATCAAAATCATTCGACCCCAAAACAAAGTGATTTCGATAACCGCTGTACTGGTTTTAGTGGGAATCTGGGTATTGGCCTTTGTTCCGTTAATTGTCGGAGGAACCTTGAGTTTTTCTGAGGATCGGAAGCAATCTCCCCCATTCTCCAATTCTGAACGTATCCATAATACCCTTTTGGGAACTCCGGATACGTTGATCGTGACCTCCTCACAAGTATTGGAAGGGGCTGAAAATGAAGGATTCGAACCGTTTATCACCATTTCCCCGAATTCTCGAAATGTCCTTACGACTAAAAGTCTGAACGATAATAAAAGAAGCACTCCATCCTATTCTTTTGAATACAAAAATGACACCCTGTGGATTAACAAACCGCTTTCGTTAACGCGTCCTAAAACCAACAGGGGGGAATTAAAAGCCAATCTTTACCTTACCGATTCCATGGTGTTTAAAATTGATAAAAAGGTGGAGAAAATTTTCAACGATTTCCCGGCGGCCTATTCCAATCATCCACTCCGACTAAAAGATGCAACAATCAAATGTCTGGATTGCCCGGAAGAAATACAACCTGTTACTCCCGAAGAAAACGAATGGTATCAAGACTCAACATCAACCCAATAATCCCTTATAAACAAACTTTTTAATCCCTATTGACATGCCACTTAAAATCACCTTTTTAGCCTTTATGACCACCGCTTTATTTTTGGTTTCCTGTAATCGTTCCATCACCGGAATACGCGGAGAAGGGCCGGTAACCGAAGAAACCTATGTATTAGATGAGAATTTTGACATCCTACACGCCAAACAAGCCTGGAAAGTCAAGCTCATTAAAGCAGAACAGCCAAAAGTTGTGATCCGAACACAGGAGAATATTCATCCCTATATTAAGCCCCATGTCAAAAATGGGAAATTAACCATCGGGTTCGACAACGCCTCCAATTTTAGAAACATCAAAACTCAGGAGGCCGATGTCTATTACACCTCGCTAAAAGAAATTAGGACCTCCAGTGCTGCCCGCGTCCAAGGAAAAGATTTGTTGGAGCAAAAGGAACTGGTGCTCCATGCCTCCTCGGCCTCTTCGATTACTTTGGATCAGCTCAAAGTGGGAACGACCCAAGCCGATGCCAGCAGTGCCTCCACAATCAAATTGTCCGGAACCAGTATTGATTTTACGGGCGATGCGTCAAGTGCCTCCGCAATCAAGGCCCAATCACTAAAGGTAAAAACGGCGAATCTCAAGGCTTCATCAGCTGCCGATATCACCGTGGAAGTTGTGGAAAAACTGACGGCCAAAGCCTCTTCAGGAGCTTCCATTAAATACAGCGGCAATCCCGTGGACAAAAACCTGACCCACAGTTCGGGTGGCCAAGTCAAGGAAAAATAAAACGGACCTATCCCTCCTTGACGGTATATTAATCAATCGCGTTTAGACTTTTAGGACCGTTATCTCCTGCTTTTTTCTCGATACAAAATCAGGTTTTTTAACGTATTTATATTTTTATCTTATCTTTAGTAAATTTTAATATATATATAATCCATACGTCAGGCTAAACACATTCGAAATCGAACCTCCACAAACCGTTAGGTACATCCGGCAACTCGTTAAACTTCGATGTGTTTTTGAAGCCGATAGTCCCAACAAAATATAGATCCAATCTCCTGTAAAATGCAATTCAGATTCTCTTGCCTATTCTTTTTTATACCCGTTTTCTTATTGATTTCTTGTAGATCGGCCGACGGTCCTATCAAAGCCAGAGGTCCCATCGTTGAAAAGACCTTTGAATTCGGGAAGGATTTCGACAGAATCGAAGTGAAGCACGGATGGAAGGTACGTCTTATTCATTCTCCCCGGCTGCGGGCCGTCGCCCGTACACAAAAAAGCATTGTGGACTATGTTTATCCCAGAGTCATCAACGGAAGATTAATTATCGATTTTAGTCAAGGCGCAGATATCGTCAACATCACCACTCAGGAAATCGATGTCTATTACAAAAACCTCAACGAAATTAACGTCAACACCGATGCAGTACTCATAAGCGATATGCACATGGAGCAGCCCAGGCTGGATCTCATCGCTTCAAAGCGAGGTTCTATTGCTCTCAATCATCTAAAAGTTGGCGACCTCCATGTAAACGCCAGTGATAAAGCCACTGTTGAACTCACCGGAACCAGTGTCGATTTTACCGGCGTTTTATCCAAGCGGGCAGAACTTGATGCCGAAAATCTAACGGTTATAAAAGCCGACTTAGAAGCTTCCTCCGGAGCCCAAGTTTTTATTGATGTAATCGAAAAAATCACGGCCGATTCGCAATCGGGTGCCCTTATCCAATATTCCGGAAATCCTCAATATATAGATGGTCGTAAAAAATAGCTAAACCGCTTCTTTTTTACTCTCGTACAACCCCCTATCTGCAAAGCGGCAATCTAAAAATCCCGCTATTTTTGTAACCCTACGCCGGGCCCTATACTCTAATGTAATAGAATAAGCCCTGTAGCATCAACCAATGGCATCATCTTTAGGGTGGTAATACCGCATGGGGTTCAATAGGTGCACTAATTCCGAATCCCATCCGGTATTACTTCTACTTTGACATCGAAGGAATTCAAACTTTTCTATTTATAAATTTAGTTGACGATCCATCAACCCCGTATCTGTAGGCTAAAGGACAACGGCAAGAAATAATTGCTCCCGGACTAAAGTTGCGGGTTCTTGGAAAGTCTATAGAATCGGGCTTCAGCCCCATAAATGGAGGTTTTCAAAAGCCCATAAAAGAGATTTAAAAGTTTCAATGACCTCACATTTAGAATACTTGTAATCAGTGGGTTATAATAATAATCAAGCATCTCATCCCACTTCGTCCCTCCCTTCTTTTAAAAACAAGTCATGAATTCAGGACCTTTAGGTATTTTTAACACCTTTAAAATCATTCTAAATAGCAGCTAAATATAGGAATATTAGTAAGTTTGCATCAATCAATACCCCTCCCAATGGTTCAAAAAAAGATTCTCGACTTTCTTTTCTCCACTCGTTTAATGGCTATATTATTCCTCGTCTTTGCCACTGCCATGGCTGTCGGCACTTTCTTAGAGGATATGCACAGCACCGCTTATGCGCGAATATATGTCTATAATGCCAAATGGTTTGAATTTGTTATGCTATTATTGGCAATAAATTTTCTGGGCAATATCAAAAAATATGAATTATGGCGCAAAGAGAAATGGCTTACCCTGCTATTTCACCTCTCTTTTATCCTTCTCATTGTTGGTGCCGGAGTTACCCGATATATCAGTTTTGAAGGAATGATGCCTATTCAAAATGGAGAAACCAGCAATGTTTTCTATTCTCAAAAAACCTATTTAACCACTTTTATCGATGGGGAAATCGATGGAGAACCCATGCGTAAAAAGATGGATTTCAATGTTCTTTTAGCCGAAGGGGCAAATAACCATAAAACTTTTAAAACGGATTTTAACGGAGAAAAGATAGTATTTGAAATCACTGATTTTAAAGCAGATGTAAAACGCACGATTGTTGAAGATCCGCAGGGGAAACGGTATCTGAAGATTGTTGAATCGGGAGGAGGACAACGTAACGACCACTATCTTGAAGAAGGTCAGGTGCGAAGTCTAAACAACATCCTCTTTGCTTTTAACAAGGAAACCCAAGGGGCTATTAACATATTTCTGGATGACGACGGGAACTATATGATGAAATCCCCCTTTGAAGGAGACTATATGCAGATGGCCAACCAGAACATAACAGAGGTGAAAGCCGACTCCCTTCAGGAACTTAAATTGGCTTCGCTCTACGATCTTGCGGGGTTACAATTTGTCTTTCCCGAAAAAGCAATTCGTGGAAACTATGAATTGGTAAAGGATGAAACCCGAAAAGGCAAAGGCCCGGATGCCGTTTATGCTACCATTCGCTCCAACGGAGAAGAAAAAGACGTCATCCTGATTGGGAATCAAGGCAGTATAAGTAATTTTACCGAGTTTACACAAGGCGATTTAGATTTTCATGTGCGCTACGGCAGCAAAGAACACAAACTTCCCTTTTCCCTTCATCTGAACGAATTTATAGCCGAAAAATATCCCGGAACAGCCAATAATCCCACGCCGAGCTATTCCTCCTTTATGAGTCGCGTACGCGTTGAAGACAACGGGAAAAAGTCCTATCATGATATTTATATGAATCATGTACTGGATTATAAAGGATATCGCTTTTTTCAATCTTCCTTTTTTCCGGATGAAAGCGGAACAATTCTGTCTGTGAACCATGATCGATGGGGTACTCTCATTACCTATATCGGCTATGGATTGCTCTACCTGGGGATGATTTTGATCCTCTTTGTTAAAGGCTCTCGATTTAAAGATTTGGGCGATAAACTCCGGCGGGTAAAAGAACGGAAAAATCGAGAAAAAGCCAAAATTACCGGGGTTCTCACCTTGTTGTTACTATTGACCGGGTTGACCGGATTTTCACAAGCCAATAAAGAAGCACTTCCGCAGAGCGACAAGCCGGTTGAACACGACACGATTTCGCAGGTCGAACAGGCCCGTCGAGACTTTGAAAACGGAATCCTAAGCCTCTCTACCGAAGAGTTGAACAAACTGATTAAAGCCAACGCGGTTCCCGAAAAACAGGCCCAAGAATTCGGTAAGCTGGTTATTCAGGATTACCGGGGAAGAATGAAGCCGGTCAACACCTATTCTTCTGAATTACTGCGTAAATTAAGTCGAAAGGAGACTTACGAAGGTCTTAACAGCGATCAAGTTCTCATTTCAATGCTGCAAAATCCACTGGCTTGGTATAACGCACCGCTAATCAAAATCAAGAATAAAGATGAAAAGCTTCGCGATATTTTAGATCTGGACGAAGATCAGCAATATGTCAAGTTTATTCAGTTCTTCGATCGGGAAGGAAATTACAAGTTTATTCCGTACTTGGAAGATGCTTATCGTGCTAAAGTAAAGAGTCAATTCCAAAAGGATCTTACCGATGCCGATGGCCAGGTCAATCTTTTAAACAATGCACTTGAAGGACGACTCTTAAGAATATTCCCAATCCCCAATGATGAGGATAACAAATGGGTATCGGCTCCCGAAGTACTGGAGCAAATTGAGGATTTCAAATCTGAAGATTCTCTTTTCGTTTCTAAAGCCATACCGTATTACTTGCAAACCTTGCACATAGGCACGAGTCAGACCGGAGATTTTACCGAAGCTAATAGTGTGCTGGAAGGTATAAAAGCATATCAAAAGAAATGGGGCGAACAGGTGATGCCGTCTGACACCCATATAGAGGCCGAAGTGCTCTATAATAAGTATGACATCTTTAAAAACTTGTTCAAATACTATCTCTACGCTGGGTTGATTATGTTCATCTTTGTGATTATGGAGATTTTTTATCCCAAAAAATGGGTGTATTATGGAATTAGTGTAGGAAAGATCTTGGTTCTCCTGCTGTTCATCCTTCATACAGCAGGGTTGGGAGTTCGCTGGTATATTTCGGGCCATGCCCCGTGGAGTGACGCCTATGAAAGTTTGATCTATGTGGCTTGGGCAACCATGCTCTTCGGGCTTCTCTTTGGACGAAAGAGTAACCTTACTGTGGCGGCTACGGCCTTTGTTACTTCTATTATATTGATGGTTGCTCACTGGAACTGGATGGATCCGTCGATTGCCAATCTCGAACCGGTATTGGATTCCTACTGGATTATGATCCATACCTCGGTAATCGTGGCCAGTTATGGTCCCTTTACCTTAGGAGCCATTCTGGGATTGGTGGCTTTATTTCTCATCATCTTTACCAATAATAGCAACCTCAATAAAATGAAACTCAACGTCAAAGAACTGACGATTATTAATGAAATGGCCTTAACCGTAGGGTTAGTACTGTTGACAATCGGTAACTTTCTGGGCGGTCAATGGGCGAATGAAAGCTGGGGTCGATACTGGAGCTGGGACCCCAAGGAAACTTGGGCATTGATTAGCATCATGGTGTATGCTTTTGTGGTTCACATGCGATTGGTTCCGGGATTGAGTAATCGGTTTGCCTTTAACTGGGTAGCCATCATTGCTTTCGGTTCGATTTTATTTACCTATTTTGGGGTTAACTTCTACTTGAGCGGTCTGCATTCCTACGCCAGTGGCGATCAGATTATCAGCTATAAATTCATTGTTTTGGCACTCGTAATATGGGGTATCCTCGGATTGCTGGCCTATATTAAATATCGAAAATACTATAAGAAGAAAAACCCGGTATAGCCGATTCAAAAATAAGCCTGAAAAGTCCAAAAAATAATCTCAAAAAGCTTGGTTAGTTGAGCAGCAAAGCTTAGATTTGCCCACTCAAATTTCAACGTTCATTTTAAAACGTGATAACCTAATTAGGAGAGGTGCCGGAGTGGTTAACGGAGCGGATTGCTAATCCGTCGACGTGAAAGCGTCGCCAGGGTTCGAATCCCTGTCTCTCCGCAATATAAAGTTTCCACAAACTTTTCGAGCTTTAAATCCTGTCTCTCCCCCAACCCGGGACAGGATAGCTCGATGTTATGACGTGTCATTTTAATGTTGATGCGGGAAAAAAAAGTTATTTCCGGATAGAGTGCCGCAAGAAATGGGATATAAACTCCGGTTTTCAGCATGTAGTCTTTCCTCTCGAACGAGCTCTACTTGGTTTCTGTGCTTGCTTTTGAGATAAAATAAGAAAACAGAAGGTGAATTGAAATATTGAGCATTTAAATCCCACGAGGTGTAGTATCGCAACTAAGTGCGGCATAAACTCCGTCCAGTTATCGCGTCAAGAGTCGCGAAAAAAATTACTCGGGGTGTAGCGTAGCCCGGTTATCGCGCTTGCTTTGGGAGCAAGAGGCCGCAGGTTCGAATCCTGCCACCCCGACAA
>CAZBXQ010000030.1:0-36548 GCA_964495935.1 uncultured Flavobacteriaceae bacterium
TTAGATATGATATATTGTACATGTGATTGAATTAAAATAGCTGAATAAACAGAGAGAAACGAAAATATTGCCAAAAATATAGATATCATTCTACAATAGAAGAGATGGCTTTTTATTTGATCATAGTGGCTATTTGTCAAATATTTCCCTAAATTTAAGACTTAATACTGAACCTTGATTGGAGTTTGAAACCAGAGATAGGTTCTCTTGCGTATATCCTTATTAGAATCGGTTACAAACCATTTGAATTCACTGCTAAATCAAGCCTTATGAGAAGAATTATTTACATCCTCGTCGTTGCTCTATTGTTCTCTTGTACCCAAGAAGAAGAAAAATATGCAGCAATAAGCTTGAAACCAGATGATTCAAACCCTATTGAATTTATTCAGGTTAGAAATCCGTTGGAAGATGTTTATCTCTGGGGTATGAAAAACGATACTCTTTATCGCAATGAAAATGAGGAGTTCCTGTTTAAAAAGAAAATAGAAAAACCAGAATATATAATCATAGGGATTGGCGATAAATTTTTAAAGGCTGTTTTACTTCCCAACGAAAAAATAGAAATCGCCTATGCCGATTCTTCCTATGTGTTCAAGGGTAAAAACAGCGCAGGGATGAATTTGCTAAACCAATTCAAGAGACCGGTTTTTAGTGTAAGTGAATCAAATAAATATCGTTCTGATTCAACTTCTTCTCAAGTATCACAAAAACTAAACTCGCAACGGGAGAAAGAATTAAGCGAATTGCAAAAACTTAGTGATGATCATCAAATCGGAGAAGGATTTAACAAAATTCTGAAAGATGAGATAGATTATTTCTATGCTTTAAGAACCTTTCAAATTATCCTAAGTAAACAGAATCCAAATACTCCTATTAGTGAGGACTTATTGGAGCTTTCAAAAACTATTGAAGAAGAGCACCCCTTGGATATTGCATACAAACCGAGTAGCTGGTTGGATTATGCAGAAATTGCATTGTTGGATAAACCTTTATACGATTTACTCGCTAACCAAACCATTACAATAGATTCCATTCAAAGTTGGTATGAAAGTGACGAATGGATTCCATACCAATACAACGTGATAAAGGAATACCAAAATCCCAAAATAGCTGAAAAAGTATCGGCTTTTTTTATATTGAATACCGCAGATCAAAAACAATTTGAAAAAAGTTTAATTACGGTTTTTCAGGATTTCAAAGAAACCTATCCTACAAGTCTTTATACCCAATATCTTGAACCCGAAGTTAGAGCTATAGAAGACTATCACCGTAAAATCTCAGAAGAATCGTCTGTGGAGTTTATAGACGGAAAGAATATATCGACCATGAAAGAACTCTTGGAGAAGCTCGAAGGAAATAAATACTACGTTGATGTATGGGCAACTTGGTGCGGACCTTGTATAGAGGAATTTAAGCATAATAAAGAGCTAAATGCCCTATTGAAATCGAAGGGGTACAAAAAACTTTATCTCTCCATTGATAAACCTGAGGTTGAAAATAAATGGAGACAAGACATTAAGTACTATGACTTAAAGGGATTGCATATGTTGGCAAGTATTGGTTTTTCTGAGAATTTTGCACGAAATTATTCTCTTCTAAAAGGAAAGATAAATATACCTCAATATCTGATAATTGACGAAAAAGGCGATATTATTACGAATAACGCACCAAGGCCAAGTAATTTAAAAGAGCTTGAGAAAATATTAGTAGAATAAGGGGTGTCAATCTCTTCCCGTGCGTAGAGTATTTCCTTGAAATCACCGATTCTCCGACTGGCTCCGGCTCCGAAAAACTGTTTTCCTGTTGATAACCTTTATGATAAAGAACAAGCTGAAAAACATAACATTGCAGTTTTTATTTTTATCTTCTTCCGATTTTTTTAAAAGGATCACTTTACAGATGAAAACCATCACGACCTTGTACTATGAATACACTTATTATTTCCAACCTGAATAAAACCTATCCAAATGGGGTTAAGGCACTGGATGCGGTTAATCTTGAAATTCAAAACGGACTCTTTGGGTTGTTAGGCCCTAACGGAGCCGGCAAATCTTCCTTGATGCGAACCCTGGCTACTTTACAGGAAGCCGATTCGGGAACGGCTTTTTTAAATGACATTGATATCTTTAATCAGCCTCGGGAACTGCGAAAGACTTTGGGGTATTTACCGCAGGAATTTGGGGTTTATCCAAAGTTTAGTGCCGAACAATTGCTTCATCATCTGGCGATATTAAAAGGGGTGACTAATAAAAGGGAACGGAAGGAGTTAGTTGATTATCTGCTGGATAAAGTGAACCTTTATGAAAAACGAAAGTCTAATGTTGACGGATTTTCGGGGGGAATGAAACAACGGGTGGGGATTGCTCAGGCCTTAATTGGAAATCCGCAGTTGATCATCGTCGATGAACCCACAGCCGGTCTGGATCCCGGGGAGCGAAATCGGTTTTATAATTTGCTGGCCGGGATTGGCGAAGAGGTGATCGTTATTCTTTCTACCCATATTGTCGCCGATGTTCGCGAATTATGCAGCAATATGGCCATTATGAATCTGGGAGAAATTGTCTATAAAGGCCGCCCACAGGACGCTATGGAGGAATTGGAAGGTCGGGTTTATCACCGCATAATAGAGCAGGAGGAATTGGAAGAATACGCTCAAAAATACCGGGTGATTTCCAATAAAATGATTGCCGGAAAACCCTCTATTCATATTTTAAGTGAAGAAAGCCCCGGAAATGGTTTTGAACCGGTGGCTCCCAATTTGGAGGATGTTTTCTTTTCAACAATTAAAGCCTCGGCTCCTATAATTTAAAAATATCCCGTTTTTCCTATGTTTTCTACTTTCTTTTTTTTGGAGCTTAGATATGTCCTTAAGCAGCGGATGATTTATATTTTTTTGGCGTTAGTGACTCTTTTGGTTTTTGCGGCTGTGGTTAGTGATTCGGTTTTTATTGGGAATACGATGGGAAATGTGTACCGGAACTCGCCCCATACGATTACGATATATATCACCACTTTATCCATATTTGGACTTTTCTTTGCGGCTGCTTTTTTTAATAATGCGGCACTACGGGAGCATAAATACAACTTTCAAGAAATTCTGTATGCTACACCTTTGAGCAAACCGGGTTATTTTTTCGGGAAGTTTTTTGCTGCTACCTTACTCGCTACAATTCCGTTGTTAGGCGTTTTCCTCGGTGTCTATCTGGGAACCTGGCTGGGACCGGCTTTTGACTGGATGCCGGCAGACCGATTTGGCGATTTTTATGGTAAAACGATTATCAATAATTATGTCCTCTTTATCCTGCCGAATATGTTTTTGGCGGGAAGTATCGTTTTTGCTTTATCTACCCGGTTCAAGAGCACGGTAATCTCCTTTGTCGGTGTACTTCTGATAATCGTTTTGTATATCGCCAGCGACTCGTTTCTTTCGGAAATGGATAATGAGAATATCGGGGGATTATTAGATGCCTTTGGAATTCGGGCCTATTTTCTGACCTCCCGGTATTATACAACGGCCGAGATGAACTTGCTGAGCCCTTCTTTTGAGGGGATTCTTCTTAAAAACAGGTTGCTTTGGATCGGTGTGGGAGGAGTTATCTTGTTACTTTCTTACTTCAGTTTCACTTTTGCGGGGAAGAACAAAAGAGTCAAAAAAGCAAAGCATAAGGTTCGTGCCAAAATTCCGAAATTCCACCGGCCTAAGGTCCATTCGGTTTTTATTCCTAAAACCAACTGGATCCAGCTTAAAAGCTTTTATAAAGTCAACTTTCATAGCATTCTTAAAAGTGTGACCTTTAAAATCCTTTTTGTGTTTTGCTTGATCCTGATGATTACCGATCTGGTTTATGGTTTTTCCTATTACGGGTTAAAAGTGTATCCGGTTACCTATAAACTCATCGGGGTTATCGAGGGTGGTGCTTCTTCAATCTTTATGATGATTATCATCATCTTTTTTAGTGGGGAGTTGATTTGGCGGGATCGCCAGCATCGGATTAATGAGGTGATCGATGCCACACCGCACACTTCCGTCATTTCTTTAGTAGCCAAGGTGTTGTCCTTGATCAGTGTGGGAGTTTTACTGTATATGTTTCTTATAGGCATTGGGGTTGTTTATCAATTGCTGCAAGGCTATACGGCTGTGGAACTGGATGTTTATCTTCTTCATTTCCTGTACAATGACCTTTCCACAGTTATTGTTTACAGCTGCTTGATGATTCTGGTTCAGGTATTGGTCAGCAATAAATACCTGGGATATTTTATATCGCTGTTATTGGTTTTTGTGTGGGAAATAATGCTGTCGGTTCTTCATATTGAAACCAATATGCTGGATATCGATGGAGGGCCTTATTTATTATATTCCGATATCAGCGGATTCGGACCGGGTGTAAAGAGTGCGCTTTGGTTTCATCTGTATTGGATTTTGATTGGGGTGTTGTGGATTTTTATAGCCGGCTCAATCTGGAATCGGGGTGTAAAATCTTCTTTAATAAACCGAATTCGATCCCTTAAAAAGAATAACTCTAAATCTTTTTGGATACGGTTTGCCGGGGTGGGAGCAGTTTGGCTTATTGTGGCCGGAGTGGTCTTTTACAATACGCAGATTTTGAATACCTATGATACCGGTAAAGAAATGGAACGACAGTGGGTGGCATTTGAGAAGCAGTACAAGAAGTATCAGAATGCCAACTTGCCTAAGATTACGGGAATCGATTATTTTATTGATCTCTATCCGAAAGAACGGGATGTACAAGTAAAAGCCTTGATGGAATTAGAAAATCAATCTGAGCAGCCGCAGGATTCCCTGCATTTTGTTTTGCGTGATGATTGGAAAACCAAGATCATGATTCCCGATGCGAAACGGGTGTATAATGACGAAGCGTTGGGATATCAGATTTATGTCTTAGAAAAGCCTTTACAACCGGGGGAGAAGCTTGATATTACCATTACAAATGAGTATATCACCCGAGGTTTTGAAAACAATGCCGGGAATACCTCGATTGTAGAAAATGGAACTTTTTTGAATAATAGGAGCGTGTTGCCTTACTATGGCTATCCGGAGGAAATGGAATTAAGCAATCCCAATAAACGTAAAAAATACGATTTACCACCCAAAAAACGAATGCCGGAGCTCGATCGGAATAACAAGAAAGCATTGATGAGGAATTACCTTACGGATGGGCGATCCGATTGGATCGATGTGACCACGATCATATCTACATCTGACGATCAGATTGCGATTGCTCCGGGTTCGCTGGAAAAGGAATGGCAGGAAGCCGGACGGAAGTATTACCGGTATAGAGTCGATCATCCTTCCCAGAATTTTTATTCTTTTATATCGGGTCGTTATGAAGTGGCACATCGAAAATGGCAAGATGTAGATATCGAGGTATATTATGATAAAAAACACGAGGTCAATATCGAGATGATGCTCGATGCTGTTCAGCGTTCTTTAGAATATTATACCGCCCATTTCGGTCCGTATTACCACAAACAGGCTCGAATTATCGAGTTCCCGAGATATTCTACTTTTGCACAAGCCTTCCCGGGAACGATGCCGTATTCTGAATCCTTTGGTTTTATTGCAAATCTGGAAGACGAAAGCAAAAACAATGTGATCGATGCCGTGATTGCTCATGAGATGGCACATCAATGGTGGGCGCATCAGGTGATTGGGGCCAATATGCAGGGAGGAGTGATGCTCAGTGAAAGCTTTGCAGAATATTCGTCCTTAATGACCATGAAACACCTGTCTGATGATCCTATGAAAATGGAAGAATTTATAAAGTATGACCTACAGGATTATTTGGGCGGTCGAAGTTCAGAAATCCAAAAGGAATTGCCTTTGTATAAAGTAGAGAACCAGGGCTATATCCACTATGGAAAGGGAAGTGTGGTTTTATATGCTCTTCAGGATTATATTGGTGAGGAAAAGATGAACAAGGCTTTAAAGAATTTCTTAGAGGAATATCGGTATAAAGATCCGCCCTATCCTACCAGTCTGGACTTCCTGGATCAGCTGGATGAACAGGTTCCCGATTCTTTAAAATATATCGTCAAAGATTGGATCAAGGAGATTACCCTCTACGACCTGCGGATGAAGGAGGCGCGATATAAGGAATTGGATAACGGGAAATATAAATTGGATGTAAAAATTCACGCTGAGAAAATAAAAGCCGATTCCCTTGGCGGAGTTGAAAATGTACCCATTGATGATTGGATCGATATTGGTTTTTTTGCCGATTCAGACCGAAAAAAATTACAATTTCAAAAACGAGTTAAGATAGACCGGCCCGAAATGGATTTTTCCTTTGAGTTGGATTCACTTCCCGCCAAAGCGGCTATTGATCCCCGGCGTATTTTGATCGAACGCATATACGACGATAATACCAAAACCATAAAAAAGGCAGATTAATATAAACCTTGAAGATTTCAAAACCTTCAAGGTTTCACAGAGCATAAAAGGTATGGTTTTATGATGGAAAAATGCGACTAAAGTCTGCAGAGGAGAATATTGATCTCCATCGGTTAAAACCGATGGCAGGTGATAAAATGGGATCGAATGCTGTCGAAGAATGGACCTCTATCCATTGCCTGTGGCTTTAGCCGGGGGAATCTTGGGTTTATTATTAAAATTGGAGTTTTGCCGCATTTTGGGGACTCAATAAAAGTAATAGGATTCAAAGGGTTGATGGAGAGGAATGACATTTCTCCCTTTAGCCAACTTTGATGTTTTCTGTCATCCAGAGCGAAGCGAGGGATCTTTTTTCTCTTCTGAAACTACAAATGTGAGATTCCTCACTGCGTATCGGGATGACAAAATATTCCAAAAACTGGCTTTTTAGGATAGCTCACAATGAGGTGATTTAGACTTTTGGGATTGAAGCGAAAAATAGAGATTATTGTTTCGGATGACGGCTTTTTTGTAGAGCATAGCCATAGCTACGGTCGAAAAAAAGACTAAATCTGAGGCAATAAGGTCATTTTGCAGCCAATTTTTGAAAGTTTAAATGACCTCAATGTAAAATAGGGATTGAGGTCTTGTCGAGAAGATTGGGTCCTATCCATTGCCCGCGGCTTTAGCCGGGGGATAAGGGATTACCCTCAAGATTGGGCTTTAGCCGCACTTTAAAGAAAAAATGAATACGATCATTTAAATCGTTTTAAGAATTTTACAATAAAACCTTGAAGGTCTCCGAGACCTTCAAGGTTTCCTACCAATAATCAGTTGAAGGACTATTTCATTATGCAAAAATACGGCTGTCTATTAATTGTGGTTATGGGACTTGTAAAAGTTCAGGCACAGATTATCGATATTAAAGGTTCCGTTAGAGCAGAGGGGGACCGAAGTGGTATTTATGTTATGAATATTTCTTCTTATTACTATACTGTTACCGATCAAGACGGAGAGTTTGTAATAAAGGCCGATTTGAACGATACCCTTGAATTTTCGGCTTTACAATATAAAACCCTTCGCGTGCCGGTTAATGAGGAGGTCTATTCCAAAAAATATATGGAGGTCGATCTTGAGAATTTTGTGGAAGAGTTGGGAGAAGTTCATGTGGGCCTTGCTTTAACTGGAGATTTAGGAATAGACAGTAAGCGGTTGGATTACAAGCAATCAATGAGTCCTCAAGATGTAGGAATTCCTACTTATCAAGGACCGGAATTGACGCAAAATGAGCGGCGACTGCACGCTGCGACATCAGGATTTGGAGTCCATGCTTTAATCAATGCAATATCCGGAAGAACAAAGGAGTTGAAAAGGCGAGTGGTTTTGGAGAAGGAACGGGATTTATTGGAAGGTTTAAAATCGACTTATTCGCGACTTCTGTTCTCTTCCGACAGTCTTTCTGTGGATCGACAAAATGAGTTTTTTCTTTTTTGTATGGATGATCCGGATTTTGTGGAACGTTACCGTTCGAATACTTCGGATCTGGGAATCCTTGCCTTGCTAAAGAAAAAATTGAAGGACTTTATAAAACGAATGGAATCTGATGATGAGTAGAGTACGTACTGATTTAATCCTATAAAGGGGCACCTATTCCAGGCTAAGCTTATAAATAATACTTTCATTCGCATTTTTGTCGGGGTCTTCGCACAAGAGAAAAGATATTTTCTCATTTTCTTTTTCCAATAGAGTAAGTCCTTCGAATTTATGTCGGGTACTGATAAGCTGCTTTCTTTTGATCTTCATACTGTTGGGGTCAATAACGCCGAGCAGACTTCCCAATACATCACCGTCTTTATAATTGGAGTCCGAGGCTTCGGCGGCGGCCAAGAAATAAATTTCGCCATCGAGGAGTACGGCATCCGTAAACCCAAATTTTGTATTGTGAACGGTAGGGAGGGGGATAGAAAAAAACGAGATCCTACTTTCCTTTGCGTTTTGCCAATTCGTTATCTTAAATATTCCATTCCGAGCTTTTTTACCGTTCCCCCGGTTTAATAACAAAAGGTCATTATCGAAGACGACGGCACCTTCGATATTAAAGTTTTTGTCATCCATTTCGGCTGCCGATTTTAAGTTTGAATACAGGGTATCCAAAGAGGTTTTTTTTATGGATCGATCAATTTTATTATAAGTTATGAGCCGATTGCGAATTTTGCCGGATCCCGAGCCAAAAATATAAAGGGAATCGCCGCGGTGTGCGATGGCTTCAAAATCCGGTTTCTTGGCTTTGGGGATGTTTTCTGCGATATCTCCGTTTTCCGGTAAGCCGATTTTCGTAAGCTCCTTTTTATTTTTCTCATATTTATACAAAACATTGGCATTATCGGCAATGATATACAGAATGTCATTTTCCCGAATAAATCCTGAAGCTGCCGTAATACCGGGTATAGTCGTGTAGGGGTGAAGAACGAATCGTTGATTGGTTTCGGGCGTTTTTAAGTGATGGATCTGATTCTCTTTCTTGGAAGAATTTTGACACCCTATAAGTAGAAATACTATACCTGTGAAAATACAATATCGATTCATGGAGGAGTGATTTTTACGCGGAAAAGGTACTCAAATAAATCGATAATTTTTTTCAACCGAACGAAATTCAATAAAGAAGCAGAAGAAAGCATTTTAAGTTTATCGGGGTACAAAATTATAGTGTTGAGTAGCGGTAAAGTAATCTCTGAAAATCGCGTTAATCACTTCGCAATTCCGAGCGGCCTTCATCCCCAGTTTAGGATGGATTTCGATGATACCGGCACTCAGTTTCGGGAGTAAGACCCGGAAATAAGTATGAATCTCATTTTCGAATTCAGCAGTGATCTTTTGCTTGCTGTCGATTTTCTGCTCAATGAGTTGGCTATATTCGGTGAGTTTTTCGTTTCCCTCCTTAATAACGGCCTTTAATGAGTGAATCTCGGATGCGTTTAGGCTCTTTTCGGCTTCTTTCTTATAATGTTCGGCCATACCCTGATAATTGGTCCATAAAGTAAGATCGGCAAAAATCCGAAAAGGGATTTTAAAGATAGGATGAGGGAGGTAAAACCGGTCATATTGAAATAAATTTTTACGGCTTACAGATACGTTTTCTACTTTAAAAGAGCGGGTGGCAGTAGCTTGCAATCCCATCATATCCCAGTCGTCTATGGGTTTCACCTTTTCTTTGGGAAGGATAAAAGATTGGATCTTAGGTGCTCCTGAAGAGTCCGAGATCGATTTCCCGTTTTCGGTTAATGTAGCATTTAGTGTATAATGAGATAGATAAGGGGCTCCGGTGGCATATTTCCATTTTCCGTTCAGTATAAACGTATCCGACTCCCGGGCAGCCGTTCCAAACGCACCCCCACTGCCGCCGATAATAACCGGGTTCTCCGATTTAAAAATACGTTGGGCGGTTTCGGGCTGTAAATTCCCTACAAAATAATTAGCACCGCTGCACAACGTAACCGTCCATCCCAGACTGCCCTCGATTTCGGCTAACTTTTTCAGGGTTTGAAGACCCTCCGAAAAACCGGATTCTAATCCGCCGTACTTTTTGGGGACCCAGAGGTTCCATAAATTTTCCCGGGAGATCCATTGCAACACGGCTTTTGGAAGCAATTTTTGTCTAAAACACCGGTTTCTAAGCTCTTGAACTTTCATTTTGTAATTGGTTTAAATATAGTTTCCGCCATTTAAAATACCCGGAAATTCCTACGATTAGGAGAAACACAGTAAGTCCGGTGTACCAGTAGAGTTCTTTGTAGATTAACAAGGGAATGGCAATGGTATTACTGATGCTGAGAAAGATCCAGTTTTCGATTTTTCGCTTGGCCAGCAACCACATTCCGGCCCAGGCAAAACAGGCCACCAGAGCATCCCAGATCGCTACATCCGAATCTGTATGATGGGTCAGCCAGTAGGAGAGACCGGCGAAACAGAGGATCGCAATTCCGGCAGCTTTCCAATAATCTCCCGATGAGGAAGGAGTAATAGGGGTTTGATGCTGCTGATTTCCAAATTTCCAGTAAAACCAGCCATAAATACTCATGACCAAGTAGTAGAGGTTGAGGAGGATATCGGCATAGAGTTGGGAATGATAATAAATAAAAAGGGCAATCAGGATCCCCGCAATTCCAAAGAGGTAGTTGCTGACTTTATTGGCTCTGGATAAAAGTACTTGGCAGACCCCGAAACCGGCCCCCAAGGCTTCCAATATTGTAAAATGTGTAAGTAAAAATTCCATTTTTGTTTTCCTCCGCCGGTATTATCCGGATCAGGTTCTGCATGGTGTTCACGCAAGGGTTTTATCTCAGCCGATATCGGATCAGCACCCCGTTGGTTCAAAAGTAGAGATTTTGTTTTAACTGACCTTCTTTTTAGCCTGCTTAATTTATGAATTTAATCCTCCTATGCTGTTGGCTCCGGCAAATGAAAGGATTGGGGCTAATTCCCCGAGGCTTGCCCACTGGATGAAAGACTTGCCGTTTTTTGGAGTTATTTGTCGTTTCTATAAAAGATAAATCTTCTCTTTGTCAATGAGTTAATATTTATCACTGCGTTCGAAATGAACTTTTGGAACAATTCAGGAGTGAAATAATGCGAAGTTTGTTTTAAAAATGGATGGATTGGCAAATTAAACAGATGAAAAGTTCAAATAATCCTGATTTTTCTTTATTTTTAAGCGAAGCTTAGTGCAGGAGGACATTGGTGGAGAGGAATAATTATCTATTCCGGTCTCTTTGAAGACAGTTTCTAACGTTAACCTTACTTATAAGAATAACTTTAACTTAAAAAGAAAAATGTCGGAATCACTATTTTGTACTATTGTAGGAGTTAAGCCCTTTTATTATGAAAAAATCCCTGATGCTCGCCCTTCTGTTTTTATTAGGCTTTGGTTTTATTTCTTCTAAGGCACCCGGGGATAATCCAAAGATAGTCGCTCATCGGGGGGCTTATAAAAATAATGATTTGCCCGAGAACTCTATTGCCTCATTACGGGCTGCTGCGAATGAAAAAATCTGGGGATCCGAATTTGATGTCCATCTTACCCAAGATGATAAATTGGTGGTCAATCACGATGATGATTTTATGGGAATTCATATCCCTACCGCTACATACAAGGAATTATTAACCAAAAAACACGCCAATGGAGAACCTATTCCCACTTTACAAGAATATCTGGAAGAGGGGAGAAAACACCCGGATTTGAAATTAATATTGGAAATTAAAACGAATCCAATCGGGGTAGATCGAAGTATAGAAGCAACTCGGCAAATTTTTAAAACGGTCCAACAGTTTAAAATGAAAGATCAGGTACAATGGATTGCCTTTAGCTTTGATGTTTGCTTAGCACTGCGAAAACTCGATAAATCTGCAACAATTCTCTATTTGGAGGGAGATAAGTCTCCTCAAGAAATAGAGGCGGCCGGGCTGTCGGGATTAGATTATCATCAAAGTGTTTTTAGAAAGCACCCCGAGTGGATCGAAGAGGCTCGAAAAAGAGGTTTAATTACTAATGTTTGGACGGTCGATACGGAAGAAGATTTACAATACTTTATCGATCAGGATGTCGATTTTATTACCACTAATGAGCCGGAATTATTGGCACAATTAATAGCCAATCCGTGATAAAAATCGCCAGTATGAGATTCTTTAAATTAAGAATACGTTGAAATTTAAAAATTAAATTAAAGAGTATGAAAAATTTAAAAATTGTATTAGCTCTGCTTTGCGTGCTATTTGTGCAGAGCGTTTTTGCGCAAGGTAAGGAGGTTTCCGGAACGGTTTATGACAATGACGGAAATCTTTTGCCGGGTGTCAATATTACGGTAAAAGAAGAGGATAGTGTAGGTACGCAAACAGACTTTGACGGGAATTACAGCATTACGGTCGAGCAGGGACAAACGTTGGTTTTTTCCTATGTGGGTTTTGAAGATTTTGAGGCGGTGGTTGGAGACGATGATACCCTTGATGTCACTATGCAAATGGGGCAAAACCTGGATGAGGTCGTAGTTATCGGGTATGGCTCTCAAAAGAGACTCGATAATACCTCGGCCGTGAGTTCTGTGAAATCAGAAGAGATTACACGGCTTAAAGTGCCAAATCTGGATCAGGCCATTCAGGGAAAAATTGCCGGGGTTCAAATTACGACTTCCGATGAACCGGGTTCGACGCCTTCGGTTTCTATTCGTGGAATGGGAACGGTATTGGGAGGCCGACAGCCTTTATATGTGGTTGACGGTATGTTTACCAACAATATCAATAACTTAAACCCCAATGATATTGAGTCTTACGACGTGTTAAAGGACGCTTCAGCCTTGGCTATTTATGGAAATCGGGCAGCGAATGGAGCGATTATTATTACGACCAAAAAAGGGAAGGAAGGATTATCTGTGGAATATGATGGGTTTGTAGGAATACGAAATCCCCTTAAAAAAGTGAGAATGGCTACCGCTGAAGAATATGCTAATTATACCAATATTGCGAATGGAAATGATATTCTATCCTTGACACAGCCCTATAATACAAACTGGTTTGATGAAATAACTCGAACGGGAGTATATAATCAACACAATGTTAGTATTTCCGGAGCATCAGATAAAACAAGGTACTTGTTTAGTTTGAGTAATTATAACGAAAAAGGAGTTGAAAATGGAACCAACTACAACAGGACAACGATGCGCACCAACAATGAGTTTGATATTTCAAAATATGTTAAACTGTCGCAGAACCTGAATATGTCCTTTATAAAAAATACCATTAAGCCGAATTCGGTTTTTACAGCGGCTTATAAACAGGCTCCTATTGTTCCTGTTCGTTTTGACGATGGTCAATATGGATTGGCTATTATAGGAGATCAGGGCATTCCTTCTCCTGAAGGTTCCTCCAAAATCAATAATGTGGGAAACCCGGTAGCGGCTATAGACTGGCATGATGAACAAAGCAAGGATCTTAAGTTACAGGGAGGACTCAAGTTGGATATTGATTTTAGTCAATTGGTCGATGGCCTTAGTTTTACGACCCAGTTTAGCGGAGAATACCAAAAAGGCAAAAGCTATAACTTTGACAATGGAAAACGTTTGATCGGTCAGGATATACCGGATTTTGATAATCAATTAACCAATGTTCAGACCGACCATTTTGATTGGGTATTCTCCAATTATTTCTCCTATAATAAAACGTTTGGCATTCACAATATAGATGCTACTTTAGGAATGGAGGCCTCGGATGAGTCGGGGGTGAATACCGTGAGTTTTTTAAGACAAAATGTTGAACCAAATAAGAGCTATTGGAATTTATCGGAAGCAAATTATGCCGATAATGTGAAAAATCTGACCAGTATCAATGGAAATAATCGGAAGACCATTTCCTATTTTGGACGTGTGCAATACAAGCTTATGGATCGCTATTTGGTAACAGCGACTGTACGTCGGGATGGCTCTTCTCAATTTTCCAAGGAGAATAAATGGGGAACCTTCCCCTCTTTTGGAGCAGCATGGATTCTTTCCAAAGAAGCATTTTTGATCGATAATGATTTTGTCGATAATCTTAAAATTCGTGGGGGCTGGGGCCGTTTGGGAAATCAGAATGTACCGCTTAATGTGCCTACTTTTTCATCAGGTGCTTCTTACCGCTATTCCTTTAATGGAGTTGTTAATGCTGATGGACATACAGTGGATCAATTGATTGACCCAAATTTGAGCTGGGAAATTACAGAGGAAGCCAGCGCGGGAATTGATTTTGAATTTTTACAACGACGCCTTACGGGATCCTTTGATTGGTATGATAAGAAGACTAAAAATATAATTTTGCCCTCCATTCCCGTTTCTTCAACAGGGATTAATAAATCTGCGTATTCCCATATGGGGCAAGTTTCCAACAAAGGGATCGAAATTGCCTTGGGCTGGCAGGATCAAATCAATGATTTTGGGTATTCCGTGAATGTGAATTTTGCGCATAATAAAAACAGATTAGATCGTATTACGGGTAATATTAACCCCATAAGCGGCGGAAGTATCAATAACGGGCAAATCACAAAATATTTTGCCAGTGAGACAGTAGGTCGCCCCATTGGTAGTTTTTATATCTGGGAGACAGATGGATATGACGACGAAGGAAACTTTAAGTATAAGGATAACAACAACGATGGGGCGACCGGAGCCGCAGATTCTAATGACCGTCGTTTTTTGGGATCCTATATTCCAAAGGAAACTATGGGGATAAGCTTAGGTCTTACTTATAAAAACTGGGATCTATCCATTGATGGTTATGGTGCTTTTGGCCAGAAAGTGTACAACGGAAAAAAGGCACAGCGGTTTTCGGGAGAGAATATTGAGCATCAAGTGGCTGTCGATTTCTGGACACCATCCAATACGACTGCCGCAAATCCGGCTCCTTTTAATGCGGTGCCGATTTCTTCAGATTACTACTTAGAATCGGGGGATTATTTCAGGGTGAATAATATAGCTCTGGGATATACTTTTGAGCAGCCCTTTAATTTTCTGTCTTCTGTACGGTTCTATGTTAATGCCGTCAACCCTTTTATTATACAGCGTTATTCCGGATATACTCCGGAACTTAATGCCGATGGAGATCCGTATGGAGTGACCGGAGTGGAGTTAAGTGCATATCCTGCCTTACGTTCATTTGTATTTGGAGGGACTATTAAATTTTAAAAATTAACTTGAAGGAAAATAGATATGAAACGTTATAATTTTCTATATTTTAGCATGATCGGTTTTGCATTTCTTGCAATGAGTTGCAGCGATGATTTCATTGATGAAAGCCCTACTGAGCAGGTGACTATACAGGATGCCAGTGGATTTAATAATAAGGAGGGAGCAGAAGGTTTTGTGACCGCCATTTACAGTAAGTACTTAGACTGGGACATGAGTTCTTTTTCCTGGATAGGAGTGAGTAGTATTACTTCTGATAATGCCGATAAAGGCTCGTCTCCGGGGGATACGGGTACAGATAAAGATGTATTGGATGATTTAACCTTTACAGCGACTACACCCTCTTTTCAAGGGCAGTGGAATTCTACCTATCAGGTCATTAACCGGGCTAATCAGGCGTTGGAGTTTTTGCCTCAGTTGGATTCTGTGAGTGTGGATTTGCGGGAGCGATTGCAAGGGGAGGTAAAATTCTTGAGGGCTATGGCCTATTTTAAGCTTGTTCGAATGTATGGCGGAGTTCCCCTTCTTGACCATGTTCCGGAAGAAGGGAATGAAGAAGATGAAAAAATGACCTTAGAACGAGCTTCTGTCGATGAAGTATATGCTTTTATCGAATCTGACTTGCAAGAGGCCATTGAAGTATTGCCGGAAAAAGGTGCCTATGGGGGTAACGATAAAGGCCGAGCCAGCCTTGGAGCGGCTCATGCTTTATATGCTAAGGTAGCCTTGTATCAAAAAGATTGGGAAAAAGCTGCCGATGAAGCCGAAAAGGTCACCGGCTATGCACTGGCTCAAAATTATGCCGAAAACTTCAGGCTCGCAGGAGAATATAATGAGGAGTCGGTTTTTGAGATTCAGGGGGTTGGAGGAGAAGGAAATCCCGGGGTACAACAATATTCACAAGTTCAGGGAGCTCGCGGAAACGGAGGCTGGGGTTGGGGCTTTAATACGCCCTCCCAAAATTTGGTCGATGCCTTTAATGCGGAAGGCGACGATGTGAGAAGAGATGCCACTATTATCTTCAGGGATTCCGAATTGTATGACGGAAGAGTTGTGCCGGTCACGGTTGAAAATCCGTATTATAATTATAAAGCCTATTCTTCAGATTTTAGTGGAGAAGATTTTAGTGATGTAAACATCAAAGTGATACGTTATGCTGAAGTTTTACTCATCCGGGCAGAAGCACTTAATGAGTTGAATCAAACGGGAGCGGCCATAGATTTATTAAATCGTGTCCGTAATCGCGTAGACTTACCAGATACAGAGGCCGTTTCTCAAGATGAAGTAAGAAAAGCGATTTGGAAAGAACGCCGGTTGGAACTGGCTATGGAGCATGATCGCTGGTTTGATATTATTAGGACCGGTCAGGCTAAAGAAGTGATGGCAGCAGATGGGAAGGAATTTATAGTGGGAAAACACGAACTTTTTCCTATCCCCGACTCTTTTGTCAAAGAGGTTGAAGAAGCCGGAGGTTCTATTGAACAAAACCCGGGTTATTAAAAGAATCTTTAAGATATAAAATCCGATGGCGAGCACTGTTAAAAAGAAGTATTCTATCCTGTTTAGGATCCTGTTTTTTGAGAACTCCGAAGTCATTTATTAATGTTTTTCAAGAAAATCCACATGCAGAGAACCATGTTTGTTATCCGGGGAATCCTATTACTCCCCCTGCTTTTGATGAACTCTGAAATCCGAGCCCAGGAGTTGGTTGATCAATCGGTTTTAGAATTCCAGACAGAAGCATATCGACAGGAGCGATCCGAATTTCTGGATTCTTTGTTGAGTGCGATGACCATGGAAGAAAAGATCGGGCAGCTTAATCTTCCCACGGCCGGGCAATTTACGACGGGTCAGATGCAGAGTTCTGATATCGGTAAAAAGATCGAAGAAGGACAGGTTGGCGGACTGTTTAATATCAAGGGAGCCGATAAAATCAGAGCGGTTCAAAAAGTAGCGGTCGAAAAGAGCCGATTGGGGATTCCGTTGTTATTCGGGATGGACGTTATTCACGGTTATGAGACCACCTTTCCCATTCCATTGGGCTTGGCCTCCTCTTTTGATATGGATTTGATTCAGAAGACCGCCCGAGTAGCAGCGCAGGAAGCCACGGCCGGAGGTATCAATTGGGTGTATTCCCCAATGACGGATATCTCCAGAGAGCCCCGTTGGGGGCGAGTTTCTGAAGGCTCGGGAGAAGACCCCTACCTGGGCAGTGAAGTGGCTCAAGCGATGGTATATGGCTATCAAGGAACAGACCTGTCGGCCAATAACACGGTTTTATCGACCGTTAAGCATTTTGCGTTATATGGAGCCGGGGAAGCCGGATTGGATTACAATACTGTGGATATGAGCCACCTGCGTATGTACAATGAATATTTCCCTCCTTATAAGGCAGCTGTGGATGCCGGGGTGGGAGCTGTAATGGCTTCTTTTAATGAGGTGGACGGCGTGCCGGCCACCGGGAACAAATGGCTCATGACAAACGTCTTGCGCGACCAATGGGGGTTTGACGGTTTTGTGGTTTCCGATTATACCGGAGTGAGCGAGATGGTCACACATGGCATGGGAGATTTACAAGAAGTTTCGGCTCTGGCCTTAAAAGCGGGAGTGGATATGGATATGGTGAGTGAGGGATTTCTAAAAACCTTAAAGCAGTCGATTGACGAGGGGAAAATAACCGAGGAAGAAGTGACGCAGGCGGCCCGTCGGGTGCTACGAGCCAAATATGATTTGGGACTTTTTGAAGATCCTTATCGATACGGGAGTGCCGAGCGGGAGAAAAAAGAGGTTTTTAATACAGAAAACCGAGCCTTTGCCCGACAGGTTTCAAGCCAATCTATGGTTTTATTAAAAAATAAAAACCAAACCTTACCATTGGCTAAAAAAGGAACTGTAGCGGTAATCGGGCCACTGGTTGAAAACTCCTTAAATATGGCGGGAACTTGGAGTGTAGGAGCCAACCAGGAAGAATCGATAAGTGTAGTAGAAGGCCTGGAAGAAGCGTATGGAGATCAAGTTCATTTTTTATCGGCCAAGGGAGCCAATATTGACTATAGTGAAAAATTGGAAAATATCTATGCCGCTCACGGGAAGCTGACCGATCGCGATAAGCGCCCCAAAGAAGCCTTGTTAAAGGAAGCCCGGGAAGTGGCCGAGCAAGCTGATGTTGTGGTGCTGGCTATAGGAGAATCAGCAGAAATGAGCGGAGAATCGGCATCGCGATCCCGCATTAATATTCCGCAATCGCAGGTGGATTTACTGAAAGAACTCAAGAAGACCGGAAAACCCATTGTGGTGGTTCTTTTTACCGGTCGGCCGTTGGCTTTATCCAATATGAACGCGCTTCCGGATGCGATTTTAAACGTATGGTTTCCGGGTTCCGAGGCGGGATTGGCAATTGCCGATGTTCTTTTTGGAGATGTTAATCCGTCGGCTAAGCTACCGATGACCTTTCCGCGGAGTGTGGGACAGATTCCTATTTATTACAATCATAAAAATACCGGTCGGCCGCTGGATTCGACCAAAATTGCCAATTGTACCTATCAACGATTTGTATCTAATTATATGGATGAATGCGTAACCCCGCTTTATCCTTTTGGCTATGGATTAAGTTATACCCATTTTGAGTATTCCTCCATCCTTATTTCGGATGCCAATCCAAAAGGAGATCAGACGATTAAGGCTTCTGTTGAGCTTTCCAATACCGGGAACTATGACGGGGCCGAAGTGGTACAGCTTTATATTCGGGACAAGGTGGGCAGCATCACCCGGCCGGTAAAAGAGTTAAAAGGATTTCAAAAAGTGTTTTTAAAGAAAGGGGAAAGTAAGAATGTAGTGTTCGAAATCAACCCTGACGATTTGAAATTCTACAATGGAAATTTGGATTACGTATGGGAGCCGGGCGAATTTGAAATCATGATTGGCACAGATTCACAGAATGTGGAGAAAATAACGGTGGATTGGGAAAAATAAATAATTGAGGTTTAGAAAGAGTCCAAACCCGGTAAGCTGGGCAAGAAAATAGAAAAGACCGGTCTGGTTTTTCCTTATTTCCCCGTTAAACCTGATCGATTTGTGCCGGACGGATGGCTTGAGAATAGGATATTTGAGGATTATAGCCTTGAAAACTAATAGATTATTACAAGTAAAAGCGCAGTAGAGAAAGTGTAGAAACCCAAAAAGTATAAAAAATGATGAAAGATTGGAAAAAGCATAAAATCCTGTTATTAATGGCGGCAGTGTTGTTTTATGTTCCGTTAACACGAGCACAGAAAGCCGATACTTCAAGGCCAAACATCATTTTCATCATGAGTGATGACCATGGTTATCAAGCCGTTAGTGAATATGGATATGGCTTAAATGAAACTCCGAATATTGATAGAATTGCCGAAGAAGGGGTGATGTTTAACCGGGCTACCGTGACGAATTCACTCTGTGCTCCGAGCCGGGCCGTTATCCTGACCGGGAAATATAGCCATATTAACGGGAAAATCGATATTGCTCGATCCGACTATGACTGGGATCAAGACAATTTTGCAAAGCATTTGCAGGCCAATGGATATCAAACCGCACTTATTGGTAAGGTGCACTTGGAGGGAAAGCCTCAGGGATTCGACTATTATGCATCTTTAATAGATCAGGGCGAATATTATAATCCACAATTTATTTTTAATGGGGACACCACGGTAGTTGACGGATATGTCACCGATATAACGGGAGATTTGACAGTAGATTGGATTTCGAAGCGAGACCCCAATAAGCCTTTTGCTATACTGATGCATAATAAAGCCCCCCATCGGGAATGGCTGCCGGCGTTGCGCCATCTGGATGAATATACGCACAAGGAGTACCCCGAGCCCAAGACCCTGTTTGAGGATTATGGAAACAAAGGAGAACCCAAGAAACAACAGGAAATGAACATCCTGACCTATATGAACGTAACCAGCGATAACAAGATACCGCCGGAAGTACGGGATAGTTTGGGGATTATCGATTTATCTCCCTGGAGTACCAATGCCTATAACAATAATCTCGGCAGGATGAGCGATGAACAACGACATTATTGGGATTCTATCTATGCTCCAATCATTACGGATTTTGCAGCACGGTATCCCGAGATGTCGGATGAAGATTTGATGCACTGGAAATACCAACGTTATATGCAAGACTATATGGGAACGGTGGCCTCCATAGATGAAAATGTGGGTAAAGTTCTTGATTATTTGGATCAGCATGATTTAGCAGAGAATACAATTGTTGTATATACCTCCGATCAAGGTTTTTATTTGGGTGAACACGGTTGGTTTGATAAACGTTTTATGTATGAGGAATCTTTAAGGACCCCGCTTGTTATACGCTATCCTAAAGAAATTAAGGCCGGCATGAAATCGGATGCCTTAGTACAAAACCTTGATTTTGGACCAACCTTATTGGATTATGCCGGTATCAATCCTCCCAAGGATATGCAGGGAAAGTCTTTCAGAAGATTGCTTCGTGGAGATACGGAAGATTGGAGGGATGCTATTTATTATTCTTACTATGCTTATCCGGCTGTTCATCAGGTGAGAAGGCATTATGGGGTGAGTACGGATCGGTATAAACTGATTCACTTTTATTATGATATTGACGAATGGGAGTTATATGATTTAAAAAAGGACCCTCATGAGCTTCATAACGTCTATGATGATCCCGAATATGCCGAGGTCCAGAAAAAAATGCACAACCGCCTAAAAGAACTTCGGAAAAAATACAAGGACTCCGATGCGAACGACCAAAAATTTATAAAACAAACCGGTAAAAACTGGAAAAAGAATAAGTAACCGGAGTTATAATGCATTGCCATTGTCTCTATACCTGTGCCTTTGGGCTACAGCAAAAAAATACACCAATCTTTTTATTATGCAAAGGGTAAAGTTTTTTCTGCCTCTTATTTTTTGTTTTACACTGATTGCCTTTGTGCATGAAGAAATGGTTGCTCAGGAAGAAAAGCCGCCCTTTTGGAACGAAATCCAAAAGTTTAAGCAACAAGATCAAGAGCATCCGCCGGAAGAAGGACAAATCGTATTTGTGGGAAGCTCATCTTTTGCAAAATGGCAGAATGTTAACGAATATTTTCCGAAGTATAAAATTATCAATCGGGGATTCGGCGGTTCCACACTTCCGGATGTCATTCGTTATGCGGATGCTATTATTTTTCCCTATAAACCTCGGCAGATCGTTATTTATGCCGGGGATAACGATGCTGCTGAATCGGATACTATTTCGGCCTCCCAAATATTTTATCGATTTAAAAAACTATACCAACAAATACGAGAAAAATTACCCGAAACGGAGGTGACTTACATTTCCATTAAACCGAGCCCCAGTCGGGAGCAATTTTTTCCGGTGATGAACAAGGCCAATTGGGAGATTCGAGAATATTTAGAAAAGCAAGATCACGCTGAATTTATCGATATCTGGCATAAAATGCTCGATGATTTCGGCAAACCTCGGGAGGAATTATTTGGTTCCGACAGGTTACACATGAATAAAGAAGGTTATAAGATCTGGCAAAAAGCGATTCAGCCGTACCTGATTAATTAAAAAACTGAAGTTTTGGAGACGTTCTGATCTACTGAATTCAATGCGGCTTATTGGAATGAATGTACACGATATGGATTATTAATAGGTTATAAAAACCATGAAATGAATTCAACGAATTAGAAATACCCCGTCTACGGTGTCCCTCTTTAAAAAGAGGGGAAAGGACATGTTATTTCATGAAATGCAGTCATGATTTTGAAGGATTTAGAAAAAGGAGAATCAATTCCTCTCTGGTAGAGAGGTGTCCGCAGGGCGGGGTGTCGATTTCCAAATAAGAAGCATTAATTATTAAATTTTTGTTAAAAAATGATTTTATGAAATATACAGCACTTCTTTTAGGCTTGTTGATGGTGGTTTTTAGTACCCATAAGGGGACCGCTCAAGACCATTTATATCAAAAACGGAAGGGAGCTCAAACGCGGTGGACAAGCCCTGAAAATCCAACGGGTAAAAAAGGAATGGGGGCCAAGGAAAATAAAGGGGCCAAGGGGCATGCCTTTGATACGATAAAAGCAGGAGGATATCAAGAATTGTTGAATACAAAAGGCCCCGGGATCGTGCGACGCATTAAAATGACCGTTGATGATCGTTCCCCGATGATGTTGCGTTCGTTGCGTATAGAAATGTATTGGGACGGAGCAAAAAAACCCGCGGTATCGGCACCTCTTGGCGATTTTTTCGGACTGGCTTTTGGAGCGACAAGACCTCATGAAACAGCACTGTTTCAGAACCCGGAAGGGCGTTCCTTTGTAGCGACTATTCCCATGCCGTATAAAAAAGGAGCTCGAATCGTTATCTATAATGATTCGGATAAAGATTTAGGGCATATCTTCTATGATGTAGAGTTTGAAAAATTGGAAAACCCACTGCCGGATATGCTCTATTTTCATACTTATTGGAATCGCTATACTCCTGAATTGGGAGAGGACTTTGAGATCCTCCCCAAAATAAAAGGTAGCGGGAAATATATTGGGGCTAATTTCGGCGTGAAAGCAGACTCGGTATATGGAAATCAGTGGTGGGGGGAAGGTGAGCTAAAAATATTTTTGGATGGTGACCAAACCTATCCCAGCCTTGTGGGAACGGGGGTTGAAGATTATATCGGAACGGCTTGGGGGCAAGGTGAATTTAACCATATTTACGAGGGCAGTCTGATTGCAGATGAAGAAAATTTACGTTGGGCTTTCTATCGATATCACATTAATGACCCCGTTCTTTTTGATGAAGATATTTCGGTTAGGATTCAACAGATTGGTGGTGGTCCTCTAAAAGAAGTAAAGCAGTTATTTGAAAAGGGAGTACCAATTTCACCTATAAGTATTGATGCACCGGGGCATTTTTATAAATTAAAGGAAATGGAGAATCCTCCTCATCTAAAAGATCCTGATTTTCCTGATGGATGGGTCAATTATTTTCGTCAGGACGATTGGAGTGCCACGACTTACTTTTATTTGGATAAACCCACCAATAATTTACCCAAGATAGCTCCTGTGGAAGCCCGGGTAAAAGGTCTATAATGCAGAAGGACCGGGTTTCATCCTTCTTGGCGGTGACTTCGAGAGGAGAGGAGAAAAATTCCATCTTCCGTAGCTTGTGATGAACAAGGACTTGGCTTGGAGGTTTAAAATCTTTTTATTTATGGAGGTGTATTTTATGAAGAAAATGAAAACTTTTACAGTCCGAGAGAGGGGCTACGTGCGACGATTCCGGATGTTATGTTTGATTCTACTGCTTCCCGCTTTGGGGGTTGCGCAGGGTAAAGAACTTTTGCCAAAAATGAATGTATTTGTTGATTCCCTGCTCCAAAAAATGACCTTGGAAGAAAAGGTCGGTCAACTCACTATTTTTGGTGGGGATTCCGATGATTTGAAATCTTCGATCAAGTTGGGGAAAGTGGGTGGAACCAATGGGATGCTGCCTCATCAAGAGCATGTGAAAACGTATTTACGAGAATTGCAAGAGGAGGCTCTGAAGTCTCGATTGGGAATTCCACTTTTATTAATGGGCGATGTCATTCACGGCTACCGAACAACTTTCCCCATCAATATCGCCACGGCCTGTACCTGGGATCCCAATCTGATTAAAAAAATGGATAGTGTATCGGCCGTAGAAGCCACGACCGATGGAATGAACTGGACGTTTGCCCCTATGCTTGACATTAGTCGGGATCCGCGATGGGGGCGGGTGATTGAGGGGGCCGGCGAAGACCCTTTTCTGGCTTCCAAATTTGCAGAAGCCGGAGTCCGAGGATTTCAGGGTGAAGATTTGGCCGATCCCCATACGATGGCTGCTACCGCTAAGCATTTTGCCGGTTATGGTGCCGTAGAAGCGGGTCGAGATTATAATACCGTGGACCTGTCCTGGCGAAGTTTTTATGAAATTTATCTTCCTCCGTTTCAGGCGGCTATTCGGGCGGGATTGGCGTCGGTGATGCCGGGTTTTGTGGCGATAAACGGGATTCCGGCTTCCGGAGACCCGCAACTTTTAAATGGGATATTGAGGGAAGAGAACGCATTTGATGGTCTTGTTGTTTCCGATTATGATGCTATTCCTGAAATGCTGAATCACAGGGTGGCTTCAACTCCAGAAGAAGCTGCTCAACTTGCTCTTACGGCAGGAATCGATATGGACTTGCACAGTCAAACCTATCTTAAGACTTTACCGGAATTGTATAAACTTGGAGCTGTTACATCAGAACAGATTGATAATGCTGTCAAGAAGGTTTTGGAATTGAAATATAAACTGGGCCTGTTTGATAATCCGTTTTTATATGACAGTGATTCGACTTGGAGTCAGGAGGAACTACTTCGACGGCACCGGCCTCTGGCACGAAGGATAGGCCGGGAATCTATTGTGTTATTAAAAAATGACACCCTGGCCGAAACGGAAAACCCGATTTTGCCGTTGGCAAAAAATATTGAAAAATTAGGGTTGATCGGCCCAATGATAAAAAATAAAAAAGAGATGTTGGGCGCAGTTCACGCCCTGGGGAAAAGTGAGGAGGTTATAAGTATTTGGGAAGGAATAAAAGATGCGGTTTCATCCGGAACAGAACTTTTGTATGCTAAGGGAACCGATATCAACACAGCCGCGACCGAAGGTTTTAAAGAGGCTGTTTCGGTTGCTAAACAGTCCGATCTTATCCTTTTGGCCGTTGGTGAAGATACCGGTATGAGTGGAGAGGGAGATAGCCGGTCCATCTTGGGATTACCCGGAAATCAATTGGATCTTGTAAAGGCGGTTGCCAAAACCGGAACGCCTGTGGTTCTTTTGTTAATAAACGGTCGCCCGTTGACTATTCCCTGGCTGGATAACCATATTCAGGGAATCGTCGAGACCTGGCAATTGGGAACAGAAACCGGTCATGCCATTGCCGATGTCTTATTTGGGGATTATAACCCCTCGGGGAAGTTGGTTATGACCTTCCCTCGAAATACGGGGCAAATCCCGATCTATTATAACCACCTCAATACCGGCCGGCCAAAGATAAAAGGAAATACTTATACTTCAAGATATGTAGATATTCCTAATTCTCCACTATATCCGTTTGGATATGGATTGAGTTATACCCAATTTTCATATTCTTCTCCGAAGCTCAATAGAACTACTTTGAAAATCGGAGATACGTTGAGTATAACGGTAAAGTTGAAGAATATTGGAAAAGTTAAGGGAACTGAGGTCTCGCAACTGTATATAAGTCAGAAAAAGGCCCGAATCAGTCCGCCGGTAAAAAAACTAAGAGGCTTTAAAAAAACAAGATTAGCCCCCGGCGAAACCAAAATACTCAGATTTAAATTGACCGCGGAGGATTTTTCGTTTTATGATCGATCCCTTCATCGTATAGTAGAACCGGGTGAATTTGAAATTTTTGTTGGTGGAAGTTCAGATACTGATAACCAAGTCCTGTTTAAATTAGAAGATAAACCGTAACTTTATGATTTTCGGTAAATTAATTGTGGAATTATATGAGCATTATGAAAAAGTCAATTTCAATATTTATCATCCTGATACTCCTGTTCTCCTGTTCGAATGGCTCTCGTGATAAAAATGGTGATGATTCTCCGGCTCATGGAGAAGATGGGGAACAAGTTGATGAGCAGCCGGATTATGCTGAAGAGGAATTGTTGGCACGGATACAAAAAGATGTGCTTACCTATTTTTGGGATTATGCGGAAGAAAACTCGGGATTGGCAAGGGAGCGGTATAATACCGATGATCCGGATACCGATAAAAATACAGTAACGACCGGAGGATCCGGGTTTGGGCTAATGACTCTTTTAGTAGGATTAAAAAATGGGATGATTTCAGAAGCAGAAGCGATAGATCGGTTGAATAAAGCATTGGATTTTTTAAAAAGAGCCGATCGATTCCATGGGGCCTGGCCGCATTGGATAGATGGAAATACCGGTAAGGTAAAACCTTTTGGAGAAAATGATGATGGTGCCGATTTGGTGGAGACTGCTTTTTTGGTAGAGGGTTTGATTTGCGTACGGGAGTATTTTAAAAAGGAGGAAGGTTCGCAGGCTCAGGAAATTGCTCGAAAAGCCGATGAACTATGGAAAGGTGTGGAGTGGGATTGGTTTACCAAGGGGGAAGACGTACTGTATTGGCATTGGTCGCCTCATCATGATTTTGGGATGAATCATAAAATTCAGGGGTTTGATGAAACATTAATCACTTATATTTTGGCCACCGCTTCTCCGGACCATTCGATCTCCAAAGCGGTATATGAAAGAGGATGGGCAAGGAACGGCGGTATCAAATCGGCTTCCAGTCAATATGGTATTCCTACCGTAGTGGCACATAATGGTCAGGATGGCAGTGTGGGGCCGATGTTTTGGTCTCATTACTCTTTTTTGGGATTGGATCCAAGAGGGCTTCGGGATGAATATGTAGATTATGGAGAGGCTACCTTAAATCACGCCAAAATCATGTATGCTTATGCTCAGGATAATCCTAAGGGGTATGTGGGATATGGAAAGGAAAATTGGGGATTGACCGCCAGTTATTCCCGAAATGAAGATGGTTCTATCGGCTATGCTGCGCATTCTCCCCATAACGATAGAGGGGTAATCGCCCCGACAGCGGCTTTTTCAAGTATCGTTTATCTTCCCGAAGCGAGTATGGCCGATATGCGATTTGTCTATGAGAAACATCCGGATAAGTATGTGGGAGAGATGGGGCCATACGATGCTTATTCCACAAATTATGACTGGGTGGCACCTCGTTATTTGGCGATTGATCAAGGAACTATTTCCCCCATGATCGAGAACTATAAAACCGAATTTCTATGGAATCTTTTTATGCATGCTCCCGAGATTAAAAAAGGATTGAAAAAACTGGGATTTACGTCAGACCGGTATGATTTTTAAAAATTACAGTAGGTAGCTTTATAAAGCTTGATGTTCAAATGTGGTAGTGGTAATCCGGGTAACTATTCAACTTTTATAATTTCGCTTCGCTCTGAAATTCCGTTATTGTTAAAGGCTTCAATTTGAAAATAGTAGGTATCGTTGATATCGGCTCCGGTAAAATAATATTCGTTTTTCCCATAAACCATCAGACTCCCATAGAGCTTTTCGGGAGATTTTCCCCAGTAGATCACATAGCCATCGGCCTGGTCATTGGCTTTCCACTTAAACCAAACATGAGCTCGATTGCCGATGTTGGTTTCTTGGGCTCGCAGGGCTATAAAATTTTCTACCGGTTGCGGAGGGCTTCCGGCTCCTTTGCCGAATACTCTAAATCCGCTCAGTGCAAATTTTCCAGTTGGCATCTTGATGTTTTCCATTTTTAAAAAACGGGCTTGTACGGGGTTTTCCAATTCGATATAATCGTGGGGCACATCCTTTTGATTTTTGGATTTATCGACCAGTACCTGCCAGGTTTTGCCATCCTTGGAAGCAAAGATTTTATACTGGTGCTTTTTATGTAGTGTTTTTCCCATAAATTCGGCATCCTGATCGGCATAGTTGATTTGTATGGCACGAACTTCGGATATTTCTCCGAGATCGGTTTGAAACCATTCTCCGGCCTCGCCGGTTTGGGCAGACCAGTAGGTTTTGATATCTTCATTAACCGCAAAATTGGGGAGATGTCCTCCTAATGTGGAGGAAACCTGAACGGGCTTATTATAATTGAGAAGCATCCACCCGGCAAACAGACCTTTTGAAAAATCCCGGTTCTGGGCATATTTTGGCAATAAGGTAGGATAATCTCCATAGGCCGTGATACTGTACAGGACGCCATCTTTATCAAAGCCTGCTGGCCAAATTCCGATTCGGCGTTCAAAATTATTTTTCACTCCGATAGCAATGGTTGAAGTGTGCCAATAGTTTTTATAGCGGTCTTGAAAGGTACTTCCGTGCCCGGCCCCGCGAATAAAACCTCCCGGTTTATAGGAAAAAGGATTGTGCGATTGATAAGCAAAGCCACCCAACGGGATTTTTGAAACGTAAACACCGTCGGCATAAGTCTTGGCATCGGTACCGGGAGCTCCATATTGCAGGTAGTATTTCCCATCGTGTTGGGTCATCCAGGCCCCTTCGATAAAAGGCTTCATGGCCACGCCTCCATTGTTGGCTCCAAAGCGTTCCCAACCATGCTCATCGGGGTGCAAACGAAGTACCGGCTTGACAAAGCCATCAGACTGCAGCGTGCGAGTATCTAATTCGGTCCCTAAGATAGGCCATTCATTACTGGAACCCCAGTACAAATATAATCGGTCGTTGTCATCATCGTAGAAAAAGGCCGGATCCCAGGCACCGACTTTTAAGGTATCGACTGCGATTTCCCAGTCATCTTCGGTAGGATTTGTAGATTTCCATATCGGGAAATCCTGTTCCCAGGTTGAACCATATACGTATAACGTGTCTTTCATCGCCCATACATCCGGTGCATTGAGGTCGTGAATATATTTATCATCTCTCAAGAATTTACGAGATACAAATTTCCAGTTGAGCATATCCTTGCTATACCAGTATCCTTCTTGGTTTGTAGAAAATAGAAATAAGGTATCTTTAAAGTTTACCATTGAAGGATCTGCTGTTGTTCGATGTTTACCATTTTTAGAAAATCGCTCAAAAGGAGTGTATCCATAATCTATATTGATGGGGTTACAGTAGGTTTTTTGTTGAGCAATAAGGGGAGATGAAAAGAGCCAGATCAATAAAACATTGAATAAATACTTGACAAACATGATAGTATAGAAATAAGGTTTAATATTTAAATTTTCCAATATTCTGTTGTTACTGCAGAATAATTAAAAGGCATCCCAAAATATCTTTTCCATGACCGCATATCCGGATGTATTAGGATGCACTCCGTCTTTTGAGTATTCCGATTTCATTCCTTTGGCCGAGTTTTTTAAAACAGAATAGTAGTCGATATAACGATGATTCGTTTTTTGGGCATATTCCCGGATGGCGTGATTGAGTTTTATAATCTCGTCGGCGGGCGTCAATTTTTTTCGCCAAGGAAATTGATTAGCGGGAAGTACAGAGCATAGCATCACTTCAATTCCGTGTGCTTCGGCCAATTCGGTCATGGATTTTATATTCCCAAGTATTCGATCTAATGAGATATATCCTTGGTTTTGTGCAATATCGTTAGTGCCGGCCAGAATAACCACGCGCTTGGGGTGTAAATCGATGACGTCTTCGCGAAATCGTAGTAGCATCTGCGAACTTACCTGTCCGCTGATCCCACGACTCAAAAAGTTATTCTCTTTAAAGAAGTCAGGATCCAGATCATTCCATAATTCGGTGATGGAATTTCCCATGAAAACGGTATGGGGGTAATTTTTGGTTTCCTGTATAATCTGGTTCTCATGCTCATATTTCGCCTGATTGGCAAAATCTTCATCGGCTTTCTTTTCTTGTGAGAGGCTTACAAAAGGAAGAAGAATAAGGGCGAATACTATTATTTTCATGCGAGTTTTATTTCAAAAATAAGTAAAGTACTCTTTGATAGCAGCGATTAATCTTCTTTTTTACCTATTATTTTTACTTCTGCCTTGCTGGGTTATTGGGCAGTGATTGTATCCAGCCATACTG
Organism: uncultured Flavobacteriaceae bacterium; assembly: GCA_964495935.1. Lineage (GTDB taxonomy): Bacteria > Bacteroidota > Bacteroidia > Flavobacteriales > Flavobacteriaceae > JAJYSO01. The sequence goes on from CAZBXQ010000030.1 coordinate 29,733, forward strand.
TTAAAAGCTCGGGCCAGATTCTTCCGGCTTCGGTATTTTTTCGGAGTCCATAACCGTGTCCTCCTTTGGGATAGAGGTGAAGCTCTACCGGAATTTTATGTTTTCGGAGTTCAGCGGCCATCACTAAACTACTATGGCCATAGGGATCGTCGGCCGTTTGAAAAATAAAGAAAGGAGGGGTGTTTTCCGGATCCATAGTTAATTCCGGGCTGAGTGTATGATTTTTTCCTTCATCCAAATAGGCCGGATAAATCAAGATTGTAAAATTAGGCCGGGCTGAAATATAATCCATCGAATCCTGTCGAGGGTACAGATTACTTTTATAATTCGTGCTGATCCGCGCACTTAAATGGCCCCCTGCCGAAAACCCGAGAATCCCGATTTTTTGCGGGGAGATCCCCCATTTTTCAGCATTGGCTCGGATTAACCGTAATGCTCGCTGTGCATCCTGTAAAGCACCATCCCGTTGATCCGGCACCCGATATTGAAGAATAAAAGCGGTATAGCCCAGACGGTTTAACCAATGGGCAACCTCAAACCCCTCATGCGTAATAGCCAATCCTTGATAAGCTCCTCCGGGAGCAATTAAAATTCCGGTAGATTTGGAAAGCTTAGATTTTGGTTTAAAAACCGTGATAGTGGGTTCAGTTACCTTTTTAATCCAGTCTATCTCATTAAGGGTATCTTTGATAATCCTCGATTCCTCTTGGGGTTCGGATTGCCCGGGAACAACTTTCGGCCAGAGTTTGATAACTGTGCTATCCTGTGAAAAAGCCATCAAAGTTATGAAAAGCGAGAAGTAAAAAGACAGGTATTTTTTCATGCATATCATATTCAGCGAGGTTATTTAAACTTTTAGCCCGGTTTATTCATGAATTTAAAGCTGACCTCACCCGGATTATCATAGTTTATAAATTTTCGGGGTTAAATCTCATTATGGACTTTCAGATATCCCGACTACGAGGTTTTTGTAACTCCCAGAAGAAATAAATTTTTAGCGATTAAAAATTGGGAGATTTCAATAGGATCTTATATTCCCAAGGAGCAAATTCGAAATTTTTATTTTCTTCAATTTCCAATTCCGCTTCGTTCATATAATCCTTGTACGAACCGGTCAAGGGTAATTTTACGACTTGAACCGAATCCGAAAGGTTAGCGATATAAATCAATTGATGCCCCCCTTTTTTTCGTTGAAAAGCTATAAAATTATGATTATCAGATGTTTTCAAACGTTGATAGGAGGCTTTATTTTGCCCCCCGTTTAAAGCCGGATCATTATTTTTCAGTTTTCCTAATTTTTTATAGACCTCAAACATTTTCTGCTTTTTGCGTTCGATACTGTCCTTTTTAAAAAATAAAAGCCGTCGGCGGGAATCATATTCCTGCCCATTATAGAGTAAAGGCATTCCCGGTAGGGTATAGGTAAGAGCGGCAAAAGTTTCCACGGCTTCTTCTCCGAGGCGGTCATAGACCGTTCCGGCCCAGGAATTTTCATCATGATTAGAAGTAAAATTCATCAGGATATCCTCCTTTTGATAGGTTTTTTGAGTATTCAATATCAGACTCTCTAAATCGGCAACGTCTTTTTCCCCGGCCGCAATAGCATTCATCAGATGGTATAATTTCCAATTATATCCCATATCGAAAACCGCTTTGAGGTATTTGGGATTATCGGCCTCCATCAGCATGAAAAGGGGCTTTATTTTTTCCAATTCGGGGATCGCATATTTCCAAAACTCTAATTTTACGCGATCGGCGGCATCGGCTCGAAAGCCATCGATATCGGTTTTTTTAACCCAATAAGACATCTCGTTTTCCATGACTTGAAAAAGATCTTTGTTATCGTAATTGAGCTGGGCAACATCGTCCCAGCCTTCACTTTCTCCGGTTTCGGGATGTAAAGGATCGGTGATTTCGCCGTCCTTGTTTTTATGGTAGTATTCGGGATGTTCTTCGATCCAGGGATGATCCCATCCGGTATGATTAGCCACCCAATCCAAAATGACATACATCCCGTTTTGGTGTGCCGTCTTGACCAATCTTTTAAAATCTTCTAAGGTTCCGTAATCCGGATGAATGGAGGTATAATCGGCAATCGCATAATAACTCCCCAGATATTGCTCTCGTTTTTCCGGATCCTTGATATCCTCGACAAACAGATCTCCTGTAGCTTTTCTGCGTTTTTTGGAAATGGGTTGGATCGGCATTACCCAGAGGATTTTTACGCCTAAAGTTTGGAGTTTGGGAATATCCTTGATAAAAGCATCAAAAGTCCCCTCCGGCGAGTATTGTCGGATGTTGACTTCATAAATTACGGCATTTTCGGCTTTTGGAGGAGAGTAGGGCTGCCAAGCGATTCCCGTATCTTCTTGTTTAGAAGGTTGTTCTTTTTTACAACTATAATTCATGGCTATTAAGAATACACAGAATGCTAAATAAATGGATTTCATGGGGTTTGCGTAAGTCTTATTTTTGAAGTTCCAAAATCAAGGGGGTTTTCCCCGGGATCTCAAGTGTATTTTCCAGCTTTACGGTGGCGCCGGTAAAGATATTCGTTCCCGTAGTATAATCCCGGATTCCTTCCCGAAATCTCTTTAAATTCAAGGTTTGGGCTTCGTTATTGTTGTTTATAATCACCATAATTCGATCCTCTTGATTATATCTGAAATACACGTAAACATTGTTTTCCGGAAGAAAATGTAAGGTTTTTCCACGATGGATTACCGTTTTATTCTTTCTCCAATTAAAGAGATGTTTGGAAAAATTGAAGTATTGGTTTTGGCGTTTGGTGCGATCTTTTTCTATAAAAGCGTTGTTTTTATCGCCCGGCCAGCCGCCCGGAAAATCACGGCGTATATCTCCATCACCTTCTCCCTTTTTTCCTTTCATCCCAATCTCGGTTCCATAATAAATTTGCGGAATCCCTCGAACGGTTGCCAATACGGAAAGTGCCAGTTGATAATCTTTAAAATCCGAGAAGTCTTCATTAAATCGGGAGGTATCGTGATTTTCCAAAAAAACCATCAGATTTTGGGTATTCGGATAGAGGAAATCCAGCGCAAAAGTATCATACAGACGCATCATTCCCTGGTCCCAATTTTGTTCTCTTTCTCCGAGACCTTGATGAAGGGCATCGTGTAAGGGGAAATCCATTACCGTTGGGAGCTCCGAATGAAAATCCTGAATCGCTCCCACTTTACTTCCTTTTTGCCAGTAGGCGATATGAACAGGATTGGGCATCCAGATCTCTCCGACGATATTAAAATTGGGGTATTCTTCCATGATACGGCGCGTCCATTCGTTGATTCCTTCTTTATCGTTATACGGGTAAGTATCCACCCGAAAACCGTCCAGACCGGCATATTCGATCCACCAAATCGCATTTTGAACCATATAATTTAAAGTTAACGGGTTTTGCTGATTCATATCCGGCATCGAATAGGCAAACCACCCGTCAAGGGCTGTTTCCTCATCTGTTTTTGCAGCGTATGGATCAAATTGGGTGGTTAATCGGTAGGTACTGTTTTTGTATCCGTCTTTCTCGTTTTCCCAATAATGGATCCAGTCTTTGGAGGGGAGGTCTTTAATCATCCAATGTTGTCCGCCCCAGTGGTTGGTCACATAATCCATGATGAGTTTCATATCGCGTTGATGAAGCTCATCCGCCAGATGTTTGTAATCTTCGTTGGTACCGAACCGTGGATCGATTTGATAATAATCACTTTGGGCGTATCCATGATAAGATCCTTTTTCCTCATCATTGACTAAAAGTGGGGTACTCCAAATCGCTGTTGCGCCCAATTCCTCAATATAGTCAAGGTGCTCGATAATTCCACGGAGATCGCCTCCGTGTCGGCCACTGGGATTGGTGCGATCGGCCTTTTCCTGAAGGGAGTCTATCGAATCATTGCCGGGATTACCGTTGGCAAACCGATCCGGCATCAGCAGATAGATTACATCAGAGCTGTTAAAGCCCATACGCGAAGCCGAATTTGGAGCTCGTTTTTTAAATTCATACGTCATCTCCTGAACAATTTTGTCATTCTTCTTAAAACTCATTTTGTATATCCCCGGTTGCACATCTTTGGTGTCCAGCGTAATAAACAGATAGTTGGGATTTTCCACCTTTATGGTCTCCTTTATCGGGATGCGGGGTTCAATATTCAGGTTGAGGTCATTAATTTTATCACCATATACCAAAAGTTGCAACTCCGGATTATTCATCTGGCTCCACCAGAATGGGGGTTCGATTTTTTTGATTTGCGCGGAGAGGTTCATGGCTAACAATAGGATTAAAAACGTAATGGGGTTTTTCATGGTTGTAATAAGAAAATAGGGTTTAAGTTCAAACCGAGGGTTGCAAAGAGATGGTCAAGGAATAAATCGCAAAGCATAATTTTAGTGAGCTGGTAAAACGGATGTCGTCCACCTATTAAAGTATCTCTGTAAACGATCAAATATAGTTTATTTCAACGGTAAACACGAGGAAAAGCCATTTTGGAATGAGAATATAGGCTGTTTTATTTCCAGACGCCAATGCCGTATGGAGGCAATTCTACATCTCGTGAATCTTTTGTCGTTGAAAACTGATATTCAGACCAAATGTTGTTGAGGTGAGCGGGAAGAGTAGTTTCATTTTTTGGAAGTGATAAAACCCGATCTTGATCGGAAAGATTGACGCCGATCAATAACGTATCCTTTGTCGTGCGCCTGATAAAAGTCAGGATTTCTTTATCCCGATTACTCACTTTTTGATATTGCCCGTGGCTTAAGGTCGGATGTTTTTTATAAAAGGCAATTAAATCTTTGTAGTAATGCCATAGGGAAGTGGGATCTTGCTGCTGTTCTATTAATGAAGGAGCCTGTTTCTGAAGAAAAGTTACGGTATCCCATTTGGATCCGGAATGCTTGTACCATAAAGCGGTGCCCGGGGCAGAGGCTTCTTTTTTCCAGGGAAAAGCCAGTCGGCGGGGAATATCCTTGCTGTCGGAATCGTCTTCATCGCCAAAATCGCCGCCAATGCCCAACATTCCCAATTCCTGACCGTAGTAAATCGAGGGAATTCCACCGAGGAAAAAGTTTAAGGCAGCCCCGACTCGGAGTTTCCCCGGGTCGTTATCGACCTGTGAAGCAAAGCGGTCCACATCGTGGTTTTCTATAAAAACAAGTTGTTCCTCATTTTTTGAGTATTGCGAAAAAGTAGTGTCGGCAACGGCGTTGATAATGGATTTGTCAAAAGAAAGAATACTTCCCCAAACGTTAAAGGCAAAAACGCGATCGACACAACCATCGGTTAAGTAGGACTTTCCATAATCGGTCCATTCGGCCTGCTCGGCAATAAAGAGGATATTGGGGTTTAGCTCTTTGATTTCAGTGATCAACGGGCACCAGAAGTCCGTAAACAGATGAGGTAAGATCCCTTTATGGTCCAAATCGTTCATCATGTGATCCAATCGGAAACCATCGACGCCTCCCCGAAAACTATGGTCTCCTTTGGGGTCTATCCAAAATTTTAATAAATCATAAAAATAATCCCGAACCTTGGGGTACTCCAGGTTTACGGTTGCTACTTTCCGGATGGAATCATTATATCCCCGTAAACTGTCGATATCATAAACAATGGGCTCGGGGTCCCGGTTTAACGTATCTCGATAGATTATATAGTCACTGAATTTTGATTTTGGATTTTTGTAGGAGTCCTTGAACCATTTATGTTTTGAAGTCACATATTGGAATTCCTGATCCAAATAGATTTTCATTCCTTGTTGGTGGATGTTTTCGACTAAATCTATCCAATCTTCGATGCTTCCATAGGTTTCATCGGTTGCCTTAAAATCATCGGCAAAATAATTGTGATAATATACCGATTTTACGATAGGAGTAACCAGAATGGAGGTGATGCCCAAATCTTTAAGGTTACTCAGTTTTTCCTTGATCCCCTGAAAGTCTCCGTTAAAATCCCCGTCGGAGTCGTAAAAACTCGGGATGAAAATGTGATAAATCACCTCGCTTTCCCGGGGTTCCGAATTTTTTTTAGAGGAAGCATTTTCCTGTTGACAGCTCCAGCTGAAAAAGGTTAAGGCGAGAATTAGAAAAATCAAATTCCGTTTCATGACAGGTGTATTACAAGGTTTACCGGGATCTTCTTATAAAAGCAACGGATTTAGGGAGGATTCGGCTTTACTCCCCGGTGTTCCGTTTTCGAGCCATCGCGCTAAATCGTTTTTTTGCCCTTGATTTTTCGGTTCCGTAATTTTGGCACCATCAGCAAAGTAAATGATGGTAATCACTTCCCTCATTTTATCGGAGTTATTTCCCGGTGCCCCGTGGATGGTGGTTCCGTAATGAAAAGTAGCGTCTCCCGCATTCATTGTCGTGGCTCGGGTAATCGGAAAATCATTCTCTTTGATGTAATTTTTTACTTCCTGATTGGATTCATCTGAAATTTCATGTTTAAAGACCAATTCCTTTTTATGGGAACCCGAAGCAAAAGTAAGCATTCCCATTTTTTCCTCGATATCGCAAAGCGGCATCCACATGGTTATTGTGTCTCGGGTATCCAGCGGCCAGTAATATTGATCGATATGCCAGGGGGTAGCACCCCCTCCGGGTTCTTTAAACAAGGCCTGATCGTGGTAAAGACGAACATTTTTAACCCCCATCAGGTCGGCCGCAATATGGGCAAACCGTTGGGCCAAAACAAATTTTTTAACCTGTTGATCCTGTTTCCAGAGGTTCATAATTTGCAGAAAGGCTTTCCCGTAGGTATCGCGGTCTTCCAGCTTTCTCTTTTCTTCGTTATACCGATCGGCGGCA
>CAZBXQ010000031.1:0-35912 GCA_964495935.1 uncultured Flavobacteriaceae bacterium
TAACGAACTGATAATTCGTTAGTCGTTATTTTGGAAGATCAGATATAATTTGGATGGGTTCTCTCCTAAAAATGACACCTCAAACGCGGTGAGAGATCTTAATCCGTGAACGGGAAAAAGATTTCTCCTTCCTCGGATGACAAATCACTCCGAAAAAAAATAATGGGAAGGCTACTTTCAGTCAAGGATCACACTCCCTATTATATTCATAGGCTTCACAGTCGCTCTATAAAGTTAGCTTTGATAAAATGCTATTTGGAATGTAGGGTAGTTTATAAATTAAACAGGTTCACCGGCTGCTATATATTTTTAGTCAGTCCGGGGGCTCCGGAGGGAAAACTTTTTTGAATTCTTTCCCCGAATTCTTTATCTGCTATCAATAAGTTTATAATTTTAGTCCTTTAAAAATTACAGAAGAAACGAGATCTATGTTCGAGGAACATTATATTCAATATTTAGCGGCTGAACATTACGGTATAAAAGTAGAAGTGAAAGCACTTCCCGGTTATGATGAGATTAATTACCGGGTGCAAACAGCCGATCGTAAACCATATATTTTGAAATTGGTGAGGGCTGAAGATAATTTGGAATTGCTCCATGCTCAGGCACATATGATGGGATGGCTGCATCGAGCGATAAAAGATTCTTTTCCGCGATTTCTGAAAAGTGTGAAAGGAGAACGTATTGTCGAGATCGATAGCCCGGAGGGAGATCATTATTACCTGCGGATTTTACATTTTCTCCCCGGGACTTTTTATGCGGAGAAAAATAAACATTCGGCGGTTTTGCAGGAACATGTAGGGACTTTTTTGGGGCGGATGGATCGTCAATTGGAAGGGTTCAATCATTGGGGGGCACATCGTTATATGGATTGGGATATTCAACATGTTTTAGATTGGGAGGAGGAGACTTCTGCGATAAGAGATCCCGCCGATCGGCGTCTTGTCTTATACTTTATGTTGCAGTTCAGCGAGATTGTTCAACCCCGCATTGCAAGATTACGCCATGCTGTGATTCACAATGATGCGAATGACTGGAATATCCTGGTTGGGGCAGGCGGGGACAAGGTTACCGGACTCATTGACTTTGGAGATTTGGTATATGCTCCATTAATTAATAATCTGGCTGTCGCGGTAACGTATGTGGTACTCTATAGTGATACCCCCATAATAGCTGCAAGTCGAGTAGTGCAAGGATATCATAATGAATATGCCTTAACCGAGACTGAAGTTGACCTCTTGTATTACTTGATTGCGGCGCGGTTGTGTTTAAGTCTTGCCCATTCGGCAAAGCAGCGGGAATCGGGGAGTGCAAATGAACATCATTTTCTAACCGAGAAAAGAGCCTGGAGGTTGTTGCATCAATGGATTCAGATCAATCCGGTAAAGTTTCAACAAGCCCTTCGCAAAGTTTGTGGTTTTCAGGTTTTATATCAGCAAGGGGCAGATTATAAGGAAATTTTAGAGCGGCGAAAACACTTTATCGGGAAGAATCTGAGTGTGAGTTACCGGAAGAAATTAAAAATAGAGCGCGGAGCATTGCAATATCTATATGATGATCAGGGGCATACCTATCTGGACTGCGTCAACAATGTCAGCCATGTGGGACATTGCCACCCCACAGTGGTCAAGGCGATGCAACGGCAATTGGCAACATTGAATACCAATACCCGCTATTTACATGATGCTCTTGAGGAATATGCCGAAGCGATTTGTGCGACCTTACCGGAAGAATTGGGGGTCTGCTATTTTGTCAATTCGGGGAGTGAGGCCAATGACCTGGCGGTTCGTATGGCTCGTCATTATACGGGACATAAGGATATAGTAGTATTGGATAGTGCCTATCACGGAACCTCTACGCTGGCGCTCGAGATGAGTCCTTATAAGTTTGATGGAAAGGGAGGTTTCCCGCAGCCTTCCTATATCCATAAAGCTTGGAGCCCGGATCCGTATCGCGGGAAATTTCGATATAAAGACGAGAGAATAGGGGAGAAGTATGCCGGAGATATTAAGCGAATTACAGATGAACTTGGAGTGCAGGGAAAATATCCGGCAGCCTTTATTTGTGAAACTTTATTGGGCGTTGGAGGACAGATTCCACTTCCCGAGGGCTATTTAAAAGAAGCGTATAAAAATATCAGATCGGCGGGGGGCGTGGCGATTGCAGATGAGGTACAAGTGGGGTTCGGGCGTGTTGGAAAAGCTTTCTGGGGGTTTCAGTTACAAGATGTGGTGCCCGATATCGTAGTGATGGGAAAACCGATTGGAAATGGTCATCCTTTGGCCGCTGTGGTGGTAAAACCCGAGATTGCGGAGGCTTTTAATAACGGGATGGAATACTTTAATACCTTTGGAGGAAACCCGGTATCGATGAAAACGGGATTGGCAGTACTACAGGTCATTAAAGAAGAGGAGCTCCGGGAAAATGCATTACAGGTAGGGCTGATTTTAAAGGAAGGGCTTCATAAATTACAGCAAAAATATGCCTTTATCGGTGATGTTCGAGGGGTGGGGCTTTTTGTAGGTGCCGAATTTATAAAAGATTCGAAAACCTTAAAACCCGAGGTTGAATTATTGAATGAGGCCATTGAAATGATGCGAAATCGGGGATTTTTATTGAGTACGGATGGACCGCTTCATAATGTTTTAAAAATTAAACCTCCTCTTGTTTTTTCAACGAATAATGCTGAGGATTTGATTCAGAATTTAGATGCGGTACTGTCCTTTTTAACCTAACAAATTTAACCTAACCAAAAGGAAACCGCAAGGGAGGTGTGGGAATGAAAAAATTATAATGATAAAATGTTTCAAATCGAGAAGAAAGTTATATATTTGCAAACGCATTGTAGATCGCAGAGTAGAGAGGGGACGTCAAGTCCCCTCTTTTTGTAAAAACCAAGGGTATGGAGAAGGCACAGGTAAGGGATCTTATTAGGGAGAGTTTAGGAAAGTATCCCGAATTATTTTTGATTGATTTTAATCTGGGACCCGGTAACGAAGTTCGCGTGATTATTGACGGAGACCGATCTGTTTCAGTAGATGATTGTATGAAGATCAATCGGGATTTGGAGCAACGGCTGGATTTGGAAGAGGAGGATTTTTCAGTGGAAGTGACTTCTGTAGGGATCACCAAACCTTTATTGCTGCCCCGGCAATACAAAAAGAATATCGGAAGAAAGTTAAAGGTGAAGACCCAAGATCAAAATTACAAAGCTAAATTGACGGCTGTTGATGGGGATGGGATTACTCTAACCTGGAAGCAAAGGGAGCCCAAACCCATAGGAAAAGGAAAACATACGGTTAAAAAGAAAGTAAATTTGGAATATCAGGCAATTACAAAAGCTAACGTAGTGATAACGTTTAATAAATGAGGTTATGGATAATATTGAGTTAATTAATTCGTTTTCAGAGTTTAAGGATGATAAGTTGATTGATCGCGTGACGTTGATGGCGATCTTGGAAGACGTTTTTCGTACGGCTTTAAAACGGAAATACGGCGAAGATGATAACTTTGATATCATTATTAATCCGGATAAAGGGGATTTGGAGATTTGGAGGAATCGGGTCGTGGTTTATGATGGTGAAGTGGAAGACTCCAATCGCGAAATATCGCTTTCTGACGCCCGTAAAATTGAACCGGACTTTGAAGTGGATGAAGACGTGTCGGAGGAGGTAAAATTGAGTGATTTGGGGCGACGAGCAATTTTGGCATTACGGCAAAATTTGATTTCGAAGATTAGAGAACACGACAATACCAATATCTATAAGCAATTTAAGGACCTTGAAGGAGAAATTTATACAGCTGAAGTTCATCATGTAAGACGAAATGTTGTAATTTTACTGGATGATGAAGGAAATGAATTGATTTTGCCCAAACGTTGTCAGATTCCTTCTGACTTTTACCGAAAAGGAGATAGCATTAGAGGGATTATTGAAAGTGTTGAATTGAAAGGAAACAAGCCGGTGATTACTTTCTCCAGAACCTCTCCGGTTTTCTTGGAGAAATTGTTTGAGCAAGAAATTCCTGAGATTTTTGACGGCCTTATTGATGTGAAACGAGTTGCCCGAATTCCCGGTGAAAAGGCAAAGGTAGCGGTCGATTCGTATGATGATCGAATTGATCCCGTAGGGGCCTGTGTAGGGATGAAAGGGTCCCGAATTCATGGGATTGTACGGGAATTGGGAAATGAAAACATCGATGTTATCAACTTTACCAATAATCATCAGCTTTTTATAACAAGAGCGTTGAGTCCGGCACATATTAAAGAGGTGGTGATTGATGAAGAAAATAAACATGCCGAGGTCTATTTGGAACCCGAAGAGGTATCCAAGGCTATTGGCCGGGGCGGACATAACATTCGACTGGCCGGCCAAATCACGGGATATGAACTCGATGTGGTAAGAGAAGGACAGGAAGAGGATGTTGAGTTAAGAGAATTTATCGATGAGATCGAGGGGTGGATCATTGAAGAATTTTCGAGAATCGGTTTGGACACGGCAAAAAGTGTTTTGGAGAAAACCGTTGATGATCTGGTGAAGATGACAGATCTGGAGGAAGAAACCATTATTCAAGTGAGGGCAATATTAAAAGAAGAATTTGAAGATTGATTGGATAAAATTTAAGAGATTTGCCAGTCGTAATTAAGAAGAGCATAAATTAGAACCAATATATGGCAGGAGGAAAGAAAAAGAGATTAAGTAAGGTTTTGCGCGAAATGAATATTTCGCTAGATCGTGCTGTGGAGTTTTTGGAGTCTGAGGGATATGAAATTGAATCTAATCCTAATACCAAAATTTCAGAAGATCTTTATTACGCTTTAGCCGATGAATTTCGTGCAGATAAAAGCAAGAAAGTGGCGTCTAAAGAGGCGGGAATCGAGCAAAAACGTGAGCAAGAAAGATTACGACGGGAGCGTGAGAAAGAACGAGAAAAGAGAGAACGCCTAAAAAAACTGGAAGAGGAGAAGCGAAAAGCGAAAGAAGGCGAAGACGTTGAGCGCAAAGAAGAGCCGGAAGCAGAAAACGAAGAAGAGCATCAGGAAGAAGAGGAGAACAAACTTCGAGGAATCAAGGAAGTGGGACGCATTGACCTCAGTAAGGTGACTCCCAAAAGAAAATCAAAGAAGGAGAAGAAAAAGAAAAAAGAAGCCGCTCGTACAAAGAAAGAAGTCCAAAAGAAAAAGAAAGCTGTTACCGAAGAAAAGAAACCCAAAAAGGAGGAGGCGCGTGAAGAGGAAATTACTCCCGAGGAGGAGAAAGTGGAGCATATTAAGACCGAGTACCAAAAACTGGAAGGCTTAAATTTTACGGGTAAAAAAATTGATTTAGAGCAGTTTAAGAAGAAAAAATCAAATAAGAAAGACAATAAAAAACGAAAGCGGAAACGGATTACAAAATCGGATTCTTCGGGGAAAAGTAATAACCGCCGTAAGGGCCGGAGAAAGAAATCCCGGGTGCACCACGAAGAGCCCACAGAAGAAGAAATTCAAAAGCAAATTAAAGAAACTCTGGAGAAACTTCAGGGAAAATCGACGAAGAGCAGGGCTTCTCGCCATCGACGCGAAAAACGTGAGGAACATCGTAAACGAACGGAGGAGGAATCGGAGCAGATCGAACAGGAAAGCAAGACCTTAAAGGTTACCGAATTTGTGACCGCCAGTGAATTGGCGACCATGATGAATACCCCGGTAAATGATGTCATTGCGGCATGTATGTCGCTGGGGATGATGGTGACGATGAACCAGCGTCTCGATGCAGAAACCCTGACCGTAGTGGCCGATGAATTTGGGTATGAAGTAGAGTTTGTCTCTGCCGATCTCGATGAGTTGGTGACCGAAGATATAGGGGATGATGATCCGGAGAAAATGGTAAAACGCCCTCCGATTGTGACCGTAATGGGGCATGTTGACCACGGTAAGACCTCACTTTTGGACTATGTGCGTAAAGAAAATGTGATTGCCGGCGAGAGTGGTGGAATTACACAGCACATTGGTGCCTATAGCGTGGAACTAAAAAATGGACAGAAGATTACCTTTTTAGACACTCCCGGTCACGAAGCGTTTACCGCAATGCGGGCTCGCGGAGCTCAGGTAACCGATATTGCTATTATCGTGATTGCTGCTGATGACGATGTGATGCCACAAACTAAAGAGGCAATTTCGCATGCCCAGGCAGCGGGGGTTCCTATCGTTTTTGCGATTAACAAAATCGACTTGCCGACCGCCGATCCCGATAAAATCAAACAGAAATTAGCCACGATGGATTTGCTGGTAGAAGATTGGGGAGGAAAAATTCAATCGGAAGATATTTCGGCTAAGAAAGGAGATGGGATAGACGAACTCTTGGAGAAAGTCTTGCTCGAGGCCGAAATGCTCGAGTTGAAAGCTGATCCTACCCATATTGCTTCCGGAACCGTGGTAGAGGCCTATCTCGATAAAGGAAGAGGGTATGTTTCGACGGTATTGGTAGAATCCGGAACCCTTAAAATGACAGATTATGTACTTGCCGGAACGTGTAGTGGAAAGATTAAAGCCATGCAGGATGAACGGGGTAATAATGTAGATGAAGCGGGACCATCAACACCGGTTTCGATATTGGGACTCGACGGTGCCCCGCAGGCCGGAGATAAGTTTTATGTGATGCTGGATGAGCGAGAAGCACGGGATATTGCTTCCAAGCGGGCTCAATTGCAACGGGAACAAGACGTGCGTACGCAACGCCATATTACACTGGATGAAATTGGCCGTCGTATCGCATTGGGTGATTTCCAGGAATTGAATATCATCCTGAAAGGAGATGTTGACGGTTCGGTAGAAGCGCTGTCCGACAGTTTCTTGGAATTGTCAACGGAAGAAATACAAGTCAATATCATTCATAAAGGAGTCGGTGCCATTACTGAAAGTGATGTCTTACTGGCATCGGCCTCCGAAGCCGTGATTATCGGGTTTAATGTTCGCCCGGCAGGAAATGCCCGGCAAGTGGCCGATAAGGAAGAAATAGATATCCGTACTTATTCGGTGATTTATGATGCCATTGATGATATCAGGGATGCCATGGAAGGAATGCTCTCTCCGGAATTGAAAGAAGAGGTTACCGGAAATGCAGAAATTCGGGAAACTTTTAAGATTTCTAAAGTGGGTACTATTGCCGGATGTATGGTAACGAGCGGTAAGATCTTCAGGAAGAGTCAGGTGCGCTTGATTCGTGACGGAGTGGTAATTTATACCGGCGAACTGGAGTCTTTGAAACGCTTTAAAGATGATGTGAAAGAAGTAAGTAAAGGCTATGAATGCGGATTGCAAATTAAAAATTATAATGATATTAAAGAGGGAGATGTTGTCGAAGCCTTTAAAGAAGTGGAGGTTAAGAAGAAGCTATAAGTAATCCTCCGCATTTCTATCGGAGATCAAAAAAAAGCCGTTTCAATTTTCCACTTTTGAAACGGCTTTTTATATGTAGAGGTCATTTTGCAGCCCATTTTTGAAAGTTTAAGCCTCGTGCAATCTGCTATGATCTCGTAATGGTGAAGAAGAGTAATGATCTTAATTGGTGGTTATGGCCTTAAAAGAAGAACTTGCACAGCCTTTAAAAATCAAGGAACTCCTAAAAAAATATTTTGGGTTTGAGGAATTCTTGCCCCATCAAGAAGAAATCATCCGGCATGTGCTGGCGGGACAGGACACGCTGGCCATCATGCCGACAGGAGGGGGGAAATCCTTGTGTTATCAACTTCCGGCCTTGGCAAAAAAAGGAGTGGCCCTTGTTATTTCCCCGTTAATCGCATTGATGAAAGACCAGGTTGATGCCCTCCGGGCCAATGGGATTAAAGCCGGTTATTACAACAGTTCGCAACCCCGTGAGGAGCAAGAAGAGATTCGTCAAAAATTGATTCGGGGAAAGTTGAAATTACTCTATGTAGCCCCTGAAAGCTTACCTCAGTTATCAATTATAAACGGACTGAAATGGAGTTTAATTGCAGTTGACGAAGCCCATTGTATTTCGGCCTGGGGGCATGATTTTAGACCGGCCTATCAACAGCTGGGAAATCTTAAAACTCAATTCCCCCGAACACCGATTATCGCTCTTACGGCAACTGCCGATCGGGCTACCCGGGAAGATATTGCCGTACAGTTAAAAATTCCTGAAGCTCAGGTTTTTATAGCTTCTTTTGATCGTGCCAATTTATTCCTCGATGTACGGCCCGGAAGGAATCGCAAACGACAAATTTTTGATTTTCTCAAAATGCATGATCAGGAGAGTGGAATCATTTATTGCCTGAGCCGGAAGAATACCGAGAAATTGGCGCGTGACCTTCAACATAAAGGCTATCGGGCAAAGGCCTATCATGCCGGATTAACGGCAGAAGAACGTACGGTAGTGCAGGATGAGTTTATTCGGGACGACCTTCCTATTGTGGTAGCCACCATTGCCTTTGGGATGGGAATCGACAAACCGAATTTGCGGTGGATTATTCATTATAACCTCCCCAAAAATATGGAGGGATATTATCAGGAAATTGGTAGGGCGGGACGCGACGGGTTGCCGGCACACACGCTGTTATTTCATAGTTATAGCGACGTGATGTTGCTCCGGCGTTTTGCAGAAGACAGTTCCAATAAAGAATTTCAATTGGCAAAGCTGCAGCGGATGCAACAATATGCCGAGGCTTTGACCTGCCGTCGAAAAATGTTACTGGGCTACTTTGGGGAACATATTATAGAAGATTGCGGGCATTGTGATAATTGCCAGCACCCCCCGACATATTTCGATGGAACCGTTATTGCACAAAAAGTGTGTTCGGCGGTGGCACGAGTCAAGGAGCAAGAAGGGCTCAATATGATGGTCGATATCCTTCGGGGGGCTCAGAATGCCGGTGTTCTTAAAAAAGAATATCAGCATATCAAGACCTATGGAGCCGCAAAAGACATTGCCTGGCGGGATTTACAGGAATATATCGTTCAACTGATTAATCAGGGGGTTTTGGAAGTCTGGTTTCATGAAAAAGGGAGGTTGGTGCTAACCCCTTTAGCCCGGGAAATTTTATTTGAAGGCCGACAAATTAAGTTGGCAAAAATCGAAGACAAAAAGGCCGCCGAATTGTCCTCCTCAACCAGTACGGTCGCTCGTGAAGCCCAATACCCGGAGTTGTATAAAACCTTACGTCAGCTTCGTTACAGTATTGCTCAAAAGGCCGGTGTCCCGCCCTATATTGTTTTTGGGGATACCTCACTCATTGATATGGCCACGCGATTGCCTCAGAATAAAGAAGAGTTTGCTTCTATTCATGGCGTTGGAAAGGCTAAACTCAAGAAATATGCATCCGATTTTTTACCGATAATTAAGACGTATGTAGCCGAACATACCAAAACAATAGGTCGGTTTCAGTTCGATTATGGAACCCCCGCTTTTTCGGGTTCTCCCACTAAAAAGAAAAAGACGCTATTGGATAAGTTATTTCAGGAACGTCAGAAGCTTGCGGATCAGGAGGAGGTGGTTCCTGAAGAAATTTGTTCTGATCAACATTTACGGAATCTACAGCTTAATCAGCCGATTGAGCATAAATATATTGAACCCTTTGTAAGCAAGCTACGATTACAATCGAATACACAGGGGGAAGCTTTTCTCCGTGTTATTAATCGCCATTTTGATACACTGGTCGGCAGTCGGTCTTCTCCGGAACGGAGTTATCGACTCTTTTCGGAAAAGGCCATGAAACCTGCCGAAATCGCTTTTTATCGCGGGCTTTCCGAGGCTACTGTTATGGGGCATTTGTTAACAATGTATCAGGAAGGAAGACCATTGGATACGACATTATTGATCACAAAAGAGGAAATTCAAAAGATTCGGGAGGCTAAGGATCAATTGGGAGATCCGGAAGGGTTGCGGCCTTACTTTGATTATTTTGAGGAGAAGCTGCCCTATTGGAAAATTCGGTTTGGATTACAATTGAAAGAAGTGTGAAATATTCCATTTTTTATATTGAGGTCATTTAAACTTTTGAGATTGAAGCGAAAAATAGAGATTATTGTTACAGATAACGGCTTTTTTGCAGAGCATAGCCATAGCTACGGTCGAAAAAAAGACTAAATGTGGGACAATAAGATCATTTTACAGCCAATTTTTGAAAGTATGAATGACCTCATTGTTTGAAGAGTTAGAAAAGAGAAGTTATATAGATGTACTGTAACCTTATATCGCTATAAAATGAAAAAATGGGCCGTCTTTATTATAATTGCATGGTTGCTTATACCCGGTTTCGGATTTTCGCAGACCGAACGGTATGATTCTGTTATGGAGGAATTGACGTATAATTTTAATCAGGGTAAATTTGATGCTATTTTTAATCAGTTTGCACCAGAAATGAAAGCGGCCTTGCCGATTCAAGAAACGCGGCAGTTTTTTACGGGGGTATTGGATCAGGCCGGAAGAATTCAAGACTCCGAATTTAAGGGATTTTTGCGGGGAAGTTACGCTACCTATAAAACTAATTTTGACAGAATGGTCCTGGCGGTTAATCTTTCGGTCACGGAGGAAGGAAAGATCAACGGGCTTTCTATTCATGCCTATGAGGAAGAGGAAATTGAGAGTCGTGGAGTGGTCAATTCCTTAGATGGGATTCCGCAATCCATGGCAGAACTTATTTTTAAGGAAATCAAGTATTTCCCGGATCAGACCGAATTGGCCCTTGCTGTTATTCGGGATGGAAACCCCGAATATTATGGCATACGTAAAGAAAACGACACGATCAGAACCATTCAAAATAAGGATGCCGTTTTTGAAATTGGCTCGTTGACGAAAGTGTTCACAGCCACCGTATTGGCCACTTTTGTGGAGGCCGGAAAGCTTGCCCTGAAAGATCCTATTAACCCGTTTTACCCTTTCAAATTTCATAAGGGGCATCAGATCAGTTTTGAGAGCCTGGCCAATCATACCTCCGGTCTTCCGGCGTTACCGGGGAACTTTGATTTTACGAATGAAGAAAACCCCTATACGAATTATGGGATTGAAAAATTAAATACTTTTTTGAAAGATTCCCTGCGGATTGACTATCGGGATCCCGGTTATGCATATTCTAACCTGGGGGCAGGTTTGCTGGCACACAGTCTGGAACTGGCATCCCGGATACCGTTTAAAGAGCTGGTGAGAAATCGTATCCTTAAGCGGTTTGATATGAATGAGACGTATCTGGATAATGGCGATGATTTGAAAGGCCTGGTCAAGGGGCGGGATTTTGAAGGGAAAGTGACTGCAAACTGGGATTTTGACGTTTTGTTTGGGGCGGGCGGAATGCTGTCAACAACTGCAGATTTGGTTAAATTTGTCCAAGCTCAATTTAATTCCGAGAACAGGGATTTGGCTCTTACCCGGAGACTGACGCATAAAATAAACGAGGAGTTGGGGATTGGTTTGGGATGGCATATTACGAGGTCGGTTGGCCATAATGATTGGTATTGGCAAAACGGAGGAACCGGGGGATACCGTTCTGCACTTGTCTTTGATCCTCAAACCCGAGACGCCGTAGTGGTCTTGTCGAATGTATCCGCTTTTCATCCCCGGGACGAGAATATAGACCGAGTGGCTTTTAACCTCATGCGACAGATGATGAAGCAATGAGACCGTCATAAAGAAGATGTGTTCAACGGTTATAATCCCGGTCTTTTTCGTTTCCTTGTTATGGAATTTGACAAGTTGTTTAAGGAAATGAAGGGCATCGCCGGGAAGTTTACGGTGTGTATAATCGGTTAGTCGGCTATCTGTTTAAACCTCGTAGCCAAGGAAGGAGAGACCTGTCATGTCATTGCTTCGGGGATTCGGACATATTTATAAAATTAACCCTTCAGCGCTTAAAAATGTTGAAGGGTTGATTGACCCCCAAAAAATTGACTTCTTACTTTACTTCTTCCGAAACGGTCGTTTCTTTGTGCTCGGCAATTTCTTCAACGGTTCCTAAATAACGCTCGGCATCCAAGGCTGCCATACAACCGGTTCCCGCTGCCGTCACGGCCTGACGATACTCTTTATCCTGTACATCACCACTGGCAAAAACACCCGGTAATTTAGTTTTTGTACTTTTCCCCGTTGTTATCAAATAACCGGTATCGTCCATCTCTAATTGGCCCGCGAAAATATCGGTATTGGGTTTATGGCCAATAGCCAGAAAAAATCCGGTAATATCCAGTGTTTGAGTCTCTTGAGTTTGATTGTTGATCACTTTTAACCCTTCCACCACGTTTTCACCGATTACCTCTTCGACTTCGGTATGATACAAAATCTCGATGTTCTCCAATTTGTTGACCCGATGCTGCATCGCTTTGGAAGCTCTCATCTTGTCGCTGCGTACCAACATCGTCACTTTTTCACACATATTGGCCAGATAGGAAGCATCTTCACAAGCTGTATCCCCACCACCGACAACCGCCACTTGCTGCCCTTTATAGAAGAATCCGTCACAAACCGCGCAGGCCGATACACCGCCGCCTCGAAGACGTTGTTCGCTGGGAAGTTCCAGATATTTGGCCGTAGCTCCTGTAGCAATAATAACCGTTTGCGCTTCAATCCACTCTTTTCCGTCAATCTCCGCCCGGTGAATGCCCCCGTGTTTATCGCTGAGTTCGACCGCTGTAACCATGCCCATATTCACTTCGGTCCCAAATCGTTCTGCCTGCTGTTGCAATTCGATCATCATTTGCGGGCCGTCAATGCCTTGAGGATATCCCGGGAAGTTATCTACATCGGTAGTGGTAGTGAGCTGGCCGCCCGGTTCCATGCCGGTATAGACCACCGGATTTAAATCGGCACGAGCTGCATATATGGCAGCTGTATAACCTGCCGGTCCGGACCCGATAATCAGACATTTTACACGTCTTGTTCCTTCTTTACCCATAATTCTCTTTTTGTGAGTTACAAAAATACATTTCTTGATTCCAAAAATCCCCTTCTTGATTGCCTTTTAACAAATTTCGGGATCGGAAACGGATTTTCTTATAATAGATGTTACAATCTTCGGGGAGCGATGTTTTTAACCCCGGGTCAGTTTTTTGTATTTGATTCGCTTTGGGATTAAATCTCCTCCCAGTCGTTTCTTTTTGTTTTCTTCGTATGCTGAAAAGCTTCCTTCGAAAAAATAAACCTGAGAATCTCCTTCAAAAGCTAAGATATGTGTGCAAATCCGATCCAGAAACCAGCGGTCGTGAGAGATTACCACGGCACATCCTGCAAAGTTTTCCAATCCTTCTTCGAGTGCCCGAAGGGTATTGACGTCCAGATCGTTTGTCGGCTCATCAAGAAGCAGTACGTTTCCTTCCTCCTTCAGGGTCATGGCCAAATGCAGCCGGTTTCGTTGCCCTCCCGAAAGGGTGCTTACCTTTCGGTTTTGCTCGCTTCCCGCAAAATTGAACCGACTCAGATAGGCCCTGGAGTTGACCTCCCGGCCGCCCATCATCATGAGTTCTTGTCCATCGCTGAAATTCTCCCAAATCGTTTTTTCGGGATCGATATTAGAATGATTTTGATCTACATACGCCAGTTTGGCGGTTTCTCCCACTGCAAAGACTCCGCTATCCGGTTTTTCCTCCCCCATAATCATCTTGAAAATGGTGGTTTTCCCGGCTCCGTTCGGACCGATAATCCCAACAATTCCGGCCTGTGGCAGGGTAAAGTTTAAATTTTCGTAAAGTAGTTTGTCACCGAATGCCTTGCTCACATTTTTAGCCTCGATGACATGGGTTCCCAATCGAGGCCCGTTAGGGATGTAGATCTCGAGTTTCTGTCGGAGTTGCTTTTGATCCTGATTCAGTAACTTGTCGTAATTTTTAAGCCGGGCTTTTTGTTTGCTGTGGCGGCCTTTTGGATTCATCCGGGCCCATTCCAGTTCTCGTTCCAGTGTTTTTTGACGCTTACTGGCTTGCTTTTCTTCTTGTGCCAGTCGGTTGGCTTTTTGCTCCAGCCAGGAAGAATAGTTCCCTTTCCAAGGGATTCCTTCGCCGCGGTCTAATTCGAGAATCCATCCCGCTACATTATCCAGAAAATACCGGTCGTGGGTGACCGAAATTACGGTTCCTTTATAGGTGTGAAGATGATGTTCGAGCCAATGTACCGATTCTGCATCGAGGTGGTTCGTCGGCTCATCTAAGAGTAAGATATCAGGTTCTTGTAATAGCAAGCGACACAGTGCTACTCTTCGTCTTTCACCCCCCGATAAAACACTGATTTTTTGATCTCCTTCGGGCGTTCGAAGAGCATCCATGGCCAGTTCCAGCTTGGAATCGATTTCCCAGGCATTGGTAGCATCAATTTTATCCTGGAGATCGGCTTGACGGTCCATTAGTTTTTGCATTTTATCGGCATCTTCATAGACCTCCGGAAGGGCAAACTGATTGTTGATGTGGTTGTATTCATCCAGAATGGCTATAGTTTCACCCACGCCTTCGCGGACTACTTCTAACACCGTTTTTTGATCATCGAGTTGAGGTTCTTGTTCGAGATAGCCAATAGAATACTTCCCTGAGAAAGCGATCTCTCCGTCGTAATTTTTGTCAACCCCGGCAATAATTCTCAGGAGGGTGGATTTTCCGGATCCGTTTAATCCCAGAATACCGATTTTGGCTCCATAAAAAAAACTCAAATAAATGTTTTTGATAACGGGGATTTGCGAACCCGGATAGGATTTTGACACGCCCGACATCGAAAAAATAACTTTTTTGTCTTCTGCCATAATTTTGTCTGTTCTTGATGTAAAAGGTCTCAAACATACGCAATTAATTGATCATTGAAAGAGATTTTTAAAAAGACAAAATCGAAATATAAAGTAGGTTAAGAATTGGAATAGAGAGGGGGTATTTTTATTTTTGGAGTCTGAAGAGAATCAATAAAAATGGAAGAAAATCAAAGCGGAAACGAAAGGAGGCAGGAATTGGTGCTTCTTGATTTTTACGCGACCTGGTGTGGCCCCTGTCAGACCATGGAACCTGTCTTGGATCGAATTTGCAGCGCATTTGAAGGTAAATTAGAAGTATTGCGCGTTGATGTCGATGAAAATCGGCCGGTCGCTACTAATTTTAAAATTAAATCGGTGCCTACTTTTATTTTACTGAAAGCCGGAAAACCGGTGTGGCGAAAAAGTAATCTGCTTTCAGAAAGGGATTTTAGAATGACCATAAATTCTTTCCTCAAAAAATGAATAAGATCGATTTCAGTAAGAGTTTAAAAGGGGTAAAAGTCGTCGATTTATCAACGGTATTGGCCGGGCCTTCGGTGGGCAGCTTTTTGGCAGAATTAGGGGCAGATGTACTTAAAATTGAAAATCCCAACCATCCGGATATTACAAGGTCGTGGAAGCTTCCAACCGAGGAAAAAGAAGCTTCTGTATCAGCCTATTTTTCAAGTATAAACTATAAAAAGTCATATCGGGAAATTGATTACGGTACTCAGGAAGGCTACCGGGAAGTATTGGAACTGATCGAAGGGGCCGATTTGGTTTTGATGAATTTTAAATTGGGACTGCAGGAAAAGTTGGGGCTTTCGGATGCGGTTTTGCACGGCCTTAATGACCAGCTTATTATAGGAAAGATTAATGGTTTCGGAGAAGAAAGCGATCGGGTTGCTTACGATTTGATTTTGCAGGCCGAAACCGGTTTTATGGCGATGAACGGAACGCCGGAAAGCGGCCCGGTAAAGATGCCCGTGGCATTAATTGATGTTTTAGCGGCTCATCATTTGAAAGAAGGAATAGTCCTGGCTTTACTCGAAAAAACACGGAATAAAACCGATTTTTCGGGCTCTGTTATTGCGGTTTCACTGTATGATGCCGCTGTGAGTTCGCTGGTCAATCAGGCCTCTAATTTCCTGATGGGGAACCATATTCCTCAACGTATCGGGTCGTTGCATCCTAATATTGCTCCGTATGGTGAATTATTTAGTACAGCCGACAGCCGGTACATTACTTTTGCCATCGGTAGTAATGCGCATTTTAGGAAGTTATGTCAATTTCTAAAGGTTCCCGAAATGGCTCAAAAAGAGGCTTATAAAACCGTTCAGAACCGGGTTCAAAACCGCAATGCTCTTTTTGAGCAGTTGAACCCCCTTGTTCAAGAATATAAAGCTGACGCCCTCCTATTGGAAATGCAAAAAAGAAATATCCCTTGCGGTGAAGTGAAGGATTTAAAAGCTGTTTTTGAAACGGATCGTGCGAAGCGGTTAATCCGTGAGGAAAAAATCGACGAAGTCCAAACCCGGCGGATTACGGGAGTAGCATTTATATCCTGATTTTATTTATCGAGGATCCCCACATTTTTAAAAGATTTGATACCTCTTCCCCAAGGTGGTAGGTTATCCCTTGCTATAAAACTCCTCCCGCAGGGATTGAATTTTGGGATCTTCCATATATTCTTCAAAAGTCAGATAACGATCAAGGGTTCCTCCGGGTGTCAATTCTACCACACGATTAGCAAGACTTTGAACAAATTCATGATCGTGGGAAGTGAGAAGGAGAGCACCTTTAAAATTTTTAAGGGCATTGTTAAAAGCGGTAATCGATTCCAGATCGAGGTGATTGGTCGGTTCATCGAGTAACAATATATTCCCTCGCTGGAACATCATTCGGCTAATCATACAACGCACTTTCTCACCTCCGGAGAGAACCTCGCAGGATTTCAATGCTTCTTCACCGCTGAACAACATTTTTCCTAAAAACCCGCGGATATATACTTCCTCGCGTTCTTCTTGGGTTTTGGCATATTGCCGTAGCCAATCGACCAGATTCAGGTCCTTATTTTCAAAAAACTTGGCATTGTCTGCCGGGAGATAAGATTGTGAAGTCGTTATTCCCCATTCGTATGTTCCCGAATCGGATTGTAGATTTCCGTTTACGATTTCATAGAACGCTGTGGTGGCACGGGAATCTCTGGAATACACGACGACTTTGTCATCTTTTTTAAGATTGAGATTGAGTTTGGTAAACAAAGTTTCTCCATCTATGGAGGCCGACAGGTTATTGATATTCAGGATTTGATCACCGGCTTCGCGTTCCTGTTGAAATATGATTGCCGGATAACGTCGGGAAGAAGGCCGAATATCGTTGATGTTCAATTTTTCAATCATCTTTTTTCGGGAAGTCGCCTGTTTCGATTTGGCCACATTGGCACTAAATCGACGAATAAAAGCCTCCAATTCTTTTTTCTTTTCTTCTGCTTTTTTGTTTTGTTGTGCACGTTGCCGGGCAGCCAGCTGAGAAGATTCATACCAAAAGGTGTAGTTTCCGCTGTAATGCGTGATTTTTCCAAAATCGATATCAGAAATATGGGTACAAACCGAATCCAAAAAGTGCCGGTCGTGAGAGACGACTATCACCGTGTTTTTGTAGTTAGCCAGAAAGTTTTCTAACCAAGTGATGGTTTCGTAATCTAAGTCGTTGGTGGGCTCATCCATAATCAGGACGTCAGGATTTCCAAACAAAGCCTGAGCCAGAAGTACGCGTACCTTTTGTTTTCCGTCGAGGTTGGCCATTATTTCATAATGCAAATCTTCTTGAATACCCAGATTGGAGAGTAGTGCCGCGGCATCGCTTTCGGCATTCCAACCTCCCATTTCCTCAAAAGTCGTTTGGAGTTCCCCGATACGCTCGGCATTCTCATCCGAATAATCCGCATAAAGAGCATCGATCTCGGTTTTAATCGTAAACAAGGGAGCATTTCCCCGTAAAACGGTTTCCAATACCGGATAATCGTCGTAGAGGTTATGGTTTTGTTCTAATACCGACATGCGTTTTCCCGGCTCGAGATGAACCTGCCCGGAGGTGGGTTCGATTTGACCGGCTAAGATTTTGAGGAAAGTTGATTTGCCGGCACCATTGGCACCAATTATTCCATAGCAGTTATCATCGGTAAAGGCAATGTTGACATCATCAAAGAGAACCCGTTTCCCGAATTGAACAGAAAGGTTGGAGACTGATAACATAGGGATAAAATTTTGTGCAAAAATAGAGAATTAAATGAGATGGAGAGGTCATTATTTAAATTCCTGAAAAAAGAGATTATTTAATGGGATTTACTTTCCATTATCCCCGGTCTATTGATCTTTTTAACGAGTGATTAACAACCTCTTCATGGGCAGACGAGTAACTTTGAAAAAGATATAGAATGGGTATTATCTGTTTTTTTATGAAAGATTGGGGATTGAAAAAAGATAAGACCGGAAAGAAGAATATGGGGAAAAATTACTTTTTTGTTTTTTTGTTTTTGCTTTCATTAAGCCTGCAGGGGTGCCGGGAGACGAGTGATTTATTTTCGGCTTCGGTAATGGGAGAAATTGTCAATCCCGAAACGGATTATATCACGATTTTAAAAAATAACACGGTTATTGATTCGGTACCGCTGGATGGGAATAATCAGTTTTTTTATTATTTCGACCAATCGAAAGCGGGTTTCTATACATTCCGTCATAACTATAACTCGCATTACGAAACACAAATGTTTTACGTGGAGCCGGGAGACAGTCTGCAATTTCGGTTAAACACAAGAGACTTTGATAATTCTTTGATGTATTCGGGAACCGGAGCGGCAAAAAATAATTTCCTGATGGATTTGTTTAATGAAAATCGGGATAATACTAAGATATTACTGCAATATTTCTTGGAACCCCATGTATTTAATGAAAAAACAGATTCTATCAATGAGAATCAAAAAGCTCGGTTGAAAACCTTATTTGAAAAGAAAAAGGTATCTCCCCGATTTAATAAGATCGCCAAGACTTTGATTGATTTTGGCAAATATAACCTTCATGAACGCTACCGTTTTATTCTAACGCGGTTTCGTCCCGAGTTAAAGGAGGAGTTGCCCAAGGGATTTCTGGCCTATCGGGATACGGTTAATTTTAATAACAAGACCCTTCAAACCTATTATACCTATCAATATTTTTTGGATGATTACCTAAGAAACAGAACGATAGATGAGTGCATTAAGATTCACGAACCCGGAAACTGTTTTGATTTAAATTCTAAAAAGAATTTGCGCAGGCGATTAACCCTTTCCGATTCTCTGTTTACTTTGGAGAGTTTGCGTTCGCTTTTTCTTACGCGTTTTTCAGCACGGCTAATTGTTCGATCACAGACTCCGGAGGAAGTGGACGGGATTGTTTATTTCCTCAAAAATAAAGAGCGGTACAGCCCTGCAGAATTGCATGATGTGGAGCAGCTGGCCGAAGTCCAAAAGCGACAATTTATGAGTAATATAGGGGCGTTGGAACTGGCCCCTTTTCGAGGGGATAACCGGGAGATCAAGGAGATTGTCAATCGCCCCACCGTTTTCTTTTATTGGTCTCTTTATTATAAAAACCATCAACAACGGCAACATGACAAGGTCAAGTCCCTACGGAAAAATTTTCCGCATCTTCAATTTATAGGGGTAAATATAGATACCAAGGATATTCAAAAATGGGAGCAAACGGTTCAAGACTATGGATATAATCAAAAAACGGAATATCAATTAATTTCCCCTCCGGAATTACAATCGTATTACCGCAATTATTTAAATAAATTAATCCTGGTTTCGAGAGGAGGGGAAGTGGTAGAGAGTAATCTTAACTTTACCGATTTTAATCTGGATAAAAAACTTTCCGACCTTCTTCAAGAATTATAATCGGCTGCCGTGTATCAGCTTCCTGATCCCGGGAGATTTGGCATCGAAGTGAACCCGAAGATGACAGGTTTAGCCTGCATAATTCACCAATTCATAAATGTGTAAAACAAAACTCGTGCTATTTTATTCATTATAAACGTATTAGAATGAACAATAACAATAAACCATTGTATTTATTGTAAAATTAAATTCATGAATTAAGCAGGTTAGAAGATTAAGCGTTAAAAGGACATAAATCGTGCATCCGGTCAAAATTAAATTCATAAATAAAGGAAGGGATAATGAGGAATCTTTCTTTTCTTTGGATTCCGGTTTTAAAACGTATTGAATTTGGATGTATCACAAACTTTAATGGCCTGGTATGCCGGGAATGCTCGGGAGTTGCCTTGGCGAAAGACTAAAGATCCCTATAAAATTTGGCTAAGCGAGGTTATTTTACAGCAGACTCGGGTTCGCCAGGGCCTTCCTTATTATTTGAAGTTCGTAGCGTCTTACCCCTCGGTTTTGGAGTTAGCACAGGCTTCAGAAGAAGAGGTTTTAAAACTCTGGCAGGGATTGGGGTATTATTCGAGGGCTCGTAATTTGCTAAAGGCAGCAAGAAAGGTGGTTTTGGAATGCGACGGAGTCTTTCCTTCAAAATATAAGGAATTGTTGCGATTGCCGGGGGTTGGAGATTATACGGCAAGTGCGATAGCTTCGATCTGCAAGGCGGAATCGGTTGCTGTTTTAGATGGAAATGTTTTTCGCGTTTTGTCACGATTTTATGGAATTGATCTGCCCATTAACTCCACGGCCGGAAAAAGGAGATTTAAACAACAGGCAAGAGCAATTTTGAATTCCCGTTTTCCGGGGGTGCATAATCAGGCCATTATGGAGTTTGGGGCACTTCAATGCAAGCCTAAAAATCCCAATTGTAAAATTTGCCCTTTACGTGATACTTGCGTGGCTTTCCAGACGGGTCAGGTGAGCAAACTTCCCGTGAAGTTAAAGACGGGAAAAGTTCGGAACCGTTATTTTAATTATCTGATTTTTGCCACTTCGCAGAAATCGCTATTGGTTCGGAAACGAGAACATGCCGGAATTTGGCAGAATCTCTATGAATTTCCCCGGATTGAAACCAAACGCCATGTTAGTTGTGAAACATTACTCGAAAATTCGATACGAACGACATTTGGCGGTATCGACGATGAGATTCCTTCCCGGTTTTATGAGAAAATCGTAAAGCATCAACTCTCTCATCAGTCTTTATTTATTAAATTTTGGATCTTCTCTCTCCCCGAGAAAAAAGTTTTACAAATCGCAAAAGACCACGGATTTATGGTCGTAGCCCCCGATGAATGGAAGCGTTTTCCGGTTCCTGTCGTAATTCATCGTTTTTTAGCAGATTTTATATGAATGATATTTCTTTATTATTTTGTAAATTTAACGGAGTTAATGTAGCTTTGATTCCAATTTTTTTTAAAAAACTATTTTATGGCATCGCGGGGAACACTGAATAAAGTAATGTTGATTGGTCACACGGGAGACGATGTGAAATTACACTATTTTGATAATGGAAATTGTGTGGGAAATTTTACGTTGGCGACCAATGAGAGTTATGTCAATAAGAAGACCGGGGAGCAGGTGGTGAATACCGAATGGCATAATATTGTCGTTCGGAATAAGGCCGCCGAGATTTGCGAGAAATACCTTAAAAAAGGGGATAAGGTCTATATTGAAGGTCGGATTCGAACACGAAAATATCAAGATAATACCGGCCAAGACCGTTATATAACTGAGATTATTGCTCTGGATTTTACATTCTTAACTCCCAAAGGACAGAGCGGGGAAAACTCCGGCTCGGGGTCGGGGAATACGGGGGGAAATACAAGTACTCAAACCGCCCCCGGTACTTCGTCGGATTTGAATTCGGGAACGGAAGAGGAAGACGATTTACCTTTTTAACTTAAATTCAGTGGATTGGATTCAGAGCCTCCAAGTTTGTTTTTAGCGATGATGCCGGATTATTCCGAAATTGGCGGAATTTTAATTCTTGTTTTTTTGTTGCTGTGTTCTGCCTTAATGTCGGGTTCTGAGGTGGCTCTTTTTTCGCTTCAGGCTACAGATTTTCCCGACTCCGAAGAGAATTATACCCCACAGCAAAGAATTTTATTGAAGCTGCTGAAGCGGCCCCAACGGCTTTTGGCAACTATCTTAGTGGCAAATACTTTTGTCAATATCGCCATTATCCTTTTGATGGATAGTTTGACAGATGAGCTTTTTAAACAGGTAAATACCGTTTTTTGGGGTATCAATATTCAGTTTATCCTCAAGGTTGTTGTGGCTACCTTTTTTCTGGTTTTATTTGGCGAGATTCTGCCCAAGATCTATGCCAATCGTAAAAATATTCAATTTGCCGATTTTATGGCTCGGCCGCTCAATTTTATAGATGCCGTCCTTAGTGTTTTTACGGTTTCGATGCGGTCTTTAACGGTGACCATTCAGAAGCGATTGAAAGGCGAAAAAAGTGTAATGGATGTAGATCAGCTTTCCTGGGCGCTTGATCTCACCGATGAGCGGGACACTTCAGATCAGGAACAGGAAATATTGCAGAGTATCGTCTTATTTGGGAATATGGATACCAAACAAGTGATGCAACCCCGAACCGATGTCTTTGCTGTTGAGCGGAGTCAGTCGTTTAAAGAGATTCTACCGGAAATTATCGACAAGGGATATTCTCGTATCCCGGTGTATGAGGATAGTTTAGATAATATTCGGGGCGTGCTTTATGTAAAGGATTTATTGCCTTTTAAAGATCAAAATGAACTAAACTGGCAATCCTTAATTCGCGATCCTTATTTTGTGCCTGAGAATAAAAAACTGGACGACCTTTTGAGTGAGTTTAAGCAGAAGAAAATACACCTGGCCATCGTGGTTGATGAATATGGAGGAACCAGCGGGATTATATCGATGGAGGATATTATCGAAGAAATTGTAGGGGAAATAAGCGATGAATTTGATGAAGATGATTTTGTGTTTTCCAAGCTGGACGACAGAACCTATGTCTTTGAAGGAAAAACACCACTTGTCGATTTTTACAAGATTGTAGGGTTGGAGGATTCCTCGGTTTTTGAAGCACAAAAGGGAGATTCGGAGACTATTGCCGGGTTTTTATTGGAAATTTCGGGAGATTTTCCAAAAACAGGAGCCGAGATTTCATTTGAAGAGTATCTTTTTACCGTTGAAGTTGTTGATGAGAAACGCATAAAACAAGTTAAATTCCACATCCAATGAGAACTGCAGTTTGGTTTTTAGCGGTTGCATTGCTCCTTACCGGTTGCGGTAAAGTATATAGCCCCAAACCCAAAGCCTATTTAGCCTTGAGCTTTCCACCCGCTCATTATAAAACGGTAAAAAACTGTGACTATTCGTTTAAAATCAATACGATTACCCGTGTGAGCCGTCCTTTTTCAGACCGCCCTTGTATGATTAATATTGACTATCCGGAGTTGGAAGGAACCATTTATATTTCATATAAACCGGTTGAAGATAATTTAAAAGATCTTATTAGGGATGCCGAAAAATTACCGCTTGAGCACACCATTAAAGCCGATGAAATTATCGGTGATCAGTATGAGAATCCCAATCATGCTACCTATGGAATGCTCTATACGGTTACCGGAAATGCGGCTTCTCAGGGACAATTTTACTTAACCGACAGTGTGGCCCATTTTATGACGGGATCCATATATTTTAACCGTCGCCCCAATTATGATTCCATATATCCGGCAGCAGAATATTTGAAAGCAGATATGAAAAAGTTGATGGAAAGTTTGCAGTGGCAGGCAGCTCGGTAAAAATTATGACCGATGTTCTTAATTTATTTTTATAAAGCTGTATCAAATCTCGGAAAAATGGGGATAATAAAGTAAATCGCGTAGTCCCGTTAAGGTTTATTAATAAATCTGTTTATTTTTGAAAAAATATAACTTCGTTTTTTATGGGTCAAAAAGAAGAAAAAGTGATCTTAGTCAATGATCAAGATGAGCCGATGGGCTTGATGGGGAAAATGGAAGCCCATGAAAAGGGGCTTTTACATCGCGCTTTTTCAGTTTTTGTATTTAATCGTAAGAAGGAAATGATGATACAGCAACGGGCTGCTCATAAATATCATTCCCCTTTATTGTGGGCCAATACATGTTGTAGTCATCCCCGCGATAAAGAAGATATAATCGAAGCCGGGAAACGCCGACTCGAGGAGGAAATGGGCTTTCAAACGCCATTGTGGCATAAGACCTCTTTTATCTATAAGGCACCTTTTGATAATGGATTGACAGAGCATGAGTTGGATCATATTTTAATTGGAGAATATAATGGCAGTCCTCATATTAATCCCCGGGAAGTAGCAGATTGGCGTTGGATAAGTATGGAGGCACTCCGACAAGAAATGCAAACGCATCCCGAGAAGTTTACGGCTTGGTTTAAAATTATTTTTGATCATCACTATGAAGCTATTTCCGGAACTGTTGAGTAAGGGAATAAGCACCGGAGAACGATAGGGAGGCGGGAGTTTTGCTTTTTGCTGTAGAAGATGCGGCAGGCAGGGAAGAAAATATTTTTTTAATGGAAATGCAAGAAATTAAATAAGAGGACTTATGAAAAAATTGTATCCTTTGCAATTTGAGACTATTTTGAAACCCAAAATCTGGGGAGGGCATAAACTTTATACGGTATTGAATAAAGGGAATGCTCAGGAAATTTTGGGGGAGAGTTGGGAAGTGAGTGCGGTTAATGACGATGTGTCAACAGTTCAATCGGGAGCCTTGAAAGGGGAAGATTTAAAGACTTTGATCGGGGAGTTTGGTGTCGATTTACTGGGGTGCAAAAATCTAAAACGAGGGAAGGAGTTCCCCCTCCTTTTTAAATTTATTGATGCCCGGGAAAACCTTTCCTTACAGGTCCACCCCGATGATAAACTGGCTAAAAAACGTCATAATTCGCTGGGAAAAACAGAAATGTGGTATATTATGGAGGCCGATGAAGGAGCCGGGATTTATGTGGGTTTTAAACCCGGAGTTGGCAAATCTGAATATTTGGAGTATTTAGAAAAGGAGAAATTGCAGGAGATTATGAATTTTGTTCCGGTTCGGGCGGGGGATGTATTTTTTATTAAGGCCGGATTAGTTCATGCCATTGGAGCGGGAGTCCTCTTGGCCGAAATCCAGCAGAGTTCAGATATCACCTATCGGGTTTTTGACTGGAATCGAACAGATTCCCAAGGCCGCTCTCGGGAATTACATACCGCTGAGGCGATTGACGCCATCGATTTTGATTTTGAAGATTACAAGGTGGAGTATGACCGGAACTTGAAGAATCGAATGCAGTCGTTGATTAAGGGAGATTATTTTCATTGCCAATGGCTGAATCTTACTTCCGATTTTGAACAGTCTTATGAGGGTAATTCCTCCTTTATCGTCTTGATGTGCGTAGCGGGAAAAGTAGAATTAGAGAGCGAAGGACACATCGTATCCTTAACCCGAGGAACGACGGTATTATTACCTGCGAGTACTTCACAAATTCATTTAAAAACCCGGGACGCCCGGTTGCTTCAAGTCACCGTTTAGTAAAACCCTATGGAAACACTGTATATTACCATCCTCGCTATCCTTATCGGATTGTCTATAACGGGATTGATCGTAGGGGTAAGTAACGATGCCGTTAACTTTTTAACTTCTGCATTTGGGTCGAAAGTGGCTTCTTTGCGAACCATTTTTACGGTGGCCAGTGCCGGGGTTCTTATTGGTTCTGCCTTTTCTACCGGGATGATGGAGATTCCAAGGAATGGAATATTCCATCCGGAATTATACTTTTTTGACGAGGTCATGATTATTTTCATGGCTGTTATTTTGGCTAATATCCTGCTCTTGGACTTTTTTAATTCGCTGGGATTACCAACTTCTACATCGGTTTCTATCGTTTTCGAACTGCTGGGTGCCGCAGCCTGTCTGGCTTTTATAAGGATTTATTCCGAGGGATTCCATGATATTTCCCTTATAGAGTATTTGAATACCTCAAAAGTTACTGAGATTGCGATAGGAATCTTGCTTTCGGTGTTTATTGCTTTTGTGCTGGGGGCTATAATTCAGTATTTTTCACGATTAATCTTCACCTTTCAATATAAACGAAAAGTAGCCTATCTGGGGGCTTTTTTTGGAGGCGGATCCTTAACCGCATTGACCTATTTTATTTTTATTGAGGGACTTTCTAATTTGTCTTTTGTACCGGAGGCTCTTATCGGTTATATCAATGGGCATACGTTTCTCGTCCTCGGTATTTTCTTTATTTTTTGGACGGCCGTTTCTCAACTATTGATGTCCGTTTTTAAAAAAGATATTCTCAAGGTTATCATACTGGTTGGGACCTTTGCGCTGGCATTAGCTTTTGCGGGTAATGATTTGGTCAATTTTATCGGGGTGCCTTTGGCGGCTATGGATGCCTATAGTTTATGGCATCAGGATTTTCTTGCTCATGGGATTCTGCCGGCCGATTTTTCGATGGAGGGTTTAAATGAGGCACCGGCAGCTACTTCCTTTGTGTATTTGCTGATTGCCGGGGTATTAATGGTGCTCACCTTGTGGTTCTCCAAACAGGCCCGATCGGTTATTGAGACCGGAGTAGCCCTGTCACGCCAGGGGGATGGAGCCGAAAAATATGAACCCAATGATTTATCGCGTTATATCGTGCGGTATTTTATCGTCATGGTAAATGGAGTTAGTTTTATTCTTCCCCGGAGACTGCGTTTGAAAATTGAGAAGAAATTTGAGAATGGGAAATCGGTGTACAACGATGAACGAGCTAATGAACCTGCCTTTGATACCATTCGTGCATCGGTTAATCTGGTCGTAGCCGCAATTTTGATTTCGATCGGGACGAGTATGAAATTACCTTTATCGACCACCTATGTCACCTTTATGGTAGCAATGGGAACTTCGCTTTCCGATAGAGCTTGGGATCGGGAGAGCGCAGTATATCGGGTTACGGGAGTATTGAATGTGATGGGCGGCTGGATCGGTACGGCACTAATTGCTTTTGTAGGGGCAGCTGTTTTTGCAGCGGCACTCTGGTTTGGCGGAATCGTAGCGATTATCGGGCTGTCTGTACTTGCGGTTGGACTCGTGATTCGGAGTGCTGTTTTACATTCCAAAAAAAGAAAGGAAGAGGAAAAAAACAAACGGTTTAATAAACAGGATATTGTGACGATTTCGGAGGTTACCGTAGAAACTGCGCACAATACTTCAAAACTGATTAAAGGCATTAAAAAACGATATGGAAAGGCTGTTGAGCATTTGGCTTATTACGATTTGGCCAAACTGAAAAAAGACACTAAAAAGGCAGAGAAATTGGAAGAGCGGATTGAAGAGCTGAAAGATGATGTGTTTTATCTGATTAAATCAACCGAGGAGAATCCTGTGCAGGCCAGTCAGTTTTATATTCTCTTTTTAGATTATCTCGACAATATGGTGGAGGCTATCGGAAAGATTACCCGATCGGCTCATAAACATGTTAATAATAATCATAAACAGCTTAAATTCAATCAAATACGGGATCTTAAGCAACTGGGAAGCGAGATGCGCTTTATGTTTGAGGATATCATTGAGACGTTTGATAATCAATCCTTTGAAAATATAGATCGGATTATTGCCGATAAGTCCTTTCTTTTGGATGATGTTTCAGATCATATCCAAAAACAGATTTTGCGAATTCGATCGACAAATAGCAGTAAGAAAAATTCAAAGCTTTATTTTAAACTCTTGTTGGAAACCAAAGATATCATTACCTCGACCATGGATTTGTTGCATCTTTTTAGGGATTATTACGAGGAAGCACAAAGAGAACTGTAATTTCCTTTTTTTAAGGAATGACCACGGGATTTTGGTGCATTAGGTAATGCCGGATAAACTCTCGTAATTCGGTAGAGATCTCATACCATTCCACATCTTTTCCTTTGGTAATTGAAATGATATTTTTATCAAAGGAAACGCGCTTTACATAATCAAACTTGAAGAGCTCCTGAGCGAGTGGATATTGCTCGACGTTGTCTTTAAATGTAACCTTAAAAGGCTCCTTTACAATATATTTGTTGCATACAAAATCCAAAATTCCGGGACTTCGTCCCATCGCTGTATAAATGGTGATGGGAACCAGTTTGTTTTTCATGTTTTTCGTTTTCCTGCAAAACTATCCAATTTGACCGACTTTGTGTTTAAAATTAAGAGTTTCTGGTCTTACATATAGAATGACGGAGCTGTATCCGGATGGAAATGCGAATCATACAGATCAGCCTTCGATTTTTTGTGTTAATTCGATAAAACCGGATGGCGACAGCTGTTCCGGGCGCAGACTAAACACCGGCATTTCTCGAAGTGGGGGAGAGAGCGGAAAGGATTTCAGACTATTGCGCAGGGTTTTACGACGTTGTTGAAAGGCCTTTTTGACCACCTGAAAAAAGAGTTTTTCATCACAAGGCAGGTGAAAATCAGGTTTTCTTATCAATTGCAACACGCCGCTATTGACTTTTGGCGGGGGGAGGAAAACTTCGGGCGGAACATCAAACAGATAAGTGGTTTGATAAAAAACCTGAGTCAGAACCGACAAAATGCCATATATCTTACTTCCGGGACCTTCGCAAATTCGCCGGGCGACTTCTTTTTGAAACATTCCGCTAAAAAATGGGATACGGTCTCGATTTTCAATGGTTTTAAATAGAATTTGAGAGGAAATATTATACGGAAAATTGCCAATGATTCCGAATTCCTCGCCCGGAAAGAGGGCGTTGAGGTCGTATTTAAGAAAATCGGCCTCTATAATTTGAAATGTTTGATTGGAGAGATGGGGGTGTTCCGTGATAAAGTCTTTCCGAAGGTATTCTACGGCATCTCGATCCAGTTCCATGACCTGCAGATGGAGGTCCCGTTGGAGTAGGTGCCGGGTTAAAACTCCGGTTCCGGGGCCTATTTCCAGGATGTTTTTTACCGGGCTGCCATGTAGTGTATGACTGATCTTCTCGGCGATATGCTGATCCTTTAAAAAGTGTTGGCCGAGGCTCTTTTTGGCCCGTACCCCTTTATGGCTATGTGGCTTTTTGTTTTTCATTGAGGATCGAGTA
The DNA here is from genome assembly GCA_964495935.1 of uncultured Flavobacteriaceae bacterium. Classification (GTDB taxonomy): domain Bacteria; phylum Bacteroidota; class Bacteroidia; order Flavobacteriales; family Flavobacteriaceae; genus JAJYSO01. The sequence continues at coordinate 28,776 of CAZBXQ010000031.1, forward strand.
CTTCCATTTCTGTTCTGAAGAAGACGATTTGCTCTCCAAACTTTTTAAACTCCCTAAAAATTGCGGCATCGTCTTCCCGATAATATGCTTTTAGCAAGGCCTTACTCGTGGCTTTAAACTGAATCGCATAGGTGCTGCCACCGGTTTCTTCCCTAACCATCACTCGTGTTAAAAGCACCTCTGCAAATTTATTGGTGTTCATCATTTGGGGAATGAATCGTGTCTTTACCCATTTCATCCCTTCCTGATGGATGCGGTCTTCAATATGTAGGGTGACGTTTAAAATATACATGTTATCACGTTCTTGATTAAGGACTCATAAAAGGGTGATAAAAGTACAAATTTATATGAGAATACAGGGTAAGATAGGTATTATGAACGCCGGGATAAGCATTATTCCTCCTTTGAAGCGGACGGTATTTTTTTCGTTTTATCCGGTGTTACAAGATGAGCTTCGTAGCGGTCTTGCATAGGCTGAATATAAAGCTCTTCGATTAGAATTTTGAGAATTAAAACGATGGGAGTAGCAAAGACTAAGCCCCAAACCCCGATTAAAGTACCGGCAAAAATCTGTCCCAAAATAATTAAGGCGGGAGGAATCTTGACGAGTCGATTTTGAATTTTTGGAGTGATAACACTACCCTCGGCAATTTGTATGATAAAAAATAGAATGCCTACGATGATAGCCGTTTTTAAATCTACCGAAAGGGCGACAAGCAGTGTGGGGACAGCTGCTATGATGGGACCAAAGTTGGGAATAAAAACTAATGTACCGGCAATAAAAGCCAACGAAAGCCATAAGGGCAACCCGATAATGGCCAGAGCAATTGCGGTTAAGACAAAAACCAGGCTCATCGAAATAAATTTTCCAAAAAGCCATTTGGTGAGATTGGACGATACTTTTAGCAGTACTTCTTCTGCCTTTTTTTTGCCTTTCGGGGGAATGAGGCGTAGAATTCCGTCTTTATAGACATGGGGGGTGGCGGTAAAATAAATTCCGATAAGTAGAATAATGTAGATATCACCTACACCTCCAAAAGTAGTTTTGAAAAAATCAGAGATGAATTGACCGAGCTTGTCCGATGCTTCAAAGTCATTATACCAGGATACCATACGATGCCCTATTTCGCTTTCATTTAAAAAATGTTGTGCTTTATTGACCAATTTTGGAAAGTTCTCTTCGAGCTCTGCCGTTTGATCGGCGATTGTAGCTCCAACCAAGTAGAACATCCCTGCAAAAATCAAAAGAGTACCGCAAACCGAAAGGGTCATGCTCAATGGGGTGCTCAGGCGAGTATTTTGTTTAATAAAAGTACCCAATCCCCTGAAATAACAGGCGATTAAGGAGCCCACTAAAATTAAAATGAAAATGTCAACGGTGGCTTTAAAGAACAATAGCAGCAGCACCATGAGGGCTACAATGGAAATGGATATCCAGACTTTTTTGATTGTTCGTTTTTGGTCTTGAAATTTTTCGTGTTCTTCCATGATGTTCTTGCTCTTGAGGAATAATGAAAAGGTGTACTTTTATATTTAGGAATTATAACATGGTCTTTTTAAGTCCTGTAAAAACGGAAGTCCATAAATAATTCCAAAAGGATCTTTTCTTGTCTCGTTTAACATTTTCTATATCTACAGCGTCTTTATTGGCCTCATTTTTATGGCTGACAAAAAGATTGGCGATGGCACTAAAGATATCGTTTTTTTCGGCTCCGTCTTTTTTGAGTACGTCTATTTTTAAATCGTCATAAACCATCAGGAATTTTCCGCTTGCCGTTTCTCCGTCACCGCTGAAATCAAAATACAGTTTCTTGATGGGTTCCCCTTTTGCTTTCATATTCATGCCGGGAATAAAAAAATTATTGATGGCATCGGCAGTTATTCCTTCTCCCTTGCCGATGATGCGAAATTGGTCTCGCGGATTATTGATTTTGAAATACCAATCGACGGTCAAAGGGGCTACTCCCATAAACTGACTGACAATATGAAATTGAGTTTCGGGAAAATCGGAAGATTTTAAATTGATATTGGTAATATTTCTTCCTTGCGCATGGAGGTCCTTAAAAAAAACTTTTCCGGTTTTTTTGGTTTTTTCTTGTACCTCTTCATAGGTGAGGCTTGCCTTTTTAATGGCCAGTGTGTCGATCCCAATCTTGAAGGGTAATTCTCGCAGCATTCGACTATATAATTTCTTCGTGGTGGGATCGTCGCGGACTAATTTATTACGGTAGATGTTGGCATTTATGGTATGGAGTATAATTTTATCGGCTGTGAGTTTCCCCGATTTCTCCAGAGAAAAAGAATAGTTTTTAAGACGAAGTTTTTGAATGGCAATATCCATTAGATCTTTTTCATAGGGAATTACCTTACTATAATCTGATCTGGAATAATTGGGTTGAATGTTAAGGTTGTTCAGATCGGCACTGTCGGTGTTGATTGTAAAATGCTTGATTCTCAGGGTTTGTAGTTTATTCAGCAAAAAAGAAAATTCTTCTCCGTCAAATTCGTAATTCCCCATCGAGAAAGGGATTTTCTGCTGTAGCGTTTCTCGATTGAGACGGAAGTTCTCCAGGTTGCCATCAAAGGAATCCAAAGTCAATTTTGTAGTATTTTCTTGTTCAAGAGTGAATTTCCCGTTTTTTAGCTTAATCTTTTCAATCTCAAGCGTTTTGTCAAAAGAAGAATTAGTGGGGTCTGCTTTCCTTTCCGGGGAGTCCTCGGATTGAATGATTTTAATCTCCGGCGATGCAACGTCCAATTCTTTTATAGCGATAACAGAAGAAAACAGAAACCGGGGCAGGCTTATTCCTTGTACAGCAAGATGAGCAGCGTGCCCCTTTAAAGAGGGGGTGGTATAGCGTATAGAATCCAATTTGACCTCGCCCTTTAGGAGATTCACACTGAGGTTTTCATAGGAGAGTTTCTGCGCCATTTGAGGCTCGGATAGAGCATTCTTGATTTTACTCTTAATAAAAAAGGAAAGCGAGAAATAACCAAGAACAAGAAGCCCAATGACTCCAATTATAACAGATGCTCTTTTGGACATTTGGAGAGGTGTAAAAGGTTAAAATTACTCAGATAATACCATTGGATTAATACTTTAAATACCAAATCTAACAAAATCCAAACCGGATTTGAACATTATACGTATATATGGCCATAAATCTGTTGATGAATCCGAATTATTCATAAATAAATAAGCTTTCAACCGCATAAACGTAGCCTATCATGAAAAATGTATGCGTTGCCCCGACTTTTAGATTTCTCTTATTTTGGACAGTAGTCGAGGTTAAACCACTAATTGTGAATAAACTATAGAGGTTTCTTATTTTTTGGGTTCATGTTTGGCATTAAATAGTTGTAGAGTTCATACAGGATTTGTTAATATAATTAAAAATATTCAATAAACGGATTATGATTCTATAATTTAGTGAGTAAAACTAATATTATGGGAAGAAACAGGTTATCTGAAGAAATTACCGAATTGTTGAATCAGCAGGTTACTAATGAGGCTTGGAATGCCGAAATATACTTGTCTTTTGGAGCTTGGGCCGATGAACGGGGAATGTCCGGATTTGCAAATTTTCTGTTTCGGCATGCAGAAGAGGAGCGCGATCACATGATGAAATTTATGCAGCATATCATGCAACGCGGAGGCCGGGTTAAGATTAATCAAATTCCGAAGCCGTTAGACGATCCCGAGGATTTAAAAGATTGCCTGGAAACCATCTTTGATGCGGAGATAAAAAACTCAAAGTCTATCTATAAGATTGTGGATTTGGCTTTGGAAGAAAAAGATTGGCCAACGTGGAATTTTCTACAGTGGTTTGTAAAAGAGCAAATTGAGGAGGAAAACATGGCCGATGACTTACTCGATCGCTACGAGTTAATTACGGCTGGGGGTACAATGTCAGGAGCCGATTTATATCAATTTGACAAGGATCTGGAAGTTGCCGATGACGAATTTGATATTGCTCGAGATATTGACATAGAAGGAGAGTGATGGAAGAATGGAAGGGATAAAAACGGGATAGGAGCTGTCTTATAGCTATTTTTTGAGAGTGGTTTATCATTTTTTCAAGTACTCCGGATAGAACTTCTTGTTTGTCAAAGGGGGTAATATTCCTCACGATGTTTGAAATAAAACTTTTGGGAGCACTTTATTTTTTGCTATTGAATCTCATAATAAAACAGTATAAATCCCAAGGCCAGAACCGAGTACAGGAGCGTTAAAGGCAATCCCGTTTTTAAGTAATCGGTAAATTTATAGCCCCCGGGACCATATACCATCATATTCGTTTGATAGCTAAATGGAGTGTGGAAGGAAGCGGAAGCAGCAAAAGCGATAGCTATGAAAATGGCGGTAAGATCAATTCCCGAGAATTGGGACCCTATGGAAAAAGCAATCGGGAAAATAATGGCCACGGCAGCAACATGAGTGACAAAGGAAGTGAGGATGAGCGTAGCTATAAAAATGCCGATAACGATTCCTCGACTGCCAAATCCCTGAAATATTTGTATGAATGTATGGGCTGCCATTTCGGCCACTCCGGAGTTGATAAGAGCCGTACTAAAAGCGAGGGAGCCGACTAAAACCACAAATAAATTAACCCCAAATTGCTCTTTTAAGTCTTGAATGGAGAGCATTTTTCCGGCGACCATATAACTTAACAGAATCAATAAGGCCAAAAAGAGTCCGATTTTATCAAATAATAGCCCCAGAATTACCGCAACTAAGGCCCCGACAAAGCCATATCTTATTTTTTTAGAAACTTTATTGATGTTTTTAATAATGGAAACGACGTAAAAATCATCTTCCTGAGTGGTGAGCTTCCAAAATTCTTCGCCCGGTACCATGAGCAATAAATCACCCGGCATTAAAGGAATCAATCCAATCTTTTGCTGAAGTTCGACCCCGTTTCGATGAATTCCTATAACCACGGCGTCGTATTGTTGATTAAAGTTCAGGCTTTTCAGGGTTCGACCCGTCAGGGAGGAGTTGGCCGGGATAACGGTTTCGATAATTCGCCGACCGGAGTACTCTTCCGGAGCATCTTCTTTCTGGTCAACTTCTTTTTTGGGACTTTCTTTTTTTCTCTTTTTCCCATTTTCTCGTTCTTTTTCCATTTCTTTGAGATAAGGGATTTCAAAATCATCTTCTCTTTCAAAAAGCTCGATGATCTTCTCGCTATTTCCCATAAAAACCAAGGTATCCTCTTGATATATACGATCATAGGACCGAATGGGTGAGATTCGAGTGCCATTTCTAATGATTTCAAAAAGCTGGATCCCATCGAGCATGCTTAATCCGGCTTCTTCTACGGTTTTTCCCGAGAGTTCCGAATCTTTGGCTAATTTTACATTGACCAAATACTCCCGCATCTTTTTGCCCATCGTCGATAACAATTCCATGCGGTTGGGAAGGAGGGAGTACCCGATGGTAGGTAAGTACAAAATACTTCCAAGGGTAACCAGTAAACCGGGTAGGAAGTAATCGAGAAACCCGGGCGGAGTTTCTCCTTCCGCTTCCACCAACCCCTTCAAAACCAGATTTGTTGAGGTTCCGATGACTGTAATCATACCCCCGACCATGGCGGCATAAGACAGTGGAATCAATAATTTGGAAGGGGAAACTTTATTGCGTTTTGACCACTGGTACACATAGGGTAAAAACAGGGCTACAATGGGGGTGTTATTCAAAAAAGAAGAAGATCCGGCTACGATTGAGGACATTCTGAAAACAAAACCACGACCTTTTTTGGCACCTCCAAAAACTTTGTCCATCCAGCCCATAATGTTGAAATTATTACGGATCCCATAGGTGAGAAAAATCAGTAAAAAAATACTGAGAATGGATTCATTGGAGAGTGCATCCAAAAAATCCCGGGTATCAATAATCCTAAATAACAAAAATAAAAGAACGGCTCCCGAAAAAATAAAAGCGGGTTTGATCTTTTCAAACAACAATAAAATCATCAGCGCAGCAGTTGCTCCGAAAACTAAAAAATGCTCAGCAGACTCTGATAATTCTACCATATTTACTAATTCTACTTGGGCTGATTAAAGAATGATATTGATTTCTAATTTTTTCAAGGCTTTTTTTATCCCTGCGGCGGACACGGTCTTGAAGATGTTCTTAACCTCCTTTAACAAGGGTAATACAAGAACGCTTCAAGTTTAAGTCCATACCGCTATGAGGTGAATTTAATGGTGTCATGTTGTTCAAGTAAAGTGTGAAAGTAGAACTAAATGAAAAATTAAAAGTACAAAATCTTATAAAATGATGTGTTATGATGATGGATAAAAATCTGCAAAGAGAAAACCCATGACCGGACGGATCCGATTCCGTAGAAGGAGAAAAATGTATGAGAATGAAAAAGGACTCGCGATAAAGGGAGATTTTGCCGCATCTTTATCGCAGAGACGTCCCTCTTTGTTTTTAATCCAATGGGCGACGTCCCGATATAATATTGTAGAGAATAATGATAATGGCAATCGCCAGAAGGATGTGGATTAAATTTCCAAGTCCCATCCCATCTCCTATTCCCAGCAAACCCAGCAACCATATAATGATGCAGATAGCAGCTACGAACCAAAGTAAAGAGCGCATATAATTTGTTTTTTTGGTTTGTATAAAGTTAAATAATATTCTTAAAATGTTAGCCTATTCTATTTAAAAGTTTCATTTTGCTTATAAAAGATCATTTTATGAAAACATTCGGTATTGTTCTTATTGTCATTGGAATTTTAATGTTGGTTTTTACGAATATCAATTTTACCACAGAAGAAGAGGTGGTAGATTTGGGGCCGCTGAAAGTAAATAAGGAAAAAGATCACAGTATTGGTTGGCCTACCTACGTAGGCGGGCTGGTTTTGATTGGTGGTATTGCGGTAACGGTTATCGGTGCCCGAAAATCCTAATCGGTTACAGTCCTCTGAAAAATGCGATACTTCGGTTCGGGTTGTGAATCCTTGTGCGAGGAGATCTTGTATTTTTTATAAACAAGGAATAAGCAGAACTTTCTTTACGGCATTTGATCCCGAATATTTCAGAAACGTTACCAATCGATTTAAATTTAGATACTGAAGTTTCGGAGACGTTCTAAGGTATCAAATTCAACATGGTTTATTGGATTC
>CAZBXQ010000032.1:0-34359 GCA_964495935.1 uncultured Flavobacteriaceae bacterium
GTGACCTTCGGGTTATGAGCCCGACGAGCTACCTACTGCTCTATCCCGCGATGTGCAGTGCAAATATAGAACTATACTTCAATATAACAAGGGATATATTTGGAAAAGTTTTCTTAATGTTTTTTCCGCCTGCTAAAATGCCGGCATATTCCTTATCTTTGCCGGCCTAAAATCATATAAGTAATGAAAGCAGGAATCGTCGGTTTGCCAAATGTGGGAAAATCTACTCTATTCAATTGTTTGTCTAATGCGCGTGCACAAAGTGCCAATTTTCCGTTTTGTACCATTGAGCCGAATATTGGGGTCGTCAATGTTCCCGATCCGCGATTGGCAAAGTTGGAATCCCTTGTGCATCCGGAACGGGTAGTGCCGGCAACGGTAGAGATTGTGGATATCGCCGGATTGGTAAAAGGTGCCAGCAAAGGCGAAGGTTTGGGCAATCAGTTTTTAGGGAATATTCGGGAAACCGATGCGATTATTCATGTGCTTCGTTGTTTTGATGATGAGAATGTCGTGCATGTGGATGGGCATGTGGATCCGATCCGAGATAAAGAAACTATTGATATCGAATTGCAACTCAAAGATCTGGAAACTGTTGAGAAGAAATATGACAAGGTTTTGCGAGCCTCAAGGACCGGTGATAAAGAAGCACAAAAAGAGGAGGCAGTGTTGAGAAAAGTAAAAGAACAACTGGAGTCGGGTACTTCTGTTCGGGCGATCGATATAGCCGATGAGGATCGGACAGACTATATTACCGCTTTGCAATTGTTGACCGACAAACCCGTTCTTTATCTCTGTAATGTGGATGAAGCATCAGCGGCCGAAGGGAATGAATATGTTGAAAAAGTAAAGGAAGCTGTTCAACATGAAAATGCTGAGGTTTTATTTTTAGCCGTAGGTGTGGAGGCTGATATTGCAGAACTGGAGGATTATGAGGAACGACAATTGTTTTTAGAAGATATTGGTCTTGATGAGCCGGGTTCTGCCAAACTCATTCGCAAGGCGTATAAACTCTTAAATCAGCAGACTTATTTTACGGCTGGCATAAAGGAAGTGCGAGCTTGGACCGTCACCGTTGGAGCTACGGCACCTCAGGCAGCTGGTGTTATCCATACGGATTTTGAAAAAGGATTTATCCGAGCCGAGGTTATCAAATATGAAGATTATGTGACTTATAAAAGCGAAGCTAAAGTTCGTGAAGCCGGAAAAATTGGAATCGAGGGAAAAGATTATATCGTTCAGGATGGCGATATCATGCATTTCCGATTTAATGTGTGAGGAGGTCAAGTATTTAGGGGGTAGGTAACTTAGGTAGTAGGTAGTCAAAAAGTAGCCCCGTATAATTAATGAAAGTAACCTTCCAGGTTTATTTTCACGTTGCTGCTCAACCTGGAAGGTTTTTACGGGATGTTCTCTTAATGTTTTGGGTAGTGAGTAAATTTGGAACTTCTTGAACTTGAATCGGAAAAAAGGAGTCTAAAAATCAAAAATCCCCTAACTATCGGCTCATTGATTTGCGTAGCGAGCCTATATTGCTCAAAAAGCATTATACAATATACGTTATACATTGTACATTATACAACTCTCTGCTTCTCTCAGTCCCTCACTTCTCGTCGTTCTTTATGGAAAAAGGGAATGAGATAAGAGATGGAATATCCCCAGCCCACGCCAAATTCGGTGCCCTCATAATGACGATTGAATCCCGGGATCCAAAGATTGTCAAAATTTCCCGGTGCCTTATCAGTAATCAAACGTTTTAATTCTACATGAACTCCGAGAAAGACATTATGTAGAACTTCGGCTTTAAGCCCGATTTGCAATTCCAACCAATGAGCACTCAGACCACTGAATTTTTGTGGCTCTTCGTGAAAATCTGAAGGAAAATAGTGGTCTTGATTGTAAATAGTGAACTCATTGAGCCTTTCAGAAAAGGTTGAAAATCCATATCGAACCCCTGCATAAAGCTCATTTTGCATTCCAATCCAGTTTTTGTAGGCATTATAATTAACTCCTAATTTGATATAGCTTCCCTGGCTGTTGGCGGTCAAATAATTTTCTTCATAATCAAAGTCTTCAAAGCCTATTTCTGCAGCCGGAAAGATACGTTTCTTCAGCCGATAATCTCCTTTAATTTCAAAACCGGTATATTTCTTGTCGATGAGAGCCCGCCCGGGACGGCTGAGATCCACTCCCAGTCGTAATCCGTATCGTTCTTGATAGACCACGGTATCGTTGAGGACTTGGACCTCGTGTTTATTTTGGGCTTGAGTTTTGAAAGTACTCCCCCAAAAACAACTAATAATAAAGATAAAGAGGAGCTTTCTTTTCATTTTTCACTTGTTTTGCAGTATCTGCAATTCTACGGTTTTTAATCCATCCGGTTTTTGTCTCTTTCCATTCGATTCCCAAATCGGTAAAAATACTTTTAAAGCCACAGGCACGGTTTATGAAAACATCTTCAGGAGTGTAGGTAAAGGTAATGGTGTCTCTTTTTGTTTTTGTGGAATCATCCTGATGCAAAACTAATTCATAAGTGGTTTTGTGGCGATTGGTTTGCAAGGGGAGCGCAACCACCGAATCGTTTACGGGAGTATTAAAATAATATGTCGTATCGCCGATTACTCGAGCATTAAAACCCGTTACAGGTTTGATGAGTCCCGGGCGTTGGTCGTCAAAGAATTGAATCACCAGTCTTGGCGTCCCCGGCGTATCTGCCGGGCAAATATCACTGTGCTGGCAACTTTGAACGAAAAAGAAAACAGCGATAATTCCGATAAAACGAAGTAGGATTTTCATTTTTTTTCTAAACAAACGATATTTTCAATATGATAGGTTTGTGGAAACATATCGACGGGTTGAACCTTAGTGATTTTGTAGATTTCATCGAGTAAAGCCAGATCCCGAGCTTGAGTTGCCGAGTTGCAACTGACATAGACAATCCGTTGCGGTTTGATCTTCAGTAGTTGGGCAACCACATCCTTGTGCATTCCCACCCGTGGCGGATCGGTAATAACCACATCGGGAAGTCCATGGTCAGCGATAAAAGAATCGGTAAATAGTTTACGCATATCGCCCGAAAAAAACTTGGTATTCTCGATTCCATTAGTTTTTGCATTCTCTTTGGCCGATTCGATGGCTTCCGGGACAGATTCAATTCCTATGACTTCCTTGGCTGATTTAGCTATAAATTGAGCAATTGTTCCCGTACCGGTGTAAAGGTCATAAACGATATCTTCCGGAGTAATCTGAGCGAAGTCTCGGGCCACTTTGTATAATTCGTAAGCCTGCTCGGAGTTCGTTTGGTAGAAGGACTTTGCATTAATTTTAAAGCGCAGGCCTTCCATTTCTTCAAAAATGTGATCTTTTCCACGATAGCAAATCACTTCCTGATCATAAATGGTTTCATTCTGCTTTTCGTTTATCACGTATAACAGAGCGGTAATTTCCGGAAACTTATTGGCAATATGATCCAGTAGGAGTTCTCGTTGTTCCCGGTCTTCATAAAAAAACTGAAGAAGAACCATTAGTTCTCCCGTCGTGGAAGTACGAATCATCAATGTCCGCAGAAAACCCTCTTGTTTACGCAAATCAAAAAAGGAGAGATTATTTTGAAGCGCAAATTCCCGGATTTCATTGCGAATCGTATTACTCGGTTCTTTTTGTAAATGGCATGAGGTGATATTGATAACTTTATCCCAGCGCCCCGGAACATGAAACCCTAAAGCATTGCGATCTACCTCGTCAAAATTCTTATTGCTGTTGATTTCTTCTTCCGTAAACCACCGGCTGTTACTAAACGTGTATTCCATCTTATTCCGGTAGTAACGGGTTTTTGCACTGCCTATAATAGGAGAAATTTCCGGTAAATTCAGCTTTCCGATTCGCTTTAGATTGTTTTCAACTTCTTTTTGTTTGTAGTAAAGCTGATGTTTGTAGGCCATATTTTGCCAGGGAGCTACCCCGTGATAGTCTATATCTTGCTCTTCCTGAGGTACGCGCTTCTCCGAATATTTTGTGAAACGGATGGGTTTTGCATGATAATAAGCCTTTCGCTTTTTATAAGTCTGTACGTCGGCGCGATCACCGGGAACGACTTGATCTACAAATATGATACGTCCATCGGGTGCTTTGGCAATCCCTTTTCCTTTGGCCCCGGCATCAATGATTTCTACATCATCAAATACGATACGTCTGTTTCTTTTTCTTGACATGCGACAAAAATAAGATTTTTTATAGGATAATGAATTTAATGTCGAGCCAACCTCTTTTTTCTTTTTGCGGGATCTGTGGAGGAATCCATGTTAAGGATAAAACCGCATCGGGTTTCGATTTATACAGATGTTGGCATACCGGTAGATAGAATATCTTTTCTTTTTACACCTTACTTCGAGGAATTTCGGAATGTGAAGAAATTGATCTCCGTTCTTCCAATATCCTGAAAAATCACTGATTATTTTATTAAATTGCAACTGAATTCTTGAGAGGGATAACTTTTTCTCTTGAATCTTGTTTCATTTCTTAAATTATTAAATGCATGACAGTTACTCAAATTACATCATCAGAGCAAGCTATGGAGCTTGAGAATAAATACGGGGCTCATAATTATGGCCCTTTGCCCGTAGTTTTGTCGAAGGGAAAAGGAGTTTATATGTGGGATGTAGAGGGAAAGAAATATTATGACTTCCTCTCGGCTTATTCTGCGGTCAACCAAGGACACAGCCATCCCCGGATTCTGGAAGCATTATATATGCAGGCCGAAAAATTGGCTTTGACCTCACGCGCTTTTTACAACGATGTACTGGGTAAATATGAAGAATACATTACCCGCTATTTTGGATATGATAAGGTGCTTCCTATGAACTCCGGTGCTGAAGCGGTAGAAACAGCACTCAAGATTTGTCGAAAATGGGGATATGAAGTAAAGGAAATCCCCGAGGGAAAGGCGCAAATTGTAGTGGTCAAAAATAATTTCCACGGCCGTACGATTACCGTTATTACTTTTAGTTCGTCTGAAGAAACCAAACATAATTTTGGGCCCTATACCCCGGGATTTATTGAAATTCCTTATAATGATGCAAATGCACTGGAAAAGGTATTGGAAGAAAACCCGAATGTGGCCGGATTTCTGGTGGAACCGATTCAGGGAGAAGCCGGAGTCGATGTGCCGGATGAAGGCTATCTGAAAAAAGCCAAGGAACTTTGTGAAAAACACAATGTTCTCTTTATTGCCGATGAAATTCAGACCGGATTGGGACGGACCGGAAAATTACTGGCATGTGATTATGAGGATGTAAAACCCGATGTTATTACCTTGGGTAAGGCGTTGTCCGGAGGGTTTTACCCGGTTTCTGCGGTTTTGGCCGACGATGCCGTTATGAATGTAATCAAACCCGGAGAGCACGGATCTACTTTTGGTGGGAATCCTGTGGCCGCGGCGGTGGGTATTGCATCTCTAAAAGTGATTAAAGATGAGGAACTTGCCGATAATGCCTATAAAATGGGGGAATTGTTCAGAGCAAAAATGAACGAATACATCCGAGATTCTAAAATTGTCCGGAAAGTTCGCGGGAAAGGGCTTTTAAATGCGATTTTGATCGATGATTCTCCCGATAGTGATACGGCCTGGAATATTTGTTTGAAACTTCGGGATAATGGGCTTTTGGCCAAACCAACGCATGGCAATATTATCCGGTTTGCCCCGCCATTGGTCATGAATAAGGAGCAGATTTTAGAATGCATTGATATTATTACCAAGAGTTTAGAAGCATTTGAATAAGAAACAGATCGTCTATATGAGCTCTACAAGGGGATAAAAAGGCTTTAAAAGCTTATTTTGGGGGCTATCGATGAGATTAAAAACGACCTTTTGTGAGCTGCAATCGGTCGTTTTTTTGTTGTTTTGCAGAAAGGAGTAGAAGAAAAGAAAGTATTAAGTAGGATAGAGATTATGAAAAAATGGATTACGCCGATTTTGATCGTTGTTGGAGCAGTTTTATTATTTGGTGCTTCGGGGTTGGACGCCGGAAAGACAAATTCCTTTACTGTTGGGTTTAAAATTATTGGTCTTTTGGCTATCTTTTTGGGAATATACAGAGCGACCAAAGTGGTACGATCGCATACCGGAAAATTAGATAGTGATGATAAAGAAGGGAGATCGAGTTGATTTGTTGGATGATACTTTAACAGGGGTTGTTCTGGAAGTCAAAGCAGATAGGGCCACGGTCGAAACAGAAGAAGGCTTTGTTATGGAGTTTCCTGTAGAAAAACTCATTAAAAGCGGGAGCTTAGAGATCGATTCGAAACACCTCCGTAGTGCTCTTCAGATAAAAGTAGAGGCACAGAAAAAGCATTCAAAGAGAAGTCAAAAAAGAAGGGAAGAAAAGCCCATGGAAGTGGATTTACATATAGGAGCTCTTCCCGCTTCTACCCAAAAATGGTCCGATTATAAGATTTTGAATTACCAATTGGAGATTGCCCGCCAAAAATTAGAATTTGCCATCGAGCACCATATCCGCCGTGTGGTATTTATTCACGGCATTGGTAAAGGGGTGCTGCGTATGGAATTGTACACCTTGTTGCGACGATATGATCAGGTTGAATTTTACGACGCTGAATATAAAAAGTATGGGCGAGGAGCCACTGAGGTTTATATCTATCAGAATTATTGACCTTATAGCCGCGTAATCCTCCTAATCCCTTATAATATAAAAAGTAGATGCGGTAATCTTGGGAGGCATTAATCTTCTGAATTAAAGGTGCGTTCCCGAGTAAAAGAGCCGAGTTGTAATTGTTCTTTTACTATCTCCTCGTCCTTTTTTGTGTTTTTGAGCGTAAGATCTCGAGCCTCCGCATAAGTCTCAAAAGTTTTGGTGACAATTCCGCTCAGGCTGTCGGTCTCTTTCTTAATTACGGTTGTCGTAATATACAAGTTCCCGCCATTTTTGCTTCTGTACTCATTGTTGATAACTGGTTCTGTGTCGGGAATTCCACGGCAGTAATAATCGTCTGAAACCGGATCTTTAAAAGAGCGGTAAACGATTTGATTATTTTGATTAATCGGGATTTTTAATTCTTGCTGTTCCTCGTCTTCTACAAACGTTCCGTCAAAATCAACGTCAGAGAAATTTACGGCTATAGCTTCGCTGGGATCCTTGTTAATTACATAGAGGACAACGCTGGAACCGTTATTGCAAAGTTGCAGATTGCTCTCACTATCAAAGTCGAAATCGGTGACGATGAGATCACCATCATCACAGCCTAAAAATAAGGTGGATACTAAAAAGAAAAGCAAGAAAACCTTTTTCATCAGGGGGCTTATTTTCGGCAAAAATAGTGGATTTTATGGAATTACTCGGCTAAAGAAATTTATAAATCACTAATTTTGCATACTTATTGAGCATAAAATCGATCGTCTTTTGTTTAATGAGTGAAGATATAGTGCTGTGGGTGAGTCCTTACAGTTTGTTTTGGGTTTAATCTTTTTGGGATTGAAGTACCCCCTTACCTGAAGCGGTGATTCATACGGAAGGAGAATTGAAAATAAAAGATTTATGAAAAGAGTTTATTTAGACAGTGCCGCCACTACGCAAATGCGACCGGAAGTAATTCAAGCGATGACAAAAGTGATGGAGGAGACCTATGGAAACCCATCGTCAACTCATGGATTTGGACGTTCGGCAAAAACCTTGATGGAACGGGCACGTAAGAATATTGCTAAACTTTTTAAGGCCCGGCCGAGCGAGATTATTTTTACTTCAGGAGGAACAGAGGCCGATAATTTGGTGTTGAATAGTGCTGTTCGGGATTTGGGAGTGAAGCGTATCATTACATCAGAAATCGAACACCATGCAGTGGTTCATGCCGTTGAAGAACTCGCTGACAAATATGAAGTCGAGGTACAGCATGTCGTCTTGGATGAGAGGGGATTTATTGATTATGACCATCTTGAGAAGTTGTTAAAAGAAGATTCTGAGAAGACTTTAGTGAGCCTGATGCATGTCAACAATGAAGTGGGAAATATTCTCGATATTGACCAAGTGGCAGAATTATGCAAGCAATACGATGTCTTATTTCATAGCGATACCGTACAATCGATTGGCCATCTGAAAGTAGATTTTCAGAAGACCCCGTTGGATTTTGCAGCAGTAAGTGCTCATAAATTTCACGGACCCAAAGGAGTCGGATTCGCCTTTATCAGAGAAAATAGTGGGCTTCGTCCTTTGATTTTTGGCGGGGCTCAAGAACGTGGATTCCGCGCCGGTACAGAAAGTGTTCACAATATTGTGGGGATGGAAAAAGCCCTTCTTTTAGCCTATCAGGATCTGGATCGGGAGAAATCATATATGACGGACTTGAAATCTTATTTTATTGACCAATTGAAAGAAAACATTCCCGGCGTACGATTTAATGGGGGTTGTGAAGATTTGGAAAGAAGTACCTATACGGTCATTAACGTCAACTTGCCGATTGATAAAGAAAAGGCTCCTCTGTTGCAGTTTCAATTGGATTTGAAGGGAATTGCCTGTTCCAAGGGCAGTGCTTGCCAGAGTGGCAGTGATTTGGGGTCACACGTTTTGAATGCTATCAGTTCCAAAGAATATTTATCGCATCCTTCGGTACGTTTTTCGTTGTCTGCCTTTAATACTAAAGAAGATGTCGATTATACGGCTGCAGAATTAAAAGCGTTCTTAACAGAATTAAATGCACGGGAAAAATCGGTTGCCTTGTGATTTAAAATAAATTGTTACCCTTTGAATCGGGAATCCTCTTTTAATAGGCCATGAACCGTTATCTCTTGACCATTAGTTTTTTTGCTATAAACACTCAAAACTAATCGTTAATTCCACTTTTTTAACCGCAGCACCCACGGAGCACCCGGAGAGTTTATTATAAAATCTCCCAACCAACGAGTCAACAAGCCACGAGCCGCAATTAACGATTGGAGATTTTTGATTTCAAATTTCAAAGGACAAATTTCAGATTTTTATCACGCACTCATTACTAAAGATCTTCTTTTTCCAATTCAAATTCAAGTTCGAATTCTCTCCCCACTAATCACTCCCTTCATTTTTTTAACCGCAGAGCCCACGGAGTTTATTGTAAAAATTGATTGCTTAATGTTTTGCCTAAGAATAAATAAGCAGCCAATTATGACTAAAATTTTGAGTCGGAGAAAGATGTCGAGTGTTTTTTGAGGCACGAGATCCCGAAAGCTTTCGGGAGTATCGAGACCTCTTTTTATTGTTAAAATCCTCGATATGTTTTTTATATCATGCTACGCTTTGCTATAAAAAATATTCGAATTGACAACATTTCGTTAGATTTTTCAGCCAATTATGACTTTAGGTACTACATTCCAACTAACAAGCCAACAAGCCACGATTTTTGACTTCAAATTTCAAAAAGCAAATTTCAGATTTTTATCACACTAACTCCCACCACTCACTTATTACTAAGAAACTTCTTTTTCCAATTCAAATTCAAGTTCGAATTTAATTTCCTTCCTCTAACCACACCCCTCTCATCTTTCTACCTCCTAAAACCTACGGCCTAATCCCTCCCATATCGCCTACACCCCGCCTATTGGCACCCCTCTTCCCCGGAAGAGGGGAATGGTACGTGGGTAAATTCCTTCCTATACTCCATATTTTTGTCATAGAAATTGAATTCGTATTCAATTTCTCTCCCCACCCAAACTCCGCTTTAATTTTTTCGATAAAAAGAAGCTGTATAGGTTGTGCTGTTCCCTACATTATCGACGACAATTACTTCCAATTTGTTTTCTCCGGGTTGAGAAATTCCATCTCTAAAGTCATATTTGATGATCCGGGTTTTATAATCATATTCCAAAACAATGAACCGACCGTTTAGAGTGGCGCGATACATTGAGATCCCGGAATCGTCATCCTTAATCTTCAATTTTAGAAAGTCGTGATTGGAAATCCATTCTCCGTTTTTGAAATTGACCGGTGTGATGCTTGGAGCGGTTTTGTCCAACATCAATTTATAGGTACCGAAATATTTGGTCTGCGTAGTGATTCTCTTTTTGTCCTTCTTCGTGGAAGAATAGAATTCTTTTCCTCTTCGATTGATACGCGCGACATACAGTTTTTCAAAATCTTCGGCGGAATAGGAGTGAGCGTCAAATCCGATGGTAATATTGCGCTGTAGTGCCGTATATTCATTATGGACTTTAATCTGGTTTTTACCTTCCTCTTGTAACTGGAGATACGTATCTCTGTAGAGTGCTCCTCGGGGAATAAAGATATCGTGGTAAGGGAAGTCGAAAACATTGGGTTTGTCGGCAAAAGCATAATAGTCGGTGACGAGTTCTTTCTGGGGAGTAATTTCTTCTTCCGGTCGTTTTTTTCCTTGAATGGGAATAATAATGGAAGTTTGATTCCCGGCATAATCAGTCAATTGGATCTCGTAATTGTAATTCATACCTTCTTTGACATCGACGAAGCCTTGGTTGTTTAGATCCCGAGGAACATCCATTTTATTATGCGGATTTAGAAATAACTTTTGAATCCGGCGGGAACGGTCCTGATAAAAGGCATAGTCGATAAAATCATTGATGTATCGCGTGTTTCCAAAGGAAAATGTAGTAAAGGCCATATCCAGCAACGGCTCTCCGTTTACGCAGGTTTGGAGGTGGTAGATACCCAATCGGTAGGGCGCATTATCGGCATAATCTTCAGCATCAATTCCAAATCCGATTTTTCCAAAGGCTTCTACGGGATCGGCTCTATATATTCCATTTTCTTGAGGGTTGATCTGTATTTTCTGTGCACTTGCAGATTTATTGGCATAGGAATTCTTCCCTTGCGGGTAAACCCGAATGCTGTGAATTTTTGGAGGTCTCGAATCCCGGATCGGAATCCCAAAAAGAAGAGGATTTAAGGGCTTTTGATTTCCATCGCGAATTTCAAAATGTAAATGAGGCCCCCCGGAACTTCCGGAATTTCCGCTTTGAGCGATTACTCCGCCTTGTTTTACCGGAATCTCCCCTTCCTCCGGGTATAAAGTAATCGTGTTTTTTTCGAGTTTATACTGCTGGGCTCGTAAATACTTTCTGATTTTGGGAGCAAATTCGCTTAAATGTCCGTAAACGGTTGTGTATCCATTAGGATGTTGAATATACAGAGCATTCCCATACCCCCAGGGACTCACCCCGATTCTGCTTATAAAACCATTGGCAGCGGCCAATACATCCAGTCCCGTTCGTTGCTGGGTGCGAATATCTAAACCGCTGTGAAAGTGATTGCTGCGCAATTCTCCAAAATTCCCGGCAAGAGACAACGGAACCCGTAAGGGGCTTGAAAAATCATTCTGAGGGTATGAGGACTGGCTGTGACCGAAATAAAAAGTAAAAAGGAGGAGGGTAAAGAGCTTAAATTTCATGTAAATCTCAATAAATAAAGGAGAAAGGATAGAAGGATTAATGTTTTTTTTGAGCCTGTAAATATACAATTAATTTTTCCAGTGCTCTTCCCCGATGGCTGATCCGATTTTTTTCTTCCTGAGGCATTTCGGCAAAGCTTTCTATATAGCCGTGGGGACTAAAAACGGGATCATATCCAAATCCTTTTTTACCACGAGGAGCAGAAAGAATTTCTCCTTCACAAATTCCTGTGAAGGTTGCAATTTCTTGATGGATATCTAAGGCAATTACCGTTTTAAAACGAGCTTTTCGATTAACCGTTCCTGCCATGTTTTGAAGGAGCTTCTTGACGTTGTCGGAGTCCTTTTTGGCCGGTCCGGCATACCGTGCGGAATAGACGCCCGGGGCCCCGTTAAGAACATCGACCTCCAGACCAGTATCATCGGCAAAGGAATTTAAATTATAATATTTTCGAACATGTTGTACTTTGAGAAGAGCATTCCCTTGAATCGTATCTGAGGTTTCCGGAATATCTTCGGTACAACCAATGTCCTTTAAAGATAATAACTCAATATGATCGGGGAGAAGGAGTCGCACTTCTTCTACTTTATGGAGGTTATGAGAGGCAAAGACCAGTTTCATATTTTTTATAGCGAAATTGAAGAAAATGTAAAAAATAAAAGAGCGATATTTGTTAAATATCACTCTTTAAGGGAAAGTGAGAAAAGTTTATTTTTTTCCAAACAGTCCTCCCAAGACACTGCCGATTCCGCCGGCTCCTCCTTGCTGCCCGCTGCCGCCCAAAATGGAAGAAAGAATACCGCCTCCTATCGAAGAAGAGTCTGCACCGCCTAAAAGGCCCCCCAATATATTGCTTAATCCATCTCCTGAAGAGACGCTATTGGAATTTGCCTGACTCCCCAATTTACCTAAAATGATAGGTGCTAAAAGAGCTAAGATATGGGTAACCTTAGAAGTTGATACTCCTGTTTTTGCGCTTATCGCATTTTCTACCTGTCCTTTTTGGCCTCCCAAGATGTGCCCTAAGATAGCTTGGCCGTCAGAGGTGTCATTGGCATTTAGAAAGCCCCCCAGATTGTTTAAAACGCTTCCATCGTGTTTGTTTAGGGCACCCAACAATCCCGAGGCACCTTCCGGAGTTTCCGAATTCTTTTTGAGCATTCCCAATAGAACCGGAGTGGCCGCACTAAGAACCGATGAAGTCTCTTCTTCGGTTGCTTCTGTTTTTTGTGTGATTCCATGAAGTGCCTGTTTCCCCAGATCACTTCCTAATAATGACGTAATATCCATGTTTTTTGATAATATGATTAAAAACCGGTTTGTAAATTATATAAAATAAATGAATTACAGCTATATCGATCATTTTTTATGAACAAAATTCAGCAATCCGGGGATTATTCGTGATGATAGGGCTCATTTCGTAAAATACTAAAAGCCCGGTACAGTTGTTCCACAAAAAATAAACGGATCATTTCATGCGAAAAGGTCATTTTTGAAAGTGCTACTTTTTGCTGCACCCGTTGATACACTTCAGCAGAAAATCCATAGGGCCCGCCAATGACAAAAACCAATTGTTTTTTCCCTGTATTGAATTTTTTCTGAAGCCATTTTGAGAATTGAAGGGAGCGAAATTCTTTTCCTTTCTCGTCGAGTAGCACTACTTCGTCAGACGGTTGTAGGCGGTTTAGGATTTTGCGCCCCTCTTTTTCTTTTTGCTCTTGCATACTCAAATTCTTCCGGTTTCTTAATTCCGGAATAATTTCAATCTTAAACGTATTGTAGTGCTGTAACCGTTGGGTATATTTTTGCGTTAATTCTTGCAGGGTGGTATCGGTGGTTTTCCCGATAAGTAGTAATTTAATGGTCATCTTTTCGTTTACGTTAGATTTTATATTTTAGCAAAAATAAGGGGTCATGACCAAAATCATAGAGGAGAAGCTCAAAAACATACCGGTTATAGGTTGGTTGGCTCATCAGTGTAAACGTGTCATTCTGCCGGGACTCAATGGGTTGAGCCTGTATGACCTGCTCGAACTTTATGTTTATGGAATCGTAAAAGGAACCTTTACCACCCGGGCCGGATCGATTGCCTTTAGCTTTTTTATGGCTATTTTCCCTTTTCTTTTATTTGTTCTTAACCTGATTCCTTTTATTTGGTTTATTGAAGATTTTCAAGATCGACTTTTAAATTATATGAATAACCTTTTACCGCCTCAAACACAACATTTGTTTGATCGGGTCTTTGAGGATATTGCAACCAATCCCCGAACGGGACTGTTGTCTTTTACTTTTATTCTATCCCTGCTTTTGATGACCAATGGGATCAACGCTATCTTTTCGGGGTTTGAATATTCCTGGCATACCAATAAAAATCGTTCTATTTTGGGCCAGTACTTTTCGGCACTTGGAGTGGCGGTAATCTTTGCCCTGCTTCTCTTGACAACGGTAATCGTAACCATTTACCTTACCTATATCATTGAAAACCTTAATGCTTTGGGAATTGTAAAGGATGAGGTGGTCTGGGCCGAGCTGGGTCGGTATGCCATTTTTGTTTTTATGATCTATAATGCGGTGGCTATTTTATATTATTTTGGAACGAAGGAAAGTAAGGAAGCCCGGTATTTTTCGATAGGAGCCTTATTTACGACTATTTTAATTCTTCTTTTCACCTATTTTTTCTCTATCTATATTCGGAATTTTAATAACTATAACAAGCTTTACGGGTCTATCGGTGCACTTCTGATTTCGATGGTTTATATTTGGCTGAACTCGAATATTCTCTTGTTGGGATTTGAACTTAATGGTTCTATCCTTCAGTTAAAAAAAGGACCGAATCATGCAGAACAGAAACGACCGGAATGAAAAACACTTATACGGGAAAGTGGAAGTGAAGCAGAACCCGGTTAATGATACTATTGAATAGAAAAATTACAGATGCCTTATTTTGTTGATGTTATTTTGCCCTTGCCGTTGAATCAACGGTTTACGTATGCCTTAACGGATGCTCAGGCAAGCCATCTGAAAAGAGGGATGCGAGTGGCTGTACCCTTTGGAAAATCAAAGGTTTATACCGGTGTGGGAGCCAAAATTCATCAGGCTACACCCCGTTTGTACAAGGCCAAATACGTGGAAGAAATCCTTGATGAATACGCTTTGTTGACGGAACGGCAATTGAATTTTATAAAGTGGATTTCCGATTATTATATGAGTCCGGAGGGCGATGTCCTGAAAGCGGCATTACCGGGTGCTTTTTTGTTGCAAAGTGAAACGGTTATTGAACTGGATAAAGGTCAAGATCCCGGGATTGAGGAATTGACCGATGAAGAATATCTAATTTATGAAGCCCTCCAGCGTCAGGCGATTTTAAAGATTCAGGAAGTGACCGAAATTCTCGATAAAAAGACGGTTTTACCAGTTCTGAATAAGATGGTGGAGAAAGGTATTATTCAGGTAAATCAGGAGTTGTTTAAAAAATACGCCCCTAAACAGGTTCGCTATGTTCAACTGGCAGAAGCGTATGACGAATCCCGGCTTCAGGAGATTGTAGAAGAATTGAGCCGAGCCCCAAAACAACGAGCCCTTATGATGGGCTTTTTTGCGCTGAACGGAGAGAAGGAACGGGTTTCCTTTAAAGCACTGACAAAAAAGGCCGATGCCTCTTCGACTACCCTTCAAACACTTTTGGATAAAGGAATATTAACCGATTATTATATTCAGGAAGATCGCATTGAAACGGTCGGAAAATCTGAAAATAAGAGGCTTGAGCTCACCGAAGACCAGAGCAACGTGTTGAAAGCTCTCAAAGCTTTGTTTAAACAGCAAAAACCCGGCTTGTTGCATGGCGTGACTTCATCGGGAAAGACGGCGGTTTACAGTAAACTCATTGAGGAAACCCTGGCAACAGGGAGGCAAGTCCTCTACTTGCTCCCCGAGATTGCTCTCACTACCCAGCTCATTGAACGTTTGCAACGACGGTTTGGAGAAGAGGTTTTGGTCTATCATAGTAAGTATTCGGTAAATGAGCGAGTAGAGGTATATCGACATGTTTTACAAAATGATAAGGGAAAAATTATTGTTGGGGTGCGTTCCTCAATCTTTTTGCCCTTTCAGGAATTAGGGCTGATTATTGTCGATGAATCCCATGAAACCACATTTAAACAATTCGATCCGGCTCCGCGATATCAGGCTCGGGATTCGGCCGTAGTTATGGCACAGCTTTTTTTTAAGTGTCCCATTGTGCTGGGAACCGCAACGCCGGGTCTGGAAAGCTATTATAATGCCCGGCAAGATAAATATGGACTTGCCGAGCTCCATAAACGCTACGGAAAAGTAATCCCTCCTTCCATTCGGCTTATTGATATCCGGGATCGGTACAAGCGCAAAAAGATGCAAGGCCATTTCTCCGATGACCTGATGGAAGCCATAACAGAAGTCGTGGAACGCCATCGGCAGGTGATTCTTTTTCAGAATCGAAGAGGGTATTCACCGGTTTTAGAATGTCAGACTTGCGGGCATTCCCCCCAATGCCCGAATTGCGATGTGAGTTTGACCTATCACAAGCACAACCATTCTCTACGTTGTCATTATTGCGGGTATCACATGGCCATGCAGGAAAAATGTGCCGTGTGTGGCAGCCCCGATCTCACGACCAAAGGTTTCGGTACCGAACAGATCGAAAAAGAATTAAAAGAGTTTTTTCCCGATTATAAAATCGGCCGGATGGATCTGGATACCACTCGTGGGAAGCACGGGTATGAAAAGATTATATCGGCCTTTCAGAACAAGAAAATCGATATCATGGTGGGGACTCAAATGCTGGCCAAAGGATTGGATTTTAGAGATGTGGATCTGGTGGGGGTTATGAATGCCGATAACCTATTGAATTTTCCGGATTTCAGAGCCCATGAACGGGCTTATCAACTGTTGACACAAGTGGCCGGTCGCGCGGGGCGAACAGATCGGCAGGGACAAGTATTGATTCAAACGTATAATCCAAAACATGCGATTTTACAACAGGTGGTGTATCAGGATTACTGGGGAATGTATAAGGAGCAGATGCAGGGGCGGCTGCAGTTTAAGTATCCGCCTTTTTATAGGCTTATTAAAATGACCTTACGAGGACGGAATTATAATACCGTAAATGAAGCCGCCGATTGGGTGGCGGCGGGTCTGGTCCCGGCTTTTAAGGAAAATGTATTGGGACCCGAATTTCCGCCCATTGCCCGGATACGAAATCAATATCATAAAGTTATTCTCCTAAAGATCCCCCCTCGACAATCTTTGAAGAAAACCAAGAATTTTATCAGAAAGCTGTTAGATTCTTATGAGAGTATAGGAAAATACAGATCGGTTCGCGTTGTATTGAATGTAGATCCGTATTGATTATTCTAAATTTTGAAAAGATGATTTTAGACGGCAGGGTACTGTGCTCTACGTTTGTATTCCTCCTCCCGAACGATAAATTGTCAAAAAACGCCCTGTCAAAACAAGGCGTTTGAAAATGAAAGTAGATGCCTTGATCATTAAGGAAACAGGCCGCGAACCTTAAAGGAGGCCTCGATATTTCGAATGGCCAGAATATAGCAGGCGGTACGCCAGTCGGTTTTATATTTTTCAATGGTTTCGGCTACGGCTTTAAAGCTGGTTTCAAATTTTCGGTCGGTTCGTTCCAGAAACTCCTTCAGGTCATAAAATTCACCTTTCCGGTTTTGCAGCCATTCAAAGTAACTGCCGATTACGCCTCCCGAATTACAAAGGAAATCGGGGAGGATCGTGATATCCCGCTCCAAAAGGATTCGCTCCGCATCCGATGTAACCGGCCCGTTGGCACCTTCTACCACTACTTGTCCCTGAATTTTATGGGCATTGGCACGGGTGATTTGGTTTCCTAAAGCAGCGGGAACAACGATGTCGCATTCAAGACCAAAAAAATCTTCGCTTGAAATGTTTTCTCCTTCTGAAAATCCTTTAAGATGACCTCCATTTCCGTTTTTATGCTGGAGGAGGGCGGTAATATCAAATCCTTGCCGGTTAGATAAGGTTGCAGCGGCATCTTGAACGGCAATTAATTTGGCACCTGCTCGACTCATAAAATAGGCGTACCATTCGCCCACATTTCCAAAGCCCTGAAGAATGTAGGTCTTGTCTTTTAGGGATTCGCCTTTTTCTTCAAAGTATAATTTGGTGGCCAGATAAACCGTATAACCTGTCGATCGGTCACGACCTTCAGATCCGCCAAAAGCAATGGGTTTTCCGGTTGCCACGTTTTGGTTGAGAAGCCGCTCGACTGTAGAGTGCGTGTGCATAAAAGTATCTGAAAACCAAGCCATGGTTTGAGCATTGGTATTGACATCCGGAGCGACAATATCGATATCCGGACCGATGTTGGCTCCCAGCGAGAAGGCAAATCGACGCGTGATGCGCTCTAATTCTCCGGTGGAATATTTTGAAGGGTCGATTTCTACCCCTCCTTTAGCACCTCCGAAAGGAAGCCCGGCCAGGGAAGTTTTCCAGGTCATCCACATCGCCAGAGCACGAGAGTCGGAGAGGCTGATGGAAGGATGATAACGAATTCCTCCTTTATACGGACCTAAAATATTATTGTGCTGTACTCGGAATCCTCTAAACATTTCGATTTGGCCGCTGTCCATTTTAACCGGAAAGTTTACTGTGATTTCGTTGTTTGTGGTGAGTAGCATTTTACGAATGTTCTCATCCAAATCCATTTTATCGGCTACAGCGTTGAATTGATGAATAACATTTTCATACATGGTTGCTGTCTTTTTTTGCTCTGCCATTGAATTTGATTTTATTGAGTATTAAGTTAGATTTTGTATTTGATATTTTTAAAAATAAAAGATGAAATTATTCTTTTTTTAAGGAATACACAAATAAAATAATTTTTTTGTTTAAAAAAATAGATTGTAAAAAATGAAGAGAAGTACCCGTAGGAGTTTGATTCTACGTTATAAGAAAGTAGATTTAGAAATTTAAAGTGCATATAATTAAAAAAATACAAATCCTTAAGGTAAGTTTAATTTTCTGATTTTTATTCCCTTTCTGCGAAAACTTTGTAACAATTCCGGCAGTTGATGAAATTTAATAGCATTGATAATCAGTAAAGGGGTTTCTTCCTGTTTCCATAAATCTTGAATTGTGGTTTCCGTGTGATTGATGCTTTGTGTTTCTATCTTTCTGATCTTTTTGGGGAGGATTGATTTTTCCTTTTTTGAAAATTTGAGCCATTTCTCTTCTTTTTCAGCTTCCAAAAAGGAGAGCGATTGATTGAGGAAAGTACATCTTTCTGAACTGGTTCTTAAGACTTTTTTCAGGTATTGTACTTGTTGGGCATCAGGTAACGTAGAAAGCAGATCAAGAGCGGAGTTGGATGTTGAAAGGAAAAGAATGGATTTGTTATCTTTTTGAGCCCAATCGATAAAGTATCGGAGCGTTGGATTGGAATGGAATCCCGTTTTCTGCAGTTCCAGGCGATGGATAGTTTCGGCCAGAAGCCAGGGTTTCATCCGCGGGTGATGGCTTAAACCCGGGCCGTCCAGTTTTTTTAAACTTTTTTTCAATGCTGATAGGGTGGATGGGGAAAGATGGTTTTTTAGCCGATCGGTATCGCTGTAAAATCCTTTTTTGGTATAAAGGCGTTGGTATTGGTAATTAAGGCTGTCGGGGTGGGCGGTTAAGAGAACGGATGTAATCTTTGCTCTTAAATCTTTGGGGAGGAGACTGCGCTCTAACTCCGAATGTATTTTGGGGCTTTCGATCAAAATAAAAGCTTCTCCGGTTTTAGAAGAAATATGAAACCCCTGAGTGAATCCTGCTGAAGGGAGGCCGCATGCAAATAAGATAAATAGGAGAGGTAAGAGTAGCGTTGGCATATAGGCTGGTTTTACCAGATTATAAAAATAAGGTTTATTTTTATAATCCCGAATTGGTAGGGATAGAGCGAGGAGAGTTGATTTGGCCATGCCCCCTGCAAATAAATTGAAAGCGAATTTGTTAATTAGAAATAAAGCTTTATTTTTGCAGCCCTAATTTACAATTAAATCGATAATTTATGAATCATTATGAAACTGTTTTCATTTTGAATCCCGTTTTATCTGAAAATCAGGTAAAGGAAACAGTGAAGAAGTACAGCGATTTACTGGCTTCAAAGGATGCCAAAATGATCAATGAAGAGGACTGGGGGCTGAAAAAATTAGCCTATCCCATCCAGCACAAAAAGAGTGGGTTTTATCACCTGTTTGAGTATGAGGTTGATGGACAGGCCATTGAGCCGTTAGAATTTGCATTTCGACAAGATGAACGCGTGATGCGATACCTGACGGTCAAGTTGGACAAACATGCCGTTGAATGGGCAAGAAAAAGAGTTGAACGAAACAAATCCAAAAAGTAATTATGGCATCTATTGAGCAACAAGCAAAAGGAGGAAAAGGAGGGGAAATCAGATATCTGACTCCCATTGAAATAGAAACCAAGCCGAAAAAACGCTACTGTCGTTTTAAACGGTCAGGAATTAAATATATTGATTACAAGGATCCTGATTTTTTAATGGCTTTTGTAAACGAACAGGGGAAATTGTTACCGCGTCGTTTAACCGGTACTTCGTTGAAGTATCAACGAAAAGTGGCGCAAGCCGTGAAGCGGGCCCGCCATTTAGCTTTAATGCCGTATGTGGGCGATATGTTAAAATAAAAAGGAAGTAATTGTATGGAAATTATATTAAAAAAAGACGTTGAGAATTTAGGATTTGCCGACGATATCGTAGAGGTGAAAAACGGATACGGGCGCAATTATCTTTTGCCTCGCGGCTATGCCGTGCTTTCGACGCCTTCTACGCGTAAACAGCGGGACGAAATTCTAAAGCAACGTGCTTATAAAGAGAAAAAAGCTGTTGAAGAGGCCAAAGAAAATGCCGAAAAACTAAATGGTCTGGAGTTGAAAATTTCGGCTAAAGCCGGAAACACCGGGAAAATGTTTGGAAGTATTTCAGCTGCCGATTTAAGTGATGAACTCAGTAAGGAGGGAATTGACATTGATAAGAAGTACATTTCTATTCTGGGTGGAAATATCAAACGCTTAGGGCAATATGAAGCTAAGCTTCGCTTTCACCGAGAGGTGATTTCTACCTTAAATTTTGATGTTGTGGCGGAAGCTTAAACCCTGATTTGTAAAATACTGTAATAAGCCTGCCTTTTGTAAAAGGGTAGGCTTTTTTTAATTTAAAAACGATTGGAATCATGAAGTATTCTCGATTGACCAAGGAGCAGTTGGAGGAGATGCACCAGGAGTTTATTACTTTTTTAAGTACGCAAGGTATTGATGCCGGGGAGTGGAAAACCATAAAAGAAAATAAACCTGAGCTTGCCGAGGAAGAACTCGATATTTTTAGTGATTTGGTATGGGAGAAAGTACTTGCAAAAGTTAAGTATTTAGAACATTTTTCACCACAACAGATTTTCCTGTTTAAGGTGGAAGACCTTCAAATTCAGCTGATTGGAATTAAACTTGATAATGAAGCGGTTAACTTATCGACCCGGGAGGGCTATAAATGGCTGCAGGATCATTTGCTCGATAACAGTGTGAGTTTCTATAAATCGACTAAAAAGATTAGCGAAGAACGGAATACCGATATTTTTGCGTTAATCAGGCAAGGCGCAAATATCACCAAAGGAGAACTCTTTGAATATTTTTCTACTATTGTAAACCACGAATAATTATTTATAAATATGGCTCAAAAACCAAAATTAGCAAAAGGGACCCGGGATTTTTCACCCGCTGAAGTGGCCAAGCGTAATTATATTATTGAAATTATTAAAACTCAGTTTCAACGTTTTGGTTTTCAGCCTATTGAAACCCCAAGTTTTGAGCGATCTTCTACCTTGTTGGGAAAATATGGTGACGAAGGCGATCGCTTGATTTTTAAAATCTTGAATAGCGGTAATTTTTTAAGATCGGTGGAAGAGAAAGCACTTCAAAACAAAGACAGCCTTCAGGTAGCTTCTCAGATTTCTAAAAAGGCCCTGCGTTATGATTTAACCGTTCCTTTTGCCCGGTATGTGGTACAGCATCAAAACGAATTGACCTTTCCTTTTAAGCGTTATCAAATTCAGCCCGTCTGGCGAGCCGATCGGCCGCAAAAAGGGCGTTTTCGTGAGTTCTTCCAGTGCGATGCCGATGTCGTGGGAAGTAAAAGTTTGTGGCAAGAGGTAGAGTTTGTCAAGCTCTATGATCGGGTTTTTACCCATTTAGGCGTGAAGGGGGTAACGATTAAATTGAATAATCGAAAAGTACTATCGGGATTTGCGGAAGTAATTGGAGAACGTGAAAAACTCATTCCTTTTACGGTGGCTCTCGATAAATTGGATAAGATCGGGGAAGAAGGAGTAAAAAAGGAAATGCTGGAAAACGGAATTGCCCGGGAAGCCCTTGAAAAAATTCAGCCGATTTTTAATATGCAGGGAAATTTCTCTGCGAAATTAGATCAACTTCGAGGCATTCTAAAGGATTCTAAAACGGGGCGGGAAGGAATTGAAGAACTGACTTTTATTCAGCAAGGAATAATGGAATTGCCCTTGGCAACTGCAAATTTAGATTTGGATGTGACACTGGCTCGGGGATTGGATTATTATACCGGAACCATTATTGAGGTGGAAGCTCCGAAGGAAATTCACATGGGATCTATCGGAGGAGGAGGTCGTTATGATGATTTAACGGGTATTTTTGGTCTGAAAAACATGGGCGGAATGGGAATTTCATTAGGCTTGGATCGGATTTTTCTGGTACTCGAAGAATTGGGGTTATTTCCTGAAACAATTACCGATAATGCCAAATTACTCTTTGTAAACTTTGGTGATAAGGAAGCCCTGCATGCCCTGAAAGCCATATTTAAATTGCGGGATGAAGGAATTAATGCTGAGCTCTATCCGGATGCTACAAAAATGGGGAAACAAATGGGGTATGCCGATAAGCGCGATATTCCTTTTGTCGTACTGTTGGGTACCCAAGAAATAGAAGATGGCCGATATACCTTGAAAAATATGAAATCCGGCGAACAGAAAACGGTGGATTTTATGGAGTTGGTGACGATGGTTTCTAAAAGATAGGATTAAGAAATCTTTATAAATTTAAGAGTCACGGCATAGGATATTGAGGTATTCTTATTAAATTCAAGATTTTTAAAATATTTGATATGAATGAATTGAAAAATTATATAGAAGAGAACAGAGAACGTTATCTCAAGGAGCTTTTTGAATTGTTGCGAATCCCTTCCATTAGTGCGGATTCTAAATACAAAAAAGATGTTTTGACAGCTGCTGAATATCTCAAATCACATTTTGACGAAATTGGGATGGAGCATGCAGAAGTCTGTGAAACACCCGGGAATCCGGTCGTTTATGCCGATAAAATTATTGATGATAAGTTGCCGACCGTGTTAGTTTATGGGCATTATGATGTTCAACCGCCGGCACCACTGGAAAAATGGAAGTCTAAACCTTTTGAACCGGAAATCAGAAAGACCGAAATCCATCCTGAAGGAGCCATTTTTGCCCGGGGAGCTTGCGATGATAAAGGACAAATGTTTATGCACGTCAAGGCTCTTGAAGGCATGATTAAAAACGATGCCTTACCCTGTAATGTTCGGATGATTGTAGAGGGGGAAGAAGAAGTGGGGAGCGTAAACTTGGAATGGTTTGTCAAGAATAACCTTGAGAAGTTGGAGAATGATGTGATTCTGATTTCGGATACTTCGATGCTCGCCAAAGATACCCCTTCTATAACTACCGGCCTGCGGGGGCTAAGCTATATGGAGGTAGAAGTAACGGGGCCCGATCGGGATTTACATTCGGGAGTTTATGGCGGTGCGGTGGCCAACCCCATTAATGTCTTATCAAAGATGATTGCCGCTTTACAGGATGAAGACCATCGTATTACCATTCCCGGCTTTTATGATGATGTAAAAGAATATACGGAGGAAGAGCGCCAAAAGATGGCCGAAGCTCCCTTTGATGAGGAAGCTTATAAAGCATCACTGGGAATCGATGCCGTACAGGGAGAAAAAGGCTATACGACTCCGGAACGGGCTTCGATTCGGCCCACTTTGGATGTCAACGGGATTTGGGGAGGCTATATTGAAGAAGGAGCAAAGACCGTTTTGCCGAGTAAAGCAAATGCCAAAATTTCTATGCGGTTGGTACCCCATCAGGATTGGCAAAAGATATCAGAATTGTTTAAAGACCATTTTGAAAATCTGGCTCCCGATAGCGTAACGGTAAAAGTCAATACTCACCACGGTGGTGAACCCTATGTTACGCCCGTTGATGGTATTGAATTTCAGGCCGCCAGTGAAGCCATGGAAGAGGCTTTTGGCAAGAAACCCTTACCCCAATTCAGCGGGGGAAGTATCCCTATCGTAGCACTTTTTGAACGCGAATTGAAGAGTAAGGTAGTGTTAATTGGTTTTGGATTGGACTCGGACGATATCCATTCCCCCAATGAAAATTACGGAGTCTGGAATTTCTTTAAAGGAATCGAAACCATTCCCCATTTTTATACCCATTTTACAAGGTTAAAGACCGAAGATAGTAAATAAACGATAGTTTTAGGGATTGAGATCTTCTCAAATTAATTCGATTTTAGAGGTTCTGTTTCTTTATTACAAGCGTTCTTGGTGGTTTAGAATTTAATCGATGATCTTCATTTTTTTTAATAAAAAAGAAGCGTTCATATTTTGACAGATTCCCTTTTTAAATTTATAGTCGAAGAAAAGTTCATCGTTTTGGATTAAGGCATCAAAATAGTAGTTTTTGACACTGTCCAGTTCTTCTGCCACGGTACATAGGCTCAGGTCATGAGTGGCGATGATTCCGGTGGATCTGTGGTGTACCAGTTTTTCTAAAAATCGTTGTGATCCCATGGCTTTGTCTTTACTGTTGGTACCCTTTAAAATTTCATCAAGAACGATAAAATAATCTTCTTGTTGAAGTTCGTCAATAATGTATTTAAGACGTGATAATTCTGCATAGAAATAGGAAGATTCTTCTGCCAGAGAATCGGCGGTACGCATGCTGGTAATCAGTTTGACGGGAGTGTATTCACAGGCCGTGGCGCAAACCGGTAATCCTGCATTGCTCATCACGAGCTGTAAAGCCACTGTGCGCAAAAATGTACTTTTTCCCGCCATATTAGCTCCGGTAATAATAAAGAATTCTCCCTTTTTGATTTGATAATCGTTAGTGACGGCATCGTTTGGAGGAATTAGCGGGTGAACTGCTCCTTGGGCTTTAATGAGTGTGAGATTATGAGTGATTGTAGGAAAAACATAATTGGGATGGTTAAAAGCAAAATTTCCCAGTGAATTATAAGCATCAATATCGGCCAGAACAGCAAACCACTGTTCGGCCAGATCGATGTATTTTTTAATCCATTTTTCCAGTTTGGCAGATTGTCGGATATCCCAAAGTAAAAACCCGTTTCCCAAGAAGCCGAATAATAGATTACCCCGTTGATCCAGCGCATCTATGGTTTTGGAAAATCGTTTTAAGATTACAGAGGCTTTTTTATCCTTTGTTCGGATTTTGTCTTGATAGGTTTTTAGTCCCTGAGAAGAAAAAGAAATATTTTCAAGAAGATCAATTAATTGGTGATATTGTTGAAATTCTTTTTGCAGAAGATCAACCTTATGCGAGAAGTTATTTACGCGTTTGCCATAAATACCGGTGACCCCGATCCCGATAAATAACCAAATCAGAAGTATTAAAAAAGGTATGAAGCTCATAAAAAATAAAATAATCAGTGCGATGGAAACCACTGAAAAAAGAGAGGTGATTAAAATGGCTTTTGGAGGGGTAAAAGGATCGTGGTTTTTGAGGTTTTTTAATCTTTGATTGAGGGATTGAACAGATTCTTCTCCTTGCTTTTGCGTAAGTTTTGCAGCCGCCGAAAAAGACTGCCGGAAATCGATATAATCCTTTAGTTCTCTAATCGCTTCCTGCCTTTTCGGGATATTTTGGATATTGTTATTCGTCAGGAAGGCGGCAAGTTTATGTTTTCCCTGTGGCAAAGCAGTACGGTTGAGGTACTGGAAAAATGATCCTTTCCCAAACAAGTCGATGTCTTGACTATAAGGGTGTCTGTCGTTCATGAATTCGGAGCCCTCCGGGAGATTTGAGAAGTGGCGGTGAAGGACATCAATTTCGGTTTGGTTGATATGAATTAGAGCGACTAATCGGTTTTTATTTCCCTGAATATTGACGTGTCGATTAACCAGAAAAAAGAAGAACACAAAGAATAGAAGAAGCGTAAAGACGATCCACTGAATGTTTCCCCATAAAAAATAAACGGCTCCGCAGGCAACTAAAAAAACAATAAGTCGCAGCATGCTGGAGATCAGAAGCCTCTTTTTTTCTATTTTGAGCTGGGCCTCAAATTTCCTAAGGCGTTCTTTATAAGTTTGTGAAGGCGCGGTCATTTCAAAATTTTTACAAAAATAGAAATCTATTTGAAGGAAACCTCCGTTTTTAGGACAGGGTTCCGTTTCAGAATCTGATTTTTTATATACAAGGTCTCGTATTTATTACGGAGTTGCAGCCCTTTCAAAAAATTTAAACCACTTCCTTAAATTGGAGGAACAAGAGAGATGATCCATCATTAAATTTTGATTTTTCCAATTGGGGAAAGCAAAGGGCATCAATCTCTTAAAATTTCTTTATTATTGATGAATTAAAGAAAGAAAAGCTTTCCGCCCATGTCCACGTTGGGAATTCTATATTTGATTTTTATTATTCTGGGAGCCGCGGGATTGTCGTTTTGGCAATATAACCCCACGCGACGGCAACCGAATTGGAAGATTCTTGCTTTTCTTCGTTTTCTCACGTATTTGGGAGCGGGGCTTTTGTTGCTCAATCTTCAGCTTACCCATCGGGAAAATTTTTTGGTAAAACCACGATTAGCAATTGCTGTGGACAATTCAAAATCGATTGACCTGTTGGGGGGAGAACAACGGGTTCGGGATTGGGTAGAGGGATTACGAGAGAACACCCGATTCAATAAAAAATTTGACGTAGATTTCTACCGATTTGGAGCAGATTTTGAAGGAGCAGATTCATTTAATTTTACAGCATCGCAGACCGATATTAGTCGTGTTTTTACCAATTTACGCCATATCTATCGGGGGTCACGAGTTCAGACGATCCTCATAACAGATGGAAATCAAACGGTAGGACGAGATTATGAGCAGGTTGTAAAGGGTTATGATTCTCCTATTTCTATTGTGGTGGTCGGCGATACGGCAACATATGCCGATCTGGAGATCACTCGCGTGAACGCCAATCGATATTCCTTTTTAGAGAATACTTTCCCTGTGGAGATTTTTGTGAATTATACGGGGAACCGAGCCGTTTCCAAGAAATTGACCATTCGGGATAAAAATACGGTGCTTTTTCAGCGGGAATTAAACTTGGGGCCCGATCACAATGCTGAAATCGTGGAAACGCAGATCAAGGCCAAATCAGTGGGAATGCATACTTATAGCGTTGAAATTGAAAGTTTAACGGAGGAGAAAAATACGGCTAATAACAAACATAATTTTGCCGTTGAGGTGATTGATCAACAAACATCAGTACTTATTCTCGCCTCTTTTATACATCCCGATTTGGGAGCTTTTAAAAAAAGCATTGAACATAATCGGCAACAGAAAGCGGATATTCAAATCTTAAAAAATGAAGATGATAAAGTTGATTTAACAGACTATCAACTGGTTTTGTTATATCAACCTACAGCACTGTTCAAGACGGTGTATGACAAGATTTCAAGGCTTGGGATGAATACTTTTACGGTTACCGGCACACAAACCGATTATCACTTTTTAAATCGTAATCAAAATGATTTTGAAAAAGAGATTACCGGAGCGCAAGAATATTTTGTGCCGCGGTATCATCCCGGGTATAAAGAATTTCAGATTGATGATATTGGTTTTTCTGATTTTCCACCCCTTCGGGATCGGTTTGGTGATCTTGTGTTGGCTCCGGATTATAGCCCCTTGCTTTTTCAGACCATACAGGATGTGGAAACCGAGACCCCATTACTGTTAACGATTCAGGAGGAGGATCACCGAAGAGCGTATCTCTTTGGGGAAAATTCCTGGCAATGGCGTGCCAAAAGTTATCGAGATCGTGGGTCTTTTGAAAGTTATGATACTTTTATCGGGCAGATGGTTCAATATTTAGCCTCGCATAAAAAAAGATCGCGCTTAGAAGTAGATTATAATTCATTTTATAATACCGGAGAAAAAATGGTGTTTCGAGCACATTATTTTGATGAAAATTATCAGTTTGATCCTCGGGCTCATTTGGAGGCTCGGGTGGTAAACGAAGAAACCGGGAAAACTCAAACCTATCCTTTGGTCTTAAAAAATAATTATTATGAGCTTGACCTCGGGGGGCTGAATGCCGGAGATTATTCTTTTACGGTATCGGTAGATGGGCAGAATCTTTCAAAATCGGGAGTGTTTACACGTATTGATTATGATCCCGAAAAGCAGTCTAAGAATGCTAATTATAAAAAATTAAAACAGATCGCCGGCCGTTCTACTTACCTTGTGGATGAAGATCCCAATACCCTGATCCAAGATTTGTTGGCTGATGAAAGTTTGAAAGTGATACAGCAAAGCAAAATCACGAAATCTCCCCTGATTAATTGGAAGTACCTTTTTTTTATCATGCTGAGTACGTTAACCGCCGAGTGGTTTATTCGAAAATACAGAGGACTAATCTAAATTCATTGGTCGGACTTTATCGACGGTAATGATATTAAATTTTAAACGTAAGGGATCGAGTCTTTCGTATAAAAGCGGGATTAAATCGGAACCGTATTTTTCATAGAATTCGCTGAAATTGGCGATTCGTTCCTGTAGGTTTCCGGAGGGGAATAATTCGTCCCGGAGAACGATCAGGCGATTCAGTTCGTCTTTTAATTTTCGCTTTTGTGCTCGCAATAAGCGTTTTTCCAGATGTTCAAGTCCGTTGATTTGCTTTTGCTCCTGTGCGGCAATGGCACCGATAAAGGACTTGTCGGTTTTTTCGGCCAGTTTGTACAAGTCTTTAAACTGTTTTTTAAGGTGTTCTTGCTGTGGATTGAAATTGATATCGATGGAGGAAATGGAACGCGTTTGCTGAGCAAGTAAGTCCTCTTGGTTTTTGAAAAGGTCTTTGGGGGTCAGCCCCAGTTTTTCGATTTTCTTGTTTTGTTTTTCCGTGATTAATAGGGCTGCATTCCGGAGCAAAAGAATGGGGAAATTAATATTTTCTCCCTCGAAATAAGATTTTAATTCGAGCCAATAAGCCAATTCTCCACTTCCGCCAACGTAACAGAGATTGGGCAAAATTACTTCCTGGTATAGGGGTCGCATAATCGCATTGGGAGAAAATCTTTCCGGATTTTTTTCGACGGCCTCAAGAATTTCAGTTTCACTAAATTCTTTTTTGGTTTCGTGAATGAAGTACCGATTCCCTTCTTTTACGATTCGTTTTCTATAATTTTCAGTCAGGTAAAAGAGGTTGATCGCTCTTGGATTTACCTGTATAATATGGCCCTGTTTACGAAGCTTTTCTTTTGTTGTTGTTACTTTATGATAAGCCCTTTCCTCCAAAAGTTCATTCTTGATGTGTGGAATAAAAAGTTTTTTCAATTCCCGATCATCCCCATCGATAATAACGAGGCCGTATTCCTTAAAGAGCGCATTGGCTATATATTGTGTAGCTTCGGTGAGCTGCTTGTGATTAAGATAAGATTGCTGAAACAATTCCCGTAGCCTATCGGCATTTTTAGACTTATTGAGTAGGTCGTCAAATTGGTCATACACGTTTTCCATCCCCGTGGTGGAAAAGCGGCCTACAGCTCCGGTTTGTGCACTTTTCCAGTGTACTTTTTCCTGCTTGAAATTAAAATAATTAATTTCTTCAAAGTCATGATCTTCACTTGCCAACCAATAAATGGGTACGAAGTTGTATTCCGGATAGGTTGTTTTTAGCTGATCGGTCAATTTGATTACCGAGATAATTTTATAAAGAAAATAGAGCGGCCCCGTGAATAAATTGAGTTGATGGCCGGTAGTGACAGTAAATGTATGAGGGTCTTTTAGGCTTTTGATATTCTCCTGTGTGGCTGGCGAGGCTTCGATATTTTGATATTGATTGGTTAAAGATTCAACCAGTATCGACCGATGATGTTGAGAAAAGTTTTTTCCTTTTTCTGCTGCTTGTAACTTGAAGTTTTCAAGCGTGGGGAAGCGATGGTATAACTCCTCCAACTCTTTTTTCCGGGAGAGATAATCCAAGATTAATTTGGAGTAATAAGGAATATTAGGATAGGAAATACAATCACTCATTATCTAATTCTTAAGATCTCAAAGATAATGTAGGAATTTGTCTTAATGCAAAAATAAGCGTTAATTCAGATTAAAAGGAGTGGCGAGGAAGCTTCTCTTTATCTACGGGCCTGTACCGTTGATAAAGAATTATCGAGAGGGCCGTTTCTGTTAGATTTCAATGACCAAACCGATTCCTAATTCCTGCTTCCATTGCACTTTAGCCCCCCCGGTTACGGTTTCTCCCAGAGCATTTGTTTTTTCGGTTTTAGTATCGTTGTTGAACAGGAGGTGAGAGCCAATTTTGGCCGCGATATAGTCGTTTACCTTTAGATTTAGGTCAATCTTCCAATCGATATCGATATTCCCAAAATTTTTAACATAATCGGTATATAGGCTTACTCGATTATCAAAAATGATATTGGGTAGAATTTCTTTATGATATTCGCTGGTAAGCAGGGTTCCGAATTCGGTTTTGTTGCGTTTGCCGCGTCGCAATATTGTACCGTCCTCGTTATATTGGGCTTCACGCACTCCAAACGCCCCCTGATCAGCTAATCGCTGATCCAGTACAAAGGTTGTTTTAGCGGTTGCGGGAGAAATATAGAGTGTAAATTCGTTGCTGTCTTTTCCGTATTCGGCCCCAAATCCAAAGAAAAAATATCCGGGTGCCATAAAAGTAGAAATGGGGTCGTCTCGATCGGGATAGTTATACCCCCGATCGAATTGAGTTTTTAGACTGGTTTTTGCCGAGTAAAACCAATTTGAGTTTTTGCTGGAACGATACCCAAAGGTCGATCCGATTTCCAGCCGGTCGTCAGTCTTTCGAAGTTTTCGGCCTTTTTCGGCACTAAGACCATACCGGGTAATCAGTTCATTTTGCCAACGAACATCACCTTTCTCGTAGGTGCGCTTTAGATATGCGTTGAAGACAAGCGAGACCGAATTACTACCTCCGGCACTCCAATTTTGAAAGGAAATCTCGTGAAAATCGGCTGCAAACTGATTTTGCCCCGACCAATAGGTAATCGGGTTGGCACGGTTTAAACTGTCAATTAAACGGGCCGTTTCCGTATAGGTCCAAAGAAAGGGGTTCGCAGGGTTTTCAACCTTCGATTTTTCGGTTTCCTGGGCCATGCCCATACCCCAATACAGGAACCCGGAGAGTATGAAAATTCTACGCAGAAGCATCGGTTTCAAAAATAATTGAATTTGCCAAATTGGCTCTTAATGGTTAATTTCTTTTTTGCTGCTCCCCGAACATGGCCGATAATCTGCCCCTCAATATTGAATTTCTTTGCCGTATTTATGATGCCTTCGGCTTGTTTTTGTGGAACATATAGTTCTAATCGATGTCCCATATTAAAAACCTTATACATCTCCTGCCAGGAAGTTCCACTCTCTTCGTGGATCAAGCGAAATAAAGGAGGGATCGGAAGCATGTTATCTTTGATGATATGAAGACGATCTACAAAATTTAAAATCTTAGTTTGAGCCCCTCCCGAACAATGGATCATCCCGTGAATTTCTTGTGTTCCGTATTCTTGGAATAAGGCCTTCATAACGGGAGCATAGGTGCGCGTGGGCGACAGTACCAATTTCCCGATATCCAAAGGAAGATTCCGGAGGGTATCGGTAAGGTTTCGCGTTCCCGAATACACCAGCTCATCGGGAATGGAAGCGTCAAAACTTTCCGGATATTTTTGGGCTAATATTTTTGAGAAAACATCGTGACGGGCAGAGGTTAGTCCATTGCTTCCCATCCCGCCGTTATATTCTTTTTCGTAGGTTGCTTTTCCATAGGAAGCTAATCCTACAATCACATCGCCCTCTTGAATATTGGCATTATCGATAATATTTTCCCGTTTAATTCTTGCGGTTACCGTGGAATCCACAATAAGTGTACGAACTAAATCTCCGACATCGGCTGTTTCGCCTCCGGTGGAATGGATATGTACTCCATCGTGTCGCAACTCTTCAATAATTTCTTCAGTACCCCTGATGAGAGCCGCTATAACCTCACCGGGCACCTTGTTTTTATTTCGACCGATGGTAGAAGAGAGGAGGATGTTGTCGGTAATCCCAACACATAAAAGATCGTCGATATTCATGACCAAGGCATCCTGTGCGATTCCTTTCCACACCGATAAATCTCCCGTTTCTTTCCAGTACATATACGCCAGAGCAGATTTTGTCCCGGCTCCATCTGCGTGCATGACCAAGGCATAGTCATTGTCGCCGGTGAGGTAATCGGGAACGATCTTACAAAAGGCTTTTGGATATAGCCCTTTATCTATATTTTGTATGGCACTGTGAACATCTTCTTTTTCCGCAGATACCCCCCTTTGAGCGTAGCGGTTCTTTTTATTTTCCGACATATGAAATGCGTGCAGTTTGTGGAGTAACAAAAATAACAATTAGATCATGTTAAGAGGCCTAAAACCAATGATTTTTAAGGGGTGGAGAAAAATGAGCATGCGACCCGATCCAAAAAATCGGGAAAATGTCAGAAAAATATGGTTTTAGAAATGCTTTCGTTTTATAGATCCGGTAATTTCCTCAATGTCATCTTTCACCTTTTTGATGTCCTCTTTAATGTTTGAGGCACCACTTTTTTCAAATTCATCCTCGGCAGATTTGGTAATTTCCGTTTTGATATCGTTGGTGGCATCTTTAATCATACGGAGCCCTTTGGCCAAGCCGCGGGCAATTTCGGGAACTTTATCGGCTCCAAAAATCAGAACTACAACGAGTACGATAAAAATGACTTCTGAGCCTCCAATAAATAATACCGGTAAATGCATAGTTGCTTTTAAACGATAACAAAGTTAATTAAAAATAAGATAACAGCAGAAAATAAATGGGATTAAACGAAAGGGGAAGACCGATGTTTTTTGGAAGGGGAAGGAGGAGAAAGGCCTCTTATTGGTGTATCAGAGGGAGCGATGTATTTTCTATTTCTTGACTTTATTGGGATTCTGTTTAATAAAGGCAGCCCAGCCGCTGTAGTTTTTGCCGGTTCCTATTCTTCCTGCATTGTAAAAATGACAGACCGCAGCAGCCAAGCCATCGGTGGCGTCCCGGTTTTTGGGTAGGGTTTTTAGGTTTAAAAGGGTTTGTAGCATTTTGGCCACTTGTTCCTTGCTGGCAGCGCCATTTCCGGTGATGGCCATTTTTATTTTTCGCGGGGAATATTCGGTTACCGGGATTTCCCGACTTAATCCGGCGGCCATCGCTACTCCCTGGGCCCGCCCCAATTTGAGCATAGATTGGACGTTTTTGCCATAAAATGGTGCCTCCAATACCATTTCATCCGGATGAAAGGTGTCGATAAGTTCTACGGTTCGTTCAAAAATAAATTTTAATTTCAGGTAGTGATCACTGTATTTCTTGAGACGGAGTTCGTTGAGTTGCAGAAATTCCATTTTTTTACCCACAACTTTTATCAATCCAAACCCCATAATGGTTGTTCCGGGATCAATCCCCAAAATAATTTTTTCCTTCGTCAAACTCTTTTTTTCAAAAATATGGTTTTTTAGAGAATAAATGCAGCTGAGGTGATTTAGACTTTTGGGATTGAAGCGAAAAATAGAGATTATTGTTCCGGATGACGGCTTTTTTGTAGAGCATAGCCATAGCTACGGTCGAAAAAAAGACTAAATCCGGAACAATAAGGTCATTTTGCAGCCCATTTTTGAAAGTTTAAATGGCCTCGCTATGTGAAATTCATTTGATGGATGGATAGAGTATGACGAAAAATCAAAAGCTCCCGGCTTCATCCAGGAGTTTTGAGCTTTTACTTTTGTAAACCAAGTCTGGTGTATTGTTATTTTTTGGGTTTTGGAAGTTCCCGGGTGAGCCACCCGCTGTTATCTGCGGTAAGAATGGCGTAGGGCGTGATCCAAAATAGAGTAAAAGCATAGAATAGACTATAGGGATAAGCCCAAAAGGAGTCCTTCAAATTGTGATTTTGAGCATAAAAAAGAGCCTGAATACTGGAGAATAACAGAGCCCCGATAAGCATGGAATTTAGTATTAAAATAGGATATAAGAAAATAGACAGGATAAAAAGAAACAGTAAGGGAATGGCCAATAGGAGCCGGGACCAGGAATAAAGCAACAACAATCGGGTACCGGTTTTTGGGCCTTCTCTAAAATTACTAAAAGCAAATCGGCTCATCATAATGGTCTCGCGAACATTGCTGCGTTCCCATCGTGTAAACATTTTGTGTAGGTTTTTATAATGTTCGGGAATATTGGTGTACACCAAGGCATCCCGTTGAAAAAGAACT
This sequence comes from uncultured Flavobacteriaceae bacterium, assembly GCA_964495935.1. Taxonomy (GTDB): domain Bacteria; phylum Bacteroidota; class Bacteroidia; order Flavobacteriales; family Flavobacteriaceae; genus JAJYSO01. Next base: position 34,073 of record CAZBXQ010000032.1, read on the forward strand.
TTGTAGCCTTGTTTTAAAATCATATTGGTCATTGCTCGATCTTCTCCGATGGCACACTCCTTTCCCAAAAACAATTGATTCATCCAGTCGGTTAAAGTGTTCATAACGGCTTCCCGTCGGTAAGCGGATAAGGCTCCCGGAGTACAGAAAACCGAACCCAATACACTTTGGGCGGAACGAATAAATTCAAAGCTAAAAGCAAAACTGACATTTAACATTCGGGGGATTAGTGCATTTTCCCGGTTTAGAACCCGAACATTACCGGCTACGGCTCCTACTTTTTGATC
>CAZBXQ010000033.1:0-33664 GCA_964495935.1 uncultured Flavobacteriaceae bacterium
CGGAGTGGCGGATTCAAGTATCAATTTATGCTTATGGTTCCGAAATCGACACCCCACCCTGCGGGCACCCCTCTACCAGAGGGGAATTAGGCCTTCTTTCTTTTTTATCCTTCAAATCTCTAACTAAATTTTATTGAACCTCAAATCCATTCCCCTCTTTTTAAAGAGGGGTGCCGTAGGCGGGGTGTTTCCGATGAATTGAATCCATTTACTGTTTTTGTAACCTGCTATAAAACCCATATCATGGAAGTTGACTCCAATAAAACATGTTGAATATGATACATTAGAATGTCTCCGAAACTTCAAAAATAATAAACTTAAAAGGATTTATGATATACATATTTCCACCACGACCATATAAAATCTTTGGTTGCCGTTGGCCGGCTGCATAACGTTAGTGTTCCCAAGGTCTGGATTTGCTTTTTGCCATATTTGGACAAGGAATCATTTAAGATCTTTTCTGCCTTTTTATCGTAGAAACCCAATACTTTTACCTTTCGCCGTAGCGGAAACCAATCCGACTCCGGATCTATGTCCGCTGTTATAAACGCATCACCAGCAATCTCAACCAAAGCGATGGGACGGCGGCCGTTACGGACCAATACGGCATCACCAATCTTCATCTTATCCCGAAACTGTTTGGGATCTTTTACCGCTTCCCCTCTTTTATTGGTCCAGGATGCTGCCATTCCGATAACTGATTTTTCCTCCAGAATCGTTCGCAAAACCTGCTCTGGGAGTTTTTTATCGGAATGCAACTGGATATGCCAGAATTGTCTTTCCATAACAATGAATTTCAATGAGAGGCTAAAATTGAAACTTACAGTTTCCCAAGATACAGATAACCCTTAGAGTTCTCTTTTTGAATCTTGTCTTGAAGGACTGATAAAATAAATCTCCGTTTCTCGGACGCCAAATTCCTTTGCCTTTTCAATATCCGTTCCCATCAATATATCAATACGATTGCGCCAGCGGGAAGGCATCCGATCACGAACTCTATAGATCCCTTTAAAACCTTTTATTTTTACCTTGGTGTTATGGGTCAATCCGTTTTCAAGTAAGTCTTGCGAAACCGCAATGACTTTATCTTCATGGGTCAGGGTATCGCCCCAGGCCCCAAGATTCGGGTCAGAGACCGTTTGCGAAGGGGTGAGGTTATAAGCCGAAGCCGTTACCTGAAGCGTGTCTCCATATTGCTCAAGTTGATGTTCAAAAGTTGGCTTTTGCTTTTCAATCCTTTTTTTCTTTTCCGGACCACAACCCGCAAAAATCAATCCCGTCAAAAGAAGAGCTCCAAGAAAAATACAGTACTCAAAGGAATTAAGCTTCATAAAACAGATTGTTTTTTCAGATCGACAATTTAACTTGGTTATTCACCAATAAATAAGTTCACATCTTCAAAAAAGCTATCGATCATGCAAAGTGCTTCGGTTGATCCCGACCGTCTAATAGCTCAGATTTTGAATTCTTCATTCAATATAAATACTTAGTTCTACTTTTATCGATTACATTTAATATATAATCAATTGATAATATATATGTTATGATTTTTATAATGGCTAAAATGAGTTCCATCAGAATAGATTTGACAATATTGTATGGACACACCGGCAACATCCTCCTAAATCCCTCTTCAACGGGGAACTTGCCTCGAGTGGGATGTTTATTATTTTTATAATCGACTGATAACAATAATTTTAAATCTAATAAAAATAGAATTAATTATAATCAGGTTATGGTATTTTATAAATCCTCGGGATTAAATCTCTTTAAATTCTTCGATAAGGCCCCGCACAGCTTTCTCTGTTCCGATAACATCCTTCATCATCAACATTAAAGTCTCTTTCCCGTCAGAATCCGTAATGTTGAGATTGGGATAAATGAAATTTGACAGAATCTGACTTTTCATTTTCAGAACGTCTTTCTGTTCATCGATTGCCGACAGATAGGAAAGTCTTTCATAATCCACCAATTCCATCTTCGTACTGGATAATGCTCTCCAAGCATTGGTTTTGACATCGGCAATATGAATGCCCCCTGCTTTCTTTACAACCTGTAAAACACTTATTCCGTTGTCTTCGGAATAAAATTCCAGACTATCCATCAGCTTTTCCTGGCGCGGCATAACCCAATCAATGTCTTCAAGTGTCGCTTCCAATTCATTATTAATTAAAGAAAACACCTCATTCATGTATTTCCGGTCAGTTTTTTTCTGATTCCAATTCCCAATGGATAAAGCAATCAAAATACCAACCGTAACGGGTATGATTTCTTTAATAAAATATACCGTGTAATTTTTGAATTTGGCCTTTAATGAACCCGATTTTTCTCTCATAGCACTGTTTTGGAGAAAACTACAATATTTTCAGGAATCAATATAAATTTCACTGAACAAATATAGTTTCCTCAAACCTCAACTATGATTTATGAGGTCAAAAGAATTACTAAACTCAATAAAAATGGGGGCAATACAGTTAAAGCCGATCTATATTTACGTATCCGTTTCTACAGTGTGGCACCGAGTTTTTTAAAAATCCCCGGCCCCTCATAAATCATCCCGGAATAAATCTGAATCAGATCGGCCCCGGCTTCCCGGGCCAAAAGTGCATCTTCCGACGTAAATACCCCGCCGGAAAAAATGATGGCAAAATCGTCTTTATATTGTTCCTTTATTAAGATTACCTGTGCCAGAATTCTATTAAACAAGGGTTTCCCACTTAACCCACCTCGAAAATCCCGATTCGGGGATTGTAAATCGTCCCGCCTCAAAGAAGTATTGGCCATAATTATTCCGGCCACTTTCCCCCGGATACCATCCAGGCAGGCAAACAGTTTCTTTTCTCCCAAATCACTACTGAATTTGCAAAAAATAGGGTTATCGGTGGAGATCTTATCCAGCAGCTCCCCAATCGTATCCGGCTCTTGCAAAGAAGTCACCCCATCCTGATTCGGGCAACTGAGGTTTAGCGATAAATAATCCGCAAAAGGGGCAGCTTCATTTGAACAAAAAGCCATATCGGCAATCATTTGTGCCGTGGTAAGATCATGATTGGGCGCAATACTTACCCCAATTCTTAATTGAGGTGGATGTTTTCTAATATTTTCTATAAACTGGTGAATCCCCACGTTATTCAGCCCCATATGGTTAATAACAGCCTGATCTTCCACCAAACGGGCTATCCGTGGTCGCGGATTTCCTTTTTGTGGATATCGGGTTACACTTCCCAATTCCACAAACCCGATTCCCAAGGGCGTCAGTCCATTGTAAAACTCGGCATTCTTGTCAAATCCCGCAGCGATCCCCAGCGGATTTCGAAAAGAAATTCCGGCAACTTCAATCGGTCTCGGGGGAGCCTGATACAAAGATTTCGCGACTTTCTCCAGAGAAGATCCCCGGTGAATAGACCGCAGACGACCTGCCATCCACTGGTGAGCATCCTCGGGATCAGATTTGAAAATGGCAGGGCGCAAAACCTTATATAAATTCATCTCTAATCATTTTATTTTGTTCGCCTTTGAGCAGGATTACCGTTTATTTCCCCCACTCTTCAGGACTCTGATGCCAATCTTTTAACAGATTGAGTTCGGACTCGTCAATATACCCCACGTTTTTGGCTTCTTCGATCAATTTGGGAAAAGTAACCAATGCCACGGTTTTCATCTTTGCCTTTTCAAAATTCTCTTTGGCAAGGGGCAAGTCATAGGAAAATATGGAAGCTGTTCCCACGATTTCGATTCCTTCTTTTTGTACCGCTTCTACCGTTTTTAAAATACTGCCTCCGGTCGAAATCAAATCATCTATCAACACCACTTTATCCCCTTTTTCGCAACGGCCTTCAATCTGTTTCCCCCGGCCGTGGTCTTTGGGTTTGGATCGTACGTAATTCAAGGGTAAATTCAAGACATTAGCCACCGAGGTAGCATGCGGAATCCCGGCTGTTGCCACTCCGCCAATGACGGTTACATCCGGATAATTTTCATCAATCATACCTGCTAATAAATTAGCGATTCGCTGACGGATCTCCGGATAGGCAAAAGTCAGGCGATTATCGGTATAAATGGGAGATTTTAATCCGCTGGCCCAAGTATATGGCTCTTTCGGACTCAGGGAAACCGCTTTAATTTCTAATAAATCGGTAATTAATTGGTTGGGGTTGTACATTTTATAACCACTCGTTTTTAATTTGTAAATACGCTCGAACCGGATCCTCGTTTTTTGTAATCGGTCGTCCGACCACAATTCCATCACTTCCGATTGCTTTGGCTTCTCCGGGAGTCATGACCCGTTTTTGTTCATTTTTTTGTGCCCATCTCGGGCGGATTCCCGGGGTAATACATAAGAATTCCATACTCGTTGCCTGTTTTACCTCTTCCACTTCCAACGCCGAAGAAATAACGCCATCGGCACCGTTTTGAAAAGCCAGTTTTGCCAATTGCGTCACATTTTCCCGGCTGCTCAATGGAATTCCAAAGTCTTTTTGAAGTTGTTCATCCGAAATCGAGGTAAGCTGCGTAACCGCTAAAAGCCGAGTTTCGTTAGCCTGAGTCTGCAATCCTCTTTTTGCCGCGGCAATCATCTCCGCACCGCCATTGGCGTGAATCGTCAGGAGTTGAACGTTCCATCCGGCAATGACTTCACAGGTTTTTTCAACTGTATTGGGAATATCGTTCAATTTCAAATCTAAAAAGATTTGATGCCCCATTTCTTGAATTTTTTTCACCAAAGCGAAACCGTAATGCGTAAACATCTGTAATCCGATCTTTACAAAAACGGGCTCCTCGAAAGCGGAGAAATTCTCCAGAAAAACAAAGCATTCCTGTTCAGTCTCGAAATCTAAAGCAACAATAACAGGTCGTTCCACAATCTCAGTCTTTTTAAAATTTAGATCATCGCATTTTTACAGGGCCTCCACATCAATAAAACGGCGTTCCAAAACCTGCAATATCACTCTTGCCGTGTCCAGCGAAGTGTACAAGGGCACTCCACTCTGGATGGCATTCTGCCGGATGATATAGCCATCTGAAGTGTGGCTCCGTTTATCACCGATGGTATTGACCACCAACTGGACTTTATCATTGGTAATATCATAAATAATATCCTTCTCCGTTTTTCCCACTTTTGGCACTACGCGATTGGAAATTCCTTTCCCGGTAAAATAAGCTGCAGTCCCTTCGGTGGCGACAATCCGGTAGCCCACTTTTAAGAAACGGAGAGCCAGTTCTGAAGCTTCTTCCTTATCCTCATCATTCACGGTAAAGAGCACATTTCCAATTTCCGGCACATGTTGTTTAGCCGCTTCAAAAGCTTTGTATAAGGCCTCTGTATAATCCCGTCCCGTCCCCATAACCTCTCCCGTTGATTTCATTTCAGGTCCCAGGACACTATCCACGGCATTGAGTTTATTAAAAGAAAAAGTGGGGGCTTTTACATGCACACTTTCCGTTTCGGGTGCCAGTCCCGGTTTCAATCCCAAATCGGAAAAGCTTTTCCCCATAATCAATTGGGTGGCGACTTTTGCCATTGGAATCCGGGTTACCTTACTTAAAAAAGGAACCGTTCGGCTGGAGCGGGGGTTAACTTCAATCACGTAAGCCTGATCTTCAAATATCACAAACTGAATATTCATAATCCCCACGCACTTCAGCTCCCTCCCCAATCGCTTAGTATAATCTACGATTTGTTCCTTGACCCGATCGGATATACTTTGTGTTGGAAATACCGCCATGGAATCGCCGGAGTGTACACCCGATCGCTCGATATGCTCAATAATCCCGGGAATCAGCACCTCTTTTCCGTCACTCAAGGCATCTACCTCGCATTCTTGCCCCAATAAATACCGGTCAATAAGGACCGGGTGATTCCGGGAAACCTGAACAGCTTCCTTCATATACCGCTTTAATTGCCCATCTGACTTGAGGATTTGCATGGCGCGCCCCCCCAAAACGTAGCTGGGACGAATCAACACCGGATAGCCGATCTTTTGCGTGATTGCCAATGCCTCTTTTTCAGAAGTTGCAGTTCCTCCCTCCGGTTGTGCAATATTTAATTTTGTAATAATCTGATTAAACAGATCCCGGTCTTCCGTACAATTGATATCTTCGACTTGGGTTCCCAAAATTGGAATTCCTTGGGCAGCCAGTGCCTCCGCCAGATTGACCGAAGTCTGTCCGCCAAACTGCACAATGGCCCCCACCGGTTTGTCCAAATCGCAAACATTTAGAACATCTTCCAGAGCAAGCGGTTCAAAATACAGCTTATCGGCGATGGAGAAATCGGTAGAAACCGTCTCCGGATTGTTGTTGATTATGATTGCTTCATACCCCATCTCTTGAACCGCCTGAATGGAGTGTACCGTGGAGTAATCGAACTCGATTCCCTGACCAATTCGGATCGGACCGGAGCCCAAAATTAAAACCGATTCCTTCTCTGATTTTTCAGATTCATTGGTAATACCGTATGTACTGTAAAAATAAGGAGTTTCGGCTTTAAACTCACCGGCGCAGGAATCCACGGTTTTATATACCGGCAGGATATTTTCCTGAAGACGGAGCTTTCGGATATCCAAAGCAGACCGGTCTGTCAGTTTTCCTATTGTTTTATCAGAAAACCCCCATTTTTTGGCTTTTAAAAGTACTTCTTTGGTCAATTCTTCCGCGGAAAGCACTTTTTCATAATCCACAATATTCTTCAATCCCGCCAAGAAGAAAGCATTAATTTTGGTAAGCTCATTCAATTCAATCAGACTCAAGCCTCTTCTTAACAATTCGGCTAAATAAAATAAATTATCATCCTTGGTCGTCTTGACATAGGCTTTTAATTCTTCCAGCGATTTTTTCGATAGTTCTTCCATTATCAGATCATCTTGATCGATCTCCAGAGAGCGTACGGCTTTTTGAAAGGATTCTTCCATTGTGCTTCCCAGTGCCATCACCTCTCCGGTGGCCTTCATCTGGGTTCCGATGACCCGGTCGGCATTCGAAAACTTGTCAAACGGCCATCTCGGAATTTTACAGACCACATAATCCAAAGTCGGCTCAAAATTGGCCGAAACCCCGCTCGTTATCGGGTTGGGAATCTCATCCAGATCCAGTCCTACGGCGATCTTGGCTGCAATCTTGGCGATGGGATAACCCGTGGCTTTGGAAGCCAATGCAGAAGAACGGCTGACTCGCGGATTGACCTCAATCACATAATAATTGGAGGTTTTGGTATCGATTGCCAATTGCACATTACTTCCCCCTTCAATCCCAATGCTTCTCACGATTCTCTGAGAGACATCCCGAAGCAACTGTATTTCCTGATCGGTCAGGGTCTGGATGGGAGAGAAAACAATAGAATCTCCGGTATGTACGCCCACCGGATCAAAATTTTCCATTCCGCAAACGGCCACCACATTATCAGCGGCATCTCGTACAACTTCAAACTCCACCTCTTTATAGCCGGCAATGCTTTGCTCAATTAAGACTTCGGTTACCGGGGAAGCTTTTAATCCGCTGTTGACGATTTTTCGTAACTCCTCAAAATTGTGGGCAATTCCCCCTCCGGTACCTCCCAACGTGTATGCCGGACGGATAATCGTAGGAAATCCCACTTCTCTTACAAAATCTTCGGCCTGTCGATAGGTATAAGCGGTTCTGGAAGCCGGGGTGGGAACGCCAATTTCAGCCATCAGACTTTTAAATTCTTCCCGGTCCTCGGCTTTATTAATCGCCGCCATATTCGTACCGATAATCTCTATATCGAGTTGATCGAGAATCCCCGAGTTTTGTAATTCGATTCCCATATTCAATCCGGTTTGGCCTCCTAAAGTAGCAATCAGGGCATCCGGACGCTCCTTGGCCAGAATCTTTTTGACAAACTCCAATGTAATCGGTTCTATATATACCTTATCGGCAATTTCCCGATCGGTCATGATGGTCGCCGGATTGGAATTTACCAAAATCACCTCATAGCCTTCCTCTTTAAGAGCCAGACAGGCTTGTGTCCCGGAATAATCAAACTCGGCAGCTTGACCAATAATAATCGGACCGGACCCGATTACCATAATTCTTTTAATATCTGTACGTTTTGGCATTCTGTTAGTTGTCTTTCTTATTTCTTAAATCCGTGCAATAAAATTATCAATTATAAAATTGGCATCATTCGGTCCGGGCCTTCCTTCAGGATGAAACTGCACCGAAAAAACCGGGTATTTCGGATGCTGCATCCCCTGCACCGTATTATCGTGCAACCCCACCTGCGTCACCTCGAGATCGGTACTTTTGAGAGAATCCCGATCCACCGTATAGCTGTGATTCTGTGCCGTGAAATAATTCTTTTTGGCCTGTAAATCTTTCACCACATAATTAAATCCGTGGTGCCCGGTTTTCATTTTCTTTACTTTTGCCCCATTGGCCAGGCCTACAATTTGATGTCCCAAACCGATTCCCAGCAGCGGGTATTTTTCTTGTAAACGGGCCACATTCTCAATGACCTCTTTATACACCTGCGGATCTCCCGGGCCATCACTTAAGATGATCCCATCGGGATGAAGTCCTTCTATTTCCTCTAATGAATAGCCCTGCGGTACCACAGTTACCTTTAAACCGTGTTTGTTCAATACCCGTATCAAACTATATCCCACTCCGCAATCCCATACCACTACATGTTTTCCGCCTTCCCCAAACTCACGAACTTCCGAATTCCAACTTCTCGACAATTGCTGAACATCCAACTCAAAATTTTCAATCCCTTTACTTTTTTCAGAATCAGGGATATTGACGATTGCCGCACGCATCGACCCCTGATCTCTCAGCTTCAGCATAACAGACCGCGTATCGATACCGGCAATTCCGGGGACTCCCTTCGCCTTCAAATATTCATTTAAAGACATCTCACTCTGGTAATTCCCAATGGCATCTGCCAATTGGTTGACCAAAACGCCATGAGCCACCACGGTATCGGCTTCATCAAACTTTTTGTTAATCCCGGAATTTCCAATAATCGGAGCCGTAAAATTGAGGACTAAACCATTGGAGGCCGGATCACTGATCAATTCTTGATAACCGCTCATTCCGGTAGAAAAGGCAAGCTCTCCCACCGACTCGGTGTTTGCTCCAAAAGCCGTTCCACAATAGGTCGTTCCGTCTTCTAAGACAAGATACTTTTTCATATTTTATTGTTGATATACAATTTTTCCGTTACAAATAGTGAGTGCGACATTACCGTAAACCTCTCGCCCTACAAAGGGCGTGTTTTTGGATTTCGAAATAAAATCATCCGCTTTAATGATATAGGGGGTTTCAAGGTCTATAATATTAAGGTTGGCCGTTCTCCCTTCCTCAATCGCCGTTGGCTCCAGGTCAAACTTCTCTGCCGGATTAACCGCCATCAGCGTAATTAATCGCTCCAGGGAAAGCAATCCCTCATTTTTTACAAAATGTGTATAAAGCAATGGAAAAGCGGTCTCTATTCCGGTAATTCCAAAAGCTGATTTTTCAAAGCCTTTGTCCTTTTCATGATCGGCGTGCGGGGCGTGATCGGTGGCGATCATATCGACCGTACCATCCAGCAAACCTCCTATCATGGCTTCCTGATCTTCTTTTCCCCGTAATGGCGGGTTCATCTTATAAATCGCATCGTCTTCCTTAATATTCTCCTCACAAAGCAAGAGATGGTGCGGAGTGACCTCACAGGTTACATTGACTCCCTTGCTCTTAAAGAAACGAATCAGCTCCACAGTCATCTTGGTCGAGATATGGCAAGCATGATAATGCACCCCGGTATCTTCTGCCAAAACCAGATCTCGTGCCAACTGAGAAGACTCGGTCACCGAAGGGATTCCTTTTAATCCCAATCGCTCTGCCGTTTTCCCTTCATGAATACAGCCGCCAAACAAACTGTCATCTTCTATATGTTCGGCCAGGTGACTGTTCATGGCCGCAATCCGCTTCATCGCTTCACGCATGGTATAGGCCTCGGATACGGGGTGACCGTCATTAGTAAAAGCAAAGGCCCCAAGGGCCTTCATTTTCTCTAAATCAACAATCTCATTCCCCATTTGGTTGGTTGTAATCGGGGCGTATTGCAAGGTGTTAATAACAGATTTTTCTTTGTTGAGCTTCATTTGACGCTCAAATCGTTCCGGGGTATCGGGCACCGGGCTTAAGTTGGGCATTGCGGCTACAACCGTATATCCTCCTCGAGCCGCGGCCCTCGAGCCGGATTCAATGTCTTCTTTATGCGTTTGGCCGGGTTCTCTAAAATGAACATGGACATCAATAAAACCCGGGTTTACAATTTTATCGGTGGCATCATATACCTCATCTCCATCAGGAGCTATGGATGCTGCTACCGCAACAATCTTCCCCTGCCCAATCTTGACATCTCTTTTCTGGTACTTTCCATCAATGAAAACGGCACCATTTTTAATCAGCATAATTTTCTTTATTTATCTGTTAATACATGTTCTATCATCGCCATTCGGGCATACACCCCATTGGTCATCTGCTCAAAAATCACCGATTTCTCACATTCTACCACCTCATCGGCCAATTCCACCCCTCGATTCACCGGAGCGGGATGCATAATAATCGCATTTTCTTTCATTTTGTTCACGCGTTCCACGGTGAGACCGTGATGTTCCAAATAGTTTTCAAAAGCTACGACATTCTGCATTCTTTCCTTCTGAATTCGAAGCAGCATAATAACATCCATCTCTTCAATAAGATCATCGATAGGTCGATGCGGGCCAAATTTTTTATACTCCTCGGAATACCATTCCCTGGGGCCACTATAAAATAAATGCGCTCCCAATTTAGAAAGCGCATAGCTGTCAGAATGAGCAACTCGGGAATGTCTCAAGTCACCGACAATTCCAATTTTGAGCTCTTTAAACGTTTTAAAGTGATCAAAGATCGTCACCAAATCGAGCATTCCTTGCGAAGGATGCTGCCCCTTCCCATCACCGGCATTGATGATGTGAATGTCGATCTTTTCTAATTCCTTGTAATATTCATCGTGAGGATGTCGAATAACCGCCAGATCCACGCCAATACTCTGAATCGTCCTCACCGTATCATAAAGCGTTTCCCCTTTATTCACGGATGAGCCTTTGGCATCAAAAGATAAAACTCGCATCCCGAGATTCATCTCTGCTGCCTGAAAACTGGTATGGGTTCGGGTACTGTCCTCAAAGAAGAGGTTCATGGCTTTTTTTTGACTGAAATCAACTGTCACTCCGTTTCGAAAATCAATTGCCCGATCAATGAGTTTTTGAATTTGACCCACGGACAATTGTTCTATGGAGAGAATATTTTTCATTATTTAGCTATCAAAAACCATATTTAAAATGAAGTTGAAATAAATCTTCGCAAAGCTATATAATTTCTTCCAAGTTCTCTATAAAATTCAAAATTTTCTTTTCATAAAAGTTATAAACAAAAGATTATTTATTGTTTTATAAACTCACAAATAGAGATAATCCCCATACATATAAAATATACAGGGATCACTCACTATTCTTTATGGATTTACTTTATGAATAAGCCTCTTGGGCTTGGGAGACCGGTCAAGATATTTTCTTTTTCCCCACCATCCAAATCGATACGGTTAATATCTCCGTTACTTCGTTCAGACCAATACAATTTACCATTATCATAATCTATTCCCAGCCCGTGAATACGATCAAAGACATCGGCTATTACTTCGGGATTTGATCCGTCTAAATTACTGCGAACAAGGGCATCGCCTCGCTGATCGTCATAATATAACATATCGTTTTTTTCGTCAACAAAAATTCCGTATCCATAGGTCCCTTCAACAATCCGCGTCACATTTCCACCATCAGAATCAGCTCTATAAATAACCTCTTCATTAACTTCATAAAAATAGATTTTGTCATTTTTACTATCATAATCCAAGCCTCTCATCATTCCGTCTTCAATAGTTATAAAGTCAGTAACCACATCACTACCATCGAGGTTGGCAACAGACACGTGCCCTTCATCATCCCCCCAGTAAATCTTTTCTGCGGAAAGGTTGAGCGCAATGGAATACGGATCGACTATCCCCGAAACCAATTCTTCCTGATCTGAGCCATCTGCATTCATTCTCCAAATCTTACCATTCTCGGAATCTTCAAAATCACTCCAATAAATCTTTTTGGTTCGGGGATCATAAGCAATTCCTACTCCTGCATTTCCATTGACATCGGCAACCAAAGTTGTTGCCCCTCCTTCAGGCAAATTGGTCATATTAATTTGCCCTGCACTATAATCAATGTAAAACAATTCGTGCGGCGTTTCTACATCATCTCCTGAGCCTGAATCGGGGCCCTCTCCTTCCCCAATTCTAATCTTTTTGGAGATAACCTTTGTTCCCCCCTCACCTATGGCAGTCAAAGAAACGGTATAAACCCCATCAGCAGAGTAAGCAAAAGAAGGGTTTTCCTCGGTCGATACCGTTTCTTCCTCATCACCAAAGTTCCACTCAAACGCCGTTGCTCCTTTTGAAAGATTTGTAAATTGAACCTCGGATTCCGTACTTAGATCATCGACGTTCTCGACTTGAAAATCGGCAAAAGGAAGAACCGTGATTTCTTGCGAAAAACTATCAGATCCTCCTTGGTTTTTGACGGTTAGGGTTACCGTATAAATTCCCGATTCAAAATAAGGTTTAACCGGGTTTTTCTCTTCGGATTTGGTACCATCGCCAAAATCCCAAAAATAGTCCTCCGCATTTCCGGTCGAGCTATTGAATTGAACGTCCTCGCCCACGACAACTTCAGATACAGTCTTACCCATTAAAAAACCGCTGCTTGGGCCGGGAATCATATCGTCATCGCTACTGCACCCCACCAGTATCAACATCGTCATCAGAAAAAAAGGAAAAATTAGTTTTAGTGTTTTCATAATATCCAGATCTTTATTGCCAATTAATATTTCTTTATACGTAATCATAGAATTAATGCTGAGTAAATAATTTAAACTTGTCTCCTGCTTTATAAAGAGCGAATTTTACATTTTTAAAACCGAAGTGATCTTTATCATTTTTATCAAGTCCCTCAAAAGAAGATAGAACCACAACCTGGCTGTCGCCCACAACCTCAGCCTGCCCGTTAAAGCAAATAATCGCCGTACTTTCATCAATTCCTATAGCTTGTTTATCCGGAAAATCAGCCAAAACGGAGATCAGTCGATTAAAACGCGAACGTTTTATAAAATGCTGATCGATGATGTCTTTCTTCAAAAAGCCTAAGCCTTCTTGGGTCTCTATATTGTCCTTCCATAAAACATCAAATCCCCGTCCGTCGGTGTTCTTTAATTGTTTGCCCGTCAACATAATTTTAGACATAACGGCAGCACCGGCACTGGTTCCCGCAATTGTACTACCTGTTTGATAGGCCTTTTGAAGAGCTTCAAACAGCTGTGTTCCACGTACCACTTTCATAAATCGATTTTGATCTCCTCCAGGAATATAAATCAGTTTGGCTTTTTCAACCTCTTGAATCAATTTTTCGTTTTGACGAGCCTCCTCATGACTAAATTTATGACTTCGAACCTCGTAGTTCCCTTGTTTTAAAATTTGTTGTTTAATATAAAACGTTGTGGTATCGGGAATTGAACTGGCCATAGGTAAAATAAAAACATAGTCTTCTGAGCCCAAATCAGCCACCTCCATCATTTTTTGGATCAAGGCATCCGAGCGATCGCCTCCACCAATTATAAATAGTTTCCCTTTATTGTTATTATTGGTAAACTGTGTACAGCCCAGATAGGACAAGAATATCAAAAGAACAAAGCCGTATCCCGTAATTGTTTTTATAAATCTTATCATATTTCGTTTTGGTAAATAAAAGTTTTAATTTGACCATCTTCGGTAACAATTCCTCTATACATATTATCTGTATTGTATTTCATCTATTCGCCTTTCTTATTTAAGCCCGTCATTCTGCCATCATCTCCCATCTTTTCGATTTCATCCAGCGTCTGTTTGGCGGTCTCTCTTAGCGGAGTTCTATTCAATCAGAAATACGATGGGCTACTATTTTTGGTAAATAAAACTCCCCAAAAACCGAGTTGTATTCTGAATAACTTCATGAGTAACATTTATTAATCCAATGTAAACAGAGGCAACTCTTTCCAATTATCTATCGCTTTTTAGAATTCAATTTTCCGTCTTGCACCCACCACCAGGCTTTAGTTCCACCATCTGCCTTATTTTCATCAAAATCAGCAACATCAAAACTACCCGCACCGTCCCGAGAACCGGCAATACGATATACTTTGACAGCCTCCTCACCCCGGTTCCAGGTCAAACTTTGACCCGCGCCGATCGTCTCCGGAGTTTTTGAAATATCGGTTTTCAGAAAATACGCTGCATGGTTCCCAAAAACCACGGCCTTTCCTTCCTCATCTATCGCCACGGCGGTACTTTCATCAACACCAATTCCTCTTGCATCCAATCCTTTATCGGTTAAAAATCTACCTAAAAAAGTTGTCAGTCTGCCCCAGCGATCACGCTGAGAAAAATGTTGATCGGTAATGACCTGATTCAGAAAAGGCAAGTCTAAAAAGTCGTGGTCATAAAGTGTGATTCTGGAATTAAAAGGATCCTCCAGAGCCGCCTCCGAAGTAATAGAGCCATTCTCACCACTGTAATAAAGCCCTCCTAAAATAGCAGCACCCGCACTCGTTCCTCCAATCGGAACTCCTTTTTCATTAGCCAAATAATCAATGGCTTCATGAACTTTAGTGTCTCTCCAAAATTCCATATAATCCGACTGATCTCCTCCTGCAATAAAGAGCATTTCCGCATTTCGAATTGTATTGGCTACCGTCTCATTATTGGCTAAAGCACGGCTATCGATCAGTAACGTTTCTACGGAGTTTACGGTTCCCAAACTAAAAATGTATCGATTATAGGCCTCTGTACCTGATGCTCGCAAAACCACAACATCACCACCGCCCGACCGCTGAATCATCCATTGTATGGCCGAATCTACATCGGCACCACCGCCCATAATCACAATTCCCAACCGGGTCTCCGTTTCTACATCCTCAGCATTTCCGGTCAGGCCTATGGAAGCCGGATTGTTCAGTTGCTCCATTCCTTCCGGAGGAGGTGTAGTTATATGAGGAAAACCTTCGATATAGCCGGGCATCGCATCATCTGAAGAAGAGCACCCCATCCATAGAAAAGGAAGTAAAACAAAGGCTAAGCCGAATTTTCTAAAAAACATCTTCATCTCCATAATCAATAATTTGGATTTTGTTCTATATTCTCATTAACGGCTCGTTCATCAGCCGGAATGGGGAAGTTATATTGAGCATCAGTGGGCGTCAACACCTGCTGCTGAGAATTATTAATCAAATCTTCTTCCAGACGCTCAATATTTAATTTTCTCCTTTTTAAATCGAAGAAGCGCTGCCCTTCAAAGGCAAGCTCCTTAAATCGCTCTTTATAAACAGCCGAAATGAGATCCTTTTTTTCTGAAAAACTCCTGTTTGTATAACCGTCTATACGCATTCTCCTCAAGGTGTTGAGATCATCTGCTCCTTTATCGATTTTATCCATTTCGGCATAGGCTTCTGCACGAATCAAATACATCTCACCGGTTCTTAATACTTTAATATCAGAAAGACCCGGAGCAGAAGGATCATTCCCCACATATTTAGTAACCAGATAATTGGATTTCTTAGGATCCGAAGCATTTCTATTAGGCTGATAATCAATATAGGATTCAAATCTTATATCCTCAGCTTCTTCACCTTCAAAGGTTTGTAATAGTTTAAAAGAGGGTACATAAAGAGCAATGGCTCCACTTTGCCTAAAAAACAAACTTCCATATTCTGAATCGCCGGTGACTCGAGCCAACTTCCATAGGACTTCAGAATTACTTACATCTTTCCATATCATAGGAAAATCGGAACGTGAAGCCAAGGGCTTGGCCGCTATAACTTGAGAAGCGTAATCGATCGCCTTTTGCCATTGCTTGCCATAGAGAGCCAATCGCGCCTGCAATGCCCAAACTACAGTCTTTGTGATTCGCGTTACATCGTTAAAAGAATCCGGAAGAAGACTTTCAGCCTCCTCCAAATCGGCTGCTATATTTTCATAATTCGAACCTACGGGATCCCGAGGCGGATATCCTACCTGTGAGGTCGTCATATACGGGATGCCCATATCATCGGGATCATAGCCCGAAGCATAACCTCTTACTAACTCAAAGTGAGCATAAGCCCGGAGTGCCAACAATTCACCCCTATATTGTTCCTTCAGTTTTTCTTGCCCTACCGCATCAATATTTTCGAGATTCTCAATCACTCGGTTAGCCCGGTCGATAGCTTGGTAAAAAGAATAGAAGGCAGCGGTTACAGACCCGCTTCCCGAATCGTATAGCCAACGATGAGCATCTGTATTGGAAACCGTGTTTTCAGCCGGCATTCGCACCTCATCGCTTACAATCGTGGCACTCTGCATCAGACTGGTACCAATGGCTGCATAACTTCCATATAAGCCTAATTTAATATCGTCAAGGTTTCTATACGCATTATCGGGAGAAATACTATCGGTGGGTTTCTCATTCAGCGTACAGGAAACAGCTGTCAAGAGTAATCCAACAATCCATATTTTATATATTATCTTACGCATAACGGGGATCGTTTAAAAGTCAATATTTATTCCAAAAGTATAGGTTCGAGGGGCCGGGTATTCAAATCGGCCAATAGCCGTACCATTCTCGGGATCCAAGCCTCTAAAGGAGGTCCAGGTATATAAATTAGTCCCTTCCACAAAAAAGGTAACGTGATTAAGAAAGCCGATTTGGTCGAGTACCCAATCCTCCAAAACATAAGAGAGTTTGACATTTCTCAATCTGAGGAAGGAGGCATCCTGAATGTCTTTGGACGAATAATGTCTTGGAATATCAATACGCTGTAACAGAGCTTCATCACCGGGTTGTTTCCAACGATTATAGAGCATTCTTATGGACTGATTACTGCTCATATACGTATTGGTTTCCGTATAAAAGTCTTCATTATTCCAACGTTTCACATCCGCAGAAAAAGTAAATAAGGTTGTCAGGCTCAAGTTTTTCCAGCTCAGTTTCGTATTAAATCCACCGGTAAATTTTGGGAAATAACTGGCATCTAAAGGAACCGATAACTTGTCATCATCATAATCTGTAGTAATCTCTCCTTCTTTGGTATAGAATTGAGATTCTCCCGTTTCGGGATTAACTCCCGCCCACAATGGAGCTTTGTATGTTCCATAGGGCATCCCGACTTTTATAATCCGCGTATCTCCATCAGGAAATTCATCGGTTAAATCGGTTACGTGCAAGATCTCGTTTTGGTTATAGGCAAAATTGGTTCCTAAGCTCCAAGACCAGTTTTTTCCGTCCACAATGAGTCCTTCCAAATCAACCTCAACTCCCCGATTTCGCATTTTTCCGGTACTCAAGGGAACCGATGATACAAAGCCGGAAGTGGCCGACAACGGCTGATCGATAAACATATTTTTGGTAATCCGATTATAGAAATCTGTCGTTAAGCGAACTCTACGGTTTCGAAATAAGCTTAAATCGATTCCTACGTTAAACTCGTCCACATATTCCCAATCAAAATCGGGGTTACCCGGTTCTGTCGGGCGAATTCCCGGGTTATTTCCATAAAAGGTGCTTACCGAATAAGTTGGCAAATACAGGAAATCGCCTCCAAATTCACTGGCCGTCTGCCCATAACTGGCTCTCAAGTTAAGATCACGAATACCATTTATGTTTTTCATAAACGGCTCCTTCTTAATATCCCAGTTCCCACCGACCGAGTAAAAGCCGTGCCAGCGATTCTTGCGCGCCACTTTTGATGAACCATCATACCGGTAACTGGCGGTTACGGTATAACGCTCGTCATAGGTATATTTTCCCGTTCCGATAGCCGACATTAAAGCACTGGATGTTCGACGCCCGCCTATATCCGGCAAGAATGTACTGTTAACGGTAATTCCCACAGGTGTTTCAGGTAATCGATCGTCCACGCCGTATCCGGTGTAATTAAATGCACGATAATGATTGTAATTGTGTTCATAAAATGCAGAAACTTCAACGTCATGTAAATCATTGAACTTCTTGTTAAAGGTTATCCCCGAGGTCGATACCAAGGCAAAATTACGTCGTACACCTTCGCCGAAAGCACCTTGCCCACCTCGTGTTGAAGACTGGTTCCGAGAGCCGATATAAGAATCGGGGTTTGTATAATCTTGATCGGTTGAATTTCGATAATCAACTCCTACCCGAGTCATGACTGATAGAAATGGGAAAATCTCATAATTCAAATCCATTCCTACAATAGCTTTTAGCTGATTGGTCTTCGAAGTTACATTCTGTAAAACATCCAAGCCTCGACTCCCTTCACGGGTATCCATAAAGGAGATCTCGTCTAAATCGGTGGGTGCCAATTTCCCATTATAGTATGGATATTCATAGGGGAGCGCATAATACATCGAAGCCAATGGCGAGCCCACTGCCGTTCCTCCTTCATTAAACGTAAATCTGGATTTGGAAAACCCGAGAGACATGTTCAGCTGAGCCGAAAATTTACCTTCCTTATAGCCTACATTACTTCTCAAATTGAATCGTTTAAGGCCCGTCCTCCTCACAATCCCTTCTTGTTCGTGATAATTAACAGAATTATAAAAATTGACCCGCTCGTTTCCTCCGCTGATACTTAAATTCTGATCCATGTATTGGCCTTGTCTCAGAAAGATATCCCGCCAATCAATATTAATGGCACGAATACTGTCCAGCAAATAATCGGCATATTGCTGCTCCAAAGGAGTTGAACGGGTATAGGCGGGATTTTTTCGGGAATACGTCCAGCCGGGACCTATATCCTGCCCAATCGCTAATCCCACCTCCTCTTCAAATTGAAGACGTTGAGGCGTGTTCATCATGGTAAACTTCTGATGGCCTCTTTTAGAAATCCCATATTGAGAAGAATAATTAATAGACAGCTTTCCTTTCTTTCCTTTTTTGGTTGTAATGACCACAACCCCGTTTGAACCCCGAGAACCATACAAAGCTTTGGCCGAAGCGTCTTTCAAAACGTTAACAGAAGCAATGTCGTTAGGATTAATAGTTTGAAAAAAAGCAGCTTCAATAGGCACTCCATCCATGATGTATAACGGACTTCTGCTACCATCGACGGATCCTACTCCACGAACAATAACATCCGGCGTTTCTCCGGGTTGACCGGAAGATGAAGAGACTTGCATCCCGGGAACCTTACCCTGTAAAATATCATTAAAAGAGCCGGCTGAAATCTGTTCAATTTGATCGGATTTGACAGTCGTAATGGAACTTGCCGTTTCACTTCGTTTATAATTTGTATAGCCGGTTAATACAACTTCACTTAAAGTCCCTATTTCTTGTTCTAACACCACTTCATAAGTTGAATCTGCGCCAACTTCGATTTCCTTGGTTTTAAAGGAGAGAAACGAGATCTTCAGAACATCCCCTTCCTTGGCATCCAAGGTGAAATTACCGTCAAAATCTGTAACCGTACCTATATTTGTATCCTTTATTTCGATATAAGCTCCCGCAATAGGCTCCCCTTTGTCGTCAAGAACCGTTCCGGTGATTAATTTTTGAAAAACCTCCTTTTTTTCTGCTTTTTGGGAAGGAAACAGAAGAATACTACCTTTTTTTCCAAAACGATGGTCGATTGCCGTATTTTGTAAAGCTTCATTCAGTAAATCCTCAACCGTAATATAACCTTTACTCAATTGAACCTTAGGGCTATCAGAAAATAAACCGGTCTTATACATAAACGTATGGTCGCTTTGTGAGCTAATCAGTTCAAAAATCTCAACCACCGATAGTTCCTGATCTTCAGCAATTTTAATCTTCGTATTTTGAGAAAAAGAACTATATCCTTTAAAACTCGATAAGATCAAAAAACACAATAACAGAAAACCATTTAAAACATGCTTCTTGAGCAAGGATGGCCTATAAAATGCTCCTGTTGACTTACTGCTCATCTCCATACTATTTATTGACAGATTAATATTTTGTTTTATCCTTTAATTTTCTTCAACACCTTTGCCCGATTCAAAAAATAAAGAGTTCCTGTCCCTTAACAATATAATTAATGGATGTATTCTCTTTCATTATATCGAGGATATCCTCCATTTTTTGATCCTTCCTGAACACGCCGTTAAACCGTGCTGTCTTTAAAGTATCATTGTCAAATCGAACCTCTACATCATACCAGCGTGCTATGGTTTTCATAATGTCTTCAAGAGGAGTATCTCTAAATTTAAAATAGCCATCCTTCCAAGCTACTACAAAGTCGGTGTTTACTTTTTGTGTTCTCCAATCATCCAACTCCTTGACATAATGGGCTTGAAAACCGGGTTCCAAAATTATTCCCCGCTCCCCGTCTTTGAGAGAAAGAAAGACTTTGCCTTCTACCAAAGTTGTTTTTATATCTTCATCCCCTCGATAATTAGATATATTGAATTTTGTCCCTAAAACTTCTATACGTTGATTCTTACTGAACACCCAAAAATTATTATCGTGATTATCTGCACTTGATGTGACCTCAAAATAAGCCTCACCATATAATAGCTCAACCTCTCTTACCCTATCGTCCCTAAACTTTACGGGGTATTTTAACTTGGTATCGGAATTCAGCCAAACCCTCGTCCCATCAGCCAAGGTCACTTTATATTGCCCGCCTTTCGGAACCGTCAATTCATTGTACCGTACCTCTTCCTTAGAAGCCTTATCCCCCTTGTCATAGACCAATTCCTCTCCAGTTGTTTTTACATCTTCATTATGATAAGAAGCATTTTTCCCAAGATCAATCAATGCGCCATCGCTTAACTGTAAGATGGCTTTATCGGTCCCGGCTTCAGTAACAACAGGGGCAAAATCAGTAGGAGCAGATTTTTTTTGATCATGAAAAAAGAAGTTGGACAGTAAAAAAATAACGAGGGAGGCAGCTGCGATATAATAATATCGATGCAGCCCTTTTTTGGGTTGGGAATCCATTTTTTCTCTTAATTCCCCCCAGGCTTTATTGACATCAACATTTTCAGACTCCCGGAGCACCTCCTCTTTTACATTCGCATAAAATTCTCTGTGCCTCTCTGACGCGGCATACCACGATTCAAACGCTTCCTTTTCTTCGGCAGAAAGAGGTTGCGTTTTTATCCTTTTTAAAAGTGTTTTGAAGTCCATATTAGAATAGCCTCTATTACTAAGACACATCAAAACCTTAATAGGGTGACAATTTGCTAAAGATTTTATAGTTATTTTTTGTTAAATAGAAAGAAGTCGTTATAACAAACTGCAAATTACCCGTACTGACAAGGAATATTATAATTCGGAAAGCAGTTTAATTTTTGCGCGTTTAAGTTGGGTTTTAACCGTATTAACCGAGATATCCAAGGCTTCCGCAACCTCCAAATAAGTTAGGTTATCAAAGTATTTTAAGGTGAATACCTGGCGCATACCCGTAGGGAAATTTTGGACAATCTTCATCACTTTATTGAATTCCTTCTTATGATCTTGCCGTGTCAGATCGTCTCCTTTAGCAGAAAACCATGCCATAGAATCCAAGGCTTCGACATCAACATGCATTTTTATCGACCGCAGGTAGTTAAGGGATTTATTACGGGTCATCGTAAACAAATAAGACTTTAAAGAGCTGTCGATTTCAATTTCTTTTGCGTGCTCCCAAAGGTAAAGGAAGACATCTTGAACGATATCTTCACTTTTATTCTTATCATAAAGATATCCTTTAGCATAGGCAACAAGATCGGGATAAAGATGATAAAAAAGCTGTTTAAAACTCCCTTTATCACCTTGCTTAATTCTATTTAAAAGAAGATTTATATCCAAAACCCCACTATTAACTAAGAAGTTATATTCATTCTTACCCCCGCATACTCCATGCGAAGCTAATAATTTTAGAATACTTTAAGTCTTTTCTTTTAGACTTAATTTTATTTTCATTAGTGAATATTTTAGTTAGAAACCTATAGCTTTCTACAAGATAATCGTTCTACAAAACTTACGTATTCAATTATCTATCAAGAGCTCTCAAAGCTCAAAAAAACGTATATTTGTATTCTTGGAGTTCAAAATTAAATTTCCAAAATGCTGAGGCAAATCTGTTTCCTATTTATTTTATCGCTCCCCCTTCAAGCACAATCTCAAACTGAAGCAATCCTTCAGGATTTTTGTCACTGCGACCCTATTGTTCATTCTGACATTACAAAAAATAATGAGATCTTTTTCGTTAGAGAGACGAGACGCTCGGAGGATTCTGACAAGGAATTATATTTCAATGTTTTAAAAAAACAAAAAGACCACTGGTATTTGAAAATAAACGAAGTATTGGATTTATCAAATATTACCCTTTCTGATAACGATCTAAAAAATGGTTTTAAAGATTATTTTGAATTTGTCAAACCGGCAAAAAACCATCAAAAAATGCAGCCTATCAATCTGCAGAAACAGGATTACTTATTTTCTGTTCTAAAATTAGGAAAAACAGGAACCGCCTACAACGGCATGCACGAATATCTTTTTATTTTTCAAAATTCTGAAAAAGAATACTCCCCACATCTTTATTACTATAATCGTTCGGAATATGAAAACGGGTTTACCCTACGCAGTGCCACCCGCAAATCAGATCCACAAGATCCGTTCTATCAGTTTACCTTGGACTTTGTGAAAAAGAATCTCCAAACAAAAGAACCGGCTTATTGTATTCCGGAGGAAGAAGTATTTCAATGGAGAGCTGCTAATCCTAATCTCTTTTCAAACCTTCGCAAAACGGAATCCTCAAAAATCGAGTTTGTCGCTCACCAATCAAGCCAGTATTATGACCAATACAAGGCAGACTTTAAGGATTGTGAAGTGGAAAACGATCGGTATAAGGCCTATTCGGGATTCAAATCTCCGGTCTTCGTGTACGACAAAATCAACAATCAAAGCCTGCTGCTCTTTATTCCTAATGGCTGGCCCAATGGCGGAGCGTGGGGCATGCGAAGCTATACGGTTACCCAGTTGAAAGGCCATAAACTCTATTTATACTCTTTGGGTAACCAGAAGAGCTTGGTTATTGATATTCGGGAAAAAACGATTCAATACAAAGAAAAGGAATCCTGAATAAGCAAATTACCCCAACCAACCTTCCCGATCCAACGTGCGGTATTGAATAGCCTCACTGATATGTGCCCCTTTGATCTGTTCTTCCTGTTCCAGATCGGCAATTGTACGAGCCACCTTTAAAATACGATCATACGCCCGCGCCGAAAGGTTTAATCGTTCCATGGCTGTTTTTAACAGGGAAAGTGAAGTTTGATGTAATGTACAAAATTTACGGATTTGGCGAACGGTCATCTGTGCGTTATAATGAATTCCGGAATATTCCTTAAAGCGTTGGGTTTGCACCTTTCGAGCAGCTATTACGCGCTTTCGGATTACCGCACTGCTCTCTCCGCGTCGTTTTTCGCTCAATTTCTCAAAAGGAACCGGGGTTACCTCAATATGAATGTCAATACGATCCAAGAGCGGACCACTGATTTTCCCCAAATATCGCTGTATTTCGGCCGGGGAAGACGTACGTGGCGCATCGGGATCATTAAAATATCCACTCGGACTGGGGTTCATACTGGCGACTAACATAAAACTGGACGGGTAGGTAATGGTAAAACGAGCCCGGGAGATGGTTACCTCCCGATCTTCCAGCGGTTGCCGCATAACCTCCAAAACACTGCGTTTAAATTCGGGTAATTCATCCAAAAACAAAACCCCATTATGCGAAAGCGAAATCTCCCCGGGCTGCGGATACGAACCTCCTCCCACCAGTGCTACATCCGAAATCGTATGGTGCGGGCTCCGGAACGGACGCTGCGTCATCAACCCGAAATCGTCTTTAATCCGCCCCACAACGCTGTGAATTTTGGTGGTCTCCAAGGCCTCATTTAAAGTCATGGGCGGAAGGATGGTAGGTAACCGCTTGGCCAGCATCGTTTTTCCCGATCCCGGCGGGCCGATCAAAATAATATTATGCCCGCCCGCCGCCGCGATCTCCATGCATCGCTTTACGGATTCCTGCCCTTTTACATCCGAGAAATCCATCGCGGGATGTTCCAGACCTTCATAGAACTTTTTACGGGTATCTACATGAACTTGGGTCAGTGGAGTTTCCTTATCAAAAAAATCGATTACTTCCATGATATTTTCTACGCCATACACCTTCAAATCATTAACGATAGCCGCCTCTCGGGCATTTTGTTTGGGGAGGATAAAACCTTTAAATCCTTCCTCCCGAGCCTTAATGGCTATGGGAAGAGCCCCCTTAATGGGTTGCAATCCACCATCCAGCGACAATTCCCCCATAATGAGGTAATCCTCGATGGCCCCTCCTTTAATTTGGGAAGAAGCCATTAAAATTCCAAGTGCCAAAGTCAAATCATAAGCCGATCCCTCTTTATGCAGATCGGCCGGAGCCATATTAATCGTAATCTTTTTCCCGGGAAGCTTATACCCGTTATTTTGTAACGCCGCAGCAATTCTAAAACTACTTTCCTTAATTGCATTATCAGGCAAACCTACCAGATGATATCCGATTCCTTTGGCAACATTCACTTCTACAATAATCGTGGTCGCCTCAATACCAAAAACGGCACTTCCATAAACTTTAACCAGCATGCTTGTGATTTTGTTTCAATGTACTAATTATTTTTCACTTTTAACATCTTGTTAAACTCCTAAAATTAACGGGGAAACCTCAATTTCTATTCGTTATAATTAAAATGACTTCCTAAATTTGGACATTAAACCTAAAATCATCTATTATGAAAAAATCAAAACTGATTGTACTTGGGCTTTCCGCAACCTTATTATTTTCCAGCTGTCTGGGTTCCTATTCTGCCTTTAACCGCTTAAAAGAATGGAATACCGGCCTAACCGACAGTAAATTTTTAGATAACCTTATTTTTTGGGGGTTATGGATTGTTCCTGCTTATGAGTTATTCTTTATGGGGGATACCGTTATTTTCAACGTAGTCGAATTCTGGTCGGGAAGTAATCCCGTCGCTATGAACGAAGGTGATATGGAAGTCGAAACCATCGCCAAAAACGGAAACACCTACCGCATGACGGCTACCAAAAACAAGATGAACATCGAGGTTATCGACGGTAAGGATTACGGCGAGCACGTACTGTTGCAATATAAGCCGGAAGAAAAATCATGGAACGCCATCAAAGACGGGGAAGTCATCAAACTTTCCTCCATGGAAGATGGATTCTATATGGTCTATCTCCCCGATGGACAAAAGGTAAAATTAAATCCCAATACTTCCCGAGAATCCGGGGAAGCCATTCTTAACTCTGCCCTGTTTGGCTCCAACTCCGGCTGGGCCGTAAACAAATAATATTTTATTTTTTTAGTTTTATAAAATGGCTGTTGCCACAATGGTAACGGCCATTCTTTTTATAATTCCTCTTCTATTTTATTTTTCTACGGGCTTCAATCAATTACTTTTTATATTTTCGTTTCCGACATTGAAAATATGGAATTACGAACGGCCGATTTAACTCGTTACATTCTCCCACTACGAGAAGGAGGATCACTTCCAGCCCTGGTAGAAGCCAGTGATGGGTTTAAATACGCATTAAAGTTTAAGGGCTCGGGGCATAAGGAGAAATCAGTAATTGCTGAGCTCTTGGGGGGTGAAATCGCCCGAAAACTGGGATTTAAAGTCCCGGAATTGATTTTCCTCAACCTGGATGAAGCTTTTGGACGAACCGAAGGCGATGAGGAGATACAAGATTTGCTAAAATGGAGCCAGGGGACCAACCTGGGGTTGCACTTCTTATCCGGAGCCATTAATTACGATCCCAATGTCATGGCCATTGACGAGCTTACTGCTTCTAAAATTGTCTGGCTGGATGCTTTTATTACCAATATTGATCGGACCGTTAAAAATACCAATATGCTGATATGGTATCGAGAACTCTGGCTTATTGATCACGGATCCAGTTTTTATTTCCATCATCATTTGACGAATTTGGAAAAGCAGGCCCAGACCTCTTTCCCGTATATCAAAGATCATATTTTCTTGTCTCAGAGCAGTGCTATTGAGACAGTTGACGAAGAATTAAAATCAGCATTGACCGATACTTTTATCCAAGAGTTGGTTGCTCTAATTCCAGACGAATGGCTGGTTTGGGATCCCGACAAAAGTCCGGAAGAACATCGAACCTTGTATGCCGATTTTATGAAAATAAGACGAGCCCATTCCCATTTGTTTATAAAAGAGATCCAGCATGCCCGAGCCCATCTTATATGAATATTCGGTAATCCGAATCGTTCCTCAGGTAGAACGTGAAGAGTTTATCAATGCCGGAATCTTGATCTACTCCAAACCGGCCAAAAAGCTCTTGGTTAAAACTCATTTTAACGAAGAAAAATACGGGCTTTTCCCAACTTCGTTAGATCCGGAGCAGGTGCAGCTGAATCTGAGATCCTTTGTATTAATTGTCAATGGCGACCAAGCCGGCGGCCCCATTGCCCGATTGGATTTAGCCTCTCGTTTTCGATGGATGACGGCAGTACGAAGCTCCTGTATTCAGACTTCAAGACCGCATCCGGGGTTTTCGCAGAATCTGGAAGACACGCTAAATCGGTTATTTCAAGAACTGGTATTATAAGAACTTCCGTTTCAAATGGTCCATCCCAAAACCCCTAAAACCTGAAATCTAAACCTTGAGGTTTCGAAACTAAAACAAGAATAACATATACATCTCACGCCAGGCACCCAGCAACAAAACCTTCAAGGTTTCTCAAGAGCTTAAAAATAATTCCTGAATTAAAAAAACGATTCTACTCAAAAATCCCAAAACCTAAACCTTGAAGTTTCAAAAACAGAATAGGAATAATAACGTATACATCTCGTTCCAGGCTCCCAATAACAAAAACCTTCAAAGTCTCAGAGACCTGAAGGTTTAGCATCATAAAATCCTCTTTTCCTATTCTTCTTCATTTGGCAATTTATCAAAGCCCATATTGTAAAAGGTAAAGGCATACATATCGGCATATTCCTGAATGATCATCGAAGTCGGCTTCCCGGCTCCATGCCCGGCATTGGTCTCAATCCGAATAAGCACCGGATTGTTACCGGCTTGCTTGGCCTGTAACTCGGCTGCAAATTTAAAGCTGTGTGCCGGAACCACCCGATCATCATGATCGCCGGTTGTGATTAAAGTAGCCGGATATTCCGTTCCTTCTTTTACATTATGAACCGGAGAATAACCGTATAAATATTCAAACATTTCCTTACTGTCTTCGGATGTTCCATAGTCATAAGCCCATCCCGCACCGGCAGTAAACGTATGATACCGCAACATATCCATCACTCCTACAGCAGGAAGTGCCACTTTCATCAATTCGGGGCGTTGCGTCATAGTCGCTCCGACCAATAATCCCCCATTGGAGCCTCCGCGAATCGCCAAATAATCACTGGAGGTATAATCTTTGTCAATCAAATACTCAGCGGCGGCAATAAAATCATCAAATACATTTTGTTTTTGAAGTTTTGTTCCCGCTTTATGCCAATCCTTTCCATATTCGCCTCCTCCTCGCAGATTGGGTACCGCATAGATTCCCCCTTCAGCCAACCAGGCTGCATTAGCCACACTAAAACTCGGGGTTAAACTGATATTAAATCCACCATATCCATAGAGCATGGTAGGATTCTTACCGTTTTGTTCAAGCCCTTTTTTATAGGTAATAATCATCGGAATTTGGGTACCGTCCCGGGACGTATAAAAAACCTGCTCACTCGTATAATCTTCAGGATTAAAACTGATTTCCGGTTTTTGATAAACCTCCGATTTGCCACTTTCTAAATCATACTTATAAATGGTTCCGGGGGTCACATAATTGGTAAACGAATAATAAACGTCTTTCTCGTCCTTACGGGAAGAAAAACCACTCACCGTTCCAATTCCCGGGAGTTCAACTTCTCGAATTTCATTTCCTTCCAAATCATACTGTTTCACTTGCGAAACCGCATCTTTCATATAATGCGCAAAGATGTATTTGTTTGCCGTTGTAGCATAAAGTACATGATCCGTTTCTTTCAGAAAATCGTTCCAGTTTGAAACTCCCGGATTGGCCGCCGAAACGTTTACAATTTTATTATTGGGAGCGTCCTTATCGGTAACCAAATAGAGCTGATCTCCATCGTTAGTCAGCAATCCGGTGTTGATTTCATCGCTTTCAATGATCGTCTTTGGCTTACCATTCGAGCGATTCAAATTCTTTATAAAAAGACTATTTCCGGAAGTTGCGTTACTGGCCGAAATCACCAGATAATTCCCATCTTCGGTCACAGATCCGGAGACATAACGATGTTTTTCTTTATCTGCCCCACCAAAAACCAATTTATCATCTTTTTGAGAGGTTCCCAACTCGTGGTAATACAGTTTATGCTGATCGGTCTTTGCAGAAAGTTGGCTACCTTCCGGTTTATCATAACTGGAATAGTAAAAGCCTTCGTTTTTGCGCCAGGAGATTCCGCTAAATTTGATATCCGTAAGTGTATCTTCTACTTGTTCCCCGCTTTTTACATCGATCAAAATGACCTTACGCCAATCACTTCCCCCTTCGGAGATAGAATAGGCCAATAGTTTGCCATCTTTCGAAAAACTCATTCCGCCAAGAGAAGTCGTCCCGTCATCACTAAATTTGTTGGGATCCAAAAACACCTCCGCTTTATCGGGTTTTTCATCCTTTTTATAGCGATAGATTACACTCTGATCCTGCAATCCGTCATTTTTAATGTAATAAATATAATCTCCACGTTTAAAAGGGGCTCCGATCTTTTCATAATTCCAAAGCTCGGTCAATTTATCTTTTAATTGATCCCGGTAAGGAATTTGATCCAAATAATCAAAGGTCACTTTATTTTCCGCCTTCACCCAATCGGCAGTCTCCTCGCTATTATCGTCTTCCAGCCAGCGATAGGGATCGGGAACATCGGTTCCAAAGTAATTATCAACCGTATCGACCTGTTTGGTCGTAGGATAATTGATTTTCATAGGTCTTTTCTTGTCTTTTTGAGAGTCTTTGCAGCCTGCTAATCCTATCAAAACTGAAAGTGTAAGTGCTATCTTTTTCACAATAATTCGATTTGTTGAAGTTCCAAACATACTAAAATTTAAGCTTTCCTCCTTCATTTGTTTGAATCGAAGGATACACTAAGCCGATCGCTTCTCTCAGCATTCATCTTCAAGAATAAAAAGGCATCAGAGAACTGATGCCTTTAGATCTAATCTCACAAAAAGAAAAACGATTAGCTTTCTTTTAGGAATTCTCGTAGCACATATTGAAGAATACCTTCATTACGATAGTACTCGATTTCAATATCCGAATCCAAACGAACAATAGCTTTGAATTTCGTTTCTTGGCCATCTTCGGAAGTGGCTACGACATCTACTTCCTTATGCGGAGTAAGGCCTTCGGCAATTCCGGTAATATCAAACGTCTCTTTTCCGGTCAATCCTAAGGAATCTGCATTTTCCCCTTCTTTAAATTGAAGTGGAAGAACCCCCAAATCCATCAGGTTGCTGCGGTGAATTCTTTCATATCCGGCAGCAATAATAGCCTTAACCCCCAACAGATACGTTCCTTTTGCAGCCCAGTCCCGAGAGGATCCACTACCGTATTCAATTCCGGCCAAAACGACCAACGGCACATTTTCTTCTCGGTATTTTGTAGCGGCGTCAAAGATGGACATTTCTTCACCGGAAGGCATATGGATCGTATATCCACCTTCCTTCTTCATCAATTGGTTCTTGATTCGAACATTGGCAAATGTACCTCGCACCATCACTTCATCATTCCCTCGACGCGATCCATAGGAGTTAAAATTCTTGGGATCTACACCTTTATCAACCAAATATTGGCCGGCCGGTGAGAACTTACTAAAGCGTCCTGCCGGGGAAATATGGTCTGTACTGATACTATCTCCTAACTTAAGAAGTACCCGCGCTCCTTTGATATCTTCAAAGTCTCCCGGTTTTTCTGAAATATCCTTAAAGAATGGAATCTCTCGGATATAAGTGGAGTCATCTTCCCACTCATAAATTTTTCCTTCCGGTACATCCAGATTTCTCCAAATATCGTTACCGGCATAAATCTCTCCGTAATTCTTATCAAAATCGCCCGGATTTAAAACATCGCGCATGATATCATTAATCTCATCATTGGAAGGCCAGATATCTTTTAAGTACACCGGCTCATCGTTGTGATCAAGGGCCAATGGCTCCTCCAGCAGATTAATATCCGTTCGTCCCGCAATCGCATAGGCCACCACCAGCATGGGCGACATTAAGAAGTTCATTTTCACTTTCGGATGAATCCGCGCTTCGAAGTTTCTATTTCCCGAAAGGACAGAGGTCACCACCAAATCGTATTTATCAACAGCCTCTTCGATTTTTGGAGGGAGGGGTCCGGTATTACCAATGCAGACCGTACAGCCGTATCCGGTCAAATGGAAACGCTGGGCTTCTAAATCTTTCATCAAATCTGCCGACTCCAGATAATCGGTTACCACTTTGGAGCCCGGTGCAAAAGAAGTCTTTACCCAAGGAGCGGTGTAAACTCCTTTTTCACGGGCTTTCTTGGCGACTAATCCTGCGCCAATCATAACGACCGGATTAGAAGTATTGGTACAAGAGGTAATAGCCGCTACCGCGATAGAACCATCGGATAACTCATATTTACTATTGCCTTCTTTAATCCATACTGATCGCAATTCTTTATGATCCACATCTACAGCCTCCGATTTTTTGGCTATCGCCTGAACAGCAGGCTTATTTCCGCCTTCATATCCCCAGCGGGAAATAGAATCTAAATAAATACGCTCTCCCGATTCCAAATAATTCCGATTGAACTCTTCGTTCAGGAGATCCTTAAATCTATTTTTTAAATTTTTAACCAAAATCTTTTGGTTTGGAAGTTTCGGTCCGGCAACCGTAGGCTCTACCTTGGAAAGATCCACTTCAACAACAGAAGAATAATTTATAGCATCCTCATTTTCTCTCCAGAGTTTATTGGCCTTACAGTATTTCTCAACACGCTCAATGACCTCCTCTGAACGATTGGTCTGGCGCATATAATCCAACGTCTTATCGTCAATCGGGAAATAGGTAATCGTACAACCAAATTCCGGAGACATATTTCCAACGGTAGCCCGGTCGGGAACAGAAAGGTTATCCAGCCCCTCTCCAAAGACTTCTACAAACTTACCTACTACTCCGTGTTTTCTTAAGGTGTTGGCAATGGTCAATACCATATCGGTAGCCGTTGTACCCACCGGAAGTTTACCCGTCAACTTCAAACCGACGACTTGAGGCATAATCATGTAAATAGGCTGGCCCAACAAGGCAGCTTCGGCCTCAATACCACCAACTCCCCAACCGACGACTCCGATTCCGTTAACCATTGGCGTGTGGCTATCGGTACCGACCAAGGTATCCGGAAAAAGTTGACCATTGCGTTCTTGGACACCCTTCGCAAGATATTCCAGATTCACTTGGTGGCAGATTCCCATTCCGGGAGGTACTACACTAAAATTATCGAAGGCATCTTGTGCCCATTTCAAAAATTTATAACGCTCATTATTGCGTTTATATTCCTCCTGCATGTTCTTTTCATAGGCATAATTGGTAGCAAAATAATCTACCTGCACCGAGTGATCAATAATCAGATCTACCGGAACATCGGGATTAATACCATCCGCATCTTTACCTTTGCGAGCCACTTCAGAACGTAAAGCCGCAATATCAACTACCGCAGGAACTCCCGTAAAATCCTGCATTAAAATTCGGGCGGGTTTATAGGGAATATCTTCATTTTCTGTTTCGGGCTTCCAATTGAGAAGCGTTTCAACATGTTTTTGGGTCACCGCAAAATCATCGTAATTTCGAAGGGCATTTTCTAACAGAATACGAATGGAAAAAGGCATCTTATCAATATCATACCCTTGTTTTTCCAATTCAGCTAAACTGAAATACTCATAATCTTTACCCTGAAGGTTCAATGATTTCTGGACCTTAAAAGGATCTTTCGGCATAGTCTTTATATTTAAATTTATTTCGTTTCCCACAAATTTAAGAAATTAAAGCGAATGCCTATCCGGTCACACCCAGTATTTCAAAGGAACTCCCCATACACCACTAAAATAGGTTTATTCTAAATAAGGGGATTCTCTTTTTCCGGGTTCAATAAAAAGAGCCCTCGTGATAACTCGGGGCTCTTGGAAACGAAAATATTCAAATAAAAAATCCAAATATTCTTGAAAACATCAACTCTGAGCAGTCAATTCGGCCTCCAAAGCGATGGCTTTAGGGAAGAGAATATTGTTTTCCAAATGGATGTGTTTATGCAAATCCTGTTCAAATTCTTTTAGCAGATTCAGCGTTACCCGATAGGTATTGCATCCATCTTCAGGGGTCGTATAGTCATGGCTTAGTTCGGCCATTTTCTTAAAAGCATCTCCTTGATTATCATGTTCATGCCGCAACATATTGACCGGATCTTCAACGGTTCTGGAACGTGGATTCTCGTAGGGGGTATTGTTTTCCTTCGCTTTTACCAATTTCTTAATAAAAGGGAAAACCATGAGTTCTTCCTTTTTCGTATGAGAAGAAATCTCACCGGCAATCTGATTAAAAACTTCTTTAATCTCAAAAAGTTCCGGATGGTGGTCGCCATGTACCTGAGCGATTTTTTCCAAATAGGGCTTAATCTTGGTAATTTGAGCGTCCGAATAACGATGGTGGGTCTTTACAATATAGTCGGCTAATAAATCCAACGGCCAAGATTCATAGTCCGTCGAACCCCCGTTACCGGAAGTCTGAGCCTTTTTAATTTCCTCAATCAACACCGCTGTATCAATCCCTTTTTCGGCAGCTACATCGGCGAGGCTTCGCCCCCCATTACAGCAAAAATCGATTTTATGATTTTCAAAAACTCCAGCAGCCCGGTAGTCTTCTGCTACGATATCACCTACTGGTTTGTCTAAAAATTCCTTCATGGTTCTTATTTCATTAATTGTTTTATAGTTGTATTTAAAACTCAATTTCTCCATTAGCAGCTAACGTCACAATGGCATTAAAATCTTTTTTAATATGCAAACTATGGTTTTTCCTTGCAGGAAGGATTATAGTATCTCCCGACTTCAATATTTGTTCTTTTTTGTCCATTTTTAGAACCGCCTCACCGGTTTTGACCACAATCACGGCTTCTGAGGTGGCATGATGTTCCGGCATACTCATTCCGGATTTCGCATTGACTTCCAACAATTTAAAAGCTTCACCTTTTCCTAAAGGATGCATTTGAGGTCTATCTGTATTTTCCATTGCGCTTTATTTTGAATGATTCTAAATACAAATGTATAGAATTAATTTTATATCCAAGACTTAAAACTCTTAATTAATTTTCTTCGGTAAGGAAATTGATAAAAGGGAGCCCGGATCGGGGCCGGGAGTTGATGGGAATGAGATCCCGGATCGGAGTCCGGGATGACAGGGGAGGTCTCGAAACAAGCCCGGGGATGACAACAAAGAAAAATCCCCACCATACGATCGTATAATGG
>CAZBXQ010000034.1:0-33484 GCA_964495935.1 uncultured Flavobacteriaceae bacterium
GTTGTCATCCACGAACTCCGAACCATGAGTAACGATCGTAGATTTTTGATTTCAAATTTTAAAAGGCAAATTTCAATTTTTTTTCAACTCGCTACTCACTACTCATTACTCAACTCACTACTCACTACTCATTACTCAACTCACTACTCACTACTTCACCACTCACTTATTACTAAAGATCTTCTTTTTTCAATTTTAAGTTCAAATTCGATTTCTCTCCCCACTCCCCATTACTCACTATCCCACTTTTTTAACCGCAGAGTTCACAGAGCATCCGCAGAGTACGCGGAGTTTATTATAAAGTTGTCATCCACGAACCACGAGCAATAAAAAACAAAAAAATATCCTTTCGATAAGGGATTGGGGATTTTATAAAACTTTCTATTCAATCGATAAAATCTGTTCCTTCTTTAATAAAGGTTCCTGCCGGAGTCGTAACAGAATCTGAGCCAAGGCGATCACGTCTTTTTCGCAATACCGCCGGATCCGATCGATATCCTCTTTTTTATAATATACTTCATATACCTGACTTCCGTCAATATCATCTTTGGGCGAGGGAACACCTAAAATATGGGTGAGCAAACGCAGCGAGGTATAGTGTTTATAATCTCCGAATTTCCAGAGTTCGAGAGTATCTAAATAAGGAACCTCCCAAGGCTTTTTACCGTACAGATTGAGTTTTTTAGGGAGTTCGATCCCTCTAATAAGCATCCGGCGTGCGATATAGGGAAAGTCAAATTCTTTTCCGTTATGGGCACAAAACAGATGTTGCGATTGATTAAAATGACAAATTATCAGGTTTTTAAATGCTTTTAAAAGGTTTGTTTCTTCTCCGTAGAAAGAGGTAACCCGAAACTCCTGTTCTTTCCGAGGGTTAAAATAACCCGCCGAGATACAGACAATTTTTCCGAATTCGGCCCAGATTCCGGCATGAGGATAGTATTCTTCTGCGGTCAATTCGTCTTTGCGCTTATAGCGGGTTTTGGCCTCCCAAAGAGCTTGTGTTTCCTCGCTTAAGTCTTCAAAATGCTCATATTCCGGAACGGTTTCGATGTCCAGAAAGAGAATATGGGCAAGATTGAGGTTTTTGAGCGTCATAAGGAGTTGTATTCAAGTACTGAAAATACAAATTTTTAGGGAATCCTCGGAGCACATACCTATTGATTACCTTTGCCCCCTATGGGAAGTAGGCCTCGTAAAGTTGTGATCGGGGAAATGAGCCGGGGAGGAATTGTATTCTTCCTACCATTGGATTTACCGGGATTTCAAGGAATCTCAACAGTAATCAGAGTGTCTTTTACCGATTCTAATTGGATATAAGCTTTTCCTTGATTTCCGGCATAGATTACTTCTTCTTCCAAGATGGCCAGATCAGAAGGCAGGTATTCGGGGATACTGTAGGGGAGACGGGGTTCTCCCGAAAAGTTACTGCCCAGTTTAAAAAGTGGGGTAAAGGACATCCCTTCCATCCGTTTGAGATACAGTTCGTTGCTTTCGGCCATGGAGGATCCGGTAAAAATATACTTTTCGCCAAGAAGTATTCCCGTCGGGGAATTTAGTCCTCGAAATAATTTTAGCTCCTCGGTTTTATCCAGATAGGGAGGAAGGTTGGATGAGGTCGTCCAATCGGCTTGTAAGATTGCCAGGTCTCCTCCTTCTCCCGGATGTGGGCTGCTGGTGGAGTACAGGTAGGTTGAATCGGGTCGGGCGATGATCCAGATAAACATCTCTCCCAAAAAGCCGTAGGTGTCCCGATTCATCAACCAGTTTTTGGTTTTGGGATTATAATAAGCCGTAATGGTCCCTTGATGACCGATTTCCATCTTATCGATACTTTCGTCTTTGTATTTCCAAGTCCATGCTTGCATAAAATTGAGGTCCCGATTTCCTTTTTCTACTTGAAAGTCGATATAATCGGTTTGTATATAATCAATGAGAAAATGATTGTTTTCCCGGATTAAGGTCACTCGGTTGATGGTTTGATAAGAAGGTGAAAAATCGATGGTCACCACATAATCCCGGCCACCAACGGATCGGATATCCACATGCTGAAGTTTATTGATGCCACCGTTTCCGCGTCCAAAGGGCCAGGTTTCTTCCTTGTATAACGTGTAAACAGGTTCCCATCGGACTGTATAGGCGGCTTTGATTTTCTCTTGTGCTTCCGGAGTTCGGTTATAGGCCTGTGCATAAAGTTTGTTGGTTTCCCGTAGAAAGCGTTGGAATCTTTCTGTGAAAATTTGATTTTCATCGGGAAAACAGTATCCGCTGCCGGTCGGGCAGGTAAAGATGCTCTCGAGCCATTCATACCCTTTATTTCCGGGTTGTTCCTCAACAAAAGGAATTTTGATATTTTTCTTTTGCGGATCGTTTCTTGCGGCTTTATTGTTTTTGGCCGCAGGGAAGATCATGTTGAGAACGGAGAAACCTATCCCGATAAGAAGGAGTCGAAAAAACATAAAAGGAAATTCAGATCGGTACGCGGGTTATTTTAACTGTTTTAGAGGAAGCATCCCGATAAATTCCCACAAATCTTCTGCAGTTTGATTTTTCCCTTCTACTGTGATCATAAACCGGTTGTTATGCACAAAGGTGATTTTAGCCTTTTTAGAGTTGTTATTTTGTTCTTCAACGGCCGTATAGCCCTGTTTTTTTACCGTCTTTTTATAGTAGTGTTCGGTTTCTTCTTCCGCATCCAGGCCCAACATTCGATTAAAACCGGCAATTGTGGTGGCCACAAAAGATCCGGCTCCGTCAACGACATCAAAACTAATTTTTTTGTCGGCGTCTTTCTCGTTTGTATATTCACTATTGAATCCGCTGGTTCCCATTACGTTTAGTTCTCCGGTTTTATACAGCGTGCGTTTATAATCTTTTACCGATTTGGGAAGCCATTCTTTTAGCTTAGCCTGGTCGATAGGTTCCATTTCAGCTAATTTCTGAGCATCCTCAAAGGTGCCTTTTAATTTTTTGGCATTTTTGGATTGATTCTTAACGGCTTTTGTGGTTTCTATGATTTTAGAAAGTGTCGAAGTTTTCTTCTCTTTGGAATCTTTTCCACAACTTAGCATCAATAAGGACAGCGATAAAAGGAGTAGGTTGTTTAAGATACGTTTCATGATTTTTGCTTTAAAAGTGGATACATACGATCATCGTTATAAAAATGGTAAAAAAAGTAATCTTGCACAAGGGCCGATTAGTATTTGACAGGGTTGATTGAGTATAGGGTCGGTTTGACTTACTATTTGAAAAATAAACGCTAACAGATTTCAATATGTTTCAAACCCCACTTTTCAACTATTGAGGTCATTTAAACTTTCAAAAATGGGCTGTAAAATGATCCTATTGCCCCAGATTTAGTCTTTTTTTCTACCGTAGCTATGGCTATGCTCTACAAAAAAGCCGTCATCTGGAACAATAATCTCTATTTTTCGCTTCAATCCTAAAAGTTTAAACCACCTCATTCAAAATAAATGATTTCACGTTTCTCCATAGATTGCGGCTCACCGTTTTCCATTTTTGTCATACTTGTCCAATTGTTGTGGTCGTCATATTCATATTTGTAGGTTTGATGGAGCCTTACCTCCCCGTTATATTCATCTCTATAGGTAAGCAGATTGCCGTATTTATCAAAAGTCTTTGATTCTGATTGATTGCGGTTATCGTATTCAAAGTCGCGATCTTCTATTTGAACCGCAATCGGGATGCCTTGCTCGTTATAAGTCGTTTTTTCTACGGTCTCTCCGGAGGGCTCGCTGGTCTCGAGATTGTAGCTAACCTCTTTGCGTTCGATTGGATTCCCCGAAGCGTCGTATTGAAAAGTTGTTTTATAATTGGGGGCCCAATTTTCACCATCCGCGGAATGGTTTCTAAATTCTTTGATCTCTACAACCTTTCCTTGATGGATTTTAAAAACAGATTTACGCTTGGGTATATCTCTGTGATATACTATTTCTTCGGTTTTATTCCCATTATCGTCATATTTAAAAGTTTTTTTGGAGGAAGATTCAGAATTATGCAAGGTTTCTTTTATAGTTGTTAGAAGCCCGTTTGCATCATACTCCAGAACCTTACTTTGGGCCTGGGTGCCATCGGGATTATAATTGATTTGACGGATCATTTTGTGGTCGTCGTTAAAAGCAACTGTTGACCGATAAGTTGCTTTATTGATCTGGTTATCAGTGTAAATTTCTTCGATCCTATTACCGTGCTGATCGTATTTAAAGAGGTTTTCTTCGTTTAAGTTTTGATCGGCATCATACAGGCTTCTCTGGATCAGTAAACCCTCCGAATTGAAGTGAAGCTCGAGGTTTTGGTTCGGTATTTTTTCTGCATCTTTCCAATCAAAGGATTGGCTCTTTACACTTTTAACCTGATCGAGTAATTGGAAAGCTTTTAGATTGGGTTCCGGCATTTCTTGTGCATTGCTTACCCTTGGGAATACAAAAATAAAGAATAAAAATACCGGGATGGATTGTCGTAAAAAAGTCATGGAATGAGGAGTTATGAGTTTATGTGTGTTGACTTGAATTGGCATTGGGATTCTGCGTGTATATGATTTTTTAACCCGGACAGGAAAAGGCCGTAATTTCTCCACCCATCATCCCGATCAGGTTTTCCAAGCCGCTTAAAGTACTGCCGGCTGCACCGCCCCCTAAATATATAATATCCTTATATAGGTTGCAGGCTAATCCCATCAGAGCGATTTCCACGTTTTTCTCCAGATCCCCGGTGTCCATCAATACGATGGCCTCCGATGCGGCGGCATAGAGTTTGACTAAGGTCAATCCATAGGAAGCCACGATTCCCAACGGTACGCCCATGGGGCCGGCTGCCCCTAAACCCAGTTGCATGGCACTGACAAGCCGTTCATATTCATCAACTACTTTTTGTATTCGATCCAGCTGCGCTTGGATATCATTGGCTCCGCCGCCGGTTCCATCGGGAAGGAGGGCAAAAGCCTCTCCCGAATCGGATTTTATATTAAAATAGGCAGAAGCCTCCAGGTTGTGGTCAAAAAAGTAATATCCCCCTCTTTCTCTTAAAATACGATCTTGAATGATTGGGTTTCCATTTTCTTTTAATCGGTTGTAAAAATCTTTTTCCTTTTTGGCCGCTCCCCTTTCAACTATGGGTTTGTCTTTGAGTCGGGCGATTGTACTATCCTTAAAAAACCGAGACTCCAAAACGGCAAATTGCAGGGTTTTCTCAAGGTTGGTCATAAACATTTCCTTATGATCTCCCGATCGTGACAGGGTGGTATAGTGAGCAATGGGCAAATAGTCGAAGGAGACTCGGGATTGTTCTTGATACAGTCCCGGTTTTATTTTAAGAATGGAAGCTCGAAAACCTCTGGGGTAGGTAATACTTTTTTTTGAGTATGCGTTTATCAGGGGCTGAGTCATACTTAAAAATGGAGAAGGATAATGCATAACGCCTTCTTCCAGATCAGTGATGGCCTTGTCGGTATCACCTTGTTGTTGTGCTTTGACCCATTTTTCATGACTCAGCATAGCCGTCAGGTATTCAGTGAGGCGTAGGGAGAGGGTAGGGGCTTCCCGTTCAAAAGAAAGGGTGGCCTGACCCAATAGCATCTCGTGTACCTCATGAATAAGCTCCCGAGACGGCTTATATTTATAAAATTCATTTTTCCATCCGGCCAAGGTGCGATTTACCGTTGTAATACCGGCCCCCTCGATTTTTAGATACAAGCCGATAATGCGGTTTCCTAAAAACTCGTCGTTCGGTTCGGGAAATTTAAAATCGGTTTCGGCCGATAGATTTTGTTCGTTTAAACGAACTTTTACGGTATGTGATGCCTCTTCATTAAAGGAATAGTAGGAGAAAATATACGGTGGAAAGCTGAGTCCGGAAATTACTTTTTTAATTTCTTGAATGGCTTGATCCTGATCTATTGCCGGAATACGGATAAGGTTTTTAATATTTTTATGAAGCTCTTCATAGGTTCTGTGAGATTCTAAAACCTCCAGAATAATAAGGGGTTGCCCCGATTCATAAACCTCGCTGTAAACCGGATTAAACTTGTCTTTATTGTCTCCATCGGTACAATACAACACGAGGTCATAATTGCTTTGTTTAGCTTTAAGCATGGTTGTATAAAGATTGGACCCGGTTTCTTTTAAGGTGATTTTAGCGTAGGGATAAAGTTCAATTACGCCTTGAGCCATCGTTTTATGAAAGGCCTGGACCTGCTCCTTTTTCCTATATTTTGGAGGCATACTCAGCGAAGTATCATATAACAATAAGAGTTTGGGTTCAATTCGGTTTTGTGTCATTTTTCCCGGAACCGGTTTTCCGTTGTCGGTTAATTGAAAATCATGAGCCCGGAGCCCCCCAATAATTTTCCCTTCATCGTCGGTAGGAGATATTTCCAGCAGCACGTCGGGAAAAACCTTGGGAATTGCTTGTACCTCAAGGTTACTCACATCTTTGACCGATCCGGGAACTATTGGCAGACTGCCTTTTTGAATTCCCGTAAGGGTATCGGTTGATCGGGTTTGTAAAGAATCGGGAGTTTGTCGTTGTAAACTGTCTAATACCGAAGTTTGCAGGGTGTCGCCCGAGGGGATGACCGTAGCATCTTGTAAAGACGCCATCGTCGTATCGGATAAAGTTGTGGTCTTTTGTTCTAAGCTATCGGTATCCACAGGCTGTAAATCCTCTCTGGAAAGCGTATTATCCGACTTTTCTGTATCGAGATCTTCTGTATCGAGTAATCCTTGGGCATTTAAATCAAAAGGCTCGCCCACAAAGGAGTTTTCTTCCATAAATTCCCGATCGGCGCCTATTTTTTGAAAACTAAAGACCGGTGTAAAGGAATGGATGTCTGAAATGGTGCTGCTGATTTGTTGCTTAAAATTCATATTGTTCATGAATTTCAGAAAGATCATACTCCCGGCCAGATCTTTTTGAGCCCAGGTGCCGGTTAATAATTCGTGTGTATCCTTATTTGGATCCAAGGCCGTCCGGCAATACAGGGTAAGCTTTAAGTTACCTTTTTGAGGGTTTGTTTTTCTGGCGTTTCGTACCTTTTTATCGGGGTTTTTGGGATGGAGTTCTCCAAAGGGTACGTCGGGATCAAAAACATGGGCATATTTTTCTTCGCCGTTTTCTTGAAAGGCCACGCCCGGAATCTGCCCCGGACTGTTTCTAAATTTGTAAGGATCTTCTCTAAAGGATTTGCCCTTTATTTCGGCCTGTAATTTTTGGGCCCATGCTGCACTGGCCTTTTCGAGATCATCTATGATTTGAACCTCTCCATTGGTTTCTTTTGCGCCCAGTATATTCCGCCATTGCCGGAATTGTTTTTGGCTGATCGGCGGATCAAAATTGGGGCGGTAATTGCGAAATACGATATCTTTAAAGCGTTCTTCCGAAATTTGGGTATTCTCTACGATCACCCGGGCTTCAAATCCGGCCTCGGTGAGCATATCCTTTAAGATTTCTGCCTTTTCTCGCGGGGTTGCCATTCCACAACGTAATGCGATTTCGGTTCCATACCCGATGCTTCGTCCTAAACCCTGCATAAAGGAACTCGTGGGAACCAGTTGAAAATGATCCCGTACAAAGGCGGTCATTGCTTCGGGGTCTTGGGTAGCAATCAAGGCTTTTCGCCGGCCGATAAAATGATCGGGACTTTGCTCGAGCTTTTTAATCATTTGCCGCCAAACTTCAAACGGGCCATCGGCTTTTTCCAGTAAGGGGAGATCTTTATAACGATCGCCCCGGCAGCTGTTACAACCGGTCCATAAAGGAGGTAAAAACAAGCCGCCACCGACTAATGCTGATAATCGGATAAAATCTCTTCTACTGGTTTTTGAGTTCATGATTTTTCGATTTATTCT
The DNA here is from genome assembly GCA_964495935.1 of uncultured Flavobacteriaceae bacterium. Lineage (GTDB taxonomy): Bacteria > Bacteroidota > Bacteroidia > Flavobacteriales > Flavobacteriaceae > JAJYSO01. Next base: position 7,866 of record CAZBXQ010000034.1, read on the forward strand.
TAATGGAAATAGGATCAATTACAAGGCTAAACTCCGGTTTTTATAGAAGCCGGAGTATTAGCCGGTTGTCATTTGTCTTTTGATATATAAGTTCCTGTTATTTAGGAATATCAAAGGTCTCTGTAACCTCATCATACCCGAACCCTTGAAGATCATAAGCCTGGATATCTTCTATGCCCCCCGGGATCAGGACATAGCGAACCTTCCACTCAGTCCAGGCCTCTTCCATATCAAAAAGAAGCGAACTTTTAATTTCTTCTAAGTTTAAGTAGGTCTGTTTGTCGTCTTTAATCTCTATTTCATCAAACTGAAGCCTAATTTTTCCTTCCAGTACTTCAGCAAAATTAATACTAATATAACTGCTCACTTTTTGATCCCCTCCAGGGTAATAGGCATTTATATAAAATATAGGGATTAGAAACGGACCTGTAGTAAAGGGGCCTTGTACATAAACAAAGAAGGCTCCTTTGTTAATTATATCATCAGTTAATCCGGGAACTTGGAGGGTATACATAGCACCATGATCGGATCCGGGAATATATAGATCAGACTCTTTTATTTCTATCCAAGTCGAATAAATCACATTGGCTGTACCGGGCTCGCCTTTTAAATTGATATAACTGGTCCAACCGTTACCTCCGGGAAGTGCCGCTATTTTTGGGCCCCATAAACGCCCGGTTTCGGTGTCGATAAAATAATCGCCTACACTTCCGTCGCTTTGCTCCGGCTTTCTGGGTAATCCGATGGGGAGACTTCCCAAAGCTCCTTTTAAGATTTGAGAACCATCTTTCCCGTCTTTCCCGTCTTTTCCATCTTTTCCATCTTTACCATCCTTACCGTCACGACCATCCTCGCCATCTTTTCCGTTGCCGCTATTGCCATTTCCATCTTTTCCGTCCTGGCCGTCAATCCCATCCTTTCCGTCTTTTCCGTCGATGCCGTTTTTTCCATCTTCACCATCCTGGCCGTCTTTCCCATCAATACCGTCTTTTCCATCGATGCCATCCTTGCCGCCAATACCATCTTTTCCATCACGTCCATCGCGACCGTCTTTCCCGTCAATACCATCCTTTCCATCGATGCCATCTTTACCGGGATCACCTTTGTCTCCTTTAGCACCATCTTTTCCATCCCGCCCGTCTCTTCCGTCTTTTCCATCGATGCCGTCCTTGCCGTCTTCACCATCTTTTCCATCCTTTCCGTCAATACCGTCTTTTCCATCGATGCCATCCTTGCCGTCAATTCCATCTTTTCCATCACGCCCATCGCGACCGTCTTTCCCGTCAATACCATCTCGTCCGTCTCTTCCGTCTTTTCCGTCGATTCCATCTTTACCATCTTTTCCATTGCTTCCTGCTAATTTTAGCGGGTTCCCCCATCCATCCCTATATTTTGGACCATACAGTTTATCGCTGGCCAGATCAAGGTAAAAATCCCCATCATTACCGATAGAGGGATCGGGAGCCCCCTGTCCTGAAAGAACTGTGTTTCCGTCCAACCCCGGCATACCATCTTCACCGGGAATTCCTTGTTCGCCTTGCAGTCCCATAGGGCCCATTTCTCCCTGGTCTCCGGTGCAGCGAACCATTGCGAATACTATAAAGGCGACAAAGATACTGTATAAAATGCGTTTCATAATTTTGGATTTTAAGTTTTTGATTTTTTGTTTGTACTATTTTTCTTGTTCTTTTTATCCCTTGGCGATTAATTTTTAACCCCTTAGTGGTAATCCAACATCGAAAATGCATCGGTTGATCCGGACTGTCTGATAGCTTACATCTGGAATCCCTCATTCGTACAAGTATTTAATGGTGTTATTTTATAAATACCCGGAGGTTTAAAATCATTCTTTTTTGCTCAATATTTTTCTGGCTCTAATAGTATAGAAGCGATGGCTTGAGTTTCCTTTATTGACCGGAGAAACCCGATTTAAAATCACCGTCGTCCAGCCAAGCCTCTCCATCGGTATAGACATAAACATTCCCTTCATAAGTACCCCTGATACAGCCCACGCTGTTTTCTTCAACCCGGATAAGGTCGATATTATCCAACACTTTTATCCCAATCTCGTTAAACACGGAAATCAGCCCTTCGTCGGGATTGGATATAGGTTCATAAGTATTGATATCAATAAGAAATTTAAATAATTCATATTGGCTCTTGACGATGTTATTATATACGTAATACGCAATCTCTTTTTGTTGGTCTGTGCGATACAGGATGCGGTAAACCCCGTCATCGTTTTGCAGCACTAATTTGGATTCATTTCCGTTCCGGGGTTCATCAAATTCCGAAGGATATCCATCTTCAACAATATGAAAGGGAGAGGCATTTTTCTTTTCTAAAAGATGGCGCATAGCTATATTATTTATGGCTAACAGAGATTTTCCCCGGATCACGGGCTTTTTAATGACTCTTTTTTGAGCTACCGGATTCAGCGTTGCGGTGCGGCGGGTTCGTATCTTCTTTTTAGTGGGCTTCTTGGTCATTTTGGTTCTTGGGAGCTGTTTTTTGACTTTTTTCAATTCCTGAGCGTGCCCGAAGGAAAAGCTCAGTAAAAAGAAAGTTAACAAGGCTATGGCTGTAGTTTTCATAATAGTTGGCTTTAAGTGAATTGATCGATTTTTTTAAAAGTCCCTATAAAATAAACCTTGTGCAAGGGAGAATTAGTATTTTGCGGATATGAGTGAGTATTTCCCAAGAGGGAATTAGTATTTGAAATGGAGTGTTTTGTTGAAACTTTATTTTTCAGGGTTTTTCTTTGATTCCTAAAAGGGTAGATCCCGAAAAAACACTCTCCGTTTCCTTGCGATCTGATGTTTCAGGACACTGTTATCTGATGGGGAAAATCAGCCTCTATAATTCACCTCCCGATAACGGGATAGGAGGATATGACCGGAGGGTATCATTTTTAAAGTTCTTGGCTCCCAAAGCAGGGTATATCCGGAAAGGACTGATAGAAAAGGAGGACCACCATTTTTATTTTTTTGTAGAGGTTTATAACAAAGAATTATTGAAGGGGTATGCGGACTCTCGCAAAAATGGGAAAATGATCGGAGGGAAGGCGGACTTCTGTCGGTTGTGAAGAAAGTTCCTCCGGGAAATCTCCTTTTTTGATTTCATCCTCGCTTAGGATACGCCGATATGTTTCTGTGAGAACCGCATATTTGTCAATTTTTATTCCGTTGGTGGTAAAGATATGGTCGATTCGGCTATCGGTCCACAGTTCTGTGTCAAAAGCATTAAAAGTGCCATTCCAGGCCATTTTATGCTTGGCGTTATCAAATGCATCTTTTAGGATTCCGGATTCAGATAGGATGGTGTAAATCGCATTGTTTTGATCGACGTTAAAATCGCCGGTCAGAAAAGCAGGTTTGTCCTTTGCAATTTCTTTTATTTTTTGAATCACCAGTTTGCTGCTTTCTTCCCGAGCTTTGATTCCTACGTGGTCCATATGCAGATTAAAAAACCAAAATCGCATTCCGGTTTTCTGCTCTTCCAATTCAACATAGGTACAGATTCGAGGGAGGGCGGCGTCCCAGCCTTTACTGGGTTGATCCGGGGTTTCCGAAAGCCAGAAATTGCCGGACTGGAGCAGCGTAAACCGGTCTTTTTTATAAAAAACGGGAGCGAACTCTCCTTCTTCTTTCCCGTCATCTCGTCCTACTCCATAATAAGCGTAATCGGGGAGGGCTTTTTCCATGTCTTTTAACTGACGGACTAAAACTTCCTGAGCCCCAAATATATCGGCTTCTTCCCAATTGATCATCGAAGCGATTACGGGAAGGCGATCTTCCCAGGCGTTGTGGGCCTCGCGATCTCCGTGATTGTCATAGCGAATATTGTAGCTGCCGACCTTTAAAGTCAGGTCCGTTTGAGCAACGCTGATGGTGATGACAAAAAATAAAATACAGGAGAATAGAGCTTTTAAATTCATAATAAATAGTTTGACAAAACATCCCTCGAGAAAAGTCCTCAAAGGAAGGCTTTAAAGGAGGTTTAGTTTGTTTCTTCAATAAAATTGGAAGTTTGATTTAATATTTCCGGTTATGTTTGTAAGAACTTCATCATTTGAAAAACGTAAGAAAGGGACTCCATATTTTTCTATCTTACCTTGTCTGTCGGTGTCTTCTAAAAACTGAGCCTTATGTATTTCTCCATTAAGCTCAATTGCCAAGTCAATTTCATGACAATAAAAATCAACGATAAAATTAAGTATTGCTGCCTGGCGATGAAATTCAACACCCGTGGCTTTTTTCCGAATCTTTTCCCACAAAAATTATTCAGAAGGAGTCCTCTGTTTCCGCAGTTCATGTGCTCGATTTTTTAAGTTTCTGTTATAGGGTATAATCCAATTTGCCATATCTAAGCTTTTTACTAAATTCTTCTTCTTATAGTTTTTTAAAACCTTTTCTGTTTTTCAAAATACACAAAATCTTTGTATTAGCTAATTTTAAGTTGTGCCCAATAAGCTTTACCTGCTTAATTCATGAATTTAATTTCGTGGAGATTCAAGGCGTCGGGATCCGCAGGAATAGTGGGCTATTTCAAGGATTTCGCAACGCAGAAGCTCCCAAAATTAAATCAAAATTCTCTTTCAAGTTTAATATAGTGTTTTACCATTCTACTCTGTTCTAATCTACTTATCATGAATGATTTCATAGGGGAGTATTTTTAAAATTTATGAATTGGTGAATTATGCAGGTTTAAAACATCCCACCCCGGCCCTCCCTTCTATGGGAAGGAGTAAAGTAGGTCTCCCGTTGAAGGGGGATTGAGGGAGATGTCCACTATTAATAAACGTACTAAGACTTCTTTTATTCCGGTTGTTTATACAACCCAAAACTTTGTAACGTCGGGTTGAGTCGGGAAGAAGTAATTTTAAGCTTGACTTTATAAGTTGTTATCGGGGCAAACCGCAGCAGCCGTTTATAGCCTACGGTCGTTCCCCGGGTCGCTTTTTTCCAATTTTCTCCGTCCCAGTATTCTAATTCAAATCCCTCAATGCGTTGTCCGATTCTGATATGTTCCTGCAACATCAACACGTCAAAGGTCTTTTTACGGTCCCATTCAAACTCCAACTCGGCCGTTGTATCCGTCCCTCGGGTCGTCCAGTAGGTTTCTTTGTTACCGTCTAAAAGACTTTCCGGGTTTTTTCCGTTTTGGGAAGTGATTGTGGCATTTTCAGCCCGGTTTTCGGTAAAGGTATCCTCTAATAATCGCCGCCATTCCTGTAGGGTTTTTACATCGTTTTCATGGATCAATCCTCTTTGATCCGGCGGGAAATTGACTAATAACACGTTGTTTCTTCCGACGGAACTGTAATAGATATCCATTAACTTTTCAGGAGTTTTTACCAAACTGTCTTGATCTTTATGATAAAACCAGCCCGGGCGGATGGAGACATCGGCTTCGGCGGGATACCAGATCAGACCTTTGGCCGCCATTATTTTATCGCGGCTTCCAAGGTCGATATCGGTCATATCTCCCTCAGGTTTAAAAGTAACATCCTGTTGGGAGTGTTTGGCGATGTTTTCCTGTAATTGGGCATCAACAGGTACGACGCTCCACTCCGATTCTCGACCGTATCCGGTTTCTGTACCGACCCACCTTACATCGGGGCCCATAATGGCAATCACGGCCTGAGGCTGGAGCTTGCGGATCAATTTATACCAAGAATCGAAGTGGTATTCGGGAACTTGCTGACCGGATTCGGCACCATTGGCACCGTCGAACCATACTTCATCAATTGGACCGTAATTTGTCAGTAGCTCAGTGAGCTGATTCTCAAAATATTCATTGTATTTTTCGGTATCGCCATAATCGGGATAATTCATATCCCAAGGGGAAAGGTAAACCCCAAAACCCAGACCGTATTTTTTGGCCGCTTTTGATAAGGCTTTAACGACATCGCCTTTTCCATCTTTCCAGGGAGAATTCTTGACGGAATGTTCGGTGTATTTACTCGGCCATAAACAAAACCCATCGTGATGCTTGGCGGTCAGAATTACCTGTTTAAACCCTGCATCTTTCAGTGTTTTTGCCCATTGTTCGGCATCCAATTCCGGGGGGTTAAAAATCTTCGGATCTTCTTTACCGGTTCCCCATTCGCGATTGGTAAAAGTATTGATTCCAAAATGGATAAAAGCCGTCAACTCCAATTCCTGCCACTGCAACTGCCGTTTGGAGGGCGTAACCTGAGCTGCTTTTTTGATAATGGTTTCGGGAGTATCGTCTTCAGTGATGACAACGTAGTTGTTTCCTAAAGTTTCTTTGGATTCTTTGACTTGTGGATTACAGCTATTGAAAATCAGCAGCCCCAAAAGAGGTAGCGTTAAAGTTATTTTATTCATTTTTATTAGGGGTATGAGGTTTAGTGAGTCCTCTCAAATTTATGAGGTCATTCATACTTTCAAAAATTGGCTGTACAATAATCTCTATTTTTCGCTTCAATCTCAAAAGTTTAAATGACCTCTATGATTCTATTGTAAAAAAGCTTATGATTTTGGAATTTAATCCTGATTTATTGTATTTTTTTAGCCCATCTTGTCAGATTTTATCTCACTTTAACCGCATCTTTATCCGACAGTTTAATCAGAATATCTTGATCCGGATCAAATCCGGTATCAAAGGTATTTCCTTCTATCAATACATGGCCCACCTTTTCAAAAAAGAAGGGATGGGTGTTCCAATGGAAGGGTTTAAACTCTTCGTTATGTTGAATGGTATTGTTTTTGAAAATTAATGTGTCCACCGATTTGGCGTAGAGAATAGGCTTGTCAAAAGTCTCAAATTTATTATCTATAATTCGTACATTCGTATGGAAAAACTCCTTTTGATCTTCTAAATCCGGGATCTCCGGATAAATCGATATAATGGCATTGGTAAACTGATAGTTGGCCGTCAGAGCATTTAAAAATCGGTTGTTTCGGATTAAGACATCGTGGGTCATCCCGGTTTCATACCAACCGTTTGCGTCTCCGGCTAAGAGAATCGCTGCTCCATGAGTATGATCGAAGAAATTATCTTCTACTACTACCGATTTTGGCGTGCTAAACAGGGTGCCTCGTGCCCGATTATTGCGGATGGTGTTCCCCGAAAAAATGACTTCCGGAGTCCAGGTTAAGTTTTCGACAGCATATTTTCCCTTTTCGGAAATTGCTTCCGGCAGTATATTGGAAAACGTGATTTTAAAACGTTTAGCCCCTTTAACGGTCTCTTGGCCGACAGGTTGAATGCTTTGGATGGTATTGGTTGATCGATTGACTCGTTCCATTCGGGAGGACTCGATAAATTGAACGGTATCGCCTATTTTGCCCCAGAGCAAGCCATAGGTTTGTGGATGCATATAATCAGCGAGGAGCGTGGAGTCATTTACGCGTTTATGGATCTTGAGATAGGTGCCGTGAACATTAATGGCATCATCGGCCATTCCCTCATAGAGTCCGTTTTTAGAAATGATTTTTCCCTTTACCCCCGAGAAATGAGTAGCATCGGCCTGGGTGGTAAAATAACGGGGATCGTCTTTACCCCGTAAAGCTACCGAAAAACGATCTAAAGTAATATCCGTACTCATTTGTGCCAATAACCCCATTCCCTCGGCATAATGAACGATGACGTTTTCGAAACGGGTATCGGTAGATTGATCGATAAAAATCCCCGGAGTAGGGCGGTAGTAGGAGCGCAAAACGTAACGTTCACCGGGATGGGTTTCCCGTACCTGATGCCAGCCTTTAATCTTTAAAAGATTGGGTTTGATCTCTTCTACACGATCGGGATCAAACGCCACATCGGCGCGTTTATAAGTCAGCCTTTTGTCAGCCCGAAAAGCCATTGAGCTGATTGGTTTAATCGAATATCCTTCTCCGTCTATGATCAGCGTTCCGTCTTCAATATGATAATGATCTTTGGGATAGATCTCGGCAATGAGTTCATCCTTGTCCTTATGGACTTCTTTAATTTCTATTTGTCGCAGTGCAGGAAGTTCAAAGTCAATAGAGATATTTTTAAGCTGAATATGCCGCCCATTTTGTATCGCGAAAGGAATCATTCGCCCGTGGAAAATAAATTCGGAGCCTTGCCCGTCGATTGTTATATTTTGTAATCCTTCGAGGGCAAACGCCACTTTCTTGGGTTGATCCTGATCGTGATTGGAAATATAGTAGGTTCGCGTAAAAGCACGATCCGGGTAAAAGTCGTAACGTCCTTTTGGGAAACGTAGGGTTAAGTCCTTTGGTTCTTCTCGGGCCTGTAGATCTTTTATAAGTCGAGCGATTGCCGGAGAAGCATCCCGTTTGGCATTCGGTTGAATCCCATAATCCTCGACCGAGAAATTGCCGGAAGAAGAGGAATCGACCTGCTTACAAGCCGTAAAAAGCAATATAATTATGATAAAATAAAATAATTTTTTCATAGTATACAGATTACATTTAATATATAATCAATTGATAATATATAGGTTATGACTTTTATAAGAGTTAATTAAAATGAGTTCAATCAGAATTGATTTTGCAATATAGTATGGATCAAAATAATGACATCCTCCTAAATCTCCTTTTAAAGGGACTTTTCTGTAGCTGTCTCAAAAGTATCATGTCGTAGTGAGAAATCTTAGGAATTTGATAAAGAGGAGATTCCTCCTTCATCGGAATGAACAAATTACTCCGAAAAACAAGTTATGAGACAGCTGCGCGGGGCGGGATGTTTATTATTTTTATAATCAATTGATAACAAGATTTTTAAATATGCCAAAGTAGAATTAGAATAAAACCTAAAAATACTATAAAATTTTAGAACGGAACCAATATGATTTTGACCGTTAATATACCATTGTTTGCAGAAACCGGTATATTGTTTGTAAGAATTATTAAATAGTGGTAGGTTTAACTGATCTTACCGTTTTATAAATGAAAAAATCACTCTTCTTAGTAGTTTTATGGATAGTGGGAATATCGACTTATTCTCAGGAGAATTTGAAATTATGGTATGATAAACCGGCTGCCGATTGGATGGAGGCTGTTCCTCTTGGAAATGGTAGATTAGGCGCCCTGCCGGACGGACAGGTTTTTCAAGAGAACATCATTTTAAATGATATCACGCTTTGGTCGGGTAGCAGGCAGGAGGCAAATCGGGAAGGGGCTGCTGCGCATCTTCCGGAAATCCGGAGGCTTATTTTTGAAGGGAAAAATGATGAGGCCGAAGAATTGGTCAATCGTTATTTTGTAAGTAAAGGAGCGGGATCCGGTAATGGTCAGGGAGCCGATGTTCCCTATGGGAGTTATCAGATTTTGGGGAATTTATCCCTTCATTACCAATATAATCAGGACACTGCCCAAACTGAAATCCGAAATTATCGCCGTGCGTTGGATCTGGATAAGGCGATAGCCACTACTGCTTTTACCCTTGATGGGGTGCATTATAAACGGGAATATTTTACCGGTTTTTCGACCGATGCAATAATCATCCGTTTGACAGCAGATCAACCCGGGAAAATCAGTTTTGATGTTACGCTGAGTCGGCCGGAGCGATATCATATGGAAACATCGGGAGATGAACTTCTGATGTATGGCCGGTTAAACGATGGTACCCCCGATCAAAAAGGAATGCGGTATTTGACGCGTTTACACATTGAACATTCCGGGGGGCAATTAAAACCCGGTCGGGAGAGGCTGTATCTTAAAGGTGCTGATACGGCGACGATTTACATTGCTTCGGGAACAGATTTTAGAGATTCCGAGTATCAGAGAAAAGTTATGGAGACCATGGCTTGTGCCTTGGAAACTCCGTTTGACGTAGAGAGAAGGGAGCATATTGCAAATTACCAAAAGTTGTTTAAGAAAGCCTCGTTATTTCTGGCGAACTCCAATATGGAACAGGCTCAACTTCCTACCGATAAGCGTTTATGGGCATATGCAGAAAATCCAACCGATGAGGGTTTGCCGGTGCTGTATTTTAATTATGGTCGGTATTTGTTAATCAGCAGTACGCGTCCCGGGCTTTTGCCGCCCAATTTGCAGGGGTTATGGGCGAATACCATTGATACGCCTTGGAACGGGGATTACCATTTCAATATCAACTACCAAATGAATCACTGGCTGTTGAATGTCACGAATCTACCGGAACTGAATGAGCCTTTTTTTACTTTAATTGAAGGTTTGGTGGAACCCGGGGAAAAGACGGCAAAAGTATATTACGAGGGCGAGGGCTGGGTGGCTCATGTGATTACCAATATTTGGGGTTATACGGCTCCGGGTGAAAGTGCTTCCTGGGGTGCTACGAATTCGGGATCGGGTTGGTTGAGTAATTTGCTATGGCGGCATTATGCATTTACACTGGATCGGGAATATCTGGAGAAAATCTACCCGGTGATTAAAGGTTCGGCGCAGTTTTATTTGAGTACTCTGGTGAAAGATCCGGAAACCGGGAAGTTTATGACGGCTCCCTCCAATTCTCCGGAAAATGCTTTTCGATTAGCAAACGGGAAAGTAGTTCATATCGATGCCGGACCAACTATCGATAATCAGATTATTCGAGAGTTATTTGAGCATGTTGCAGAAGCTGCTTCGCTTTTAAAAAAGGACGAAAAATTTCGTCAGGAACTACTTGCGGCAAAGGCACAGCTTCTGCCCAATCAAATTGATAAAAACGGCCGTCTTATGGAGTGGAGAAAACCCTATGAAGAAGTGGAGCCCCATCATCGGCATATCTCTCCGCTTTGGGGACTTTATCCCGGTACTGAGATTTCTGTGGCCGAGACTCCGGAGTTGGCCGAAGCTGCCAAAAAATTACTGGAACACCGGGGCGATATCAGTACGGGCTGGTCATTGGCCTGGAAAATCAATTTATGGGCGCGGCTTAAAAAGGGGAATCACGCCTTAAAATTGATTGGAGATTTGTTGCGACCGGCACGGCAAAAGGATCCTAAAACAGGCGATGGAAGTGGCTCCTATCCCAATTTGTTGGATGCTCATCCTCCCTTCCAAATTGACGGGAATTTTGGAGGAACAGCCGGAATTGCCGAGATGCTGATTCAATCCCAGGCGGAAGGGATTGAGTTTTTACCGGCCTTACCCGATCAATGGGAAACCGGATCCTTTACCGGTTTTCGGGTGCGCGGTGGAGGAATTGTATCGGCGGAATGGGAGAACGGAGATCTAAAACAAGCCACCTTAAAAGCTACGACAGACCATACTTTTAAAATCCTTTGGACCGATCGACAAAAGCAAAATATAGAGTTGGTTGATAAAAAATTTAACCCAACTTTTGATGGAAACGTGTTACAGGTTGATCTGGAGCAAGGGGAGGAGGTGAAATTTCACTGGGAATAAACAACTTTTAAAATAAAAAGATGCAGGCTTTAGGGATACCTGCATCTTTGTTTTGCTGAGAAGAGCTCAATAGTAATAGTCGGTTCACCGGCATTTCAAATAGCTCTTGATCAGTCCTGACAAAAAAGAACTAACTTTATAGAGCTTATGGAGTGACTGTGAAATCTATGAATATAATGGGGAGAGCGATCCTTGCCTGAAGGTAGCCTTCCCATCATTTTTCCGGAGTGGTTTGTCATCGACGAAGGAGCAATCTTTTTCCTGTTCATGGATTAAGATCTCTCTCCCGTACATACGGGATCGAGATGCCATTTTTAGGAGCGTATCAATTCAAATTATATCGGGCTTTCGAAAATAATAACCAATGAATTAGTAGTTAGATAAGATTATTCACAAATACAATAAGCTCACACCCTCAAAAAGGTTGTTAACCCGGCAAAGTACTTCGGTTGATCCCGACAGTTTGATAGCTCAGGCTTGGGATTTCTTATCCGGCGTAAATAATTAATTCAGATTATGATATTTTATGAATGCTTGGGGTTAAGAGCAAGCATTTTAAGAATTTAGATCTAAATCACCATCTGCTAAAGCGATATCAAATTCGCCTTCAACGGTTCCTTTATGGATAAACCCATCGACCAATTTTTTATCATCGCCCACCCCTTCATATTCTAATACAGAAGAATACATCACGATTCTGAGATTTCCCTGAATTCGATCTTTGGAGAGCCCCGTAACCTCTATGGTGAATTCGGTTTGGTAGGTTTCACCTTCCAGCTCTATAGAGTAGTCATGGAAAGTATAGAGGTTTTCGACGCTGTCGTCATCTATATCTTTTTGATAGAGGCTAAATAGGCTGGCTAAATCGAACCCATCTTCCCCCATAATATAAGTTCCTTCTTCAGTAATGCTGGCACCTAATAAAGATAGTTGTTGGGAGGAGTCGTCATCTTTAAAAGCCAAAAATAAGGCATCGGGAATAGTGCCTTCGTCCAATTCAAAATCTCCGAGCCATCCGGCAACGTTTTCGCCAGTGGCTTTAAAATCAAATTCCTCACCCTCATCTTCAAGTTTGACAATTCCTTCAAAAAAGGAGGCCGTTGTGTTATCACCTCCTTTATTTTCGTTTCCTCCTTTATCGTCCTTAGGGTCTTCTTTGGAATTGCCTCCTGCCGAAGGGTCTGATGGGGTGTCGTCATCACTACTGCAGGAGCTGATGGACAGGGTTAAAAAACCGACAAAAAATAGATACAAGATTCGTTTCATAATAGATTGATGTTTAGTGAATTACTATGTCTAAGTCCTCAAAGTTGAGAAAAACTCACGATCTATAAAACAGGCAATGAGTATTCGGGAATGGTCAATGAGTATTCAGTAAGGAAAACTTAGTATTTGGAAACTTTATGGATCTCTTTTTACAAGAAGGAGAGGAATAGGAGGGTTTTTTCCAGTTTATCATGAATTCTCTTTAATCGGATATTAATGTGCTGATTGTTTAAGACAAACTGTTGCTCACTATTCCAATCGTTATCGACGACGAATTCTCCTGTAGAAAAGTCCTTACGTTCTTTTTGATAGGTTATTCTACAATAGATAGGGGCTTGTCCATTTTTGTTTATTCGTGATTTTCTCAGAATAAATCTGATGAATAGTTTTTCTTCTTGCATACTCAAAGGATTTTGAGTGTACAATTCAGTGGTAAAAAGCGCACCGAAAAGTGCACCTTTTTTCCTCTATTTTTACCTATTTTAAGGAAATAACGGGTAATTCAGCTTGACTACCGTGGGAAGCCTGATTCTTTGTAACTTCCTATAGATAAAGGGAGACCAAACAAAAAAAGACCTACATTGCTGTAAGTCTTTGATTGTCAAGCTCCTCCTGCTGGGCTCGAACCAGCGACAACCTGATTAACAGTCAGGTGCTCTAACCAACTGAGCTAAGGAGGAATATTCGGTTTTGATTTCGTTGAAACTTGTAAAGAACGTGGTGGGAGATTATCCCCTTAACAAAATGTGGATGCAAATATAATTGTTTTTTCGATTGGGCAAAACAATTTTTATCGAAGTTTTATTTTTTTGAAACGGGCTGCTGAGACATTGTAACCTACTTGACAAAACAGGAACTATAAAAGTTGTATTTTTGTGTAAAATAGATGTTATGGAAATCAATATATGGTCGGATGTGCGCTGTCCCTTTTGTTATATCGGAAAGCACAAATTCGAAAGAGCTTTGGAGAAGTTTGGAAATAAAGACAAAATAAAGGTAATCTGGCACAGTTTTGAGTTGGACCCAAACTTAAAAACCAATCCGGAATTGGATCCCATTCAGGAGTTGGCCGATAAAAAAGGACTTCAGGTGCATCAAATCCGGCAGATGATGGAAGCCGGTGCTGGTAAAATGGCTCGAGAGATGGGATTGACGATGAATTTTGAAAATGCGGTAGTCGCCAATTCCTTTAATGCGCATCGTCTTATTCAATTGGCCAAAATCAAAGGTCTGGCCGATGAAATGGAAGAAGCACTTTTTGAGGCTCATTTTCGAGATAGTAAGAATATTGATGATAAAACGATATTGCGAGAATTGGGTCAATCGGTTGGTTTAAAAGAGGCCGATTTGGATCGCACGCTCTTTACGGATGAATTCGCGGATAAAGTAGAGCAGGATAAACGAACCGCTGCCCAAATTGGCGTTCGCGGCGTTCCTTTCTTTGTCTTTAACAACAAATATGCAGTTTCCGGAGCACAGCCTGAGGAAGCTTTTCTGGAGGTCTTGGAAAAAAGTTGGTCAGAATATACCAAAGCAAACCAACCCTTGATTATTAATGAGGGCCGGTCCTGTGATGTGGACGGAAACTGTGATTAGATCACGTTTTATGGAAATGTGCCGAAAAGCCCCGAGACGATACGTCCTCGGGTTTTTCTCATGGCTAAACACGTAAAATAGTCGAATTAATTTTACCGACAAAGCCTGCGCTTTTATCAAAAAAGCTTTCGAACTTTGTACGTCCAACGTTAAACTCTGTTTCCATGACCCTTGAAGATATATTAAAAGCACTCCCGGATTATGCCTACGATATAAAAGATAACCTCTCGCTTGTTTTAAGTACAAACGGTGCCCCCGGTTTGTCGTCCAAACAAATCGCTATCATTGCAATGGCCTCGGCAATGAGTACGCCGTCACGGGATCTTATCGAAGCGATTACCGAGTTTGCCCGAAAAGAACTTTCTGAAAAGGAATTGAAAGGAGCCAAAACGGCACATGCAATTATGAGCATGACCAATGTATATTATCGTTTTCTCCATGTTTCAGACAATCGGGAATATAAGCGTATGCCTCCAAACTTATCGATGAAGGCGGAAGCCGCCCCCGGGATTGCAAAAGTCGATTTTCATTTGGCTTCTATCGGGGTTTCTTCGATTAATTTTTGCAAGGCCTGTATAGATTATCACGAATTAGCAGCACGGCGAATGGGAATAGAGAAAAAAGGAATTCAGTCCACCGTGCGAATTGCAGCGGTTATAAATGCAGTGGGGCAACTTTTAAAATAAAATATATTCACATAATAAGTTAAAATATATAATTATTGGTATTTATAGGTTTTAATTCATGATTTTATGATCGATTTTTAGGTTAAAAATAATTATGGCATACTTTTGGAGTAGTATAGGTTGTTAACTTAAAAACGATATACCATGAAAACGTTAAAGTATTTTGCCCTTGCCGGGTTATTTATTTTTGGATTGACAACCGCTAATGCTCAGGATAGCGATTCCAAACGAATGAATAAGAAACCTAAAAAATATGATATGAGCGGATATCATAAGATGCAGGACTCCACGCATTTCCATAAGCAATGGGCTAAAGAGGTGGAACTTTCTAAAGAGCAGAGAGAACAGATTAAGAATATTCGCGCAAAGCGAGCGGATAAGATAAAAAAGCTACGCGGGGAGATGAGGGAGTTGAGAAAAGCGCAACGAGAAGAGATTCAGGGAGTTTTTACCCCCGAACAAAAAGAGAAAATGAAGGAGATGCGTTCGAAGCGCAGAGATCAGATGAAAAAGAATCGTAAGAACCGGGGTCATTGGGGGAAAAGGCACAAATCCCGTAGATAATTAAGACTTCTCCGAATTTTGTAAAAAGCTGCTGTTATGGCAGCTTTTTCTTTTTACCCTCCTTTTTGAACCTTAAATTTGTAACCGTATGGATCGATTTTATTTTTTATGGGTAACCTTGCCGTAAAACTCACTCCGAAAGCAGAAAAAATTATTAAGAAGGGACATCCCTGGGTCTTTTCTGATAGCATTGTCAAACTGAATAAAAAAGGAAAAACGGGAGATATTGCCATTTTATTTAGTCGGCAAACGAATCAGGTTTATGCCATTGGTTTGTATGATCCGGAATGGGCCGTACGCATCAAGATTATTCATCGGGGTTCTGGCGTTCCAATTGATGCCTTCTTTTTTAAACGAAAAATGGAGCAAGCCTATGCAATTCGTAACCCTTTATTGCAGGGAAATACGAATGCCTATCGTTTTATTTATGGTGAAAACGATGATTTTCCGGGAATGATTTTAGATGTTTATAACGGGATTGGGGTACTCAAAATCTATTCGGCAATCTGGTTTTCACATTTACCTTCTTTAATTCCTTATATGGCGGAGATTTCCCAGGTAAAAGCGATCGTATTACGGTTAAGTCGGAAACTTCAGGAAGGGAAAACTCCATATCGCGAAGGAGACGTTATTTTGGGTAAGCTCAAATCCCCGGAAGTGATTTTTAAAGAATATGGAGTACACTTTAAAATTGACGTTATACAGGGGCATAAAACCGGTTTCTTTTTGGATCACCGCGACAATCGCCGCCGCATCGGAGCCATGGCTGAAGGGAAGACGGTGTTAGATGTTTTTTCGTATGCCGGTGGGTTTTCGATACATGCATTGGTAGGGGGAGCACGTGAGGTGACAGCCGTAGATAGTAGTATACAGGCTTTAGAATTGGCAGAGGAAAACGCGGCTTTAAATCTCCATCAAGGAAAACTTCTTACCTTGGCCGGCGATGCTTTTGAGCTTTTGGAAAAATTGGCCGAGGAAAGGCAAAAATTCGATGTTATTGTAATTGATCCGCCTTCTTTTGCGAAACGAAAAAAGGAGAAGGAAATAGCAAAGAAAAAATATGCAGAATTGGCGAGACTGGGGGTTCAGCTCGCACACCGGGGAACCGTTTTATTACTGGCTTCCTGTTCTTCCCGAATTTCCAAAGCGGAGTTTTTGGCGGCACATCGCCGGGAATTCTCAGCATTAGGAGTGAAATACCGGATAGAAGCCATCACCGGACACGACCTTGATCATCCGGTTACTTTTGACGAAGGAAGCTATTTGAAGTCAGTATATTATCGGATTTTATAAGGCTTAAAAATCGTTAAAATTAATAGCTGTAATTTAAATTTAGTGTTGTTTTTCAATAAAGTGATCACTATTGACCGACTCCAATAATTGATGATACTTTCGATTTTTTTAAATCCTTCGAAACGCTAACTAAATTTCATTGAATCGCGTATCCGTTCCCCTCCTTTTTAAAGAGGGGGGCCGTAGGCGGGGTGTTTCTAATTTGTAGAATCTATTT
Organism: uncultured Flavobacteriaceae bacterium; assembly: GCA_964495935.1. Taxonomy (GTDB): domain Bacteria; phylum Bacteroidota; class Bacteroidia; order Flavobacteriales; family Flavobacteriaceae; genus JAJYSO01. Next base: position 24,815 of record CAZBXQ010000034.1, read on the forward strand.
CAAGGTTTTTATAATCCGTTAATAATCAATATGGTGTAAATTCATTCCGATAAGCCGCGTTGAATTCAGTAGGTCAGAACATCTCCGAAACTTCAGTTAGATTTTTATCATTGCATTCGAAATGAACTTTTGAAGCTCCCATTTAACAGGGGGAAAGTTAATCTTTTAGAAATACCTTTTTAACTTCTTTTATTCTCTATAATTTCGCAAACATTCATAAGGGTATGAGGAAAGAGGCCATTATACGATTTATAAAGAAGCACTGGAGCAATATCCTCCTTGTGCTTTTTATCATGATGATGATCTTCCCTCAGATTCGTACCCCGGTGGTGGCTACGGTGCAACGGGTCATTGCCTTTGCTCCGGCTACTACGAATAACGGTGATATAGTAACAGAATATGATTGGCCGTTGTATGATGTAGATGGAAATCCTGTGGCTTTTGACGAGGCTAAAGGAGAAGTGAGTGTCCTGAATTTCTGGGCTACTTGGTGTCCTCCCTGTATTGCAGAAATGCCTTATTTTCAAAATTTATATGATGAATATGGAGATCGGGTAAAATTTTATTTTGTTTCCAATGAGGAGCCGGAGGTTATTAATAAATTTATGGAGAAGCACGATTATCATCTTCCGGTACAGTTGACTCCATACGCACCGCCCGAACTTTTGCAATCCGGCGCGCTTCCTACTACCTTTATTTTTGGGAAAGACGGCAAAATTCATGTCAAAAAGAAAGGCTCGGCAAAATGGGATAGTAAAAGCGTATTCCATCTTCTGGATAACCTCTTGGAGGAGTAAACCTTGTAAGAGACTATAGTTTTTTATAGGAGATATAACTACTTTTGCAGCTTTGTAAACTGCAATGGCTGTCTATCTTCCCATTTTATCGGTAATTATTGGGTTCCTTATTGCCTTCTTTTTTCAGAAAGGCGCAAAATCTACTCCATTACTGCTTTCTTATAGTGGCGCATTATTGCTGTCGGTGACCATCTTTGAGTTTTTACCCGAAGTCTACCAGGAGTATTCTCCGGTTATCGGTATTCTCATTATGGCGGGGGTATTGTTGCAGGTTCTCCTTGAATTTATGTCTAAAGGTGCTGAGCATGGTCATATACACCATGATCACAAATCTTCCGAATTCCCTTTTTTGCTCTTTATCAGTCTCTGCATTCACTCTTTTATGGAAGGTGTTCCCATTGCTCAAAATACCCATCTTCTTGTGGGGGTGGTTATTCATAAAATCCCGGTGGCCATTATCATTTCCACTTTTCTTATCAATTCTAAACGTTCTCAAAAAAGTATAATTTTATTTGTCGTGCTTTTTGCCGTAATGACCCCTTTGGGAGCCTTGTTTAGCAAGATGTTATCAGATGCACCAAAAATTGAACATTATATCAATGCCGTGGTTATCGGGATTTTTCTGCATGTCTCTACAACGATTTTATTTGAATCTTCTAAAAATCACCAGTTTAATGGATCCAAAATAATTGTGATTATTCTGGGTGTCGCTACGGCCTATTTTATTTAAATCTGTAAAAATCAGTCACCTGCCTCCCATTTTAGAGAATGTCTGTATTAGTATATCGGTTATATTTTAGTATTTTTGAAAAATTATTTTATTCGGATACCTAAAAAAATCAACAGCTTATGAGCGAGAAGAAAAAATTCGTAGCCTCTGATGAGGCAAAAGGAAAAGCCAAACAGTTGCGATTGTTTGCCATCTTGGCTTGGTTAGTGGCCATCGGGCTCGAAGTTTTTGCTATTCTAAAGCTTATCAACGATGAGATGCTCACTTGGTTGATTGTAACTATCGTTGTAATTCTGGCATTAGCGGTGACCGGAAATCTCCTCTGGAAAAAGTCAAACCGATTGGATCCGGCCTCGGAAAAGGATAAATTTAAATTCTTTGTACAAAATCAATTAGGGGCTATTATGGCTGTTTTGGCCTTTCTTCCTCTGGTCCTTTTTATCTTCTTGGATAAAGACGCCAGTAAAAAAACCAAAGGAATTGCCGGTGCTATCGGAATCGTGGCCTTGTTGGTAGCAGGAATCACAGGCGTTGATTTTAATCCGCCTTCGGTCGAAAAATACACCGAGCAGATTAATGCGCAAACGGAAGTCGTAAAAGAACTAAATGATGGCATTGACCATGTATATTGGGCACCTACCGGGAAGAAACTTCATCTCTTCGAGGATTGTCAATATATTCGTGGAAAGGATTACGGAGAAGGAACCGTGGAAGAAGCCTGGACTACTCGTGGGATTGAAGGAAATGAAGTTTGTAAAGTATGTCTGGCTCGAATTCAAAAAGAGAAAAATATTCAGCTGAGCGATGCCGCCGCTCAAGCCTTGGAAGAAGCCGAAAACAAAACCCAATAACGACCTTTTAGAAAACCGCAATTAAAAGGAAAGAGTCAAATGGGTTCCGTAAAACGTGTAAACATTCAGTTTACGGAATACGATATACAATAGCCAGTATGGGAATTATCTGCTTAAACAACATTCGTTGTTATGCCTATCACGGGTGTTTAACCGAAGAAGCCACCATTGGGAGTGAATACCGCGTAAACCTATGGATCAAAACCGATTTAAAAACAGCCGCAAAAAGTGACCGTTTACAAGATACTATAGATTATGTACAGCTCAATAGAATTGTAAAGGAAGAAATGGCCCTTCGTTCCAATCTCCTCGAAAATGTGGCCTATCGTATTATCGATCGGGTATTGCAAGACTTTCCGGAAATTAAAGAAACCGGCGTCACCGTTTCTAAAATCAATCCGCCGCTTGGAGGGGATGTAGAGCATGTCAGTGTAGAATTATCTCAAGCTCGTTAATTGGGTTTTTAAATTCAAAAAACCTATATTTGCCGACTCTAATAAAAAAGGGTACCGTGGCCGAGTGGCTAGGCAGTGGTCTGCAAAACCATCTACACCGGTTCGAATCCGGTCGGTACCTCGTTTAAATAAGGCGACCTATTGTCATTCAGTGGGTTGCTTTTTTTATTGTCTTTTTTTGGGCAAATAAATAATGCTACAGCTGTTATCCTATCTTAGAAAGCCCCTCTTTTGTTCCCGGCTTTGGCACCGGAACACTCAAATTTAAAAGCGGATCCGCATATTTACAGTATTTATTATCAATGAGTTGCAAGGGTTTGAAAATAGCATGTGGAAGTCAGAGAATGTCTCTTCTTCATTTTAAAGAAATCAATCTAACTCACCGTGACGCCATTTATAGGCCCAATAGGTTTGGTCTGACCCCAGAAAAAGTTGAAAATACAAGGGCATGGTTTTAAAGCCATTAGCAGAATTCGTAAAGACGACTATACTTTCTCCTGTTTCCGGATGGGTCAGGAAATAATCCCGAAAGCCCGGATTTGATCCGGTATGCCATAACCAGGTCCCTTTTTCATTAATTTGCATTCTCACGCCCAATGCAGTAGGTACTTTGGCATCGATTTCTTCAGGGGAATCTCCTCTTTGAACCTCTCCAGCCCTGGAAATCATCAATTGGTGTGTTTCCGATTTCAGTCCTTCACCCGTATTCAATGCCCTTTCAATAAACCGGGCATAATCTTCGGCGGTGGTATATAATGTATAAGCAGCATTGGGACGTTCCATCTTCTTAAGCGCTAAGGGCTTTTTGTTCTCCTGATGACCGGAAGCTGTATTTCCCTCCATACTTTCGTTCCAAATAATATCAGAATGGTCCATTCCTAAAGGTTTTAAGGCCCAATCACGAATCAATTCCCGGAAAGGAGTTTTAGCAACAGCCGCCATTACCAATTGTAAATAATAGAATCCTTCTCCGGAGTATTTATACTGCGTTCCCGGTTTAAAAAGGCTATGAAGAGGACTGGCCCGCCATTCATCAGTGGGAACATCGCCTTCCCAATTCTGAAACCCCGTCTGATGGGTTAAGACCATTCTGGCCGTTATAGTCTTTGCCTCTTGATTGTCCTGAATTCTGTCATACGAATAGTACTCTGATAAGGGGGTATCCAAATCAATCAGACCTTGGTCGTAAAGTTTAAAGAAAACATAAGCCACCACAACTTTCGTGAGAGAAGCCGCTTGAAATCGGGTCTCCGGAGTCACTTGTACCGCCTGACCTTCTCGAATTTTTCCCACATAATAACTATGGGTTTCTCCTGGTTTGGCATAAACGATTTGAACGCCCGGAATATCTAATTCATCGGCAATATCTTTTACCTGATCAAGGGATACCTGAGCATAGGATAAAGAAATGGATAATAACAACAAAAATAATACTACGAAAGGTTTCATTTGACATGTCCTAAATACTACTGGTAAAGCTATGGAATTTAATGATAATGTATTTAACACAATGGACTTATCTCAAAAGTATTATACGCAGCCTCCTACGTGATTTTTAAAAACGATCAATAGAGGTTGCCTGTTTAGATTTTGGAAAACCGGTAAAAACCTTTATTTTTGTTCGGACTCAATGGCGCTGTGGCTGAGTCTGGTTAGGCAATGATCCGCACGATCATTTACGGGTGGTTCAAATCCCCCTGGCGCCTCTTCTTGTTTCCTTTTACCGATGTTTCAAGCCTTGCTTGAAAGTGGTATCGGGAATAACATGCTCCATTTTGTTCTGTATCTCCTGCATTCGTGAAGGAAAAATTCCCTTGGCAACCAAGATCATTCCAAAAGCGAATATCAAGACACTAATTGTTCGTTTCAGTTTAAAAATTCGCGTAGAAGTGAGTTTATGGCGCAGCTTTTTAGCCAATATGATTTTTCCGATATCGACCACAAAATAAGTCACGATTACGGTCGTAAAAAAAACCATCAACCGCTCCGGCTCCATATTCATGGTAGGGGACACGGCAATGATAAGCCCCAACCAGAACCCCAAAACCCCGATATTGACAAAATTGAGAAGAAACCCTTTGGCAAAGAGTTTAAACTTTCCTTTTTTCTCTGTGACTTCATGTCGTTGTAACTCCAAATCCTTTTCTGAGCATTTTTTTTCTCTGAAAAACGTAATCAGCCCGTAAACAAGAAGCAATATTCCGCCAAAAATAAATAGATTGGGATCATCTTTTAATCGATTTAGTAACGAACTCGTACTAAAATAGGCGATCAGAATAAAAAAAATATCGGCAACAATAACACCTGAATCAAAGAATACAGCAGCTCGAGCCCCTTTAATGGCCGCTGTTTCCAGCAAGACAAAAAAGACGGGACCAAACAAAAAAGCAACTACTACCCCCAACGGAATGGCGGCAAGAATATCCTGAAACATAGGTAATAACACAATCTATCAGTGGCAAAGTTAAAAATATAAAGATTTTTGAATAGAATTTTAACCTCGAAAATTTATACACCTCGATAATCCGTTTACTGTTAGGGGCTTAGATTCAATGTATAATCCCAAATCTAAGAACCCTGAAAGTCGGGATCAACCGATTTATTAAGGGGTACAGCTTGACGTTTGAAAACTTATGGAAGTGATTTAAATGATCTTTATCCTAAGAGTTTGTAAAAACGATAGGCCTGTTGAAATCCGGGAGTTTGTATCAAATGGTGGTGCCCAATTGGGGGCCCTTAAATGGTGAGAAGTACCCCGAGTATTTTATCAGGTTTATGGGGTTTGCGATGTTTTGAACCTATTTATTGGTGAATAAACGGTGTTAAAACATTAAATTTGCCCGGAAGTTAATGGATCATGAAAAATACACTGCGTTATGTTTTGCTCCTTATGGGGCTAATAATGATCGGGTTTGGCTGTTTCGCCGTGCTTTTCCCCGGTTATTTGCAGCATACAATCTTTCAAGATGCCGGGCAATCCATCGCCTTAATCGTATTTGGCGGTCTTTGCCTAATAAGCGGAATGGCCTATAAAAGACGGTAATAAATCGCCCTTCTTCTTCGCTTTGGGCTCAAAATAAGCTGTATTGCGGGTTTTTATGCTTCTCGTATAAACTGTAATCCAATTCCGGCCAATTCTGATTTGGAAAATAACGATTCCGTGCAATCCGGAATTGCTGCGCCACCTGATTGGCAATTTCGCCATCTCCTCGCAACCGCTTCCCAAACCGACTCTCATTGAGTTTTCCATTATGGCAGGACTTGATTAGATTCAGCACTTTATCGGCTCGTCCGGGTAGGGCTTTTTCGATCCAATCGGTAAAGATCTCTCCAATGGCTCCATTGAGATGGACCATCGAATAGTGGGCGGACCAGGCCCCGGCTTTGGCTACCCGTTTCAATAAGGGAAAAATCTCGTGGCTGTTGATCCCGGGAATAATCGGAGCCATCATGACCGCTATCGGAATATTGTTTTGGGCCAATTTCTCCACCGCCCGAATCCGTTTTCGGATCGTCGAGGTACGGGGCTCCATCAACCGTCGCATTTCCTCAGACAAAGTGGTAATCGAAAGATTGACCTTGACCAGATGATCTTGCGCCAAGTCCTTTAGGATATCGATGTCTCGGGTAACTAAGGCATTTTTGGTGATAATTCCGACCGGATGTTTGTATTTCAGCATAATCTTCAGGCATTGCCGGGTAATTTCCATTTTTCGCTCAATGGGCTGATAACAATCCGTATTGCCGGAGAATACGATAGTCGCCGGTTTCCAGTTCTTTTGACGAAGTGTTTTTTCCAGCAGCTGAGGTGCGTTTCGTTTAATCAACACCTCTTTTTCAAAATCCAGTCCGGGCCCATACCCCCAGTATTGATGGCTATTCCGAGCATAGCAATAGGCACATCCATGTTCGCATCCCTGATACATATTCATGGAATACTGAAATCGCAAATCCGGACTATTCACTTTGTTGACAATGGTTTTGGGAAAAACCTCCTGAAAATGAGTCTTGGGGTCAACGGCAAATTCATCCTCCTCCACCTCGCAGTAATTCAAATAATCGAGATCGGGGATATGTTTTAATTCATAATATTTATTGGGAATATTTTTCTGGGCTCCTCGGCCTTTGATATAAACGTCTTTCATTTCGAAGGTGGATTTAGAAACAAATTTACTTATAAAATTAGTATTAAATCCATTTTTATGGAAAATATCCATTTTCATAAAACTCGAAACCGACAGGTTTTCTTACCGTGCAGTTATGGGTTAAGGCGCAATAACATCGGTAGGGGTCTTATAACTGTTCATTTCGAATGCAGTGACAAATAGCAAGTATCTGATATAAAGGAGTTTACTTTTTCGTCAAAATGAAATCACTCCGAAAAAAATAATGGGAAGGCTCCTTTCAGTCAGGATCGCACTCCCCATTATATTCATAAATTTCACAGTCGCTCTATAAAATTAGCTCTTTTTTGTTAGCGATGATAAAGTGCTATTTGGAATGCGGGTTAGAACATACCGGAGGCAATACTTTTCTTCTTTTTATAATTTGCAGGAATTTCAAATAGGGAATTGGGCAATTCGGCTTGTTGGATGTCTTGAAGCTCCATTCGGGTTGTCACTCCTTGTTGACGCCCTTCCATTCTTATGACAAAGCCATCGGCATCGGCTTTTATAATTTCATTCCATATTTTACTATCCCCCAACTGGCCGCTTTTTTTGTAGATATCGAGTATTTTTTGATATCCCGGCAGGTCTTTACTAATCCACATTTCAAAAATAAAATCTTCAAGCTCATCGGCTATTATTCGAACGTGGGTTGTGTTTAAACCGTGAATCTTTTCCTTTCCCAGAACTTTTATTCGATAATTTTCGGAATCTTGATCTTGATCTCCGCTGAAATCCATAATGGCATAGGTCTTTTTCTTTTCGTTAATCATAACAATATGATCCGGATCCTCCATATTGGAGATGGTGGCCATTCGCATTTCCCCGAGCATAGGAATCTGGGTTACCACTTCGCTTCGTGATCGCTTGAGTCCGGTGGAGGCGTAGAGTTTGAGATGCATTTCAAAATCCCCCATTCCGGCAGGCAGATCTTGCATCTGCTCGGTATCGGTATCCAGTTTATAGGTCATAAAGATGTCGGGGCCGGATCCGGTTATCGATAATTTGTAATTTTCATTTTGTGGAGCCGTTGCCGTGGGGATATGGGTTTCTGAAGTAGCAGAAGATGCCCCTTCTGACGAATGCTCGGCATCATCATCGCCACCGCTAATCCAGTCCAATACCGTATTCTGGGCACCTTGCTCGGCCTTGTCCATGGATTCATCGATCTTTTGATCTACTTTTTGATCCGCCTTTCGTTCTTTCCGATCAATGCGCTCTTTTACTTTTTTTTCTATTTTTTTACCGAGTTTCTTAAAGATTTGAGCCTCAGAGGGCATGCTAAAGCCCATCAGGAACAAGCCGATAAGCAATAAGAGTTTAGCTTTCATAATATTTTGTTTTAATGGGTTTGTATTCTTTTTTGAGTATTGGAAACAAGAGCTGTTAAAATCTTCTTCAACGTTTAAAGATCATAAAAATAGAACTTATTGCCAATAGTGAATGAGTATTTGCCGATGTTGAGTTAGTATTCGGTTTATATTAATGAGTATCCATTAATATAGAGTACAAGGCTTAAAATATTGCGTCTTTGGCCGTTGGTTATAGAAAGTTTAAACCATTCTGCTCAAAAAAAGAAATCTCTTCGATGAGCACGGCTATTTTGATGTAAGTTTGTAAATGACCGCATTGTATTATATGTCCTGTACCCCCGCGAGTGTCAAAAAAAGA
>CAZBXQ010000035.1:0-32100 GCA_964495935.1 uncultured Flavobacteriaceae bacterium
AAAGTTAGCTCTTTTTTGTTAGCGATTAGAAAACGCTATTTGGAATGCAGGCTAAATGGGTTGGAGTTACGGTTCTTGTTAGAAGTCGATTTCGACACCTCCGGTAACGCCTATGTTTCGGCCCCCCGGGTAGCGATGATTTCCTCTGAAATGGACATCTACCCGAATAAATTTCAGGATATTTCCAATCCCTACGCTCCAGGACCAATAAGGTTCGTCATGAGGAGCAAGGAGAAAAGGATGTGTAGTAGAGGCGTTGAGGGTCTTATTGGCATCCGACAAAGATCCGATGACCCCTCGCCAACCGATAATTTCGCGGAGATTCAAATCTCGGAGGAGCGGGATGTATGAAAACAGACGCCCGCCGAAGTTGTGTTCGAGATGTAAACTGGCATAAGTATCGGTTACAAATTCATAATAATCCAGTAGTGGATAGGTGCCTTCAATGGAGAATATGGTTTGGTTTCCCGGGACGGGATTGAGTAATCCCAAAGGCACCTCCCCGAAAGTTTTTCCTGCCTCCAATACTGTAGTTAATCGGCCAAGACCCCCGATATAGAAAGGCTGATTATAATAAAATTCTAAGCGGTCGTAGTTAAAATCGCTGCCCATTACACCTTTTAGCCCCTTGGTGTATTTAAGCAGGAAATGCCCGTAATGCCGTTTATTAACAATAATTCGTTCAACGCCGTGGTTAGTTACTCTTCGGTTGGGGGTAAATTCAACTCTGGCGGCAAGTTCTGACTGCTGTACTCTTTCGGCAATTTGGGTGTGAGCCGGATCGGCATAATAGCTTAAATCAAATTCGGGAGAAGCCGATTTAACCGTTCTGTAAGAGCCTTCAATACCGACTTTAAAATTCTCTATGGGAGATATTTCGAGGCCCAGAGAGGTAAGATTAACATTGCTCAGGGTTTTGTTGGAACCGACGGTAAAAATTGAGGAGGAGGCCATGCTGCGCCCGAGGATATCGGAGGAATTGATAAGACTCGCCCCAAGTTGTTCGATATCCCGCCGATGGCCGACAATTATTTTTAAGCGAGATATGGGGTCGATGAGCCATTTTCCCGAAATGCCGTATTTGAATTGATGATCTCTGGACCCATAGGCTACATATCCCTCTAACCGCCACCGGTCATCGGGTGTAAAAAAGGTCCGTCCCCCCAGCCGGGTCCGCACTCCTTCGACTTGATTGTATCCTACAAGAGCCGGTAGTGGGCCAAAGTCAATATCTCCAAAGTTGATATATCCGGAAGTTAAAATACTGCCCAGCTTGTAAAAATTCTTAAATGTACGGGTCTTTCGCAGGGTATCGAGCATGTCATAAATTCCCCGTTCTTTAGCCGAGAGGTTTTCCATTCGCTCTTTTTGCCAAAACGCAGCACTTCGCCGATATACATTTTTGTCGAAGCGTTGGCGTTTTTTACTGTAGATATTTTGCGGTTGCTCCTGGTCAAATTTAAAATGATCAAAAACCGTGGTGCGTTGTCCGTAAAGACCTTTGGCCTGATCGCTTTTATGGAGTGCAAAATTGGTCATAAAATGATCGCGCGTAAGGACAAAGGTAGAATCGTTGAGGGTCTCAAATTCTTGTTCAATATATACATCGTTAACCCAGTTAATATTAGCACTTTTAGTCATTTCCAAATTGATCTTTTGAATGGCAAAAGTGGTGTCATTCACCCAAAAATCCCCTTTGAAAGTAAGTTCGTTTTTTCGTCTGGGATAATAGACAATCTTGTACGACCATTTATGGTCCAAGTAAGAGCTGTCTGCCAATACGTAATTATAAACATCAATCCCGGTTTTAGAAAGCGGGCTGACAAAGCTTTTATTAAAGAATTTGAGATAGTTGTCGTACACATTATAATCGGCATAAAGATCCTTAATAAAATCGGTGAGTGCGTGATTGTCGTTAAACCCCGAGTTATTGTTGCCTCGCAGGACTTCCTTTTCTTTATGGGCGGTGTTGTCGCCATATACGGTAGAAACGGCCTCATTGATAAAAATGGGGAGATAATTCTTTCCCGAAAGAGAATTGGTGTCAATTTTTTCAAAGATAAATTTTATGTCCTTAAACGTGCGGCTGTTAATCATTGCACTGTCGATGGAGTTGAGGTCAAATTCCAGTTTTTCGTATTTGTCATATTGGTATTTGCGGTATTGACGGAGCCCGTTTTTCTGTTTATTTTTCCATATTTTTTTGAGAATATCGATGGCGGGATTGTTCTTTTTGGAGGTCTTTCCCTTGTAGATAACTACCGTTGACAATGCCTCAGGACTGTCTTCAAGGGTAATTTCCAAATCGAGGTTATTCCCTTTTTGTAAAGGGAGGGTAACCGATTTATAGCCGGTGAATGAAAATTCGACCGCATCGTGATCATTTTTGGATTCTAAATAGAATCGTCCGTTTTCGTTTGTTATCGTACCTTCTGTCGAATTGATAAAAATAACATTGGCAAAGGCCAGGGGGGCTCCGTCCTGATCGACTACTTTTCCTCCGATTTTGGTCTGTGCACTTCCGGCAAGCCCCAAAAGGAGAAAGAAAAACAGAATCGAATATGCTTTATTCAAAATAGAATTGTTTTACAATCGAACCCACAAAGATAGGGAAAGGTAAGCTTTCTTGTTTTAAGGTATATTAAAAAATAAACCCAAAAGCTGCTGCGCGACCAGATGGATTTTAATCAGGATGGTCGGATACTGTTTTTAATCGTTCTAAATAGGAGGAAATTTATGATCGGCCAGAAAAAATGAGTTAAGTTTGCATTCGTAGTTATGATTTTATAGAGATTTAACATTTATCAACTATGAAGAAAATAAAATTTGTTGTGATGTTTGTTGTATTGGGCTTTTTTATAGCTTGTCAGGGGCCGTATCACAAACCGGAGAAAAAACCCATAAAGATAGGATTGCGGGATATAGCCGAAACTTCTTCAGAAAGTGAGGATAGTGCGGATGACGAGAGCAATAATGAGGTGCCGCCAAGTTTGGATAACAAAGGGATTGGTCCCATTGATCATGTCGATTTGGGAGATGAAATTGATCAAGATATGGCTGCTGCAGGAGAAGCCTACTTTAACAGTGTGTGTATTGCTTGTCATCAGATTGAAACTCGTATGGTGGGGCCGGCATTAAAAGGGGTGCTTGATGATCGTTCACCGGAATGGGTAATGAATATGATTCTGAACACGAATGAGATGTTGGAAAAAGACGAAACCGCAAAGGCTCTGTTGGAGATTTATCAGGCCCCGATGACCTATATGGGAACAACAGAGCAGGAAGCCCGAGAGTTGGTAGAATATTTCAGAACGGTTAGCGATAGGGACTAAAATCGGGAACTATCAAATAATTGGATATGGAGACACCTTGTGTGGAGGTGTCTTTTTGTTTTTTAGCGTCGGGGGTGATATTTGTGAACCACCTCTTTAAGGAAAGCCCGGTCGGTATGTACATAGATCTCTGTAGTGGTGATACTCTCATGTCCCAACATTTGTTGAATGGAGCGTAAATCTGCACCGTTTTCAAGTAAATGTGTAGCAAAGGAATGGCGCAAGGTATGGGGACTCACTTTTTTCTTAATTCCGGCTTTGGCCGTTAATTGCCGTACAATCGTAAAAATCATCGCTCGGGTAAGCTGTTTCCCCCGTCGGTTAAGATACAGGATGTCCTCATTTCCTTTTTGGATGGTAAGATGGGTGCGAATCTCCTTGCGATAAATATGAATATAATGTTGTGCGGTATTGCTAATGGGGACAAAACGCTGTTTATTGCCTTTCCCGGTTACCTTGATGAACCCTTCTTCAAAATAGAGATCGGAACATTTGAGAGCTGTGAGTTCAGAAACGCGGAGTCCACAGCCGTAAAGGGTCTCCATGATGCTTCGGTTGCGTTCTCCCTGAGGCCGGGTTAAGTCAATGGCATCGATAATTTGGTCAATCTCTTGCAATGACAGACTGTCGGGAAGCTTTCTGCTAATTTTTGGACTGTCGATAAGGGCCATGGGATGATCCTCACGAATACCTTCGAAAACAAGGTATTCGAAAAAACTGCGCAATCCTGAAATGAGCCGGGCCCGGGATCGTGGATTGAGATTTGGGGTGCGGTAGATAAACTCTCGTATTTCTTGTTCCGTTAAGGTCGTTGGTAGTGCCGGTATTTTGTTTGCTTTCAGATAAGTCATTAATTTTTGCAGATCGAGCCCGTAGCTGGTAATCGAGTTCTGCGATAACCCACGCTCCAGGTGCAAGTAATTTTTATACGCTTTTGAGGCTGTCTCCCAATCCATGGGGTAAAGGTAGTAAATCTTTAAAAATGGATCTTGAGTTTTTATAGGACGAGAAGGAAATATCTATCGTCTTTTTTTAACCCTAAAATAAAATGGAGTAAAACGTCCGGAATAGAAATTTATATCCTACTTTTGTAAGGAATGTTTTTTTATAGCGGAGAAGGTAGAGGAATAGGTTAAAATTTCTATCTTTGTCCGAGCAAAAATTAGAACTTATGGAGCTATATAATAAAGGATTCGACGTTTTTCAGAAGCATTATTTAATGTATGCCATGATAGGCGTATTAGTTTCCAGTTGTATGGGGGCCGCGGCATCTATGCTGGCTTTGCATACCGGACATGGGCCGTGGCAAATGTTTCAGGTAGGTCTTTTGGTCGCGGTCTGTATGGGGTTTAATGCAACGATACTGTCTGATCGTAAGAGAAAAGTGGTATATAATGCTTTTCTGATCAGTTGTGCATTAAGTCTGTTGATTGTTATCTTTCACATTATAAATATTTAAAAATTATGAGTACGGAAGAAGGGATTGTGAAAAGAGAGATTAAGAATAGAGAAGACGTTTCCCTTTTGGTTTATACTTTTTACGGAAGAATTAGAAAGCATAAAGTTTTAGGACCGATTTTTAACGGAGTTATTACAGATTGGGATGAGCATCTTGAGAAAATGGTCGATTTTTGGGAAAGCAATTTGCTCTATGCCCGAAAATATTTTGGCAACCCGATGATTGCCCATATTTCGGTAGATCAAAAAATCGACCATGGAGTCGAGTCTAAACATTTTGGATTTTGGTTGAATTTGTGGTATCAGACCCTCGATGAGTACTTTGAGGGAGATGTTGCACAGCTGGCTCGGGATCGCGCCCGTATGATGTCAACCAACCTGTATTTGGCGATTTTTAGAAGTCGGCCGAAAGAGGTCTGCTCGTGAAAAAGGCATGATTTTTGAGTGTTAGATGAGGATATAATTTAATGATCATCCGTTTTTATGCTGGCATTCAAATCGCTTCAATATTCGTTTTAAAAAAGGCTTCCCTCAACCCTAAAGGGAAGCCTTTTTCTTGATTATTGACCGTTTGTGTTTTTTATTTTGGGAACGACATTGGGCAAGGTCGAAAAGAGCCGAATAATCGAAAGTGAGGCCTATTTAAAAAATGAGTAACTTGTCCGGACAATCATTGAGGGATTTAAACGTATTGAATTGAGGTAAAACCTGCCCGTCAGACTGGATAGAAATTATTGTTTCTGATGATGTTTTTTTGCAGAATATGGCTATAATCATAAAAAGGCGGGATCTGCTTGCTGGAAGGTCAGTAGGGTCTCTTAAATATTTATTATTGTATTATGGAATTATACGTATTTCAAAACGCTTAAACGATCTCTTTTATTAATTTAAACTATACAACTTAAAAATGGCGAAAATTAAAAAGATTCTTGTACCCACTGACTTTTCTAAAAATGCATCTTGTGCCTATGAATATGCCGTTGAAACCGCGGATAATTATGATGCCCGAATTGACTTGATTCATATTATTCCCAAGATGGCTTATTTTAATTTGAGCCCTAAGGGATTTTCAAAGACCTTTAGGAATCGCCAGGAGTACGAAGCTTTTAAAAATGAACTTTTGCGTGAGCTTCAGGAAGAAATGCAGAACAATATTCCGGAGGCTCAGCGAGGTGAGGTTTTTGTAAAACGCGAGGATCGGGCGGCAAGCGGCATTGCCAAACATGCCTTTGAAGAGGATTATGATTTGATTATAGTGGCTAATCGCGGTCGGGGTAATTCCACCTTTACAAGAGGAGGGGTGACCGAGCGATTGATACGGGTTTCAAAAACGCCGTTATTGAGTATGACTCGTGATTACAATCCTGAAATTGAGACTCTTGTAATGCCAACGGATGGCTCGGCTGTTTCTTTGGAGGCATTGCCGATGGCTTATTTGGTGGCGGCTCAAAATAAAGCTTCCATACGTTTGTTGTCCATTTCTAAATTTGATGTTGCGCAAACTCAATTAAAGGGAACCAGCGCATACGGATATACCGAGCAGAAGATTCGAGAAGATGTGCGAGGGGGGCTACGAGAATTTGTGGCCCGGGATTCTAATCAGCTCACTTTTGTTGGAGGTGATGACTTTAAAGACGATAAAATCAGGATTAAAAATAAATCCGGAGTGATTGTTGAGTTGGATATAGTCATACAAAAAGGAATTTCTGCGCATGCCGGGATTGTACAGTATGCTATAGAAAACGCTCAGTTGGTCGTGATGGCAACGCATGGCCGGAGTGCTTTGGCTAACCTGTTGGTGGGCTCAAATGCCGAAAAAGTTGCGCGATATTTAAAGATGCCGGTATTGACTATCCGACCTTCTAAATTTAAGAATTAATCTTTGGTTTTATATCGGCATAACACCGTTTAAAACTCCCGTTTTCGGGAGTTTTTTTAGGCCCCAAAGACGGTGTAATAGTCGAGAACAAGAAGATTGATATTTCGACCTTCTAAACGGGTAAAATGCGGGTTGGATAGGGGCTTGTAATAACGGTTATGGAGATTGTAGAATTATATTATAGATGCTCTTGTCCGTAATAAAAACTTCCTTTATCTTTGTGCTCATTAAATACTACTTATATGTTCTCAAAAGCTTGCGAATACGGGATTCGAGCGGTTCTTTATATTGTGGGGAAATCCCTTAATGAAGAGCGCGCCCGAATCAAGGAAATTGCGAAGGAGATTGACGCTCCGGAAGCTTTTACTGCCAAAGTTTTACAGAAATTAACAAAAAAGGGGTTGCTGGAATCAATTACCGGGCCTCACGGTGGGTTTTATCTGCAAGAAGAGGAAATGGAAAAAATCCGGTTAATTGAAGTGGTAAAAGCAATTGACGGAGCTGATATTTTTGAAGGATGCGGCTTGGGATTATTGCATTGCAATGCCAGCCATCCTTGCCCCATTCACCAGGAATTTAGAGAGGTGAAAGAAGAGTTGATACAAATGCTCTCAAAAATGAGTGTACGAGAAATGGCGCAAAGTGTAGAGCGCGAAGATACCTTTTTGAAATATTAAAAATATATAAGTTCAGATTCTTTAACCTATGAATTATCTCAAATCGAAATTGCATGTATTGCTTTTTGCTGTTTTAGCCTCAGTGAATATATCGGGATTTGCGGCCAATGAAGATATTGCAGCATCATGGCTGCAAGGGGCAGGAGTTATTGGTACCGTTGTTTTGGTACTTATGATTCTGGCCTTGGGCGTAATTATAGCACTGTATCGTTTTAACGATTACATGAAAAACTATAAGCGTAAAAAATTGGTTAAAGATGATCTTCAGTTTAATGAAGATATCTTGTCTTTGGAGAGTGATGAAATCGATAAGATTCTGGAGCAACGAAAGGAAGCCTTGAATTACAAATTGACGGGTAAGGAGCTTGGTGGTGCAGGTAAACCGGTGGATGAACGCGGTGTGATTTATGAGATAACTCACGATCCCAAACCTGTTTTTGTCGCTAAAAAACAGCGACGGTCGAAGGTGTTTTTAAGAACGGATCCAAAATTAAAGAAAATCGTTTTTGCCTTTATCGGAGCCTCTGCTTTTTGGCTGCTTTTTGGGACCAGTATCGGGGAGTTAGCAGCTTTAAAATTTATATGGCCGGAATTGGATCACCAGGCGTGGCTGTCGTTTAGCCGTATTCGAGTGGTTCATACCAATACGGTTTTTTGGGGCTGGGGCTCCTTAGCAATGATTGGGCTGGCTTATTTTGTTATTGCCTGGACTTCAAATACCAAACTGCATTCTTATAAGCTCGCCTGGACGAGTTTTTGGATGTTTAACCTTAATGTGTTGCTTGGAAATCTGGCCCTGTTAGCAGGAGTCAATAATGGGGGAGGAGAATTTAGAGAGTATATCTGGCCGATTTTTGTGCCGTTCTTTATTGTTCCGTTGGTAATGACTTTTATCAACTTTTATCAAACGATTGCCAAGCGCAAGGTTCGGGAAATCTATATCTCCAACTGGTTTATTATGGCCTCCATTATATGGACGGCGGTCGTGGCCATCACAGCCTACCTTCCCGTAGATGGACTTGGTGAAACAGCCATTGCAGGATACTTTATGCACATGGGGGTGGGAATGTGGTTTATGACCTTTACGCTTGGTTTGATTTACTATTACCTACCCGCGTCTCTGAATAAACCGATTTATTCTTACGCTTTGGGGGTTGTCGCCTTGTGGACGCAAATGTTGTTCTACTCGATGATTGGTACCCATCACTTTATTTTTAGCCCGTTACCCTGGTGGCTGCAAACAGTAGCTATTATTTTTAGTATAGGAATGGTGATTCCGGTAACGGCGGGAACGGTCAACTACCTGATGACCATGCGTGGGAAATGGAGCCATCTGGCCAAGAGCTATGTTATGCCTTTCTTTCTGGTAGGTGTTTGTTTTTACTGGATAGGGTCAATGCAGGGAAGTTTACAGGCTACACGATATACCAATTACGTTTGGCATTTTACTGATTTTAACGTCGCACACTCCCATGTCACGATGTATGGAATTATCTCCTTTATTCTTTGGGCCTGTATGTATTATGTAATGCCAAAACTTACCGGGAAAGAGCCGAAACAATTTTTGGTGGGCGGACACTTCTGGCTGGCTTTTGTAGGGATGTTTGCTTATACACTTCCCTTGATGATAGGAGGAACGATGCGAGGACTGAGTTGGCTGCAAGGCGCGCCTTTTATGGAATCGGTGGAATTGATGCGATCGCATTGGATTTGGCGTGCCGTGGGAGGATCGATGATGCTGTTGTCACATTTTATCTTCGGCTATAATATTTACTATATGTTGAAAGGCTATAGGGAACGCTCGGCCGAGGCTAAGAAATTGCAGGATGCTCCTGTAGAAAGTATAACGGAAGAATCATTAAAAACTGAATCAATATAATAATGGCACTGTTTGATTTTAATACAAATCTTAAAGCGTTGGTTTGGACGATGTTCCTTGTGTTTTTGGGACTCACATGTATTGTCGCCTATTATCCGGCTTATGAAATGAGTAGTTACGAACCTTTACCGGATCAGCAACCGTTGACTCCCGATCAACGACGGGGGTTGGAAGTTTATGTTTCAGAAAACTGTATGGCCTGCCATACACAGCAGGTTCGAAATATAGAAATGGATAAGACGTGGGGAAAACGCCCCTCGATTCCTCAGGATTATGTCTATAGTAAGGAGCGTTTGAATTTTTGGGTGCAAAGCCCCTCTTTGCTGGGGAGTGAGCGTACCGGACCCGACTTGACCGATGTCGGAAATCGAAGGGCCTCCCGGGATTGGCAGTTGTTACACTTGTATGAACCTCGAGCGGTTGAGGAGCATTCAATAATGCCGAGTTTCCGATGGTTGTTTTATGAAGTGGATAGCACATTGGTAAAAGATTCTGATGTAGTTGTTAAGGGATTACCGGATAAGTACCTCAAAGACAAGAGTAAAAAGGTGGTGGCTAAAGACGATGCCCTGGCACTGGTGGATTATCTCCTGTCGTTAAAACAACCGGAACTTCCTGACGATATGGAGGCTCCGGAATTTATTCCCTTAAAACCTAAAAAAGATGAATCGGGCGGAGGAGGTGCTACAGCCGATAACCTGCCGGATGGGAAAAGCTTGTACGAGGGAACTTGTGCAGCTTGTCATCAAAAGACCGGTAACGGGATCCCGGGGGCTTTCCCTTCTTTAAATGGGAGCGGTATTGTAAACAATGATGCTGCCGAAACCCATATCCATATTGTGCTTTTTGGAAAGAATGATGACCCTCGATTTGGGCCAATGCAACCCTTTGGAGATCAATTTACCGATGAGGAAGTGGCTGCGATTATTAATTATGAACGCACAAGTTGGGATAATGATGCAGCTACTATTACAGCCGAAGATGTTAAAAAGGTACGGGACGCCGGAGAATAAAGTAGAATTAAAATTTTAGACCATGAAGAAAATAGTATTTTTTATAGTTACGCTGATGGGAAGCTTGGGTTCGGGATGGGCACAGGCTACAGAGGCTGCCGGACATGAGCATACGATGGTTTTTACGAAACCGCATGCGTTTGCAGCTAATTTAATTATATGGATATCGATAGGAGTAGTCTTATTTACTTTGTATATTACTTTGAAATATATATTTTTTCCCGGCGAGAAAGATCCCAACCATATCAAAAACATAGTTAAGGATGAATACTTCGAATAAAATTAGCGTTACCAAGAAGGATAATCGAATTATCAAAGTCTTTCTGGATGATGATGAGCAGCCCTTCGGTGAGTTTAGACCTCCTGTAGAAGTAATGTTGGATACGACCAAGATTCCTGATGGTGAACACAAATTGAAAATTGTAGCCAAATCTTCCGGAAATGTTGAAGGAATAAAAATAATCCCTTTTACCGTAAAGAACGGACCGGAAATTACAGTGATGGGATTAAAACCAAATCAAGTAGTAGATCGGGAAACCTCGATTACCATTAACGCCTATGGGAGTGAGATCGAAGAGCAATTTATTGTTCATGGATCTGAGGATCCCAAACCGGTGCCGGCTTGGTTTTGGGCGTTGCTCATTGCCGTTATCGCTTTTGGCCTGTTTTATGCCATTATGTATTGGACCCCCGAATTCTATAAATCACCTTGGTAGTGCTTCGGGATATTGAGAATATACAGGATGTTCAACAAGTTGTTGATCAATTCTACACAAAAGTTAGGGCCGATGAATTATTAGGCCCTATTTTTAATTCTAAATTAGAAGGGCGTTGGCCCCAACACTTGCAGAAAATGTATAATTTTTGGCAGACGATTCTACTCCCTGAACACACCTATAATGGGTACCCTTTTAAACCGCATGCCGATTTACCCGTAGCCGAAAAACACTTTGAGCGTTGGTTGGCTCTCTTCTTTGAAACGTTGGATGCCCATTTTGAAGGGGAACGCGTTTTTGCAGCCAAGCGACAGGCGCAGAAGATGGCACAGCTCTTTCAGATGCGGATTCGACAGATTGCAGTTCTGAAAGAAGAAAATAGGCGATAGTTTTTTATTTTAGATATAAACAGCGGCGTTTATAGTCGAT
Organism: uncultured Flavobacteriaceae bacterium; assembly: GCA_964495935.1. GTDB lineage: Bacteria > Bacteroidota > Bacteroidia > Flavobacteriales > Flavobacteriaceae > JAJYSO01. Next base: position 11,384 of record CAZBXQ010000035.1, read on the forward strand.
AACTGCTTTTCCTTTTTCCAGAATATCGGCACCGATAATACCGTGAACTTTTTCGGCTTCATGGTTCTGAAGAGCCTGATTAATATGTTTCATATTAAAGAGTACCAGATCTATTTTTCGTTTTTTCCAGGTGCCAATCTGAATTTCGTTTCCTGTTGAGATGCGGGTCAACATATTGATGGATCCCGCTCCGGCGGCGCGTACATCACTGTCTTCCGAAAAAAGGTCAAAATGTTCGGCTTCTTCGGTGCCGATGCAGGAGTTGGACGCTCCGGTATCCAGAATAAAGTTCCCTTCTACCGTATTAAGGGTCGCTTTTAGTCCAAGATGATTGGTTTCGGTTTTGATGAGTTTAATGCGGTGGTATTTTTTTTGGAGCAAAAATTGCCGAAGACTTGCCATTCTCTTTTTTTTGACAAAGATAAACCAAGTAATTCATTTATTTTTGTTTTTATTGATTCGTAAAAATGATGACATTTATAGAAACGCATACCCATTTATATACTAAAGAATTTGATGATGATCGTGATGCCGTGATTCAGCGGGCCGTGGATAAAGGCATTGAAAAATTCTTTCTGCCCGCTATCGATTCCTCAACCACGCAGCGGATGTATGATCTGGAGGCAGCATATCCCGACCGCATGTATTTGATGACCGGGCTCCACCCGGTTTCTGTTGGTGAAATGGATTACGAGAAGGAGTTGACTTTGGTCGAGCAAGAACTCCTGCGTAAAAAGTTTTATGCTATTGGTGAAATAGGGATCGATTTACACTGGTATCCCGAATCGCTCGATAAACAGCGGGATGCCTTTAGACGACAAATTCGGCTGGCAAAAAAATACAATTTGCCCATTGTTATTCATTGTCGTGAGGCTTTTGACGAGGTGTTTGAAATTTTGGAATCGGAGAAGGATGATGATTTATATGGTATTTTTCATTGCTTTACAGGAAATTTGGAACAGGCAAAACGGGCTATTGACCTCAGAATGAAGTTGGGGATAGGTGGAATCCTCACCTTTAAAAACGGAGGATTGGATCAATTTCTCCATCAGATTCCACTTCAAGAGCTGGTTCTGGAGACCGATTCGCCATATCTGGCACCTGCGCCTTACCGGGGTAAAAGGAATGAAACCGGTTATTTGGTGTATGTAGCCGAAAAATTGGCAACTCTCTATAAGGTAGAGTTGGATACGATAGCAGAAACAACGACAAGGACCGCTCAAATGGTTTTTAATTTTTAGAGGATGAACAAGAAATCGACATCGATCTTACTTATATATACAGGGGGAACAATCGGGATGATTACCGATTATGAAACCGGGGCACTTAAAGCTTTTAATTTTAAAGAATTGCTGAATCACGTTCCCGAAATTAAAGTACTGGAACATCGGGTTGATACCATTAGTTTTGAGAAGCCGATAGATTCCTCGGAGATGAATCTCCAGTACTACGTCAAGATTGTAGATATCATCGAGCAGAATTATGAGGCCTATGACGGGTTTGTTATTTTGCATGGCAGTGATACCATGGCTTATACAGCTTCGGCGTTAAGTTTTATGTTGGAGAACCTGGCAAAACCGGTTATTCTTACGGGATCCCAATTGCCCATTGGGCATTTGCGTACCGATGCCAAAGAGAATTTGATTACGGCTATTCAGATTGCCGGATTGCAGCATCACAACGAACCGGTTATTAAGGAGGTCGGACTTTACTTTGAGTATAAATTATATCGCGGCAATCGTTGTACAAAAATAAATGCTGAAAACTTTGAAGCCTTTGATTCTCCCAATTTTCCGCCTTTAATCGTTTCGGGGGTTAATTTGAGTTTTAATCCGGAATTATATAAAGGATACCACAAGAAAGGCGAGCTGAAGGTGCATAAAGGCATGGATGATAATGTTGTTATTCTCAAACTTTTCCCGGGGATCCGGAAAGGAACGGTGCGCATGCTTTTAAATATTCCAAAGCTGAAGGGGGTGATTATGGAAACCTATGGTTCTGGTAATGCCCCGACGGCACCCTGGCTTATCACCTTGTTGAAGGAAGCACTGCGCGATAAAATTAAAATTGTAAATGTAACGCAATGTCAGGGAGGAAGTGTTAGTATGGGACGGTATGAAACCAGTACACAGCTACAGGAGATCGGGGTTATTTCGGGAAAAGATCTTACTACAGAGGCGGCTTTATCTAAAATGATGTATTTATTAAGTTGTAACTTGAACCCGAATACCTTCAAAGAAGTCTTTCAAACTTCCATTCGGGGGGAAATGCAATAAAATTAACAGCGATGTTTTGAGTTAATCATTTTTTTTTATTTAATTAGCCCACTCAATTGGTAAATGATAAAGAGAGGTGGCCGAGTGGTCGAAGGCGCGCGCCTGGAAAGTGCGTAAACCGTTATCGCGGTTTCGAGGGTTCGAATCCCTTCCTCTCTGCTGAAAAGCAAGCAGGTCTTTTTAAATTACTGAATCGTAGTCTTTTGTGTTTTTCGATTTTGCAGTTTAAAGGTTTCCGACAAATCCACTTTTTAGTTTATTTTAGACTTTTGTTGGAGATTATGCTTTTATTAATTTTTTATTTTTATATCTTTAACCCATCTAATCAAAATTTAAATCACAAAAAATGAAAAGAGTATTTTCGATTTTAGGTCTTTCGATGATGTTGCTCATCGGGGGTTTGAACGTTCAAGAAGCAAACGCAACAGTTTTTGATGCAACTACTGCTGCTGTAGTGGCTGTACAAGATGATCAAGGGGCTGATGCTGCTACGGCAGATGAGTCTGAGTCTTTTAATCAAGAAATCAAGAAACGGTTTATTGAAGGGGGACCCGGGTTTATGGGGATTATTCTCTTATGTCTTATTTTAGGATTGGCCGTAGCGATAGAAAGAATCGTCTTTTTGAACCTTTCAACCACAAACACTAAAAAATTAGCACAAAACGTAGAAGATGCTCTTAATAACGGCGGAGTAGAAGAAGCCAAAGAGCTTTGCCGAAACACAAGAGGTCCGGTTGCATCCATTTATTACCAAGGATTGGACCGTGCCGATGAAGGCCTGGAAGCTGCCGAGAAAGCAGTAGTTTCTTATGGCGGTGTGCAAATGGGACAAATGGAGAAAAATGTTTCTTGGATTTCCCTCTTTATTGCCTTGGCTCCGATGCTTGGGTTTATGGGTACGGTAATCGGGATGATTGACGCCTTTGACAAGATTGAAGCTGCCGGTGATATGGAGCCCAGTTTGGTTGCGGGGGGTATTAAAATCGCCTTGTTGACCACGGTATTTGGACTGATTGTAGCTATTATCTTGCAGGTCTTCTATAACTATATCGTAGCCAAAATTGACAGTATTGTTAATGATATGGAGGATGCCTCTATAGATTTGATGGATATCCTTTTTACTTACAGTAAGAAGAAATAAGGTAAGTTAGTTCTTGGAACGATTCGGTTCGGGAGGAAATGGTTATACGTATGTTCCGTTCTGTCGAAATGATAAGATAAAATCCAATGAACTGAGCTTAACAGATGTATTAATCATTAAATGAAACTATTATTATGGGCTTATATAAAATTTTAAAATACTTAACTTATCTCATCGGTGGGATTGGTATTATTCTTTTTTTTATCCTTATCGGGAAAGGAGATGCAGAAATAATAGCAGATGCAGATTTGCAAGATAGTTTGCTGAATCCTTTTCTTTATCTGACGTATTTTGTTTTCTTCCTTACCATTGCTGCAATTCTCGTTTTTATCATTGCGAGATTTTTTGGAGGTGGAAAATTGAAAAATCTGTTTATTTCCTTGGGAGTTTTTGTGGTAATCTTTTTGATTTCTTTTGTTATGGCAGGAGGATCTGCGATTACTTTTGACACCGGTGTTCATATTTCTGGTACGGGAGCAAAATGGATGAATACAGGGCTGAATATGACGTATATTTTGGGAGTTGTGGCAATCCTTGCATTACTATTGTCTTCGGTGAAGAAAATAACTTATAAGAAATAAGATTATGGCACGACGTAAAGCAGCTGAAATTAATGCCGGATCAATGGCGGATATTGCCTTTCTGCTACTCATCTTTTTCTTGGTGACGACGACTATCGAGAGTGATCGGGGAGTAACGCGACGATTACCGCCGATTGATGACAGTCAGGAAGAAGTATCGACCACGATTAAAGAGCGTAATATTTTTACGATAATTATTAATCGCGAAGGAAAACTCTTGGTGAATGACGAGCCGATGAGTGTAGAACGTTTACGAGAAGCGACACAGGACTTTATTGATAATGGTGGAGGAACCGGCGATGACGAATGCTCGTATTGCCAGGGTAAAAAAGATCCCTCTTCTTCGGATAATCCTTCAAAAGCACTGGTTTCTATTCAGTTTGACCGACAGACGAAATACAGTGCCTATATGACCGTGCAGAATGAGATTATGGCCGCTTATAATAATCTTCGTAATCGGGTCTCTCAAGGCTTGTATGGAGAGGACTTTACAAAGATGAATGAGGATTATAAGAACGAAACTGACGATAAAGTTAAGGAGAAACTTCAAGAGCGGATTAAGAAAATTCGAGAGTTGTACCCTTTGAATATTTCTGAGGCCAAACCGGAAGAAGTTTAATTTTAAATAGTTTATACAATGGCAAAATTTAGTAAGAAAAAGAGTGGTGAATTGCCGGCGATTTCGACAGCTTCCCTTCCGGATATCGTGTTTATGCTGTTGTTTTTCTTCATGGTTTCTACAACGATGAGGGATACCAATATCATGGTTGAGCAGAAATTACCAAAGGCGGATCAGGTAGAGAAATTGGAGAATAAGAATCTGGTGATGTATATTTATGCGGGGCCCCCGGCATTACAATATAAAAAGCAATTTGGAAATGCAGCCAGAATTCAGTTGAATGACAAATATGCCCGAGTTTCTGATATCCAGTCTTTTATAGTTCAGCAACGCGAATCAAAGAATCCGGGATATCGGGATAAGTTGATTACCGCATTAAAAATCGATCGGGAGACCAACATGAGTATTGTTTCCGACATTAAGGAGGAGCTTCGACGGGCAAAAGCCTATCGAATCAATTATACAGTGAATGTAGGTGATCCAATCCAATAGGGAACAATTATTAAGTATTTATAATCCATTCATTGTTGTTGTAATGTAGGATGAGAATTGGTTGTAATTATTGGTGTCCCCAAAGTATATTTACTTTGGGGATGCTGTTTTTGGGGACGGCTTTTTTATGGGGGCAAACCCCGGATAACAGGCTATCTGATGAATCCCTTCCGAGGGTTCGGGATAGTATTGATCGGCAATACCGAGAGGATCAATTCTACTTGGGGCTGACCTTTAATTTTATGTCGGATCTCCCTTTTGGGGTAAGTCAGTCCGGGTTTTCGGGGGGCTTTCATGCCGGTTTTATTCGGGATTTTCCATTGAATAAAGAACGTAATCTGGGATTCGGGATCGGGTTAGGATGGTCTGTTAACTCCTTTCGATCAGATATGCTGATTAGTGAGGACGATGAAGGAAACACCATTTTTCAGGTATTAAATAGGGATGAATTCGATTTTAATTACAGTCGGTTCTCTACGCAATTGGTAGAGATTCCTTTGGAGTTACGATGGCGCACTTCGACTGCCGAAGATTACCGATTTTGGCGTATATATGCAGGATTCCGTCTGGGATATCTGTATTTTTTTCAATCCAATTTTAAGCAGCCCGGAAAACGTATCCGTTTAAATCATATAGAAGGGTTAAACAGGATGCGATATGGGTTGACTTTTACCTTTGGCTACAATACTTTTAATTTTACGGCCTATTACAGTTTAAACTCCTTTTTTGAAGGGGAGACCTTGGAGGGACGTGGGGTTGGTGTGCAGACTATTAAAGTGGGATTGATGTTTTATATATTGTAAATCCTTAGGAGGCCAAATAGAAGGGTCAATTGAGGAAGCAGGCCCAGAAGCAATGCTATACTAATCCCTGTGCCACTGTGATATGACTGCTTAATCCTATGGGTAGAAACCCAGCCCAGAATAAAGATAAGCGGGATTATCAAGAAGAGAAGATTGATGTGGTGAAGCAGACTCATACTGCACAAGAAACTTAATAAACAGGCCAGCGAGGCCACATGTATGCTGATGATGATGTGAAGGTAAGTGAGAAATAGGGCCAGCGCATAGGTGAGCAATAAGCCAACGAAGAAATAGGAGAGTTCGGTAAATTTATAGGAGGGGATTAAGAAATTGTTGATCGTGAGGAGAATGAGGCATAGAAAGAGCAGATAAAACCTGCGAATCCCAATATTTTCCCATATAAAAATGTGATAATTATTGATTTTTCGTAGCGTGATTAAAAAGACAAACGGGGCGAGAATACTGAGAATTATTATGCCGATTAATTTATGCTGAACAGCAGTTGTTGGAAAATGGACCGGGGTGAACAGGAAAAATATGAACGTTCCCAAGAAGGGAATCCATAGGGGATGGAACAGATAGAAACCCATTTTTAAAAAGGACTCCATGAGGGGGCTTTTTTTTGCTGGCATAAGGTTGAGATTAAGCCTTTAAAGGGGAGTACGAGGTATTTCTGTTTTGATGGAGAAAACGAGAAATTAAATGGTCTTTCGAAGCCGGGCTACGGGAATGTTGAGTTGCTCACGATATTTGGCAACGGTACGACGGGCTATCGGATATCCCTTTTCTTTTAGGGCTTTGGCCAATTTCTCATCGGTGAGGGGCTTGTTTTTATCTTCTTTTTCGACCGTTAATTCAAGAACCTTTTTTATTTCCCGGGTCGAAACCTCTTCTCCTTCATCATTGGTCATGCTTTCTGAAAAGAAATTTTTGATAAGGAAGACCCCGTATGGGGTGTCAACGTATTTACTATTGGCGACTCGGGAAACGGTAGAAATGTCCATTTCAATGTCTTCGGCAATATCTTTTAATATCATAGGTTTTAAATCCCGGTCGTCACCCGATAGAAAATATTCTTTTTGATACTTCATGATGGAAGACATGGTGATATAGAGCGTATGCTGGCGTTGTTGTACGGCATCGATAAACCATTTGGCCGCATCGAGCTTTTGTTTGATAAAAAGAACAGTGTTTTTTTGCTCCTGGGTCCGGTCTTTGTCTTTAGAGGCTTTGTACCCTTTCAACATATTTCTATATTGCCTGGAAACGTGCATTTGGGGTGCGTTTCTGCTGTTTAAAGTGAGCGTAAGCTCGCCGTCCTTAATGTTGATGGTAAAATCGGGAATAACATGTTCAACGTTGTGAATGTTGTTGGAGTAGGATCCCCCCGGTTTGGGATTTAATGAACTTATTTCTTCTATAGCGGCCCGGAGTTCATCTCGGGTAATCTCAAATTTATTCAAAAGCGTGTCATAATGCTTTTTGACAAAAGTATCAAAGGCCCGATTTAGGATTTTAATGGCAAGTTGAGCCTCGGGAGTTACTTCTTTGCGCTGTAGTTGTAGCAATAAACATTCCTTTAAGGAGCGAGCCCCCACACCGGCCGGATCTAAACTTTGAACATATTTTAAAACATGTTCAACGGCTTCTGCATCGGTATAGATATTCTGAGTAAAAGCAAGATCATCTACAATGTCTTCTATCGATCGGCGTATATATCCATTTTCATTAACGCTTCCCACTAAAAATTTGGCGATTTCTTTTTCCGTGTCGTCTAAACGAAAAGTTTGGAGTTGTGAACCCAGATATTCTGCAAAAGATTTTCCGGCGGCATACGGAATTTGTTTTTCATCGTCATCGGCACTGTAGTTATTGGCATGCAGGCGATAATCGGGAATATCATCATCACTAAGGTAATCATCCAACTCAAAATCAAGCTCTTCCTGATCAAATTCCTCGGTTTCTTCGTTATTGAATTCCTCGTCAAATTCACTTTCTTCAGAGGATTCTTTACCGCTGTCCAAGGCAGGATTATCCTCTAATTCCTGCTTGACCCGTTGTTCAAAAGCTTGGGTCGGGAGTTGAATTAATTTCATCAACTGGATTTGTTGAGGAGATAATTTCTGCGAGAGTTTTAATTTGAGTTCCTGCTTCAACATGAGTAAACGGTTGTTATTGTAACAAAAATAACGAAATTATCAGTAATCGATTGATAAGAACCTGTTAACACATAGTGAGTCCCGGTTGTCGAGGAACCTCTGGAGAGTCCTGTAGAATGGGTCTTCCTTCTGCGTTATATACCGAAATGATAATCTATAAAAACCATTCTTCATCTCGATATCCTGCGATGGAGACCATTGTGTATAATTACTTCATAAGCTTCCCGGGCAATTTATCGGTCGATGAAATTTTGATTGATTGTTTCCCCGAATAAATCAAAGACAGGCGGTGTTGTGAGTCCCTTCTATTTGTTCCAATTGATTTTATGGGTGATCTTAGAACGCTGCGTTTTTTGGCGTTCGAGGATAGGGAATGACATCGCGTATATTGGTCATTCCGGTTACAAAGAGTACCAATCGCTCGAAGCCCAGCCCAAATCCACTGTGAACACAGGTGCCGAAACGCCGGGTATCCAGATACCACCATAATTCTTTTTTATCCATGTTCAGCATTTCGATTTTCTTTTCGAGAACCTCAAGACGTTCCTCCCGTTGAGAACCACCAACAATTTCACCAATTCCCGGAAAGAGTACATCCATGGCTCGCACGGTTTTTTCATCCTCGTTGGTACGCATATAGAAGGCTTTGATATGAGCCGGGTAATCGTAAAGTATAACCGGGCATTTAAAGTGTTTTTCTACCAGATAACGCTCATGTTCACTTTGTAAATCTACGCCCCATTCATCGATGGGATACTTGAATTTTTTCTTTTTGTTGGGTTTGGATTTTTTTAAAATCTCTACAGCCTCCGTGTAGCTAATTCTCTTAAATTGATTTTCGGAAACAAATTTCAGTTTCTCCCGTAATCCCATGGGGGAACGATCTTTTTGCGGAAGTGATAGTTCTTCTTTAGCCAGGCGTTTTTCGAGGAAAGCCAAGTCCTCATCGCCGTTCTCCAGTACATAATCGATAACGTATTTAATAAAATCTTGTGCCAGATCCATGGTGTCGTTCAGATCATAAAATGCCATTTCCGGCTCAATCATCCAGAATTCTGCAAGGTGGCGTGAAGTATTTGAATTTTCAGCTCGAAAGGTGGGGCCGAAAGTATAGACATTACCCAGTCCCATGGCATAGGTCTCAGCTTCCAGTTGACCGCTTACGGTTAGGTTGGTGGCCTTACCAAAAAAATCCTTTTGATAGTCGATTGTTCCATCCTCCGTTTTGGGTATTGCATGGAGATCAAAGTTGGTCACTTTGAACATTTCTCCGGCCCCTTCAGCATCACTTCCGGTAATAATAGGAGTGTGGACGTAAAAGAATCCATGTTGTTGAAAATATTCATGAACGGCAAATGCCAACTTGGAACGCAGTCGCATGATGGCTCCAAAGGTATTGGTACGCACGCGGAGATGAGCCTCATCACGAAGTTTTTCCAAACTGTGATGTTTGGGAGTCAAAATGGTCTTTTTGATTTCTTCCGGATTTACTTTTCCGAGAATTTCGATGTCCTCTACGTGGATCTCCACTCGTTGGCCTCGCCCTTGGCTTTCGACAAGTTTACCCGTAATAGAAACGGCACATCCAATATGAATTTCTGCGATAACCTCTGCCGGAAAATTCTTGTAATCCACAACACACTGGAGTGTATTTATGGTAGAACCATCATTGATAATGATAAAGCGATTGCTTCTAAAAGCACGAACCCAACCTTTAATAGTATATGTTTTTGAAAATGCAGTGCTTTTTAAAATATCGGCAATTTTTGTCTTTTTCATGATGTTGCAGAATTTAAGGAGGCAAAGATAAATCTTATACTGCTGTTCGCCAATTTTTCAGGCCTTAGAATTGACTTCTTGCGCTGTAACCTTTAGGGTTTTTCAGAAGTACCGGAGAAGAATACAGGAGCTTCAGGAGAATTGCTGTGTTGCGGGTAGTTCAACTCTTAATTTTGGAGTGGAATTCTGAATGTCGTGAGAAGGCGTTTAACAGGTCTGTAGAATAAACTTCTTAGGGGCTTTGTAATACGAAACTAACCGATAAGCAGGTTGGACTGTATCTGCTGTGATGTTAAATATATCTAAGAATACAATCGGATACTTCTTTTCATGGTGGATTTTAGTATTTTCCCTCCGAATTTTGTAGTTCTTATTAATTTATATCAATATGAGACAGTATTTTTCAAAAGCCTTTATAGGGTTATGCCTAACCAGTTTTTTATGGGCCGGTTGTGCTTCGGGTTTAAAATCAATAAAAGAATCTCCGCTTCCTTCTGATATTTCAAATTTGGAGACGAAAAATAAAGAGTTGGAAGGGGATGTGCTTAAGGGGTGGGGAGACTTGGATATGTTGACCGATACGATCCCGGGAATGTCTGTTAATCGGGCTTATAATGAGATTATCAAGGACAAGAAGGGGAAGCCGGTAATTGTAGGGGTTTTGGATTCGGGAACCGATATTAATCATGAAGATTTGTCTGCAGTCATCTGGACAAATCCAGATGAGATTGCCGGGAATCAAAAGGATGATGACGGGAATGGTTTTGTAGATGATATACACGGTTGGAATTTCTTGGGCGATGCAGTGCATGATAATCTGGAATATACGCGTATTCTGAAAAAATTAAAACCCCGGTATGAAGGGAAATCGGATGCCGATATTACAGCTGATCAAAAAGATGAATTTGAGCTGTATAAACGGGCCCAAAAAAAGTATGATGAGGAATATGCCGAGGCAAAAGATGAAGGAGGGCATTACAAACAATTGAAGAAGAACGTGACCGAGCTTGTTGATGAGTTACGGGATTATACGGGTCAGGAGAATATGACGCTTGAGGATATTGAAGCGATTGATACCGACAATTTGAAGGTAACGGTGGCAGCACGAATGATTAAGGATCTCCTGAAAGGAACAAGGTCTGAAGATACCGATGAGATTTTAGATGGTCTGGATGAGGCCTTCACCTATTTTAATGACCAGCTGGAGTACCATTTAAATTTAGATTATGATGGACGGAAGCTCACCGGTGACGACGTTGATGATATTAACGATACCTATTATGGCGATCCCGATGTAACCGGACCGACAAGTGATAAAGAGGATATTTTACACGGCACTCACGTGGCCGGAATTATCGGGGCTGTTCGAAACAATGGAATAGGAATAAACGGGGTGGCTAATAATGTGGAATTAATGGTGATCCGGGCAGTTCCGGACGGAGATGAATATGATAAGGATATTGCTCTTGGAATTCGATATGCGGTAGATAACGGAGCCCAAGTGATTAATATGAGTTTTGGGAAGTATTTTTCAACTCATCCGGATTGGGTTATAGAAGCTATTCAATATGCGGCAAAGCACGATGTTCTGTTGGTAAAAGCAGCGGGAAACGAAGGGCTTGATTTAGATAAAAATCGAGTTTATCCGAATGATCAATGGCCCGGACAGGAAGAGGAGATCGCAGATAATGTATTGGTAGTGGGAGCGTTAAATCCTACTTTTGGAGAAGATATGGTAGCCCCTTTTTCGAATTATGGAAAAGAAAGTGTTGATGTTTTTGCTCCGGGGGTGAAAATATGGGCAACCACTCCGCTTAATACCTATAAATTTCTTCAGGGAACCTCTATGGCGGCTCCGGGAGTTGCCGGGGTAGCAGCGGTTATTCGATCCTATTTTCCAAAGTTGACGGCCGCACAGGTAAAACAGGTAATTATGGATAGTGGATTGACCAGCACACAAGAGGTGGTTTTGAATGGAGACGACACCAACAGACGACCCTTTAACGAGATTTCCAAATCCGGAAAAATGGTAAACCTGTATAATGCGCTGATTATGGCCAGTAAGATGTAAAATCCGGTACATCTCGCTCATTGTGATTCCCAAGTATTTACCGAGCTAAACGATAAATACTTTTTGCGAAGTGCGTGCCGGATTTCTTGAGTTTTATCACTTATTCCCACCTTGTAGATATGGGCGTTTTCAAACCGTTTATACTCCGGTGGCAGGAGTGCTAATCGCCGGGTGGAATAGGTTTTAATTTTTTCTACATCTTCCTCGATGGTTACGATTTCCCCGTTTTTCATTACCGGTTGAAGGAGGGCTTCACTTGTAATGCCTTTTGTTTGCAGTGATTTACGATCATCAAAAGGATCGGTAATTCGATCCGGGAATCCCTCATTTTCCTGAGAAAGGGCATCAAACCCTTTAAAATTACCATCTTCATCGAGCAGGCGATAAACTTGTTTGCTTCCCGGAAGCGTGGTTTTCTTGATGTTTTCAGAAATCTTGATACGAGGTTTACCATTGGCCATCACCAATTTATATACACCGCCCAAAGCAGCGTTTGGCTGACCGGTGACGAGGGTGGTTCCGATCCCGAAAATATCAATAGGAGCCTCTTGTTGCATCAAGCTGCGTACAACGTATTCATCAATTTGATTAGAGGCTGCGATTTTTACATAGGGGAGTCCGGCTTTGTCAAGTTGTTCACGCGATTTTCGAGCCAGATAAGAGAGGTCTCCGCTGTCGAGTCGGATAGCTTGTAAACGCTGTCCTCTCTTTTCCATTTCGTGGGCAATCTTTATAGCGTTAGGAACGCCGCTTTTTAGGGTGTCATAAGTATCGACAAGGAGTGTGCAGTTGTGGGGGTTTGTATTTGCAAAATCACGAAAAGCAGCCCGTTCGTCTTCGTGCATCTGAATATAGGAATGGGCCATGGTTCCCGCCGGAATTAGTCCATACGCTTTGGCCGCATAAACGTTGCTGGTAGAATCAAATCCACCAACGATACTGGCTCGGCTTGCCATCACGCCTCCCGGTCCCTGGGCGCGACGCAATCCGAATTCACTGAGTATCTTATCCTTGGCAACGAAGCGAATTCGTGCTGCTTTTGTGGCAATTAGGGACTGAAAGTTCAACGTGTTTAGCAGCATGGTTTCCACGAGCTGGGTTTCCAGCATAGATCCTTCTACATGGACTATGGGGGCATTGGGAAAAACGAGATCACCTTCCCGAACGGCATAAATATGGCCTTTGAATTTGAAATTCTCAAGATGTTTTAGGAAGGGTTCTTGAAACCCTTTCTCCCGAAGGAATTCGATTTCATCAGGTGCAAAATGTAGAGTCTGTATGTTTTTAAGGACATCTGCAAGCCCGGCAAATACAAGGTACCCCCCGTTAAAGGGGATAGATCGATAGAAATAATCGAAAGCTACACGTTGTTGATATTGTCCGTTTAGAAAGTAGGACTGTCCCATCGCTAATTGATAGAGATCGGTGTAAATTCCTGAAGATTGGTAATTCATGGGGTAGGTAATTTAAAACTCAAAAATAAATAATCAAAAGCAATAAATACGCTAAAAACTATTTTAGTTCCCCGAGCTTTTACTATACACTGCTTGTAATCGGGTGTAAATCAAATGAATTTTATGAAGGCCTTATAGAATACTTAATAATCGTATCAGGTTATTGTTAAATGAGTAAATTTTTAATTAGGATAATAAGGTCCGTAATTATAAATAGTCTATATTTGTGCTCCATTTTGAGCTATGAAGAGGAGAAAAGCAATATGTTCGAGTTGATTTTGGAATAGTATGGGATTAAAGAGCCCCCAAATGATCCAAATTAATATATTTGTAGTGTTAATTAATAGTAATCAAATAAAGAACTATGAAAGCGAATCGGAACCGTAAAAAATACTCCCGAAAACAGTTTATGAAAAATGCTGGAGGAGCAATCTTAGGCGGAGGTTTGTTGTCAACTTTTGGCCTCTCGGCTATGGAGGGTACCAGCCTTATAGAGCAGGGGAACACCCCATTTTCTATACCTTCATCAGCAGCGGCATTGTCATTTGCTAATCGGATTTCTGCCGATCCTGTCAATATTCCGCCACAGATAAAACGGACCCGTCCCAGAACTGTGGAAATAGAGATTGAGGCTGTGGAGTTAATTGGGGAATTAGAGGACGGAACGAAGTTTACCTATATGACTTTTGGGGGGCAGGTTCCAGGTCCCATGATACGGGTTCGGCAGGGCGATACCGTAATTTTGACATTGAGCTCCGCATCGGAAAATGCGATGTTGCACAATATCGATTTACACGCTGTATATGGAACGGGCGGGGGCGCAGATGCTACTTTTGTGACTCCGGGATCCTCTCAAACGATTAAATTTAAAGCATTATATCCGGGAGCCTTTACCTATCACTGCGCTGTGCCGGCGATGGATCAACACATTAGCAGCGGGATGTATGGCATTATTCTTGTGGAACCTGAAGAGGGCTTGTCGCAAGTCGATCATGAATTCTATATCGGTCAAAATGAAGTTTATATACAAGGGAGTGCCGGAGATCAAGGATTGCAAGATTTTGATTTTGCAAAAATGGAGCGGGAAGACGCCGATTATGTTCTTATGAACGGAAAAAAAGGAGCCATCACCGAAAACGGATATGGCGCGATGAAAGTAAAGAAAGGGGAGACCGCTCGTTTGTTTTTTGTGAATGGAGGCCCCAACCTCTCTTCAAGTTTACACCCGATCGGGAATGTCTTTACCAAGGCCTGGCGGGATGGAGCGATTGCCAGTCAGCCCGAACGTTATGTTCAAACGATGGCAGTGCCTCCCGGGTCTTGTGGGATTTTTGAATTGGACTTCCCGGTTCCTTCTACGATCCATCTGGTGGATCATGCGTTAAGTCGTGTTGAATATAAAGGCATGGGAGCTGATATCGTAGTAGAAGGAGAGCCTGATAAAGAGATCTTTGATGAAGATTATGAATTGTCATAAAGAGATTAAGATTAACTGATAAATACTAACTAAACAAGAACTATTATTATGTCTAAAAAAATGTCAAGAATTTCAGTTTTATTTGTGATGGTCTGTGCTTTTTTGTTTTCCACAAACACGTTTGCACAAAAAACCGTTGAAATAACAGGAACCGACAAGATGAAGTTTGACGTTACTGAGATTACCGCCAAGCCCGGAGAGGAAATTACAATTAAATTAACTACCGATAGTAAACTTCCGGCTGCAGCAATGTCTCATAACGTGGTGGTCTTGGATCAAGGGGTTGATGCCCGGGCATTCTCAATTGCCTCTGCTTCTCATAAGGATAATGATTATATCGATCCGGCTCAGGAAGGGGATGTCATTGCACATACCAAATTAGCCGCCGGTGGTGAAACGGTAGAGGTTACTTTTAAGGCTCCGAGCAAGGCCGGAGATTATGAGTATGTTTGTACTTTTCCGGGACACTATGTGTCGGGTATGAAGGGGGTGCTTAAGGTTCAGTAGATAACCCAACCCTCTTTACGAAAAATATAGTTTTAACCTGCGAGGCTTACGTCTCGTAGGTTAAGACATATCTAACGGGAACGAGAGAAATGGAGATAGGAAAAGAAAGCGTTGATTTTACTTTATATGAAATTTTTAAATTATGAAAACATTTAAATTTATTAGAAACGGGTCGGTATTTGCAGTTTTATTTATGAGTTTCTTTTGGGTGTCCAATTCCACTTTTGCGCAGGAAAAAGAAAAAGGGAGAGTGATTGAAATTTCCGGGTTGAACAATATGACTTTCGATGTGACCGAAATCGAAGCTAAGCCGGGAGAATTATTGACGATTCGTTTTACCTCTAAAACAAAATATACCCCGAGGCAAATGTCGCATAACTTTGTGCTCTTAAAACAAACCGTAAATGTACAGGCCTTTATTGATGCTTCCGAAAAAAGCGCGATCAACGATTTTATTGATCCTAAGCGAGAAGATGGCGTGATTGCTCATACGCCGATGGCAGCTGGAGGGGAAACGGTTGAAGTGACCTTTCGGGCACCTGAACGACCCAGTAAGTACATGTATGTTTGCACGTTTCCGGGGCATTTCTTTGCCGGAATGAAAGGAACACTTACGGTAAAAGAATAAAAGGCATTATCCGTTTTAATACAACATCAAAAAAGCCCTCTTTTATAGAGGGCTTTTTTGGTTTGCTACGCATGTTTATAGTCTATAGGGTTAAAGTCCCGAACGGGCTTAATTTGGCGAGAATCGTTAGTTGAGGGCAAGGGTGATTGTCATGGGATGGAGTCTGAAAGAAGCCTAAAATAAAGGTTAATATTAGCCCCTTGACTGAGGCTCAGGGTAAACCTATGCATGAATTGCATATCAAGACTTATCGATAATGTGGTAATGCGTACAGATGCCCAAAAGTCGTTCATAATCTGGTGTAGTAAATAATGCAGTAGGGGATTGGTGGAAAGATAATGAACTTACCGTCTGAAGCCCGTACTCCATCGCATATCTCGCCTATAGAATCGCAGTAGCAGCAGAAGACGCTCAACGCAAGGTGACTAAATATATCCCATGAGTCAGAGACCTTATATTGAATGGTCGGCATTGTGCTTGTGAACTAATTGGTTGAACTGGTCTTTGAGTATGAAGATGATTTGTTTGAAAATCGGCTGATCAATGATTTTCTTTTCCGTATTTTTCTTTTTGGTAGAATAAACATATAAAACCTAAGAGAAACCTACTGGAACCTCCTATTTGTTTTACTTTTTAGTCGATTAGTAATGATAATTTGAAAGCAATGGGATAAGATGATGAAGATGTATCATAATCTATTTTTATTGTACCATTTGGGTGAAAAAGATACCCTTTTCATCATCTTTCAGAGAGAAATGAGCCTTTATTTAAAAAAGGTTCGGAAGATTATTTATACATTTTAATTTTTTACTTCTTTAGGATCGAGAATAAAAAATTTAATTATAAGCCAATATTTAGATAATAATAGTTGTCTGTTAGAGGAAATTAGTCTAACTTGCGTCTAATTTTAACAGAACGTTTGCTTAAATTAAATATATGACTAATAAGAAAAATTATTGGCTTTTCCTCTTAACTGTTTTTTTTCTGTGGAACCCACAGCAGATCAAAGCGCAAGGAAATATTCTTCAAAAATTAGAAAACGAGGCTATAACCGAACGTAAGGTAATGATGCCTATGAGCGATGGGGTGCGACTGGCTACTGATATTTATCGACCAAAAACAGATGAGCAAGTTCCTGTTATTTTTTATCGGACTCCCTATAATTTTAATCTTTGGGTAGATGGTAAACAACAAACCAGGATGGCTCAACAAGCATATGAAGCGGTGAAGAGGGGATATGCTTTTGTGGTACAAAATGAACGTGGTCGATTCTTTTCTGAAGGAGATTGGGATATTTTAGGAACGCCGCTTACTGATGCCGCAGATGCTTTTGACTGGCTGCGTGAGCAGTCGTGGTCTAATGGAAAAATAGGCCTTATCGGTTGTTCTTCACCGGCAGAATGGCAGTTGGCTGCAGCTTCTCTTGAAAATGCTGCCGATGCGATGGTCCCCATGGGATATGGTGCCGGAATAGGTACCGTAGGGAGATATTATGAACAAGGGAATTGGTTTCGTGGTGGAGCCGAGCAGATGCTTTTTTATCCTTGGTTGTATGGGGTGGAGCAGGATAAATTTAAGCCTCGTATCCCAGAAGGGGCAACCCAGGAAGACTTACAGCGTATTTCAAGGTTTTACGACCTTGCTCCTAAAAATCCATCGGTGGATTGGGCAGAAGCTTTAAGACATTTACCCCTTCAGGATATTATACAAAATGTACATGGTAAAAGAGAGATTTTTGATAAAATGATCGTCCGAAAACCCAATAGTAAAGAATGGTTTGAAGGAGGGCTTTACCAAGATGATATGGATTTTAATTCGCCGAGTTTTTGGTTTGTATCTTGGTATGATGTGTCGGTTGGACCCAATATTGAACTTTTTAATCATATCCGCAATGATAGTCCGGATCCCGATATAAGAGATAATCAGTATTTGGTTATTGCTCCGACCCTGCATTGCTCTTTTCAACGAGCTACCGAAAATACCATTGTGGGAGAAAGAAATGTTGGGGATGCCCGTTTGAATTATGATGAACAAATATATGATTGGTTTGATTTTCTTCTGAAAGGAAAAGATACAGGTTTTAAGGAAAATACGCCTCGTGTTCAATATTACACAATGGGAAGTAATAAATGGCAAACGGCAGAGGAATTCCCACCTAAAAATACTCATGAAACCACTTTTTATTTGACGAGTCAAAACGGGGCGAATAGTTTATATGGAGATGGTCTATTGACGATTGATAAACCCTCTTTGAATGGGGAATCAGATGCGGCAGATACTTTTACTTACGATCCGATGAACCCCGTGCCTTCGCATGGAGGAAATGTGTGTTGTACCGGCAACGCTATACAAGGTGGTGCTTTTGACCAAAAAGGGATAGAAGTACGGGATGATATCTTAGTTTATTCTACAGAACCCTTAAAAGAAGGTATAGAGGTTACTGGTTTTATTGAACCCACTCTATATATTTCTTCAGATGTTAAGGATACTGATTTTACCGTTAAATTAATCGATGTTTATCCTGATGGAACAGCTTATAACCTTCATGAAACAATAATGCGCGCGCGTTATCGTGACGGTTATGACCAGGAGGTTTTTATGGAAAATGGAGAGGTTTATAAATTGGAGCTTACTCCTCTTGCTACGAGCAACTATTTTAAAAAAGGACACCGTATCAGAATAGAGATCTCTAGTAGTAATTTTCCGCGTTTCGCCCGAAACTTAAATACGGGAGGAAATAATTATGATGAAAAAGAGGGGGTTGTAGCCCATAATAAAATACATCTGTCTGCTGAATATCCTTCTCATATTAAAATCCCCATTGTTTCTAAATAACTTTTTGATTTTTCTCTTTATCAATTAATAACAGTAAATAATTATGAAAGTCAAATTTATATTAAGTAGTTTACTTCTGCTTTTTTTTACGCACTTTTCATGGGCTCAATTTACCTTGACGGGTACGGTTAGTGACGCGGAGACCGGAGAACCCCTAATGGGTGCAAATGTACTGCATAAACCTTCCTCTCGTGGGGCAACTACTGATTTCAATGGTCACTTTTCTCTGAGTCTCCCGGAGGATCAGGCGACATTAGATGTCACTTTCGTAGGATATGTGACAAAGCAAGTTGATGTAAATATATTAGATAATGACATAAACATTCAAATGGATCCCGATGTTGCCAGTTTGGGGGAGTTGGTAATTACAGGTTTAGCCAGTCGTGTGAAGCGTGAGAATTTGGCCAATACTGTAACTACGGTGAGTGCTGATGAATTGACGGGAACCGTATCTTCTCCGACTATTGATAATGCACTTTCGGGAAAAATTCCGGGAGCTAATATCAGGGGAACAGGAGGAGCTCCGGGAGGAGGATTTAATATACAAATGCGGGGTATTAGTACGCTGGGAGCCGGGTCTTCGCAGCCATTGTATATTATTGATGGGATTTATGCCAATAATTCTACAATTAGTACCGGACGTTCAGAGGTGATTGGAGCGACAGGAGCAGCAGAAGATAATGGAGGAAACCGATTGGCAGACTTGAATCCCGAAGATATTCAAAGTATTGAGATCTTAAAGGGACCCTCGGCTGCGGCTATTTATGGCCAACGTGCTAATGCTGGTGTGGTTATTATCACCACAAAACGTGGATCGAGTGGAAAGACAAAGGTTTCTGTTTCACAAAATATCGGTTTTTCAAGTGCGCTGAATTTATTAGGCGTTGCTTCTTGGACTGAGGAAAAAATCCGAGACCGATATTCCGGAGAACAGGCAGATAATGAGGTAAGGAAATTTTTGGAGGCACAATCCAGTGGGCAGATCTATGATTATGAGAAGATGATATATGGTAATAAAGGATTGACTTATCAGACGGATGTGAGTGTATCTGGAGGAGATAGTAAAACTAAATTCTTCCTTTCAGGGGGACTTTTAAAAGAAGATGGAATTATAAAAAATACGGGTTTCGACAGAAGAAATATTCGTGTTAACATTGATCATAAAATTACGGATTATATTGGAATATCTTCCAGTTCTTATCTCAGTCGCTCAGGAAATGATCGGGGATTTACAGGTAACCAAAATGGCTCGGGAGGCTCCTTGGGTTATACCCTTGCTTATACTCCTTCCTATGCTCAGTTGCTTCCGGATGAGGATGGCGTATATCCAAACAATCCTTATTTTGATGATAATCCGCTGGCAATTATTGAGTTTGCCAAAAATCAGGAAAAAATAACTCGTTTTATTCAATCTTTAGAGTTGAATGTTGACCTAATAAAAGAAGACAAAACGAATCTTTCGTTTAATGTTAAAGGCGGGATAGATTTTCTTAATTATAATAGTATGATCTACTTTCCCGAATTTCTCCAAAATCAGCAGGCAACCTCTAATCCTGGAGATGTCATCCGAACCAAACAGGATGATATGAATAGCAACTTACAGGCTGTCCTATTATTTAATAAAGAGTTGGGAGATTTTGGTCTGACTACTCAATTAGGGTTCACGCGTTTTGAACAGCAGATGAGCCTTCAACGATTGCGCGGTCGAGGTCTGGTGACAGGTCAAAATAGTATAAATCAAGCAGAAGTTCAATCCGTTCTCAATCAATCAAAACAGAAAGTTATTGACTTGGGTTGGTTCGGACAGGAAGAAATAAATTGGGATGATAAATTGATTGGTACAATTGGCTTGCGCTTGGATCGATCTTCACTCAATTTTATGCAAAAAAAATATT
>CAZBXQ010000036.1:0-31798 GCA_964495935.1 uncultured Flavobacteriaceae bacterium
GATTTCACCGGATAGCCGAGTACGACCGCGTTCGATATCGGCTGTGGTGTTGTTAATCCCTATTTTCTTCGCAAATTCGGTTTGTGTGAGCTGTTGATCCTCCCGAACTTCTTTAAAACGTTTGATGACTAACTCCCTTTCCATAAAACAAATATATGGATCATTTGGAATATATCCTATAAGAATGGACGTTTTCCTATTACGATGATGTTTTTAGTAAGTATTGCCTCTTATTACCGGTGTTATACCGGATGGAAAGTACCTGTTATTCCTCGTTATCCTTTTTAAAAAAATTAAACCATCCCAGAGGTAAAAGAAGGAATAGGAATACAAATTTTCCGGTCACAATCCCGATAGCGGTGATGAGTATAGAGGCAATCATGACAATAGTTGTCCATTTTTTAGGCCGTTTCATAAGTAAACAGAATAGGGATTTGTTTATGCTTGATTTTCCGATTCGTTTTTATACGATTTAATGGTGGTTTATAAACATACGGAGTTGTCGTTTAAACCCATAAAAATTCGAGGTAAAAAAAGTTGACGTGGATTGGGATAAAAAATATTTTTTTGTAGAAATCCGATTTCCTTCCGTTAGATTCTGTAGATTTGCAGCTCCATAATTTTCGGGATATAGCGCAGCCCGGTAGCGCGCTTCGTTCGGGACGAAGAAGTCGTCAGTTCGAATCTGGCTATCCCGACCAAAGAAAATCCTTTCACACGGAGTGGAGGGATTTTTTGTTTTTGAACGTTGGCAGGCCGAAGGCTTGCCATAAGGACAAAAATAAAAAAGACCCACAAGCGCAGCTTGGAAAGGGTTTTCTTTGAATCACCCCCTCACTCCAGATCATGATCGTAGGGAGTAATCTGGCTATCCCGACCAAAGAAGATCCTTTCACACGCAGTGAGGGGATTTTTTGTTTTTGACCGTTGGTAAGGAAATAATTAGCGATCCGGGTCTTTATTTTCGATGTATTTTTTCCACGATTGGTAATCTTTTTTAATTTTTAAAGATTTAAGTTTTTCCCATTCTTTCATGGCTTCTCGTCTTGTCGCTTCGTTCTCATTTTTTAGATACTCAGAAATAAAATTATTGAAAAGGGTTGAAGGTATTTTTTTAAAGATCTTATCCGTTTGGTTTAATTTTATAAACTGATGGATGAGCTCACCATAGGTTATTTTTTTCTCCCTCGTTATTTGTTCGTCGCGCCAACGGTTAATTCGATACCAGACCCCCGATCTTATTTTTAGACCCGGAACGATTTTCCTTGCTTCAGCCACAATAAAGTCTTTTGTTTGTTTATTGCTTGTATAATGGCGTATGGGCAAGGATCTGGTTAAGCCGATTTCAGTATCTTTTTTACCTTTTTTTACGACATTTTTCCTTTTAACTTCTTTTATTTCACCGGTTTGAATAAAATGCTTTATCAACTGCTCCAATTCGTCTTTTCGCAACTTTGAACTATTTGGGATCCCAATCTCCTTCGCAAACTCTTTTAATTCTTTTGCATACCAATAGTTATTCTCAAATTCTTTTACTGTTATGTGTCCGGATAACCTATTTTCCATTTGTTTCTAATTTCCTCAATTTCATTATTGCAAGTTTGTTTGTAGCTTGACCGCTAACGACTTGTGGCTTACGCCGGGGCAGGCAAACCTACCTGTCAGCAGGGTAGAGAAGCCGAAAATCTGGATTCATAACGAACCTGAATAAAACCAATCGTTGATTTTAAAACTAACTTGTTCGCCATGGGGGATAACCGCCCTTGCAGTAGGGTGTTAGCTGTTATTTGTGTCTTTCCAATTCCACCATTTTAGTTTTTCGGTGTCTTGTTTGTTTTTCGGTGTCTCTGCAAAATATACGGCGCACCTAAAAACATAAAGTAAACATTTGTCTTGCACGCAACCCGCGAATAAGTTTGAGTGGTCGTAAAGCACTCTCGGGTCTTTACCTTTTAAGTCGTCAATGTGCCTGATACCGATGTTGTATAAATCTGTCGCAATAGATTTTCCAACGCCCGGGATTTCTGTCAATGCTGTTATGGTTTGCGTTGCTGTCATTACAATTTTATATTGTCATTTTCATTAAGTTCCCAAAAAGGATTGTAAGCCGCTTCAAACAAATGCCCGTCCGGGTCTTTGAAGTAATGGACTTTTATTCCCGGGTCAATTCGTATTTGTATAGGCCGACTTCGTTTTTATGGGCCGAGAGGATGAGTTGGTCACCTTTTTGTTGAAACTCATATTCTCCGTTTAGAATTAAATTCCAATCAAAATCAGCGGTCCAGATATTGACGTCCGTAAAGTTGATCGTCGAGCCTTTTTTCTTATAAGTTCCGTTTCCCCCGGCGGGGATGCGATCTGGATTGGCACTGCTTTGATACTGATCTCCCTCTATAAATTTTAGGGTGACGGGATTAGAAATCGTATTGCCGTTTGTATATTCTACCGTAAAAATTCCGGTATAAGTCCCGTTTAGCGTTTGATTGAGATCGTCGTTATCATTGCTGCTACAAGAGGTGTAAGCAGTACAAAGCAGAAAGCCAAGCAGGATGTTGAAAATTCTATTTTTCATCATAATTTAGAGGGTGCTTTTATTATTGTTGTCTTCCTTGTTTTGAGGGGGTCCCCCACTATATACACGGGATGTCGGAATCGGAAATCATCAAATTTCGTCATTTTATTTTTGATAAGTTAAAAATACATAAATCCTTATAGTGAAGTCATTTAAATTTTCAAAAATGGGCTGCAAAATGATCTTATTGCCCCAGATTTAGTCTTTTTTTCGACCGTATCACCGGAATATCCAGGTATCTTATACCTGTTTATTTTGATTTCTATTATTCCCTACCCATGGCGGGGGCGGGTGGATTTTGAAAATGACATTCCTCCTTGGTCGAATGACCAATCACTCTAAAAATGAGGTTATGAGACAGTTCCGGTTGTATGCCGAACCGGGGTCATAAAAAAACCGCAGATTCAAAGGAACCTGCGGTTGTTTCGGAACGTATTTTTCAGGAAATTTTATTTACCAAAGAATTTTTCCATTTTCTCTTGTTCTTCGCGAGCCAGATCCGGATCTACCAAGATACGTCCGCTGTGTTCGTCGATGATGACTCTTTTTCGCGAGGCAATTTCCATTTGGACTTGTGGCGGGATGGTGAAGAACGAACCTCCTGAGGCTCCTCTTTCGATGGGGGCCACGGCCAGTCCGTTTTTAACACTGCTGCGGATACGTGTATAGGCTTTGGCCAGTCTTTCCTCCAAATCCGCTTTGTATTTCTCTGATTTTTTCAGGAGATCTTTTTCCTCTTTTTCGGTTTCGGCCATGATGGCATTCAATTCTTCCCTTTTATGAGCCAAATGTTCTTCCCGACTTTTAATCTTTTCCTGAGTTTCTTCGAGTACCTCTTTTTTATGTTCGATTTGAGCGTAATATTCTTTGATGTGCTTTTCGGCCAGTTGGATTTCCAAAGCCTGATATTCCATTTCTTTGGTAATCGCATTATATTCCCGATTGTTTCTAACGTTATCCTGCTGTTTGGTATATCGTTTGATGAGTTCTTTGGCCTCTTCGATCGAATTCCTTTTGGCTTTGATTTCTTCTTCCTTGTTTTCCAAGTCTTGGTTTAAATTCTCCAATCGCTTGTTTAATCCTGCGATTTCATCTTCTAAATCTTCTACTTCAAGAGGAAGTTCACCTCTTACATTACGAATCTGGTCAATACGAGAATCGATTAGCTGAAGATCATAAAGCGCGCGAAGCTTATCCTCGGTACTCATTTCTTTTTTTTTTGCCATAATCAGGTATATTGAATTGGATTGGTTTCTTCCTTTGATAAAACGACTGCAAAATTAGGAAATTTTTCGATAAGAAAGGCGTACAAAAGTTCTTTTGTAAATTGCTCGGTTTCAAAGTGCCCGATATCGGCCAGAACGATTTGACCTTCGGCCTTAAAGAAATCGTGATATTTAAGGTCTCCGGTGATAAAAATATCGACTTTACAGGCCTTGGCCGCCGAAATTCCAAAGGCTCCACTTCCTCCCAATACGGCAACCCGCTTGACGGGCTTTCCCAATAATGCAGAATGCCGGATCACCTGAAGGTTGAAGGTTTCTTTTAACTGTCTTAGAAATTCCCTTTCTGAAAGCTCCTCCTTGAGTTCGCCATACATTCCAATCCCGATATGTTGATTTTTATTTTCCAGTTTCGTGATCTCATAAGCCACTTCTTCATAGGGGTGAGAGGAAAAAAGGGCTTTTAGGACGGCTTTTTCACGATGTCGGGGATACGTTATATGAAGTTGCATTTCATCCGTCCATTCGGTCACTCCTGGTTCTCCCACCGTAGGGCTGGAGTTTTCATTTCCTTTAAAACTTCCTTTTCCCGCAATAGTAAAACTGCAATTATCATAGTTGCCGATGGTTCCGCCTCCCGCTTGGAATAAGGCATGACGAACGTTTTCCAAGCTGTCGTTGGGAACATGGACGACCAGTTTCTTGATGGTATCCGGTTGTGCCAAAAGCACTTTTCGGTTTTCGAGACCAATTTTTTTACAGATCATGGCGTTCATTCCTTCAAAGGAATTGTCTAATGCGGTGTGTGTGGCATAAATGCAGATTCCATGTTGTATCGCTTTAAGCACAGCCCGCTCCACATAATTGCTGCCGGTGATCCGTTTTAATCCACCAAAAATAATGGGGTGATAGCTGATGATGAGGTTGCAACGAGCATCAATAGCTTCATCAATTACCGCTTCGAGGGTGTCGTGGGCAATCAGAATGCCTTTGACTTTGGTATGGCTTTGCCCTACTAAGAGCCCTACATTGTCAAAATCCTCGGCATAGGCAAGGGGGGCTAATTTTTCAATTTCTGAGATGATGTCTTGAACGGTCATGGTGTGCTGTTGTATGGTTGTGTAATGTATAGTTGTATAGTTTTTTGTGAACTTGGCAAATAGCTAAGAGCAAAAAACATAAAGTATTTTTTATAATTTTAGATCCATATTTGTTTTCAACTTCAATTTCAATTTCGATTTCATGCCCATTTTCGTTCCGGGTGAAACCGATTTAGGATTTTATCTTTTTTAAGGGGAATCTTACACCAGTTACAATTGAAATTCTAAAATGAAGAAGATCCATCGATTCCATTTGTACGTTTAATTTTTCTCTATACTCTTATTTAGAGTTTGATCAATTTTTTCATTAGGGATTACTTGTCTATCGAATTCTTCAATTCGTTTAGGATATTCAATCATAATATTTTGTCAAAAAAATAAATTATCTGTTTTTCATTTCCACTCTGTTACGAATGGTTTCTGTTAATAATTCGTATAGTTGAGGAAGAATATCAGTCTTGAGCCCGTAGGCTTTCAAAACTTCTTCATCAAATTTTATTCTGTCCTCTTGTTGATATTCAACATTATAGTTTTTTATTTCTCGTGTGCTAAGTGGTTTGAACTTCTTCAAAATGTTTTCCTTTTGTTCGATTGAAAGTAAATTAGGGTCAAGTATTTTCATTTTTGTTTTGAAGAAATCGGCGTTTAAGTCTAAAGCCCCCAAGTTTCTTGAAACACCATTTAATTCCACGATTAAAAGAGAAACGACAGAGTTCAATAAAGCAGTTACAATTTTGACATCTTCCTTTTTTACTCGAATGGCAACTAACCTTTGATTCAAATAAATTGGTGATTCACTATACGAGAAAAATAGCCTTTGACTTGGATTGATTGAAATAAAAATATTTGCCGAATCCTCTGGTGTAAGTGAATACCAAAAAGGTTTTCTTGTTTTTAAAACTTCAGGTAATGCAACTCCTTTCTTATTTGTGGTTATTTCAAATTTTTTGATGTGCTTGTAAGCATTTGGATATTTTCCTTTTAAATCATCCTCATCCTCTCGACAAACAAAAAGGTTGAAGTTGTTTTCTGTATTATATGAAATGGATTTGAGTTCTTGACTTGTTTTTAAAATTGGTAACAAAAACTCTTTTTCGATGTTCAAAATTTCATTTTCGTCATTGGAAATAATGTGCATTTTATCCCATCCTGTTCTTGTTCCTCGTCCTGTGTCGTATATGTTGGGGAATGGATTAATTAACTTACTCTCAAAAACTGAAAGTGGATTTTGACTAACAAAGTAAGTAGCCCAATTTTCTTGTGTTACTAAAGAATCTAATAGTGCAGAGTTTTCTACAATACTAACAGATATTGTTCCGTCTGTTTTATGGTATAAGTTTGGAAACTGCTCGTCTTCTTCCCAATTTGGATAATCCGAATTATCACAATTCTCTATTTCCATATAAAAATCCTCAAATTGTTGTAAGTCTTTATCAGAAAATAAGTCTTCAAGTTTGCTATTAATTGTTACGAATTTTGTTGAACTCTTGGATTTTCCTTTTTCTAAGGTTAAGAAGATTGTACTCACTTTTGAATCCTTAAACCAATGTTCTGCATTACTTCTAACCACATATTTGATATGGAAATTATCTAATAAAAACTTCTTGAATTGTACTCCGTAATTTTTACCAAGCCAAGCATTGGAAGTGATGGCGGATAAAACACCATCATCTTTCAAAAATTTAAGCGAGTTATAAAAACAATAAATGTAATAGTCGCTTTTACCATTTATATCAAATTGATTTCCTTCAAAAAATGCTTTTTGATTTTCGCCAAATTCTGTTTTAAAGTATTCTTTGAGTTCTTCTTTTGGAATGTCTTCCTGCTGAATGAAAGGAAAATTTGAGATTATTGCATCAAAATTGGGGATTGGAACCTCATTAATTTTGTCAATATCAACATTATCAGGAATTGGAATTGTTTGGGCTGGTGTAATTGTGAAAAAATCCTTTCTAATTACCCTTGGGAAGTTTGCCGTATCATTTACTTTTTGTTTGTACAAATTGATAACCGATAAAGTAGCAGGAAAATGTGAAATATCGTTGCCCCAAATTTGATTTAGAATCTGTTGATGATTTTTGTTTCCATAGAAATTTAATGCGTGATAAAATGAATTCAAAAACGTACCTGTTCCTGAAGTTGGGTCAATCAATAAATCATTACGGGTTCTAATCGCAGAAAAGGTAACAAGGTTTGCTAAAGTTTCTGACGTGAAATATTGACCAAACTTTTGTTTTTCCTCTTTGGGTACTAAGTTTTCCAAAATATGTCCAATTACCTCTGTTGGAAGAATTTTAAAGTCAAATGCAGTAAAGACATCTATTAATTTAAAAAGAAGTTCCTCAATCACTTCATTATATGGAATTTCATCTGTAAAATCGTCTTCAAATACGGCTTGATAATCAATTTTCTTGGCTTGATTAAAGAAGTTTTCGATTTGTTTTTTGACATCTTTAGAATCAGATAGTTCTAATTTTTGAACTTTGGCTGACAGATTTTCAGACAGCGTTAGATAGAATAAGATTTTCCCGATTAGTTTATAGAAAGTGAACTTTGCAAGGACCTCTTCGGGTTCAACATTTTCTACTCGCCTTGAAGAAGATGATAATATTTTTAAAGTGGAACTTTCTACAATTTTCCATTTATTGAAACTCCTCCTAAAATCAGTATTATCGCCTTTCAACTCGTTAATTTCATTTTTGAATTGTGGTACGAAGTGAACAGAAGTTTGTTTGACCGCTTCGACAATGTTTGATGAAATATTGATGGCGTTTTTTAAATCTCCATTTTCATAAAGTTGTCCTAAGTCGTGAAGAATTTCGTTGAGACGTTGTTTAAGTTGAGGCTCGTGTTTGTTATACTTATTCCGCTCTGCTAAATCATTTCTTGTGTTGATTCCTGACTGTTTTGGATAAACTTTTAATTTTTCAAGATTATCTAAAGTATAGTTTCCGCCCTTAATTTTCCAAATAATGGCTTCTGAACCATTCCAAGTAACAAATGAGTTTGATTTTAAACGCTCAGCTTTCTCCAAAGCATTTTCCAACATTTCAACATCATCAACAGCTGTATCGGGAAATTTCAACTCCCAACCATTAAAAACAATCCCTGAAACCTTATCGGTAAAAAGTAAAATATCAGGAAACTTTGTCCTTCCTGATGCTACTTTTATTCCTTCATCATTAGTCGCTTCTTGAAATATAGTTGTGCCATTATTGATGGATTCTTTAATCCAAGCAATTATTTGCCCCGACCAAGCTCGTTCATTTAACTTCATAATTCATCGTGTGATATTCTGCAATAGGCTCTTGGAAAAGCATCAGCGTCGATTCTTTGATTTTCTTTTCTTTTAATGTTTCTTCGATTCTGTCAACACAAACTTTTATATAATCAATAGGTTTCTTTTTGTGTAAAAATCCATCTTCGTTTTTTTCAATTCCTATAAAATTTCTATCCTCCAAAATTGCTGAAAGAAGGAAACTACCGCTACCACAAGCGTTATCCAAAACGACATCACCGGGTTTTGTGAAAGTCTTTATTAAATATCGCCCTAATTCAATGGGCTTTTGAGTTGGATGGTAAACTGTTCCCTCGGATTCCGCTGTTTTTACATAAACATAGTCCTCTACGTCTAAATCGTACGCAATTACGTCTGTCGGATAACGGCCTCCTTTACTTTTAACGTGTCGAGGCTCAAACTCCCCATAGCTTCCTGTAAATTGATTTTTTCTAATACCTTTATCATACGCCTCTCCTTCTGACATTTGTGGTGTATAACTTGGCTGTTTCTTATAAAAAACACATATATCTTCGTGTTTTCTTAGAGGTTGTTTTTTTGCGTTTAGAAAATTAGTTGCTTTGGATTTTATCCAAACGATTTTATATTTAAAATATCGCTCATTGCTTAAAATTAACTTGGCAGTGAAAACTCCTTGTGAGGTTAAAACGATTGCTCCTCTATCTTTGATTATTCTATTGTATTGTTCCCAAAGTTTATCCAAATCTATAACTGAATCCCATTTATTTTGCGTTGTTCCGTAAGGTAAATCACAAAGAATCATATCAATAGATTTATCGGGAATAGATTGCATTACGTCTAAACAATCTCCACGAATTACTTTGTTTCTGAGCTCGTCTATTGTCTTTTTTATTGTTGTATTCTTGACCTTTAACACGTGTTTTTTTCGATTGTTTTTGTTGTTTATTCCAAGTTTAATTCTTTCTTCAGCTACTTGAATGGCTTCTAAAGCTGATTCTTCCTCCCTTATTTCGTAAATTAACTTTTCACTAAGCCATTGGACAATCAAATCCTCTTTTCCGACATTATAAAATCTTGAAAGTTGTATAACTTGTTTTTTCGTTGGAAGACGTTTCCCATTTTCAATTCGACTAAGCAAGGTTTTATTTATCCCGGTTTTTTGTTTTACATCTTCTAAGAATAAGTCACGTTTCTCTCTTATTTTTTTAAACGTCTTTCCTATTGTTTCCATCATAAATATAGATTGACAAATTCTGTCAAAAATAAATATTGCTTTTATGGTTTCCAAATTTTGTCAACTTAATTTTGAAAGATGTTTTGGAAAAGGCAAATGAGGGATTCTGAACCTTTTGGGGGTTAGTTTTCATGCCCATTTTCGTTCCGGGTGAAACCGATTTAGGATTTTATCTTTAAGGGGAAGGAGATAAAAGACAACCCGGGAGAGGAGTTTTTTCGATACCTGTAGCCAGATGATCGACCAGTTCGGTTTGTAAATCGTAGTATTCGACATAGTGTTCCCGGGTAAACCGGTAGAGACGTTGAATTTCCTGAGGTGATACTTTTTTTGTCATTATCGGTTTTATTCAAATTGCGGATTAGGATTCAGTAAAATCTGTACATTTTTAATAAAACTGCGCAATTCTTCCAGTTTCTCCGCGCTTTCAGCATTTCCTTTTTGGGTGAGTTTATAGTATTTCCGCAGCCGGTTATCGACTTTGAGTACTTCGGTTTCCAGCAATCCTTCGGCTTGGAGCTTATGCAGGGTCGGGTACAAGGCTCCCTCTGTAATTGTAATCTAGTTTCTTTACCTTTTGGGTGATTTCATAACCGTACATCTTATCCGCTTCGGTAAGGAGGTTTAAGATGATGGTAGCCAGGCTGCCTTTATATAATTTTGAGTCTCCCATGTTGTAATTTTGCTGTATTCTTCCTTTCAAATTTAAATAAAAATTATATGCCTAAGAAATTTAGGTATAGAAAATATTGGACCTTGTATTTTTAGGGTATTGCAGATTTGTGAGGATAAACGGGATTCGGAAAAAGAAATTTTTATACAGCCCATACAAACTTGTTATCTTTGCAATCTATGAAAGTGCCACCGATAGATATACAGATTAGGACCTTGCCGACCGGTCCCGGGGTCTATCAATATTTTGATAAGAAAGGCAAGATTCTTTATGTGGGGAAGGCCAAAAACCTGAAACGAAGGGTTTCTTCCTATTTCCATAAAAAACACGACAGTCACCGGATTGCGCTTTTGGTGAAGCGGATTGTGGAGATTCGTCATATCGTGGTGAATTCGGAGACCGACGCCCTACTTTTGGAAAATAATCTGATTAAGAAGTATCAGCCGCGTTTTAATGTGATGTTGAAGGACGATAAAACCTATCCCTGGATTTGCATTAAAAATGAGCGTTTTCCCCGGGTGTTTTTAACCCGTAATATCAGGAAGGACGGAAGTGAATATTTCGGGCCTTATCCCAGTGTGCGAACGATTCGTATTCTTTTGGAATTGATTAACGAGTTATTCCCGCTGCGCAGAGGAAGCTTGAATCAATGGGTAAAAGATATCCAAACGGGAAAGATCAGAAATCGGGTGGAATATCAGATTCGGAATGCCTTTCAGATTTCGGACGAGTGGCAGACGGAGGCAGGGTATGAGGCTAATATTGATCAGATTCGGGAAATTTTAAAGGGAAATTTTAAGGCCTCCTTAGAGCGTTTTAGAAAGAAAATGCATGAATATGCCGACCATTTGGAGTTTGAAGCAGCACAGGAAATCAAGGAAAAGATTGAGGCCTTGGAGAAATATCAGGCCAAATCGACCGTTGTAAACCCAAAGATAAACAATGTGGATGTCTATTCGATCGTCAGTGATGAGGGATACGGGTATGTTAATTTTCTACAGATCTCACACGGGGCGATTATTCGTTCCCATACGATAGAGATGAAGAAGCGTCTGGAGGAAAGCGATAAGGAATTGTTGGAACTGGGGATTACCGAGATTCGCCAAAAATTTGATTTTAATTCGAAAGAAATCTACGTGCCTTTTAAGGTGAATGTGGGGGAGCATATTCAGGTTACGGTACCAAAAATAGGCGATAAAAGAGCGATTGTCGAGCTCTCGGAGCGGAATGCCAAGTATTTTCGACAGGATCGGTTTAAGCAGATGAAATTTGTCGATCCCGATGCGCATACCCATCGGATAATGGCTCAGATGAAGGAGGATCTGCGATTACCGACGGAGCCCCGGCATATCGAGTGTTTTGACAATTCTAATATTCAGGGGACCAATCCGGTGGCTGCCTGTGTGGTATTTAAAGACGGGAAGCCCAGTAAAAAAGATTACCGGAAGTTTAATATCAAATCTGTAGAGGGGCCGGATGATTTTGCTTCAATGGAAGAGATTGTATTTCGACGTTACCGGAGCGTGTTGGAAGAAGCGCAACCACTGCCGGATTTAATTGTTATTGACGGCGGGAAAGGACAGTTGTCGTCTGCTTTAAAAGCTCTGGAGAAATTGGAATTGCGGGGTAAGATTCCCATATTGGGAATTGCCGAGCGTCTCGAAGAACTGTTTTATCCGGGAGACAAGGCACCGCTTTATCTGGATAAGAAATCGGATACCTTGAGGGTGATTCAACGTGCCCGGAATGAGGCGCATCGCTTTGGGATTACCTTTCATCGCAATAAACGAAGTAAAGCGGCATTAGGAACAGAGTTACTGGAAATTCCGGGGATTGGGGAGAAAACAGCGGTGGAACTGTTACGGGCTTTCCGATCGGTTAAGAAAATCACGGGGAAAAGTGAAAAGGAATTGGCTGAAATAGTGGGGCCGGCAAGAGCCCGGTTAGTTTATGAATATTTTGAGAAAAAGAAAATTGAAAGCTGAAGATTTAGAAGTATTCTTGTAGGGATAAATACGTAGTTGTCTCGTGACTTTTTCGGAATGATTTGTCATTTCGTTTCGGCGACTCGGGGGAAGAATCTCTTGTTTAGTAAAGATTGAAGACTCCTCAATACATTCGAAATAACACTTTTGAGGGCACTACAAATAACCGGATTTGAAGGACATAAAAACAATGAAGTTATCGCTCAGTATAATTTTAATGGTATTGACATTCCCGATGTGGGGCCAACAGGACAGTACCTCGAAAAAGGAGTTTAAGGTCGGCTTGGTGTTAAGTGGAGGCGGAGCCAAAGGACTGGCGCATATCGGAGCACTGAAAGTAATTGAAGAGGCAGGGGTGAAGATTGATTATATTGGCGGTTCCAGTATGGGGGCAATTATCGGGGGGTTATATGCGGCGGGATATTCCGCAAAGCAATTGGATTCCCTTTTTGAAGTGGTTAATTTTAGTGAATTGATACAGGATGATCTCCCCCGCCGATCCAAAGACTTTTATGCTAAAGAGGATTCCAAACGTTATGCTTTGACATTGCCCTTCGATAATTTTAAGCTTTCCTTTCCTTCCGGGTTATCTCGGGGACAAAATGTTTATAATGCCCTTTCAAGATGGGCATATCCCGTTCGGGAGAGGAAGGATTTTGACCAATTGCCCATTCCCTTTTTTTGTATAGGAACCGATATCGAGACCGGAGAACGACTGGTTTTAGACCATGGGTCATTACCCAAGTCGATGTTGGCCAGTAGCGCGATACCATCTCTTTTTAAACCGGTGAATATCGATGGCCGAATGGTGAGTGATGGCGGAATTACCGATAACTATCCGGTAGAAGAAATGCGGAAGCGCGGAGTGGATTATATCATTGGGGTAGATGTTCAAGATAGTTTGGCCGGACGTAAAAAATTGAGGACGGTTTTTGAAATCTTGACCCAAGTCAATAATTTTAGGACCATCAAGGCCATGAAGGAGAAACGGCCGCGTACGGACCTCTATATCAAACCGGATATTACCGATTTTAGCATGTTGTCATTTGATCAGGGAGAGGCCATTATAAAATCGGGACGGGACGGGGCTTTAAAAGCGAAAAAGGAGCTGGAGGCATTGGCACGCAGACAGGCTGAACAGGGAACGGAAAAAAGGGAGGAATTTCATCCGGAGGTACCCGATTCGCTTTTTATTACTACAATAAGCATAAAGGGAATCCATAATTATAAACGAAGTTATGTACGGGGGAAAATTCAAATTCCCACGAACCAAAAGATAAGCTATGAATCTTTGAGCCAGGGGTTGAACAACTTAGCAGCAACCAATAATTATGAATGGATAGGGTATCAGTTGAAACCGACAGACGCCGAGGAGAATAAACTACTTTTGGATCTGAAAGAGAGTGAGAGTCGAACGAAAGTCCGGTTTGGGTTGCATTATGACCAGCTGTATAAAAGTGCGGCTTTGGTCAATGTGACGCACAAAAATTTCTTGTCTAAAAACGATCATATTTCATTGGATGCGATAATAGGCGATAATTTCAGGTATAACTTTGATTATTTTATTGACAAGGGAAATTATTGGAGCTTGGGTATTAATAGTGGATTGACACAGTTTAAAGATAATGTGGATTTTGGAATGTTGACCGATGGAATGTTTGAAGAAGACGATCGTTTAAACAAAATTCAACTCCATTATTTGAATTTGACTAACCAAATATATGTGGAAACCATTTTCTGGCGGAGTTTGCGTTTTGGGATCGGGTTTCAACATCAATATACCGATATGAAAACAGAAACGGTGGTCTTGAATAAAGAAGAGGCAAGAAATCATTCTATTCTTGAGAGAAGTCATAATTTTGGTCCCTTTGGGTATTTGGAATACGATGGTTTTGACAATCCCTATTTCCCCGGCAGAGGGGTATATTTTAGGGGGAATTTTGACTCTTATCTGTTTGCGGCCGGAACAACGTTTGATTTTAAGCGATTTGCTATTTTAAGAGGGGAGGTGGGGTATGCTTTTTCTCCGACCAACAATTTTACCTTACGATTTTTTACGAGTACCGGAATGCGTTTTGGACATACTCCGATGAAGGCTTTGGATTTTTCGTTAGGGGGCTTCGGAAATGATTATGTGAATAATATCGAGCCCTTTTTTGGCTATGATTTTAATGCGGTCGTGGGAAATAGCTTTGTGAAGGCCTCTGCACAGCTGGATTACCAACTTTTTCCTAAAAATCATCTCATGTTGGGGTATAACATTGCCAATATAGGCGATAAACTTTATAAACAAGGGAAAATGTTTGAATCTCCGGATTATTCGGGAGTTTCTCTGGGGTATGGAATAGAGACTTTTTTAGGTCCGCTGCAATTGTATTATTCCTTTTCTCCCGAAAAAGTGTCCAAAAGTCAATGGTTTGTCAGTCTGGGATTTTGGTTTTAGATATGAATTTGGAATATCTAAAGAAGGATGTCGTCGCCACGTAACTGTCTATATCTTTTTCGAGCCTCAACATAAAAAATGCTGTCGGCATGTTCAAAAATAAGGGTTTTATAATATTCCATAGCCCTTTTTTTATCTTCTAATGAGGTGCGATAAAGCTCTGCCAAATGGTACAGAGCATCGTCTATGTATATTGAATTTGTATATTCCTTAATGATCTCCAAATAGGTTTTTTCGGCCTTTTTATAGGCTTTTAATTTCTCGTGAAGTTGGGCTTTTCGGAAGAGGGCAGTTTCTTTAATATTTCCACTATCGTAGTTTTTTATGATGGTGTCGGTAAGTGTGATGGCTTTTTGGTAACGCTCCTGATCGGCCAATAGATCGGATTTGGCAAGTAATTTCAAGGCTGTTTGCGTGGAGTCGTAACCGCGATTTTCCTCAATGAGAAGATTTAGGGCGATCGCATCATTGGCGGTTAACTCGGAGGTGGCGTGTTTGAGAATTTTTAGTTGTGTTTGCGCCCAATCAAAATCTCCCTTGTAATAACTGGTTTTAGCGATTTTAAAAAGGGCTTCTTGTGCGAGTACACTATTTTTGGCCAGCTGTTTAACTTGGGTATAATATACTAAAGCCTGATTAAATCGCTCTTGTAAGACCAAAATATCGGCAGCGACCATTCTGGCATGGGCTTCTTGCCGCTTGCGTAAAGGAGATTTTAACAAATCTTCGAGATTGTTTAGGCCTTCTTCTTCCTTTTCCATTTTAAAGGCCAGAAAATGTGCATATTGTAATTCCAGCGGGAAGGGATTACCGCCTTTTTCCCGATACTGTAGAATCTGTTTCTCAAATTCCTTTTTAATCTCGGGATAAGAGGCAGACGAATTTTTTTCTATCAGAAGGCTAAACAGCTTGGAATGGGCTTGAATCTGACCTTCGATAGAGGGTTGTTCGCTGAGGTTGAAGCGCAGCATTTTTTCAGCTGTTTCATAGTCTTTATGAGCCGTGGCAAGCTTAGCAATTTGCACGATTTTAGATAGGTTTGGATTTTCGGATCGTCGATAAATGGCTTGCTCCTGGGTGAAAGCCTGCCGAAAATTATTTTCTTGAACGAATAACCAACTCAATAATCGATTGAAGGCAAGATGGGGTTCTTGTTGTAGTCGTTTTAATAAAAGAGTTCGCAGAATGGTGTTGGCCTTATGATTTCGATCGGTTTCAATATATTGTGTGAGATACCGATTGACAGAATAATAATATTGATCTCCTTGCTGAAGGAGATCTAACAATGTGGAGAACATCTTTTCAAGATTTCCCTGTTCTCCGTAGATTTTGGCCAATTCAATCGTTATATTCGGATTAAAATGTTGTTCCAGCCCAATTTTATATACTTTTTTGGCGTACTCCAATAAATTATAAGACTGAAAAATCGTACCGGTTATATAAGTCTCTTGAGGTTTTTGACGAATTCGCTTCAAAGCTTGTTCATAATAAGATCGGGCTTTCTCCTTCTCCTGTTGAAGTTCATAATTGTAGCCGATTCGGATTTCTATTCCCGGGTAATTAGGAATCTGCTGTGAGAATTCGGTTAAAATTTTATGAGCCTCGCCATATTTTTCTTGTTCCTGCAGGGCGTTGACATATCCTTCAAAATATTTAGAAGTCTTGGGGTGGCGTTTATACAGTTTTTTATAAACGGACTCCGCTTTTTCATATTCTCCCTGATCCATGTAATTACGTGCTAGGTGCTCACTTTGGGCAAATCCCGGGGCACCGATAAGCAGAACGAAAAGAAGAAGAAAAAAACGCATCGTATTATATACTCGTAAAATAGTATGGAAATGTACGAATTTCAATCAAAACAAGAGGGTGTTTGCTTTTGGAAAGGGGAAAGCGGATTCCTGCCTTACAGAAGAGAAGAATGGAGTATATCAATTAATAAATTTAAAAGAAAGACCTATCCTGCATTCCAAATAGTACTTTATCAGTGCTAACAAAAAAGAGCTAACTTTATAGAGCGACTGTGAAGCCTATGAATATAATGGTGAGTGTGATCCCTGACCGAAAGTAGCCTTCCCATTATTTTTTTGGAGTGATTTGTCATCCTATGGCATAGTTGTGTTGGGGATCAATGACTCCTTTAAGGGAGATAATCTTCCCGATCTTTAAATATTTATACCGCCCGGTCAGTCCGTTTTCGGTATCTGTTAATTCTACCAATACGGATTGTTCGGTAATGGTCCCGGCAAATTCGATTTCTGTGTTTACGGGAAAATCACCTTTTTTAGCTTGGGCATAACCGTATTGATTTCCCAATAGTAGAGCCAACTCTCCTATAATAATTATCCATTTCCTCATGATTTATTTCTTATTGCTGTATTCCCGTATAATTTGTTTACACGTCCATGGATTCCGAACCAAAAGCTACTTTTTTGCCCGTTAGATGTTCGATTTTTTCCTTTAATGCATCAAAAGCATAACAATCTCCCGTAAGAATGTGATAATTCGTACTTCTGTGTTTAAATCGAATGCTAAAATAGGCATAACCGCTTCCTTTTGCAGGTAAGACGTTCTGAATTAAGAAATATCGAATCTTTTTTTTAGGAAATACCTGCGCATACCCGCTCCCGCCAAAACCGATTTTTTGGTTTTTATCGTCTCGCCACATCAAATTTTGTTTTTTGTATGACTTCTCGATAGAAGAAGGCAGGCGTTTGATACGTGGATTTTGTTTATAGTTAGTGTCTATGAAAATATTTTCAGGAAGCAAAATGAGCTCGTCAATAGATTGTTGTTTTTCATATTTCTCATCCATTAGTAAATGGGGATAATCCCGGGTATTGGTAATGCTAAAATGTGTACGGCCGTCTTCAAAGGAATATTTATCGGTATATTGATAATAGATTTCAAAACGTAGGCCGGCGATGCTGAATTGTTGATGTTTTTGTGTGTCTCCCCAAGAATTCAATACCTGTACCGAAGGATAGGACTCTATATGCGCTCCCAATTCCTTCCAGCTTTGGTCGGAATTGGTCTTGTCAAGGCAGATGACACTCCACTCTGAAACAGGCGCATTTAATCGCGTTTTAGAAAATATCGGATAAAGCTCATCGATTATCAGATTGCCTATACGTACCGGATATTTGAAGGCCATTCTTCTGCTGTACGGCTCCGTTCGCTTAACCAGCAAATCCTTGTATTTTTTTAATTGTGCAATCGGCAAATCCCAGGAAATAAAAGTTTTTGTTGGAGATTGGACTTCAAAGCCATTAGCAATATCCCGATGGTGTGCTTTGGTAAACTGATAATTTTGTGGGAAATGCTTGCGCCAGAGCAATACTTTTACGGCTTGATTTCCGTTTTTATGGTTAAAAAATAAATCATCATCAAAGCTAAAATAGGTTGAAAGTTGTGTATATACTTTTTCAAATCCTTCAGCTTCCAAGGGAATAAGATTTTGGCCTGCGGGAGTAAGTAATACCAAGGATTTTTTATGAGTATGATCGATCACAAAATAAGCAGCCGTTATCTTATCGATACGGCAATGAAAATCGTCAAACTCCGAATTTCCACTGAAATGCAGGGAATTCCCCAAAAATCGGTTTGTGGAGAGGCTGACCTTTACTTTTCTTGCTTCTTTTCTCATAACTTCATTTTAATCCCTGTCTTTTTTGTGCATTGGCCGTAACCATCCGTTTGAATCTTTTATAAAATTGAATGCTTCGGAATCGGCAAATCCGAATTGAAAAAGCGTTTTTGAGGCTTCGAAACTTATTTTTAAATCATCTTGAAAGCTAAGGTTTTTATAGATTGGTATGATTTGAAAGGCTGCCTTTTTCTTTTTATTGTAAACCTCAATTCCATATACTTGTTTGGATTTTTTTGAGCCTAAAGCATAGAATTTCAATTTTTTTGTTTCGGTAGAATAGGGTAATCTCTGCTTCGTAAAAAGTTTTTCCTTTTTTATCCAGCCTTTATACGGTTTTTTTACTTCCGTATTTTCCACATAAAACCACAATGGATTTTCTTTGATAATATTCAGATTATATTGATCGGGTTTAATTGAGGCTATAATTTTTCCCTTCTCAGACGGCGTATCCCGTACAGTTATTTTCTGATTTGGAATTACAGAATAAGAAAGGCTATCTTCCCAGTGTCCTTTTTCTTTTTGACTATAATAATCTTCAATAAAAATTCCGGAGTAGCCGAATTGCTGGTTCCAAGTGGAAAGGGTATCCATTTTATGACCTTTAAAAGTATAAGTTGCCCCGCCGTGATGACAGCATCCGTCCCGAAATGCGCTCTGAATGGTTTTCGTTTTAGAATCGATATAAACTTGCGTCAAATGGGATAGCTGTTGGCTGTATTCAAACTGCTTGCTTTTCGGATTAAAGAGGTAATAGTTATTCCCATCATTAGGTCCTGCGCCTCCCGAATGATCAAAAATCCAGATGTCGGGATAACCGTCAAAATTGACGTCTTGCACCTGAACGATATTATTCTTATCAGCTCGTAAAAGAGCTTCAATATGCTCAATAAGTTGAACTTTTTCGGTTTTTGTGTTTGTGATTTTTAGGGCTTCTACACGTTTGTTTTCAGTGCTGTAATAGCGATCTGAAAGAGCCGCAGCAAACTTAAAATCTGTAGTGTGCTGCCTTTGCGGAATCCAAGTATAATTCTTGAATTGAGTTGTATCTCTGTGTTGAATTAGTTTTATAAATAATGGCTCACAAAAAACAAATTGATTTACAAAGAGATCAGAATGAATATGGTTTGGTAAAGAGGCGGCAAAAATACTTGTAAAGGAACTAAAAAGAACCATATACAACACTCCTGCTTTGTGAGTGAATACGGTTTTTGTGTCGTCGTATCCCCAATAATTTTCTTTACGGCCTTTCATTATTTACGCATTTTTTACGTTTCCAAGCTAAAACTTGTACGCCTTTTGAATAATGGCATAAGTCGGGAGGTGTTGTTAACTCATAATCTTCGACTGCATAATTAATGACCAGGGAATCGAAGTTAAGTGTCTGGATTTCCCATTCTAAATGATGAATGTCATAGCGATAACAGAAATCATTTTTAGCTAAATACAGGTAATACCGTTCGGTTAGCCAGCGGTCTAAATCCGTTTTTGGTTGTTTTAATTCCTTTGTTTTGTAATGTGCTTCAAAGACATTGTTGTGGGCCTTGTTGGCGGATAAATACACCCCTTTTTTACGAAACATTTCAGCCTTTTCGTAAGGTAATCCTGAAAGTGTCTTGGCTACCTTTGCAGAGAGTGCCTTTCCGGCTTCAATGTTTAAAAAATAAACTCCGGGTTTTCCGTCCCTGATGACATAAGTCCGAATGTTAATTTCATCAAAATCAGAAATCGACTTAACGGCCGGTAAATAACGCGGGTGTATTTTTTGCATGGTAAAAGCCACCAAGGAGACATAAGCTTTACCTTTAAATGTATCGATTTCTAAAGAAGATGGAATCTGTTTCTTTAGAGGGTTTAAGGGCATTTCCCAATGTAGAAACAGCACCTTGTTCCATTCTTGATAATAGCACCATTTCCCATGAGGTAAAGGGAAGGGCCGGTGTTCTGCTTGCTGTAGTAGTGGAGTTGTTTTACCCATTTATTTTGTTTAAAATAATTATGAATGTTTTTATCTCTTACTGTACCTTCACTTCTTAATGGTTATTGATATATAAACCATTAAGGGATTAAGGGGATTAAGGTTTTATTCTTATCTCTTACTACACTTTCACTTCTTAATGGTTATCGATATATAAACCATTAAGGAATTAAGGGGGTTAAGGTTTTTTCTTATCTCTTACTGCACCTTCACTTCTTAATGGTTATCGATATATAAACCATTAAGGGATTAAGGGGATTAAGATTTTATTTCTTATCTCTTACTGCACCTTCACTTCTTAATGGTTAATTTCATTCATTCGGTAACGCTCTAAAAAATTCATTCACAAAAGGCTTTAAGGTCTTAGAGATATTATCGGTGAAAAAGTTAATTAATAGACCTTGAGGTTTTTCCAATAATTTCATATAGGTCAAAATTTGTGCTGCGTGAACCGGCAAAATATGCTCTATTGCTTTTAATTCGACAATAACACAGTTATTAACCAGTAGATCCAACCTTAATTCGGTATCTATTTTTATTTTATCATAAATAACCGGTACCTGAACTTGTTGTTGCACGAAATATCCATTTTTAATCAATTCGTGTTTTAAACACTTTTCATAAACACTTTCCAGTAATCCGGGGCCGAGGGCTTTGTGAACTTTAATTGCGTATCCTGTAATTTCATAGGATAGTTGCGTTACTTCCTTCTTCGTCATCATTATTAGAGTTTTTCCCTAAGTTAATCTTTTAAAATTTACTATCTCTACTTTGTGAACTTTTAAGGTATTACGAGAATTAAGAATGTTTTTATCTCTTACTGCATTTTCACTTCTTAATGGTTATCGATATTTTTAAACCATTAAGGAATTAAGGAGATTAAGTTTTTTTATCTCTTACTGCATTTTCACTTCTTAATGGTTATCAATATTTTTAAACCATTAAGGGATTAAGGAGATTAAGGTTTTATTTTTTATCTCTTACTGCACCTTCACCTCTTAATGGTTATTGATATTTAAACCATTAAGGAATTGAGCAATATTACGTGCTAAAATCCAGTATTCGCATATAATAATCCTCTCTTATTTTATCTTCTTTGGCCCGTTGTTTTTCATTTGCCTTCTTCCATTCTTCTTTTTGTTGCTCACGGGGAGATATCTGTTTACCGTTTTTATCAATATAAAAAGATTCTCCATTTTGTTCTACGGGGGCAATGCCCTTATGAAAATCACCTGCTTTTGTGTACTTTCTTGGAATAACAACCTTAAAATCACCATCCATAAATCCATATTTTCCCTTTAGCTTGAATCGCCTTCTATGATGAAAATCCGGTCGTATCTTCTCATAAATTGGAGGGGCGATTTCTTTAAAACCCCAATTTAAAACTCCCACTTTTCCATCTTTGGTAATCCATAAATAAGATCCCTCCGTATAGAGATTAGTAATCTGTTTATAATTACTATGCAAAAGGCGTCGCCCCTCAAAATCATAAACGTCCATTTCAGTATCCGTTTGGGCTTCGAATAATCTTTTGCGTTCATTGACATAAATCATTTTGTATCGGAAGGGGACAATCACTTTCCCATCTGCATTAAGAACTCCTGCTTTATGATTCAACTCCAATACCGCTACTCCCAACCGAAATAGATTCTTTTTGTTGTATTTATTAGGAATCACCAAATTTCCTAAACGATCCTTCATTCCCCACAAACCGTTTCGCCTTTCAGGTATTCGATTGGAATCGGTTTCAAATTTTTTGATCGTTCCTTTCACCTTTGTCAATGGATTTCCATCACGGTCGAACTCTGCTACAGGAAATTGAGCTTTAATAAACACTTGATAACCTTCCTTATGGGGTGTTATAAATTTATATTGAGTCGGAATAAGTTCATTTCCCAAAGAATCGATGAGGCCGAAGCGACCGTTTCTTCGGACGATGGCGCGACCATTTTTAAATGAGCTGATGTAATGATACTTGGGTTTGAGAACAAATTCTCCCGAGTTATCAATAAATCCATATCGGTTTCCTTTGGCAACGACAGCGAGCCCTTCAGAAAAGGGCAGTGCCCAATCATATTGTGGTTTGATTTTCCATTTTCCTTCAGCGTTGAGATATCCCCATTTCCCTTTTTTTGAAGCAGCTGCCAGTCCTTCTGAAGCACGGTAGGCGTATGGAAAACGTTGCCTTAAAATTTCGCCCTTAGCTAAGATATAAGTATAACCTTCTTTAGTTTCGACTACAGCCAAACTGTCTTTAAACTGATCGGCCCATAGGAATTGAGGAGAAATAATTTCCGTTCTGTTGTCGGAAATAAATCCCCATAAAGTGTCTTGGCGAATCAATTGCCAACCGTCGGTGGAAGCTGTTTCATAATCATAGGATAGGAGAGTGGTGCTCGAATGAGCA
Organism: uncultured Flavobacteriaceae bacterium; assembly: GCA_964495935.1. Lineage (GTDB taxonomy): Bacteria > Bacteroidota > Bacteroidia > Flavobacteriales > Flavobacteriaceae > JAJYSO01. Next base: position 22,518 of record CAZBXQ010000036.1, read on the forward strand.
ATCTTTTTTGTAGAGGAACAAGAAAGGATTCCTACATTTAAAAAGATAAGGACCAATATTTTAAAATACGGTGTCTTGCTATTCATGAGCGTTAAAAATTTATATCTAATGCTGTTGGCTTTTTTTATAATTATGAGGTCATTTAAACTTTCAAAAATGGGCTGCAAAATGATCTTATTGCCCCAGATTTAGTCTTTTTTTCGACCGTAGCTATGGCTATGCTCTACAAAAAAGCCGTCATCTGGAACAATAATCTCTATTTTTCGCTTCAATCCTAAAAGTTTAAACCACCTCTATTGTAAAAGGTTAATTTTTTCGCAATATTCTTCACCTGTTTCTAAATCCATATAAAAATCTATTTTTCCTTTCATTAATAATTTCGGTACTGCATCTACTTTTTTTTAACTCGGTAAGAACGCATTTATCGATTACTCTTCTTTGTTTGAAAACGTATGAATAAACTCATCTGTTGACAGACGATGTGAGGTCTCTCTCAATCCTTGTGAAATCAACTGATAGCTAATTTTACCGTCATCTGTCCAATAAATCGATGAGAAAATAGGCGGAATAATTTCCTCATTGCCTTTAACAACCCCCAGCTTCATCCCCGTGTTAGATTCTGTTATATCTGTTCTTTTACCAACAACCGCGTAATTCGGTTTTAAGACACCCCAAAAGTGCGTATATCCTTCGATGGGTTTCAGCACCTTATGTTTTTTATCCAACCATTGGATAGTCAGATTGTAATCAAAAAAATAGGTATCTTTGATGTTGCTCAACTCAGCATACTGGGCGGGGATAATGATATGTTCTTTATCATCCACGATTCCATATAAATCCGAGTCGGAAGATCGGAACGCATTCCATTTTTTATGAGGCTCCGCATTAATAGCCACCTTTGTTTGGGATATGAAATCCTTATAATCAACCCCTGCAAAAAGCTCCAATTTTGAAATAGAATCTGTGAAGTTGAGGCTTAAAAGCTGTTGATCGGCTTTGAGTAAGTGAGGTTGACTTGCCAGTAGTACACCGGCTTGATTCCAATCATGTTCATTGGGATTATGGAAGAACTGTAAATCTCCAAGAGATTGGTAAAGGTTTTGTACCTCTATTTTTGTTTGGAGCACTTGTTTTGAAAGATGGGCCAAGCCTTCTTGTGATTTTTGGAGATCCCGTTGTTGTAAGACTGAATAGAGGGAATCTATACGGGTCTTAACAAGGTCTTTGAAATACCAGCGGGTGCTGGGCGATATCATATTGGGATGCATATGTATGCCTTCCGCATTACACCCCAGATACTCCAATATATTCCTATATAAATCATAGGGCAAATCCAAATCGATTGTGCCTCCCTTACGTGCGATGACTTTTATTTTCTTCCCTTGATAGGCTATTTCATCTTGGTCTTTGGGAATGGTGATCTTATCCCATTTTACGGGGTGTGTATAATGCACTCGGTATGCAATGCTATCTATGGCCGTTAATCCTATATCTTTTGGATCCATTTCCTTCCCCTTGGAGTAGTACTTACTAATTTCGAAATGAAATCTCGCTTGCATATAATTCAACGTACGAACGGTTTCCTTATCCACTTCCGTTTTATAGGGAAAGCTTGCCCTATTTCGATTCGTATCAAAACTAAAATCCCGGGAAGAAATACGATGCTCGTCGTCATATTGAATAAGGTCTCGTGTAAAAGTGAGATTATTCGTAAGTTTCTGAAGATATTGAGCAATTTTTATGGTATCTGTTTCTATAGAGAAAGTGGGCCAATCCTGATCTGGGGGTTTTGTATTATAAGAAGGCCAAGGCCGAAACTTACTTAAGGTGTCTCGGGTAAATGCTTTTAAATGATTGACCATATCGAGTTCTTTATCAAAGGTATCCCACAAGTTCTCCTCCATTAGTGTTTGGATAATTTCTCGATATTCATTCGGAGAGGTGGCAGTCTCCGGATCTTTGAATTTCTGCCTATTATTCTGACAGCTGAGCAATAGCAAACAGCCTGCTACGGGGATTATTAATAATTTATAGCTCCAGGTTTTCATTTAAATTTATGGTGTTATTTATTTGTTTTTTGTTCTTTTTCGCGTTACCTATTCCTCAATTCAACAAGAAGGGAATATGGATTCAATATAAACCTTCATTTCTTTATGGTTCTATTTATTATAAACCATTGAGGAATTAAGAGGATTAAGGTTTTATTTCTCACCTCTTAATGAACCTTCACTTCTTCATGGTTCTATTTATTCTAAACCATTAAGGAATTAAGAGGATTAAGGTTTTATTTCTTATCTCTTAATGTACCTTCACTTCTTAATGGTTATCGATATATAAACCATTAAGGAATTACGAGTATTAAGGTTTTATTTCTTATCTCTTAATGTACCTTCACTTCTTAATGGTTATCGATATTTAAACCATTAAGGAATTAAGGAGATTAAGGTTTTATTTCTTATCTCTTAATGTACCTTCACTTCTTCATGGTTCTATTTATTCTAAACCATTAAGGAATTAAGGGGATTAAGGTTTTATTTCTCACCTCTTAATGAACCTTCACTTCTTTATGGTTCTATCATTCTTCTTAGCGATTTTTAGATATTGATCCGTTTTAAACGATCTACAAAAGTGTAAATAGTATAGGAAATAAAGCTGTAGAGAGCGTCTATTCTGTATCTACAAGCTCTATTTATTTCGTAAATTTGTCATTTAATTAAATTCAAATGCAAAAACTTTGGGGTCTCTTTTTGGTTACATTCTTTTTCTTTGGAAAAAGTACACTGGTTTTGGGTCAGGAGAAACTCATTGATTCCTTGCAGGCAGTGATTGCTCATGACAATGTTTCCCTTGCCGAACGAAGTAAAACCCAAAGTAAATTGGCCGAAATTTACAGCCATCAAGATCTTCAACGGGCAGAAAAAGAGAATAGGGAAGCACTACAAAAGGCACATCAAGCAGGGGATAGCAATGCCTTAATCTTTTCTTGGGGAAATCAACTTGTGATTGAAAACCTTTTAAAAAATCGAGAAGGGATTCAACAAGCACTGGATAGCATCGATTATTATTTTCCTCGTGCTTCGACTTTTTTTAAGGGTTTTGCCAAATACCGGATAGGGTATATTCAAAATATCCAAAACGATTATGATCAAGCTATTGCCAGTTTCCACAAGGCCTTGGATTATTTTGATGAAGCCTCAAGACCAAAAAGGGTGGAAATTAATTTATACCGAGCCGGGATTTACTATCAACTTTATGGTATTTATGCAGAACGGGAAGATGACCAAAATACTTACATGTATGCCGATCGTTCTTTGAAAAATGCTTTACAAAGTGGAGATTGGTCAACAATTTTAGCTACCTGGCAAATCAAGGGAACTGAATATTTAAACCGATATGGGAAGTCTCAGGATACGGTGTTTATTGATTCCGCAGTTACAGCCTTTAAAAACGCTATTGAGGTTTATCAAAAACAAAAAGACCGGATTAAAAGTCCGGGAATCGTTGCACTTTCCGCTTTGTATCTGGCCGATACCTATTTAAACCATTATCCCCTGATTTATAAGGATTCTATTATTGATCAGATAGATTTGGCACTCCAAGTTTCCTCGGCGCATCACAATACCAATATGTTGGCCAATACCTATAATTTCTTGGCGCAATTTAACCGGGTTTACAACCATTCTAATGAAGCTAAAAAGGCGTTACTTACCGAAAAAAGAATTGTCGATTCAATTTCGCCTCCCAACTATTATCTCAATAAAAGCCTATATATAAATTTGGCCGAACTCGAAGAAATGGAGGGGCATTATAGGGCGGCATTAACGTATTATAAATCTTATTTAGAGGCCTATAAAAATGTTTATGACCAAGAAGAAAATAGGAATCTAAAGGAGTTGGAAGCAAAATATGAAAATGAAAAGAAAGACAAGGCTCTACAGCTGGCAAAACAGAAAAATGCATTTCAAAAACAGCGCAATACGTTATATATTATCATTTCTATCGTGGTCATTATCGGATTGACTGCATTATTTATGGCTTATCGATTGAAGTATAAAAATGCCAAACAGCGAGAGGCCTTGAAAACCAATGAGGCTAAACGTTTAAGGGCAGAGCAAAAACTTTCTGAAAAAGAAAAGGAACAGCTCCAAAAGGAACTAATGACCGGTGCCCTACAAATCGAACATAAAAATGAAGTCCTGAGTGATTTAAAAGAAAAACTAAAGGAATTAAAACATCCTCATTCAAAAAATGGATTATTAAAACTTATCGATAATGAGATGAAACTTGACGTTGACTTTAAGCAAATGAAAAGTAACCTCAAGAAAGTCCATCCTCAATTTTACGACGAGCTCCAAAAAAAATCGCCGAAACCCCTTACGGACTTAGATCTAAAATACTGTACGTATTTTTATTTAAAACTCTCCTCCAAGGAAATCGCCACTATTATGAATGTAGCTCCGAAAAGTGTGCGAATGGCAAAATATAGATTGAAAAAGAAGTTACAGTTGGATAAAGAGAAAAATGTAGAAACGTTTTTGGAAGAAATCCTTTGCTGATAGCGTTCTCCGTAGGCGCTATCCACTGTAAAAATGTCGGGAAAATGTTTGAAATGTTCTTGTGGTGTTTTTAAGCCTGTTACAAGTAAAACATACTTCCTTCTCTATCAGGCATCTACAAAGCGACTACATCGGTTCTGGTAAGCCATAAAAAAGTGCTTCCCGTGATTATTTGTAAATTAATCCCATCCGGTGGCTAAAGGTACGGTCGAGATAAGGTTGTAGTTTTTCCCAGGGAATAAACAAAGCAATAATTCCTAATGCGTACGGACCGATTTCATATTGATTGTACACAAAGGTCATTCCCCAATCATCAAAATAAAAATTGTTATTAGGCTTGATTTTATTTTCAAAAAGCCCGAATTCCGTCAGACTTTTTCCTTCTTCAACTTCATAATCTTGTCGGAATTTTTTTTCCAAAAGCGCGCTGATTTTTGTGGAATCTATATGAATTATCGCAGATAATGGAAGCTTCTTTTTATTTCTGATGTCGTAGTTTTCATATACCTCCCAAGAGTTACCATGAGCACCTCCCGAAAATTCATAGCCGGAAGTGTAAATCGTCAAATAACCCTGCCCGTGATAGTTTTCGTACTGTGCATTCTCATAATCCCAATTCCACGACACATTTTCGGGATATCCGGCATCCGCTACACTTTCTATATATACAAGGATATGATCTTTCATATCTTTCGACATATTTTTTTCTATCGCATTTGGTGATTTATAAGACGGGTATATTTTCATTAATTCGGCATTTAACCATTGACTTAACTCCTTATTTCCTTCCGCTTGAAGAATACTGTTGTGATAGGTAAATGCAGGTAATGTGGTATCTTTCGGATTACTATAAACAACGGTATCTCGTTTGAGTTTTTTAAATGAAACAGGCAACTTCTCTATCATTTTTTTTGTGAGTGCAATGGCATACGTTTTCCTGTGTTCGCCGCTGTACCATTTTCCGATAATGGAATCATTGCGATAAACCGCTCGCCAAGTGGGACGCGGTTTGCTGCCGGCCTGCTTGCCTTCTGCTAATTCGATGGCATTGTGGTGCTGCGGATCAATAACGCCTTCCAAGGAAATGATTGCTCCGATTTTTAAATATTTATATCGTCCGTTTAGTCCATTCTCGGTTTCCGTTAATTCTACCAAAACCGGCTGTCCGGCAACGGTTCCGGTAAATTCCATAGCCGTATTCGATGGAAATCGCGATGTTTCTTGTGCAAAAGCAGCAGAAGAGCCCCCGCTGCATATCATTATAAATGCTATCGAAATGATTAATATTTTCATCTTTTTATATTACGGTGTATGCTTATCGTTATTTTCCCGTTTTTATGGTGCTTTGTATGATTTTCCGGATATATCCATATAATATTCATCATTTTCGGTCTGTACATAAATCAAATGATTCGTTTTTGCCCAGATATATTTATAATCAAACGGAAGCAATTCTTTTCCTGTCGTACTTAAAACCCCGTATTTTCCCTTTTTTCGACATAACAAATAGCCGTGGGTCAACTCCATCTCCGTATAAACGCTGTCGGTTAACGGTCGACCGGACAAGTCTAATAATCGGTGAAAATAGGTGTTGTCTTTCCGGTTGGCCGCAATAATAAAATGGTCATACACACTGATATTATCATAGGTTGGCGGAATCAAAACCTTCGTTTGGGTATTAAATAATCCGTATTTATTTTTATTTCTCGGATAAGCCTCCAATTTGAACCAGTACCCGTCGCCTTGTTTTTTACCTCCATAAATATAGCCATATTCCATCGGCAATAGCCAATTTTCGTGTTGATCCATCAATCCGACCTTTTTATTTTTGGTCAGGATAAAAAAAGGAACTTCGGTGGAATCTCTCCGTCGGGTATCTTCAATACGATTATATTCAAAAGGAACGATAGTTTTCCCGTTTCTATCAATCACGCCGCGCTTCCCTTCTTTGTTAACCGCATAAGGTGGTTTTTTGGTTAAGAAAAGTGAAGAAAAACCGGAATACTTTAGGGGAATGACCACTTTTCCATTCATGTCTATTTGCCCGGCGTTATTGCCTTTTGTGACCATAAATCGTTTTAAATCGGGAAGATAAACCATTTCTGAATAGGTGGTGCCAAACTGGTTATTCCCTTGAATATCATAGACCTGATAATGCAAATCTTGGGTTTGGACAAGGAGATGTGTCGAATCAATATAATGTATTCGTCGGTATTCTGCCGGAATCCTGATTTGCCCATCGGCGGTACGCAATCCGGTTTTGCCATTTTCTTGAAATAATTCGCTTCCGTTGGGAAGGATTTTTATCGCTTTTTCCCGTTGCGTTACAACAGCTCCGGTTTTCAGACTAAAATAAGTGGTTTTGCCGTCTGTTTCAAAAAAACCCATTTGATCTTCTGTTAGCTCTCCTTGATATTGCGAATTAAAAGTTTTGATTAGTTGTCCGTTAAAATCCAATAAATCGACTTTGATATTCTTGGCGTTTTCGTTCCCTTGATTAATCAGCCGCTTCAAATTGCCCAAAGTGGTGCCACCGCGCAGTCGACTGGCCACAATTCGTTGTGTTACAGAATCTATGGATAGATCTAAATATTTTGCGGGTAAGATTTTCTTCCCCTCCCAAGAATACAATCCGGATGCTCCTGCTTTGTTTTTTACCCGTATAAAATCGGGCGAAAAATAAATCCAATCAATTTTTACAGGGCTCGGTAAAACGGTTTGCACTCCATCGTGATAAAATATGCGGTCATCCACCGTAAAATGCGTGCGATCATAAAAGAAAACACGCCCATCTTTATTGAGCGTAAACAGCCATTCACCGGTTTTTAAACTGATTACACCTGTTGTACCGTCATTTTTATATACAAATCGCAAGTCGGCAAGTTCTTTTTGGGCATTTCGGTTGCCTTTTATTTCCACCTCATACACGCCGGTAAATTGGGGCGCAAAAATTTCATTTCCTTGGGTATCGATAAAGCCCGTTAAACTTTGATCCGCGTAGGTTTTTGGAGTGGGATTGGGTTGATACACTTTTGCTATCCCGTTTTTAAACAGGTCGGCCCGGCTATATTGCGGTTGAATGACGACAGCATCGGTTTTGGCATTGAGATAACCCCATTGTCCATTTTTATTATGAAAAGGAATCAGTTGCTCCTGGTTTTTAGTCGAAATATGGAAATGTTTGGGGTTTTCGGACATCTTGTGCATGTTTAGTATAAGACGGTTTTGTCCGCGGCATCCGGTACAAACAAGTATTAAAAGTATATAAAGTCTGGATTTCATGACAACTATGGTTATTTCAATCGTTTTTCTTCCGTAAACAAAAATAGGGCACTCTCCTGAAAAACAACTCCATATAAGATCTACAAACCATCTACACTTCTGTTTTTATAACGGTTATTTTTCTCAATCCCTTGGTCTGATTCCGGTTTATTCCGTGCTTGATAAGCTTCAAATAATTTTGGCAGCTGATGGAAAAAACCATAAAAATTTGCTGATTCTTCCGGGAATTTTTCTGATGCAAAATAAATAGGAGCCGGCCATCGATAGGTTTTCCAGCCGTTCAACTTTACCGTAACCACGTCTCCTCTTCTGCCATAAATTGAATAGACGGAACGCACCTGAGAAAAATCGATTTTCCCGTAATTGGCCGAATAGATTCCGGTTTCCGTAAGCGTTACTTTCTCCGCAATACCGCGTTTCACCATGAGGATTATTAGCGGAATAATTCCCAAAACAGCTATGCCAAGGGGGATAAATTGATAATCTTCTCCAAGAAACAAGGTTCCCAGAATGAGTCCCCCATAAATTGCAATACTTTTGATTGCCAATTTTTTATTAGGGATTCTAAAAATATAGGTTTGATTATTTTCTTTTACCATTTTATTCCGTTGTTTTTACCGGTTTTTGTACCACCTTTTTTAAATCTTGGATAACCCGCTCAAAAAAATCTACCTCCCCCGGCTCGCCGGTATATTCCAATACCGGAACGGGTTTCCAATGATCCGGTTTTAGATGAACGCGCAAAGTGGCCCCAAAACCTATTCGACTATCATCTACGCTTTGAATACTGAGGTGATCCACATCGTCCAAAGGATAAAGATGAGCCTTATCTCCTTGGGCAAAACCTAAAATGCGATGGTCATTATCCTTCCAAATAACCGTTCGATTTCCAAATTTCTTATGGATTGTTGAAGGGCTCCGTTTAATGTGTACGTTCTGCCGATAGTTTTTTCTCAGCTCCAGCCGTTTTTCCTCCCAAACGCATTGATCCGAAATCACCATCTTCTTTTCATAAGCCAAATTTTCCAAGAGATGGGGATAATCTCTATGGTTGACCCACCGTAACAAAACATCCCCTCGTTCGTCAATCCCTTGTTGATAATCAATCAAATCCAGGTCATTGAGCTGAAAAACACTGCGCAATAAATTGTGCTGCTCATCGTAAAAAATATCCACCGGATTGTTGAGTTGCCTCAATAAATTTTGGTGAATCTCCCCAAAACCTTTGTCGGCTTGCTGGGAATGAACACAATGGGCCTCAAAACGCGTAAAAGGCCCCGGGCCTTTATTATCGATAAAACTTGTTTTAAAATTTTCCAAAATCATATTCCCTACGCGCACCGGATACTTAAACCGGATATCTCCATACGTTGAGATTTTTAGTAAACACTCATGATTTTCGAACATCTTCCTGATGGGGATATCCCAGGAAATAAACGTTTT
>CAZBXQ010000037.1:0-31791 GCA_964495935.1 uncultured Flavobacteriaceae bacterium
CCGATCTTCAAAACCGGATTCAGAATGCAGGAGCACTCTCCGATTTACAGACTCTTTTTGCAGAAGATGTCTCTCAACAGGAATTGGAATATCGGGGGTTGACCCGTCGGGATTTTAGCTTGAATGTAGGGCAACCGAAAATCAATTCTACGAAATTCTTCTTTAACACCGAAATTCCCCTTACTGAACACACCAAGATTTATGGTTTTGGAGGGTTTAATAACCGCCATACCTCGGCTTTGGATTATAATAAATATCCTTTTGCTTCAGCCACTGCTTTGCCGGCTATTTATCCCAATGGCTATCAGCCGGATATTGTTTCCAATATTAATGATTATACCATTACGGCGGGTATGAAAGGAAATTTGGGGAACTGGAATTATGATTTTAGCAATACATGGGGAGAAAATATTCTGCGATTGCAAGCCCGACATACCGCTAACATGTCTTTGAGATACAACACCCCGACCACCATGAAATTGGGAGGAATGAGTTTTTTGCAAAATACCATGAATTTAGATTTAAAACGTGATTTTGATGTTTGGTCGGGTCTGAGTGTGGCTTTTGGAGCAGAATATCGCCATGAGAATTATAAGATAAAGTCCGGGCAGGAAGAGACTTATAATGCCTATGACATCCATGGGAATATAGTGACTGAGAATACGCCTGAAGAAGATTTGCCAACGGATTTTTTCGGTACTCCTTTGGCTGGAAATAACCAAGGGCGAGGAGGGTCAAATCCTTCCAATGTGGTAAATGAAGGCCGAGATTCCTTTGCTCTATACGGAGAGGCAGAGGCCAATTTCACAGATTGGCTTTTAGTGGATGGAGCCCTGCGTTATGAACATTATTCTGATTTTGGCAATACGGCCAATTTTAAAGTGGCCTCTCGGGTCAAGTTAGCTCCTCATTTAAATTTACGGGTAGCCGGCTCTACCGGATTTAGGGCTCCGTCTATGGCGCAGATATATTATAATACGACATCGACCCTGTTGTTAAATGGAATAGGGCGCCGGGTAGGGCTCTTTAAAAATAATTCTGAAGTGGCCGGTGCTTTGGGAATTCCTTCCTTAAAAGAAGAAAGATCGAGAAGTTTGAGTGCCGGACTGACCTTCCAAATTCCCGATTTAAATTTGAGTTTTACGGCCGATGCTTTTATTATAAAGGTTAAAGATCAAATCATTTTAACGGGAACATTTGCGGCTCCAACCGGTGATAATCTTACTCCGGCTCAGAAAGAACTGGGAAATATATTTACCACCCAAGGGATTGATGAGGCTCAATTTTTTGCTAATGCCATTGATGTGCAGACTAAGGGTTTTGATTTTGTGATGAGTCATCAATATAACGAGAATAGTAAATTTTCAATCAAGAGTGATTTGGGCTTGAATTTGAATCAGGTTCGAAGAGTCGGTGATATCCATGCCTCCGAACTCCTTGAAAATGCGGGATTGGTAGATTCCTATTTTGATGAACACGCTAAAACCTATCTGGAGGATAGCGCACCACAGGTTAAAGTGAATTTGAATAATGATGTACGAGTTGGTAAACTGGGGATTTTCTTGCAAAATAGTTTTTATGGAAAGGTTTCCGGTGCAGATAATGAGAATATCACTGAACTGCCGTATATCCATACCATTCACAGCGGTCGAGTATTGACAGATTTGTCATTGAGCTATCCTCTTCTATATAATCTCAGATTAACTGTGGGATCCAGCAATATTTTTGATGTTCATCAAACCAAGAATGTGGCTTCTCTGGCTTTTAACCGACAGTTTCCTTATGATGTACGGGTGAGTCAATTTGATCTTGAAGGCCGTTATGTCTTTGCCCGACTGAGTTTTAAACTGTAGTCAACGCCTGGTTTTTTGATAAACCTCCGAGAGTTTTCAATAGGATGACGGCTTCCGGAGGTTTATATAATTTGGGGCTTTAGGGTTGTGTAAAAATGATACCGGACGGATTAGAATCGGGAGAAAGATAAATCCCGGCATTTTCCTTATCTTGCAGGGATGAAAAAGACCTTAAAAGACTATCTTTTTGTCGGTTTGCAGATCCTCCTTTTCGTTGCTTTTTTAATAGACTTTGAAGTTTTGCAGTTGGTCGTTTCAAAGGGTATTCGAATAGCCGGCGGAGTTTTGTTTTTTATTGGATTTCTAATTTCGGTAATCGGGATTTTACAACTCCGATCGAATTTATCGCCATTCCCGTCTCCCAAACCCGGAGCTTATCTTGTCGATACCGGGCTCTATAAATATGCTCGTCATCCCATTTATACCGGTATTGTTGGAGCCGGTATTGGATTGGGACTGGCTACGGCTTCCGGAGTCCGTTTGGGGCTTGCTCTCCTGTTGTGGGGCTTGTTTTATTTGAAGTCTCAATATGAGGAAGAGCGGATGGTACAGGCTTATCCCGAGTATGAGGAATATAGAATCCGAACGGGTCGATTTTTCCCGAAGAGTTTCAGAAAATAATGATTGAAACCTGTAATCTGCTGCCGTTTGGCTATGGTCACAGGATAGTGAGTATCCCTTATAAAACAGGTGAGGCTCGAGGTCATTCGTTGGTCGAAGATCTTTTTTATTCGTCTCTTCGTTTTATGTATTTTTGAAGAACGGCTTTAAAATCGACAATCCTATGAGTCTTACATGGAATGATTTGCTTTTCGGACTGGTTTTTTTACTTCTGGGGTTTTTAATTGGCTATCTGATTTTTAAACTACGTTTAAATACACAGAAGAAGGATTTTGAAAATGCAATAAGCCTTTTAAAATCCGGTGAACGAACTGCTTTGGATCGCCTTGAGGCGGCAAAAAGGCAATTTGCTGAGCAAGCCGAAAGGAAGGAGAAGGAATTTTCGGAACGTATGAGGGAGATCCGAAAGGAACGAGAAGACCTGCGTACTGAAAAAGAGAATTTCAGAGTGGTTTTGGAGCGGCGGAACGCCGAATATCGGAACCTTGAAGAAAAACTAAAAACCCGGAACGGGGAGTTGGAAAAGTGGGAAGAGAAATTTGAAACTGCTTTTGAAAATCTGGCTAATTCAATTTTGGAAAAGAAATCGGAAAAGTTTACCCATTTGAATAAGGAGAATATAGAAAACCTCTTAAAGCCATTACGAGCGAAAATAAGCAGTTTTGAATCCAAGGTGGAGAACAGTGAAAAAGAATCGGTGAAGCGGCATGCTCAAATGAAAGAGCAACTCCGGAATCTTAACCAACAAAATCTGAAGATAAGCGAAGAGGCTTTAAATCTCACCAAAGCCCTCAAAGGAAATACTAAAACCCAAGGAAGTTGGGGGGAGATGATCTTGGAGCGGGTACTGGAGCGAAGCGGCCTTCAAAAAGGGAGTGAATATACCGTACAAGATAGTTTTCGAATGGATAATGGACGCTATTTACGCCCCGATGTGGTCATTCATTTACCCGGTAATCGCAAGATGATCGTGGACTCCAAAGTTTCTTTAACGGCCTATGAACGCTATGTCAATACTACCGATTATAAGGAGAAAGAACGAAATTTAAAAAAACATTTGGTCTCCCTTCAAAAACATGTCGAGGAGCTCAGCCGGAAAGACTACCAACGGCTGTATGAGATGGAGAGTCCGAATTTTGTTTTACTTTTTATCCCCGTTGAGGCTGCTTTTGCGGTGGCTTCTAATGCTAATCCGCAGCTTTATGGAGAGGCTTTCGATCAGAATATTATCCTGGTAACCCCGACTACCCTGTTGGCTGTTTTGGGAACCGTGGACAGTATGTGGCAAAACGAGCACCAAACCCAAAATGCGGTTGAAATTGCTACTCGGGCCGGGAAGCTCTACGACTCTTTTGTCAGCCTGATTACTCAATTTGAAAAAGTGGGCCGACAATTAAATTCTACTCAAAAGACCTATGATACCGCTATGCGGAAATTGACCGGTCGTGGAAATCTGATTCGAAAAGTGGAGAAACTGAAGGAACTTGGAGCCAAGACCGGTAAGCAAATGGACAAACGATATTTGGAGTAATCCATAAAATTATCGGGATTTCTCCCGTAGTTTAAAGAACAGATCGTCGTTAGCATTTAGGATTTCCATCATCTTTTGAGAGCAACCTTTGATTTTATTGTCTCATCCGATCGATTTTGCAGTCAACTGTTTGTTGACAGTTTTATATTATATTTAATTGTCGTATCCTTTTTCTACTTTTCGTTTTGAAATCCACCAATAATTTCCGCAGGGGTCGATAATTCCGGATTGTCGGTCTTGGTAGGGCATATCAGCGGGTTTAAATTCTTCTTTTGCTCCGTACTTTAGGGCCCTTTTGTGCATTTCTTCTACGCCGTCAACGAAAAGGTATAAAGCCGTTCTCATTCCGATATACGGTTCTCTTGCCTGACTTATCATAAAACAGCTATCACCAATTTTTAAAATCACGTTTGCAATTTCTTTCGTTTTGGGGTTGATCGAACGATTAATTTCTTGAGCAAAAAACGCATTTTTGAGAAAATCGATTAATTTTTCCGGGTGGTTTACAAACAGATATGAATTTACGGTGTGAAATCCGTCAGGTCGGTAGGTGTTATATATCGGGGCTGTGTTGTCGTTTGTATTATCCTTCATATTCGTGATATTCGGTTACAATAATATAATAGCCGTCGGGATCCCACATTGAAAATTCTCTTTTGTTGGGATTAGGGTTGATATGGATATCTTCATCTATTTTGACATCAACTTTTCTCGCGTTTTCCCTAATTTCTTCCATTTTGTCAGTTTTAAAATAGAGGATTATTCCGTTTCCCGGGGTGATTTCCTGATTTCTCATTGTTGGGTGGTCGTCTTGTTCCCAAGGATGAAGACAGAGTATGATATCATTATTTTCTGTTGTTAATATTGCAAAGTGATTTCCCCCGTGTAGGTTTCTAAAATTGAAAACCTGTTCATACCATTGGGCACTCTTTTTCAGGTCTTTTACGGCGATTATGGTGTCTAACTTCATCATTTATTTCAGTGTTTGCCCGACTTTTTTCAATGAGGTGGTTTAAACTTTTGGGATAGAACCGCTTCTGTATTTTCATTAAGATCAATGGTATATTCATCATCGGGAACGGTGATCCCATGGGCTTTAAAGGCTTCATTCAGTATAATGATACCTTCGCTCATAAAAGCTTTGAATTCGTCGAAATTCCCCGAATCCAGCCAGAGCTCGGCATTAAAAATAAGATCGTCACCCGTGATTTCCTTAAAAAAGAAATTAGTTTTTTCAGGAATGATTCCCGGGACATTTTGTAGAGCTTCTAAGGCCACCTCCCTCACTTTTCGCAGATCGTTTACTTTTTGAACATGTCCTGTGACATCGGCTCGTCGCTGCCCCAAACGGGTATAGTTGGTTACCGGTTTTTCAAAAATAATTTTGTTGGGAACGGTTACAAATTGTCCTTGATAAGTACGTACTACGGTATCTCTTAAGCTTATACTGACGACAAAACCTTCGGTATCATCCACGCGAATAATCTCGTGGACCAGAAAGGGCTTCCTAAAAGCCAAAAAGACCCCTGCAATAAAATTGGCGGCGATATCCTGAAAAGCAAAGGAAAGTGCCAACGTCAGGATTCCTGCACCCGCCAGTGCTTTATTAATAGCACTTTGAAAACCAATGATTTGCAAAACAAAGAAAGCTACAATAAGAATGACCAGTGTATAGACGAGACTAATCGTCAGATTCCCTAATGTTTTTGTGGGAAAGTATTGGGAGGTTCGCTGTTGTAAGAATTTCCGTATTCGTTTGGCAATAAAGAGTCCCAGAACCAATACAATCGCCCCTACTGCCAGATTGGGTAATATTTCGATCAGATCGATTAACCATTCATTAAGTTTGCCCCAAATTAAGTCAATAGCCGATTCGGTATTCTCCATAGGTGTTGGTTGTGTAATTAAGGGATGAAAATATAAAATAAAACCGTTACTCCCCACCTTTGAATTATAAAATCCCGATTACTATAAACGTGTTATTCCACAACAAACACATTATCCGTTTTATCTATATCGGCATCATGAATTCCGCCTAATTCTACTTTATAAAGCTTTTTAGAGGAATTCAGGGGAATGACAACTGCATCATTATTTTTCCAAACTTCTATACTGCGATGTTCTTTTTGTGTACTGCCGTCTTCAAAATGGAAAGTCAAATTGACGGGAACCGGTTTGTTGCCGATGGTTTTTATTTTTACGGTATAGCCCTTTTCTTTTGGGGTGACATCCTGAATGGCCAAATCCGGATATCCGTAATCGAAGAACCAGGATTTCCAGAACCAGTTGAGGTTTTTCCCGGAGCCCTCATTGATGCTGTTGAAAAAATCCCAGGGGATGGGATGTTTCCCGTACCACTGTTTAATATAATGATGCAGTGCTCGGGTAAATAATTGATCGCCCAAAAGGTCTTTGATATAGAGATATCCCAGCCCTGGTTTGGGGTAAGAGTTTAGGAAATAAGCCATATCGGTAATATCAACACCTTCAATAGAGGCACCTCCTGAGAGGTTGGTGCTTTTGGTCATAATGGGTAGGTCCTCTTCGTTCCCGGCGAGTCGATTGTATTCTTTAATTCCGCCTAAAGCAGTAGCATTTGAATCTATTTTTGTTCCGATAAGCCATTCGGCGAGTGTGGCCCATCCTTCGTCCATAAAAGAATATTTAGTTTCATTAATTCCCATAAAGAAAGGGAACATTGTATGGAATACTTCATGTACGGTAGTACTAATATTCTCAGCCCGATTGATTATGTTGTAATCGTTGACCATCATGGGGTATTCCATGGCATCCAGTCCATCAAAAATGCTGATATGGGGATAGGGGAAAGGCCATCGAGGGAAATTTTGACTCATTTCTTTGACCGTTTGTCGTCCGAAATTAACAACTTCCTTATATTCTTTATGATCGGGATTATAGACTGCATCAATGCGGGTACGTCTTTGGGATGTAGAATCGATCTCTAAACTGGTCGATTTCCAAACGTAATGATTGCTTATGGCAAATACAAAATCGGTAATATTCTCAACGTTAAAATGCCAGGTATTGATTTTGTTGGCTTTAGTTATTTTTCCTTCTTGTAAATCGGATTTTGTGATAATGTCGATGACGTTGTTGTCTTTTTCGGCTTGTTGTATTCGTTTGATATATTTTTCAGAGAGTACTTCCTTGTGGTTTTGTAGGGTTCCGGTGGCCCAGACCACATAATCCTGAGGTACTTTTATTTGAACGTCAAAATCATCAAAGTCGTTATAAAATTCCTGAGTACCATTATAGTTGTGGGTATCCCAGCCGTCAATATCGTCATATACGGCGATCCGTGGAAAGAAATAGGCGATAAAGTAGGCCCCGTTGTCCACTTCTCCAGTACGATCGTGTGAAGCTTTATTGTTGAGTTCGTAATTCCAGTGGATATTGAGTTTGATATTTTTTTGCGGCTTTAAGGCATCGATAGAAACCCACATATTGGTAGCATTTATATGGATGTTTTCATCGGGGATTTTTTGGCCTTCAATTTCCATATTCTCGATGAATACGCCATCTGTCAGGTCTTCGGGATTAAAGGTTTTTCTTCGAGGTGATCCCTTTTTATAGACATTTGGGAAAAGCTTGAGTAAGATTCGATGAAGTGTATCGGGGCTGTTATTGCTAAATGTGATTTCCTCTTGCCCTGATACTTGGCGTGTTGTGGGATCAAAACGAACTGTAATTTGATATACAGAGTGATTTTGCCAATAATTTTTTCCGGGAACTCCATTTGTTGTTCGGGTACCGTTATCTATGGCTTTCTGGATATTGGTACGAACAGGGAGTGACTTCTGGGCGTTTAAATTCTCAATTGGGAGGAAGAGAAGGCTAAGGATAAATAAATATTGAATTTTCATCTAAATAAGGATATAGAATAGATAGGTTTAAGAGGATAGGTCTTTTTGTTTAATTATTATTTGAGAGCCTGGATCTTTGGTGTTGGATATAGTTTCATTTTGTTAAATTAGGATTTTTAGAAGAATATTTATATGAATTGAAGTCTATTTAATGAAAAAATCTATCATTCGGTTAAAAATCAAGAGTAAAACAATAAAAATATGAATAAATAGATTTTAAATCTAATATGGCGTGATTTTATAAGTAATTACTCTGGAATTAATCGCCATATATTTTGTTTGTATTAATAAAAATTTAATATTTGTAAAGAAGGTATAATCTAAACTGTAGATTTATGAAAGCAAAATGGAATCGTTTATGGACTTTTGTTTTGGTCTTTGTTGTTTCCCTGGTCTTTGCACAGGCTCAAACTTTACAAATATCGGGAACTGTTTCTGATCGTAGCGGAGTTCCAATTCCGGGAGTGAATATTACTATAGAGGGAACTTCCCAAGGGACCAGTACAGATTTTGACGGGAATTATTCAATTTCCGTTGTTCTGGGACAAACTCTTCAATTTAGTAGTATAGGCTTTCAGGATCAGAGTATTACTGTTGATTCTGATGAAGAATTAGACGTTGTTATGCAAGAAGGAACTTCCCTTGATGAGGTAGTAGTTACGGCTCTCGGTATTGAAAAAACACCGGATGCGGTTACCTCATCCCAGCAGATTGTTAGTTCTGAGAGTTTGACTCGGGCGGCAAATCCCAATCCGGTAGAAGCATTGAGTGGTAAAGTAGTTGGTCTTCGGATTTCTCAAACGAGCAGTACAGTGGATGCATCAAATTCAATACAACTTCGAGGAATGCGAACAATCACCGGAAATAATGAGGCTTTAATAGTTATTGATGGCGTAAAGTCAGATGCCGATGTGCTTTCCTCACTTCCTTCTGATCAAATTGCATCTATCAATGTTATTAAGGGAGCGCAAGGTGCTGCTCTGTATGGAGCAGATGGCGTAAATGGGGTGATTGTGGTGAGTACAACGAAGGGATCCAAAAACGGACTTCAAATCACGTATAATGGTTCCGTTGATTTCGAAAATGTTGCTTTTATACCAAAACGTCAAGTCAAATATGGTCAAGGCTGGTCCCATGTTCGCGATCAATATGAAAATGGTGCCTGGGGACCGGAATTGGATGGGTCGGAGACGGCTTACGGTATTCCTATGTATGATTATGATGGAGACGGAGTTATTACTTTAGATGGTTTGGGGTGGGGAGCCGGAACTCCTGACAGTGGCGATAATCCAGCAGCTTTTATAGGTCCATATAAAGCACGGCCGAATGAGGTGAAGAATTTTTTCAAAACGGGTCTTAATTATCGGAATAGTATAACCCTGAATACGGGCTCGGAGGCTGGGTATCTTTTATTTAACATAGATCATAACCGAAGGGATTTTATCATAAAAGATGATAAGATGGATAGAAGTTCTATGATGTTAAAAGGAGGCGCAACGATAGACAAGTTTTCATTTACCGGAGGGTTTAATTATATCCGAACCGATGTTCGACAGACGCCTATTGAATATAATGGGAGTACGGGGTCGGCAGTGTACCACAATCTTTTACAATCTGGAGCCGATATTCCGATAACATGGTATGAACAATATCCCGATAATGCCAACAGCTGGAATATGTATTATTTAAACCCGTATTGGACGATTAAACATTTGCGAGAGAATCGAATGCGAGATTTTTTTAATGCTACAGCAGGTGTCTCGTATGAGATTAATGACCATATTAATATTCAGTACACCGGAAACTTACGTCGTACTTTTCAGAAAACGAGGACTCATCGGGATGGTTTTTCAGCAGATATTTACAGTGGTTTTATTGATGATATTGCCTCCGGTTTTTTTCAGAAAGATGAAGATTGGTTTGACTATTATGGTGATTTTATGATCAATTTTGATTATGACTTGACTGATTTGTGGAGTTTTAAAGCTAATGTAGGTCATAACTATCAGGAGAATCGATATGAGGTTGCTGAGAACGGCGGTCAAAACCTTCAGGTAGAGGGTGTGTATAACATGGCAAATGTGACTCAGTTAACGCCGCTGGCAGATTTAGAAAATGGACATTTCAGAAAGAATTCACATGCCATTTTTGGAAATATTGATATATCTTATGAGGATTATTTATTTATCAATTTGACGGCCAGAAATGAATGGTCTTCTGTTTTACCCAAGTCTAACAATACGTATTTTTATCCTTCGGCGGGGGTCTCTTTTTTACCCACAAAGGCCTTTGAATTTGGTGGAGATATTTTAGATCGCGTTAAGATTTCTGCAAACTGGACGCGAGTTGGAAACTCCAGTGCCGTTGACTGGTATATTATTAATAAAACTACAAGGATTGGCTCCGGATATCCTTTTGATGGAGTGATTTCATATCGTGATTATATGTCTCCGGCTGATCCCCATATCAAACCGGAATTTGTAACTTCTTCGGAACTTAATTTGGAGATGAACTTTTTTAATCAGCGGATTACACTTGATGGTTCAATTTATCAGCAGGATACTGACGACTTGATAACCAGTCAAACAACTTCTTCAACTTCAGGAATTGAGAGTCAACTTATTAATATTGGTAAGATGCGGGCTCGTGGTGCGGAAGTTAGCCTTGGTTTTGTTCCTGTACAAACTCTCGATTTTGAATGGAATGTGAATGTAGGTTATTCTTTTAATGAATCCAAGGTTTTAAAAGTGTCTGATGAGACTAATGAAGTTGCTTTAGAGACTGGTGATGCATGGGGAATATATGCTCAAGAGGGGGCTCTTTTTCCGTTGATAAAAGTAACAAAAATGGAACGAGATCCGGAGGGTAGAGTAATCGTAAATCCAAATAATGGGAATCCGTTAATAACAAGTTCCTTGAAAAATGCAGGAATCGCAGTTCCCAAAAGTATTTATAATTTCTCAACAAGTATTTCTTATAAAGGATTTAAGCTAAGTGCCGTTGCGGATTTGAGATTGGGAAGTAAAGTGATTGCAGAGAATATTTCAAATTTAGCCTTTAATGGAACCTTATGGGAGTCTGGCGAATTTGACAGAAATAATGGAGGTGCCGTATTGCCGAATTCCGTTATTCCCGATGGAAATGGAGGATATGTAGAAAATACATCAGTTCAAACCGGAGGGGATGATTATGATGATTTTTTGGAATATTACAGTTCGATTTATCCTGGGATAGGTGAGAATTTAGTGGTTGGGGGCAATGCCTTTAAATTGAGAGAAGTTGCGCTTTCCTATTCTTTGCCGAATACCATATTGGATAATATTGGTTTGCGTGAAGTCAATATTGGAGTACATGCCAGAAATATATTTTCTAAATTTTCAAAAGATAATTTGAATTATGTTGATCCTGAGACCAGTGCTTTTGGTGGTAATGTAGTCGGATTTGCGGGGGCAGACCAATATCCCATTACCAAGGCTTATGGAGCTTCTCTTACGATTAAATTTTAAATTTGATATGATTATGAAAAAGTATCTTTTTGTATTTCTACTGAGTATTTTGATGGTGTCGTGTAGTTTGGATAATAATGAGGATCCTAATGAGGTGGGTGTGGAAGCTGCTTCTCCTGCTTTAAGACTATCTGCGGCTTCAAACTCTGCTTATGCTGCTTTGGCTAAGGATATGAACGGACTCGGAAACTATTGGATGAATTCATGGGGGGGAAACCTCGCCTATTATGGTGGTCCTACAACGGTTGAGGATCATCTGGAACTTACGAATTCATTTTATCAGGCAATTTGGTTAGATTCCTATAAAGCTATTGCAAGATTGCAACAGATAATTCAACATGTAGAAGCAGATGCATATCCAAATCATGTAGCAATAGCTAAAATACAGAAAGCGTTCTATATGCAATATATTGTGGATATCTATGGCGATGTGCCGTATTCAGAAGCTTTTCAATCAACTGAAAATGCGGCACCGAAGTATGATCGAGATGTGGATATTTATAAAGGATTAGTCGATGAGTTAAAAGATGCCATAAATATTATCGATCAAGCCGGAGACAATCCTCTGGAAGTGGTATCCGTCAGTGATGATCCAATATTCCAAGGAAATATGGAGAAATGGAAGGATTTTGCCAATACGATCTTGCTTAAATTTGCAGTACGATTATCCAATACCAGTGATGCGGACGGACAAAGCTTGAAAAATGAAATTATATCGACTCTGTCGGATGCTACCTTTATTACTGAGGATGTTACTATTAATCCAGGCTATAACAATGATTCCGGTTCTGGCCAAAATCCAATTTATAATGAATGGGGTTGGCAAACTGAGACGGGGAGTCGATCAAGAGGAAGGATTTCCGTGGCCTCAGATCATATTGTGAAAAGCTTAGAAGGGGATTCTGAAAAAATCACCCATGGAATTAATGATACCCGGATTGGATTCTTATTTCAAAAGGGAAAAATGTACACGGGAAGCCCGGATTATGGAGCGGAGGGTTATTATGGTGTTGTTCAAGGAAATAATAATGATGGTTTTATAGAACAATACGGTTTTGATCCTTTTCATGACGATGTTGTTAAACCGGCAGAAGATAATCTTTCATTTAAAGGGGGATATCTCGGGATGGATAGCGATAAAGGAGCTTTAATGGATGGGGTGCTGATGATGCTTTCTGAAAGTGAATTATTGCAAGCTGAGGCAGCTGTTCGTGGATATACTGGTTTTTCTGATGGACAAGGACATTTCGAAAATGCGGTTATTGCTTCTTTTGAATTTGACGGGCTTGCCGGAGATGCAGGAAGTTATCTGACGGCTATTTCTTCTCGGCCGTTAGTAGGATGGACAGGAGGAGTTGAAGATAAAGTTGCGGCTATACAATATCAACGATGGATAGCTCTGGTAAATTATAATGGGATGGAGTCGTTTATTAATTATTTGCGAACGGGATATCCCGAAACTCCATTGGCGGTGACAACCACGCGATCGAATAAACCATGGAGATTGTTGTATCCTGCTCACGAATATTCTTCAAATAGTTCCAATACACCCGATGTATCCTTGGATGAGATCTTTCAAAAGGGAGAATCAACCCCCTTTATTTATAAATAACTAAAGTTTTGGAGTTGTTTAGCCATCTGCTGAAACTTTGGTTTTTGAGCAAGTACCAAACCCTTCATAGAGGTCGTTTTAGGGCTCACTAATAGGATTTCGATTCGGTTTAAATTTTGTTGCACAGAATATGATTTTCTGAAATTAAAAGGTATTCATCATGCTGAAAGCATGAAATGTCATTAACCCCGAACCTCGGGTGTAACCCGGGGTCGATAACCGGCAGCTGAAAGAGAACTCCGGTAGGAGTTCAATAACAGCGGCTCTGCTTCCCGACAACTTCCCTCTTAAAGGTCATAGGAATCTCCATCTTATCTCGTCTTTACTCATAGTTGCGCTGTGCTTGCTATGAGGGTGCTAACATTAGCCTCCGGTCGGGATTAGACCGATTCAACTTCTGCCAAATTGTAATCCATGAATATTAGATAATTAATGTCTGAAGCTTCAGTAAATAATGATTTTGCAGGTATAGAAGATAGACCCATTGGAAACCAAATTTCAATGGGGTTCTCTTTTAAAGGTTATTTCTCGAATATTATTCCACAACAAACACATTATCCGTTTTATCTATATCGGCATCATGAATTCCGCCTAATTCTACTTTATAAAGCTTTTTAGAGGAATTCAGGGGAATGACAACTGCATCATTATTTTTCCAAACTTCTATACTGCGATGTTCTTTTTGTGTACTGCCGTCTTCAAAATGGAAAGTCAAATTGACGGGAACCGGTTTGTTGCCGATGGTTTTTATTTTTACGGTATAGCCCTTTTCTTTTGGGGTGACATCCTGAATGGCCAAATCCGGATATCCGTAATCGAAGAACCAGGATTTCCAGAACCAGTTGAGGTTTTTCCCGGAGCCCTCATTGATGCTGTTGAAAAAATCCCAGGGGATGGGATGTTTCCCGTGCCACTGTTTAATATAATGATGTAGTGCTTGGATAAATAATTGATCGCCCAAAAGGTCTTTTAAATAGGCATATGCAAGGGCTGGTTTTCGGTAGGCGTTTAAGGTATAAGCTGTTCCGGATAAATTTGTACTTGGAATAATCATCGGGATATCGGCTTCACTTCCTGCATATCGATCATAAGCCCGAGTAGTGGGGCGAACGCGTAAAGTAGAATCAATTTTTGGAGCAATATACCGCCCGGCAACAGATGCCCATCCTTCATCCATAAAGGCATATTTGGTTTCGTTGATTCCCATATAAAAAGGAAACAGGGAATGGAAAATCTCATGAATCGTCAATCCGATAGTACCTTCCCGGCTGGATACCGGGTTGTCGTTTACCATCATCGGGTATTCCATTTGGTCGAGTCCGTCAAAAACGGTTTCATGGGGGAAGGGATAGGGCCAAGCCGGAAAATTAGAACTCATTTCTTCAATGGTTCTTCGGGCGATAGCGGCAACTTCTTTATAATCGCTGTGATCGGGATGATAGACCGCATCGACCCGGGTACGTCGTTTGGTTTTGGGATCAACCTCCACACTGGACGCCTCCCACATATAATGATTGCTTGTTGCAAAGACAAAATCAACGATATGATCAACCTGATAGTTCCAGGTGTTTTCTGGATTATTATCAATGGTAATACCGCCTTTTCGAGCTTCTTCGGCAGTTATGACTGCGATAATTTCATCATCCTTTTCTGCCCGATTTATACGTTTGATGATCTTTTCTTGAAAAACATCTTCCGGGTTTTGTAGGGTTCCGGTAGCCCAGACCACATAGTCTTTGGGAACGGTTATGTTGACGTTAAAATCATCAAAGTCATTGTAGAATTCCTGGGTTCCGTTGTAGTTAAAGGTATTCCAGCCATCAATATCGTCATATACGGCGATCCGCGGAAAGAAATAGGCGATAAAATAAGTGCCTTTATCTACTTCTCCGGTTCGATTGTGAGAGGTTTCATTGAGTTCGTAAGACCATTTTACCGTAACGTGTGTTTCTTGACCGGGTTTAATGGGGGTGACGGGAACATACATATTGGTGGCTTGTATATAGATGGAGTCCACGGCTTTTGGTTTTGTGTTGACCCGGATACTTTCTATTTGAACCCCATCGGTTAAATCGCGGGGCTCAACGGAAGCCATAAAATGATCGTCCCGGGGCATTCCCTTTTGATAGTAATTAGGGTAGAGTTTAAAGAGAATATGATTCAGGGTATCGGGACTGTTGTTGGTATATACAATATCTTCCGTCCCTGAAATTATACGGGTTTCGGGTTCAAAATGGACGTTAATATGGTATTCGGACTTATTTTGCCAGTAGTTTTTTCCGGGAGTTCCGGAGCTTGATCTTGTCCCGTTGTCGATTGCTTTTTGAATGTTGGTGGGAACCGGCAGTTTTTCCTGCGCAATTAGGGTTTCAACGATGCCTGTAAACAATATGATGAATACAAGGTAAGTGTATTTCATAAGGACGGTTTTTGGCGTTAAAAATTATTGAACATTATATTCTAATCGGATGGTGATACTGGCTTGTTTTTCTTTTGATGAGGTATTAAAGGTACCGCCCCAGGAGTAATCTTCGGCAGAATTGGGAGCCGTAATTTGGATAACGCCCATCGAGGCTTTTTTAAGAGCCCCTAATTGGGATTTGGAATTGGCAGCAATTTCTTCGGCTCTTTGACGAGCATCTTTGGTCCCATCGGCAATCAGTTCGTGTTTAATGGCAGCGAGTTTCGTATAAAAATACAAGGGTTGTGAGGAAGTCAGTTCCACGCCTTTGTTGATAATATCGGTGACCGTTCGGGAGATGTTTTCAATTTTCTCTACTTCCTGAGATTCGATCGATACGCTTTGTCGTAAATTATACCCTTCAAAAGCCCCTTTTTGGTAGTAGCCGTTGGCATCTCGCTCATCTTTATATTCCTTTGAGATATCAACCGATGAAAAAACGATTTCGTCGGGACTTACCCCTTTTTCGATCAGGTAATTACGAATTTCTTCCCGATCGTTTTCCAAGGCTTTATAAGCACTTTTTAATTCTAATTTCTTTTCTGAAAATGAGGCACTCCAGGAAATCAAATCTGAAGTAAAGGTTTTAGTGCCAAGCCCGGTAACGGAAATCGTGTTGTCTGCGGTATTTCGATTTTGAATAGCTTTTCCCAGCGTATAGGTGGCGATAATCAAGCCCAGAGCGCAAATGGCAGCGGTGATATAATGTTTCATAACTTATAGATCAGAGGATGAATTGTTGTTTGACGAATATCGTATAAAATCGGGAATTTTAGGCCTCTAAAAGCTTATGAATTGAGAGTAAAATCTAAAAGAGAAGGATGTTCCCCCTGCAAACGGAGGATTTGTTTTCAGAATTACCCCAAGAATAAAGCCAATCGCAGAGGCTTGTTTTTATTTCTAAAATTTCATATGATTCTGATAATGAGTTTTATATGATGTATTATGATTTGCAGTATCCTAACGCCATGATATTTTTCATATTCTTTTAACATATGAGGTTTTGGGTTTTTTCTATTTTTATTTCCCTTAATTTATCAAACCGTTGATTGTATTTGAAAAGACTTTTATATTTAATATTTTTAAGCACATGAGAATCTTTAGTTTTTACCCCAAAGCTTTTCTTTGTAAAACTCCGACAATATTCTTATTCTTTTTAATATGTTCCCTGTATAGCACTTACGCGCAGGAACAAGAAACAACGCTTAAGGCCCGATTGGTCAACCTCGAGTCAACGACAGAAAAACCTTTTCGATACAGCCTTACCTTGCAAAATGGCGATAACGAATCGCAGATGTATGCACTCTCTGCCGATTTGCCAGAGGGATGGCGAGCTTTTTTTAAGAGTAGAGGTTCGCAGGTAACGGCACTTGAAGTTCAGCCCGGAGAAACAGGAAATATTAGTTTTGAAGTTCATCCCGGGCTTTATGCAACTCCCGATAAATATGATATTCCTATTTATGCCATTGCCGGAAAAGATACGCTACAATTGGATCTGCAGGCGGTTGTTCGCGGGAATTATGAATTGGAATTAACAACACCTTCAGGGAGGCTAAGCGGAAGTACAACAGAAGGCGGCAATAAACAAATTTCATTACGATTGAAGAACACCGGAACGTTGCCTTTAAAAGATATTAAGCTAACCGACCAATCCCCTTCACATTGGGAAGCCTCTTTTGATCAATCTCAAATCAATCAGCTGGAGGCGGGAGAAACGAAAGATTTGACAGTCACTGTAAAAGTTCCCAAAAAAACCATTGCCGGAGATTATCTGGTCACCTTTAAGGCCAAGAATAGTTATGTCAATGCGGATTCACAATTCCGGATGACCATTAAGACCTCCATTCTTTCAGGTTGGGTTGGAATCGTTATCATCCTCATTGCTTTAGGATTGATTTTTTATTTGATCAGAAAATATGGGAGAAGATAATTTCTATGCCTGAATCAATTATTACTATAGCAGATTTAACCAAGGAATACGGAAAGTTGAAAGCGGTCAATCAACTTTCTTTAGAAATTAACAAAGGTGAGATCTTTGGCTTATTGGGACCGAATGGTGCCGGTAAAACCACAACGATTTTAATGTTATTGGGACTAACGGAACCTACGGCAGGTCAGGTAACCGTTTGCGGCGTTGACGCTACCCGGAATCCGATTGAAGTGAAGAAAAAAGTGGGGTATATGCCCGATAGCGTGGGGTTTTACAACCAATTAACGGCACTCGAAAATCTGATGTTTATAGGACGACTCAATGGCATTCAGGAAGCTGAATTAAAAGACCGGGCTCAGCAAACGATGGAATTGGTCGGGTTGAAAGGGAGAATGAATCAAAAAACAGCTACGTATTCCCGCGGGATGAAACAGCGTTTGGGGCTGGCCGATGTGTTGATGCGGGATCCGGAGGTGGTGATTCTTGATGAACCTACATTGGGAATTGACCCTAAGGGGATCCAGGATTTTTTAAAGTTAATTCACAGGTTGAGCCGGGATAATGGATTAACGGTATTATTGTCTTCTCATCACTTGCATCAGGTTCAACAAATTTGTGATCGAGTAGGGATTTTTGTTGAGGGTCGGCTTTTAGTAGAGGGGGAGATCGAAACCCTGTCTGGAGAACTTTTTGATCAGGAATCTTTTGAGATTACGGTCGAATCCACGGAAACGGTGAATCCGGGGGGATTTCTTGAGGAACTCCGGTCATTAAAACCCATTCAAAACGTTGACATAACGGAAAATAAGGTGAATGTTTCTGCAGCACAGGAGGTTACGCCGCAGATTATTGAAATTCTGGTGCGGCATGGAATACCGATTAAAAACCTTCAAAAAAGGGAATTTGGTCTCGATGAAATTTACCACCGTTATTTCGAAGAGAGCGGGGGGAACACGTCTTTTCTCGCTAATGAAAGTGGCGTTTTTAATTCCTGGTTTAAGCGAACGCATAAAGAGTATAAAAAATGAAGAATTTGACAGTCCCTCCTTTTCAAGTTATTATGCGAAAGGAAATCGGTGATCATATTCGCAGTTGGCGATTTATAATTATGCTGGTTTTGATTGCCCTTACCTTTTTTGGATCACTGTATATTGCCGGAAATCATCTAACCGAAGCACTGGCCAAGGTTCGGAATCCGGAGGCCAAATTTGTTTATTTAAAACTGCTTACGACCTCTGACGGTTCCTTGCCTACCTTTCATATTTTTCTCGGATTTCTGGGGCCGTTATTGGGAATCGCTTTGGGATTTGATGCGATTAACGCCGAACAAAACAACAGTACCTTGATTCGATTAATGGCCCAGCCGGTATATCGAGACAATGTCTTGTTGGCTAAGTTTTTTGGAGCCTTGACCGTGGTGTCCGTTTTGTTTCTGAGCCTGGTGCTTTTAATGGTCGGTGCCGGAATGCTAATTACCGGAGTGCCCATTGAGGCAGGCGAGGCAATACGTATATTGGGATTTGTATTAATGAGTATATTATATGTGGCTTTTTGGCTCAGTCTTTCTATTCTTTTGTCCGTTTTATTTCGAAATGCCGCTACTTCGGCGTTGGTGGTAATTGGAATATGGCTGTTTTTTACGGTTTTCTATGGCATTATTGTGAATTTAATCATGAGATCTATAATTCCGGACTCCAATCATCTTACCGGTCCAGCTGTTATTTACTACAATGATTTAATGCTTACGCTGATGCGGTTTTCGCCCAGTCAGTTGTACACCGATGCTTCGACTACGTTGTTGATGCCGACAGTGCGGAGTTTGGGGCCCTTGTCCCGGGAACAAATGATTAATGCCATACCCATGCCGCTTTCGTTTCGGAATAGCCTGATGATCGTCTGGCCGCAGGTTACCGGATTATTAGCCGCAACGATGACCTGTTTTGCGGGAACCTATTATTTCTTTATGAGAAGAGAAATACGATCTTAATGAAGTTTGACCATCCGGATTTTGACAATTTTTCTGATATGGAGTAAAAATGGGTTTTTGAATGAGCCGATGAAAGCCTGTTAAACCAACGAAAAATCACTTTTCTCCTTGCCAGTCGTCAAAACCGCCTTCCAATTCATAAATCTCATGAAATCCTAACTGTTGTAATTTTTTGATGGATTTATGGCTTTTTATCCCTCTTTTGCAATGGATATAAAGAGGTTTGTCTTTGTTAAAATTTTCTTCCATTTGCTCATAGAAATCATCATCTAAGAAGTCGATATTTTTGGCCCGGGGAAAATTTCCTTCGTCGGCATATTCTTCGGGTGTCCGGATATCGGCCAGTTGAACATCGGGTCGATTGATGGAATCCAAAAATACTTCTCGGGGCAGGATTACTGCTTTTTGCTCGGTTGGCGTACAGCTTAGGCCTAAAAAAGTCATAAAGACTAATACCAATAAAGAGGTGATTTTCATTGCAATAAAGTTTAATACGATTATTCTGAGGGTTTTATTTTGGTGACGGTAATATAAAAATTATCCGTGTCTATTTTTACCTGATTAAGGTTTGTTACGTCTTTAAGAGCCTGCCATTCCGCAGTGGGATAGAGTCGTTTTCGGGTTCCTGAAAGAAAGGCGTCCACCGGCATTTGAAAGTGAGGGTAATCGACTACCCAACGATAGAATACGCTTCCATTTTCGGCTTTGAGTTCCAATTTGGGAAGTTGGGCCGAACGCAGATATTGATTAAAAACGGGTTCCAACGGCAGTGCTGATTGTACAGTAAAAAAGTTAATGACATCCTGGGAGTTGACGATTTGGTGTTTAAAAGTCTCGTGAAATGATTTTAGGAGCTTCCACCATTTTTTATCGTTATTGACGATACTGCGGAGGGTATGGAGCATATTGGCTCCTTTGGAATACATATCGCCGGAGCCCTCGCTGTTTACGCCATAATCTCCGATAATGGGACGATCGTTGGAGATTACGGTTTTTCGGGTTCCGATCAGGTATTGGAGAGATTCCTCCAGTCCCCAACGGCATTCTATATAAACCGCTTCGGCATAGGTGGTAAAGGCTTCGTGAATCCACATGTCGGCAATATCGGCAGCGGTAATGCTGTTGCCAAACCATTCATGGGCAGATTCATGAATGATGATAAAATCCCATTTTAAACCCACCCCGGTTTGAGACCGATCTCTTCCCAAATAGCCTTTTTGGTATTGATTACCATAGCCTATGGCACTTTGATGCTCCATTCCCAGATAAGGCGTTTCAATGAGTTTGTAACCATCATCCCAAAAGGGATATTTTCCGAATTTTTGAGTATAGCAGGTTATCATGGGCTTTACTTCTTCAAAATGTTTTTGAGCTTTTTCAAGGTTATAAGGGAGGACATAGTAGTCGAGATCCAGGCCGTCAATTTGATCGGAAAAATGAACATAATCTCCGACATTTAAAATTAAATTGTAATTGTTAATGGGATTATTGACCTTCCAAGACCACTGTGTCCGGTTATCGGGCAGATCTTTTTTGGCCGTTAGCCGGCCGTTGGCAATAGCCTTTAAATTTTTGGGAATCGTGATGTGAATTTCGGCTTCCTCGGGTTCGTCTCGTTGTGTGTCTTTATTAGGATACCATAAACTTGCTCCGGTTCCCTGAACAGCGACGCTAACCCAGTCTTTTCCATTGTTATCTTTGGTAAAGATGAATCCGCCATCCCAAGGGGGATTTTTGGCTATAATCGGGTTTCCGGAATAGTAAAAGCTTAATGTATCCACGCTGCCTTTTTTTAACGGCGTCTCAAAATTGACAAAAACAGCGTTGTATTCCCGCTCGTAATCTAACTTTTTACCACGATAGAGAATAGAATCCACCTTCATGTTTTTAAAGAGATCCAGTTGTAATCGGGGCAGGTCATTGATAACTTTAAAACGGATGTCATTTTTCCCGGTGAGATCATGATCTTTGATATTCAGATCCACATAAAGATCGTATTTTAAAACGTCGTAATAAGTGCGTTCGGGTCGAATTCCTCCCCTTAGGCTGTCTGCTTTGGTGTATTGCTTTTCATGCTGAAGGAGTTGTGCCCGTTGCGGAATTGTATAAAATAAGAAAATAAGGAGCAGATAATGAAATTTCATAGATGAAGAGGTTGAGGTTTAAAACAGGTGAGCCTTTTTGGTAAAGAGTTCGGTTACATCATCGGTTAGCGGGTCGAGATTCCAAGTATGGAATCCCATCTCCTTTGCGGTGGTTATATTTTCCCGTGTATCGTCGATAAAAAGTGATTCCTCGGGCTGGATTTGAGCATCTTTCAGTACAAATTCAAAAATCTCGCGATCGGGCTTGCGAAGGTGAATTTCATAAGATAGGTAAAATTTGTTGAAGAGGCTTTTAAAATCGTCAAAGAAGGAAATATGTTCGGCTATCCGGTTTATGTGGAGTTCGTTGGTATTACTTAATAGCAGCAATTGATATTTTTTGGAGTTAGCCGTGTTTTGTAGAAAATCAAAACGGGGTTTTGGGAAATCCACTAATACGGAGTTCCAAGCCGTAATAATCTCTTCGACCGTACTTTGCGGGCTCAATTTTTGGTAAAAGGAGAGGTGCTCCCGGCTTGACAACAATCCCTTTTCGTAAGCTATATTGTGTGCTATTATATGTTGAGATAGCTCTTTTAATCCGATTTTTTCAAGAAGTGGGAAGATTTTCTCCTGATTTAAATCGATAAAGATATTGCCAAAATCAAAAATAAGGTTTCTAATCATGGTAATAAAATTTAAGTCGGTCGTTTTGTATAATAATCTCTTTTTTAGGTGAATAGGGAAAATCGGGAGCTTCTATTCCATGCTTTAGATAAGGAGTCCCTTTAAAAATTCGAGCCTCGTCCCAATAATCTTGATTAATAAACTGCTGCAGTGTGTTGCGGCCGCCTTCCACAATTAGGGATTGGATATTTTTTTGATATAATCTTTTCAAAAGTTGAGGAATCGCGTTAGTGGTGAAGTCGAGTTTTTCAAAAGTCAGATTTTCCGTTGAGGTTTTTGGAATTTGGCAGAAGATTACGGTTTCTGTTTTTTGATCTAAAAGATAAGAATCCGGATGTTTGATAATTTCCAAGTTTTTATCTATGACTATTCGCCGGGGGCTTTTGCCATGCCATAGGCGGGTGTTGAGCTGCGGGTTATCTTTTACGGCGGTATGCCTGCCTATTAAAATTGCTTGTTCTTCACTTCTCCATTGATGAACCCGTTGTTTGGCATATACATTGGTAATCCAAAAAGGCTTTCCTTTTTTTTGGGTTTTTGGAGCTATAAAGCCATCTGCGGTTTCAGCCCATTTTAGGATGATATAAGGTCTTTTTTGCGTTTGAAAGGTCAAAAACCGCTTGTTGATTTGAGTACATTCTTCGGTTAAGCAACCGGTTTCTACTTTTATCCCGGCCGCTTGTAACTGTCGGATTCCTCGTCCTGCAACTTTGGGATTGGGGTCGGTTATGCCGATCACGACTCGGGGAATCTCCTTTTCGATAATCAGCCGGCTGCAGGGCGGTGTTTTTCCATAATGACTGCAAGGTTCCAGATTGACATATAGCGTGGCGGTTTTTAGCTGGTTCACATCTTTTACACGGTTTATCGCATTCACTTCCGCATGGGGGGTTCCGGCTTTTTGGTGCCAGCCTTCCCCTATGATTTTATCGTTGTTTACGATTACGCATCCCACCAGGGGGTTGGGATAGGTGCGCCCCCGTCCGTTTTTGGCCAGCTGCAAGGCCCGTTTCATGTATTTTTCTTGTACTTTCACGTCTCAAAAATACAAGAAAAAAAGAGTGAATCAGGAAATATCGATTAAAGAATACAGGGAAAGTTGGTACCGTACTCTCCGGGATTTGTATCCTCGTCGGGAGATCGGCTCTCTTTTTAATCAAATGATAGAAGCCGAGCTGGGATGGAGTCGCTTGGACCTGGCTTTGAGACCCGATGAAATACTGAAAAAAGCCCAGAAAGAGCAATTGGAGAAGGCTTTAATCCGATTAAGAAGGGGAGAGCCTCTGCAATATATCATCGGGGAAACCGAGTTTTTGGGTTGCCGTCTTAAAGTGGATAAAAACGTATTAATCCCGCGTCCGGAAACCGAAGAATTAGTGCGTTGGATTATGGACGAAGAACCTTCGGCGGGAATGACCATTTTGGATATCGGAACGGGTAGCGGATGTATTCCCATTGCCTTGGCTAAGGCGATGCCGGGGAATCGGTTTTCGGGAATAGACGTTTCCGATAAGGCTTTGGATCTGGCTCGTAAGAATGCGGCTTTAAATGCAGTCAACGTGACGTTTCTAAAGCAGGATATACTCCATCCCAAAGAAACTTTAGGGAAATTCGATGGTATCGTCTCTAATCCCCCTTATGTGCGCCGGAGTGAGAAATCTCTGATGCATAAAAATGTGCTGGAATACGAGCCCGATTTAGCACTCTTTGTCGAGGATGAAGACCCGTTGTTGTTTTATCGAAAGATTTTGGAGTTTGCAAGAGCACATTTGGAGGCGGGAGGCTCTGTTTATTTCGAAATAAATGAGTTTTTAGAGGAAGATCTCCGGCGGCTGTTTAAGAAAGAAGGAGGAACCGGGATTACTTTTAAAAAGGATGGTTTCGGTAAAACGCGAATGACTCGAATCCGACTTTAGATAAAGGTCTTTACGGACTGTGCAGAAGGCCGGAAAAACGTTATAAAAAGGGAAATAGAAAGTAATCTTTACGACTTCGCGGTAAGAAATGATTACCTTTGCAAAAAAATATTTCAAATGGGTAAAAACGCTCGAAATTCAGATAAGATTTATGATTTAATTTGTGTTGGAGGGGGGATTATGAGTAGTACTTTATCGGTGATGTTGAAGTTGCTTAACCCGGATGCTAAAATTGCGATTTTTGAACGTCTGGATGCGGTTGGATTAGAGAGCTCAGAAGCCTGGAACAATGCGGGAACAGGACATTCGGGATTCTGCGAATTGAATTATACGCCCGAAGGAGAGGACGGGGTTATCGATATAACCAAAGCGGTAAACACCTTAAGTCAGTTTGAACGTTCTAAGGAATTTTGGTCGTATTTGACAAAAAAAGGATTAATCAAGAATCCCGAGCAGTTTATCAAATCCTGCCCTCATCACAGTTGGGTTACCGGCGAAGCCAATGTCAATTTTTTAAAGAAGCGATTTGCGGCTATGCAAAAGACCCCGATGTTTAAGGATATGAAATTCACCGAGGATAAGGCCGTACTCCAAGAATGGTTTCCCTTAATCATGCGCGAGCGAGAGGAAGATGAAGTTATGGCGGCAACGCGAATGGAATTGGGGACCGAAGTGAATTACGGAGCATTGACCGAGCTTTATTTTGAAATTCTTGAAGATCAATTTGGAACCGATGTTGAACTCAATACCGAGGTTTTGGATATCAGCCGGATGGAGCATGGAAATTGGCTGGTGGATTTGAAAAACAGGAAGACCCGCTGGCGTCGCAAATTGCAGGCTAAACACGTGTTTATAGGGGCCGGGGGAGAAGCCCTTCCATTGCTTCAGAAAACCGGAATTCCCGAGCGTAAGGGATATGGAGGTTTCCCGGTAAGTGGAGAATGGTTAATCTGTAAAAACCAGAAACTCATCAATCAGCATTGGGCCAAGGTGTATAGTAAAGAAGGACCGGAGGCCCCGCCGATGTCAACACCGCATCTGGATACTCGCTATATTGATGAAAAACGGGAATTGTTATTCGGCCCTTTTGCAGGATTTAGTTCCAAGTTTTTAAAATACGGTTCCTATGGAGATTTGTTTAAATCCATAAAAGGAGGAAATATAAAATCCCTGTTGGGGGCTTTCTGGCATAATTTGGATCTTTCTAAATATCTGGTAAGCCAGGTTGTGATGAGTCACAAAGATCGGGTGGAAGAATTGCGAGAATTTATAAAAGATGCAAAACCCGAAGATTGGGAATTAAGGATTGCGGGACAACGGGTCCAAATTATAAAAAAAGATGCTAAGGAATGGGGTAAACTGCAGTTCGGAACCGAAGTCGTACACAGTGCCGATGGGACGATAACGGCTCTATTGGGAGCCTCTCCCGGAGCCTCAACAGCGGTTCATATCATGCTCGAAGTATTGCGTTATGTCTTCCCTGAAGATATGGATTCCGAAAAATGGCAAAAGCAACTGAATATCATGATTCCGTTTTGGAACAAGGAAGTTGATACCGATGAAAAGCAGTTTAAGGAAACCCAGAAATTTTGCTCGGAAATGCTCAAACTCGAGGAGACTCATTAAGTTTTTAAGCAAATTTTTTTCAAACCATCAAAATCTAAAGGAAAATTTAGAGAATACCGATAAATAAGGTACATTTGCAAAGCATTAAAATAACAACATATCTATGAGTGTATTAGTCAATAAGGATTCAAAAATAGTTGTTCAGGGTTTTACAGGAAGTGAAGGATCTTTCCATGCCGGACAAATGATTGATTATGGAACCCAGGTCGTTGCCGGTGTAACACCGGGAAAAGGAGGACAGGAACATTTGGGTAAACCGGTCTATAATACAGTGGCTGAAGCGGTGGAAAAGGAAGGAGCCAATACCAGTATTATTTTTGTTCCTCCCGCTTTTGCCGCCGATGCCATTATGGAATCGGCAGACGCCGGGATCAAGGTTATCATTACGATTACAGAAGGAATTCCAACTCAGGATATGATCAAAGTGAAGAATTATATCCAAAATAGAGATTGTCGATTGATTGGGCCCAACTGTCCGGGGGTTATCACGCCCGAAGAGGCAAAAGTGGGTATTATGCCCGGTTTCGTCTTTAAGAAGGGAAAAGTGGGAATTGTTTCTAAATCGGGAACATTGACCTATGAAGCTTCTGACCAAGTGGTAAAAGAAGGATTGGGAATCAGCACGGCGATCGGTATCGGTGGAGACCCGATTATTGGAACAACGACCAAAGAGGCGATAGAGCTCCTGATTAATGATGAGGATACCGAAGCGGTGGTCTTGATTGGTGAAATTGGGGGGC
This sequence comes from uncultured Flavobacteriaceae bacterium, assembly GCA_964495935.1. Lineage (GTDB taxonomy): Bacteria > Bacteroidota > Bacteroidia > Flavobacteriales > Flavobacteriaceae > JAJYSO01. The sequence goes on from CAZBXQ010000037.1 coordinate 26,439, forward strand.
AATTAGAGCCGGATGCTGCTCGCTGGTATAAAGAAAGCGGTTCAAAAAAGCCGATTGTCGGGTTTATCGCCGGAGAAACGGCACCTGCCGGGCGAACCATGGGGCATGCCGGAGCCATTGTTGGAGGAAGCGAAGATACGGCACAGGCCAAGAAAAAGATCCTAAAGGAATGTGGTATCCACGTGGTTGATTCTCCTGCTGAAATCGGAAAGAAAGTGAAAGCGGTTCTCAGTTAAGAATCACAAACTTACAGATTGATCTTAAAAACCATCGTTATTAAAAATAACGATGGTTTTTGTATTTTTATAACCTCCATATAATAAGGTTATTCCAGTACTTCATTGAAAGTTATTTATAGGAGTGTATTTCATGGAGTTTGCTCTATATTGAATAATAGTATATTTTTTGTGCTGATATTTTTGTAACATGCTGATAATAAGTATTTTTAACGACTTTATTAAAAGTTATTTATAGGGGTGCTCCATGACCTTATTTGGGTTTGAAGATCTCCAATAGAATAACAGTAATTGTTGTCGTTTGAAGTCTTTTGACGAATCTCAAAAAAGAATAATTATACAGTTTTATTGGGGTTTTAACGACTTTTATCTCAAGATGAGGGAGGGGGCGGGGAGACTGAAAACCCTTAAGCAGCTTTTTTATCTGCCTTATGATTCTTACGGTATTTGATACTTGAAGATGCCGAATTCCGCTTCCTCTATTGACTTCGTTTGCCCGGAATGATTGTGTTTTTATCGAGCCTTTGTCTCTTCCGGACGCCTGAAGTACGGCGGAAAACGGTTTGGAAGCACTTAACGTCTGTGCTGATATGGTTTAAAACGGAGGTTCCCTTTATGTTTTAGATGAGGTCATTTAAACTTTCAAAAATGGGCTGCAAAATGACCTTATTGCCCCAGATTTAGTCTTTTTTTCGACCGTAGCTATGGCTATGCTCTACAAAAAAGCCGTCATCCGGAACAATAATCTCTATTTTTCGCTTCAATCCCAAAAGTCTAAATCACCACATTCATTGTGAAGAGCCGGGGGAGGCTAAGATCGAAAACTCCATTTTTATTTTGATATTTTTTCGCGTTTATAAAACGGATCTTTATGTGATGAAATTATAGAAATGAAACCCAATTTTACACCTGTATTTTCAGGTAGGATCGGAGTATTTTATGGAGTAATTTTGGTCTTGTTTTATTCCTGTTTTTTCGTATTTTGAGGATTTTATACAGGATTATTGTATGATTATCGGAACTCTAATAGATATTAAATTTATAGTTTAATATGAAACATATAATATTCTGATTATAAGTATTTAATAATTTAATAAACAGCTATTTTTAGACATGTCTAAAAATCCAAAAATAGACTTTGAGCCTCCTTTTCGGGACAAACTGCTGGATCTTGTAGGGTGGATTCTTTTAGCCGCTTTTTGGGGATTGGTATTTTTGAATTATTCCTCCCTCCCCGAAGAAATTGTGATTCATTATAACGGGGCAGGAGAAGCAGATGGGTGGGGACCAAAATGGTCCATTTTAACATTGCCTGCGGTCGCTACGGTTTTGGCTGTCGGATTGACTGTGATTTGTCGCTTCCCGCACGGGTATAATTATCCGGTTGAAATCACCATGGAAAATGCGGAAGCACAATATCGAAATGCCGTTCTTTTTATGCGGATCTTAAAACTTTCTGTGATCTTGATATTTATTTTGATCGGGATTGAAACAATCGGGTTCCCCCTGGGAGAGGGAAATATTTTATCGAAATGGTTTTTACCCCTGACGTTGCTTCTTATTTTTGGACCTGTTTTTTATTTTGTGATACGGTCCTCTCGTTGAAGCGATACAAAATAGAACCTTTTTCTGTTTATTCTTGATGTATTCTCTGTCTTTCCGGAGCATTACTGTAATCGAACGAACGACAACTTATAGAAGTAGAATTTGGTGTTGTAAAAGACTTCTTTTAGAATGGGAGAAGAGATGGTTTTATGTTTTTCCTTTAGTTTTTGTGGGGTTTCTTCGAAAAGACTGTTCGTTGGGGCAGATCCACAGAAAACAAAACCGCTTCAACACTATGCTGAAGCGGCCTTGCTTTCCTTTCGGGTTGATTTTTATATAACAAAAGTTTCGGGGTTCATCCTTCAGGCATTAACTTATGCTTATTGTTCCGAAATCGACACCCCACCCTGCGGGCACCCCTCTACCAGAGGGGAATTAGGTCTATTTTCTTTTTTAACCCTCCGGATCCCCAACTACATTTCATTGAATCGCACATCCATTCCCCTTTTTTTAAAGAGGGGTGCCGTAGGTGGGGTGTTTCTAATTCGTTGAATCAGTTTCATGGAGATTTAGGAAGGTGGGAATGTTGAGGACTATAAATTTAAAATCAATTTTACACTCATATTCCGCCCCATATTATATACTCCTTTGCGACCTGTGGCTAAATTTTCGGGTGCATATTTGAGCCGGCTGAGATGGTTTTGATAGGCCTTGTCAAATACGTTTTCCAGATTCAGATAGAGATTTATAAAATCCTTTTTATGGAAGGCTTTGATCGTTGTCCCCATCCCCAGATTCCAAAGGGTATAACCGGGGGTGAAAGTTTCAGTATTAAAGGCACTTAAGAATTTGTCCTGCTTAAAATTATATTCCATTCCTATTTTAAAGTAAGCATTGGAGAGTACCGGTCCTGCCTGTTTAAATTGTGCCTTTAGATTGGTGCTGTATCGAGGGGCGGGGATGGAAGGCAGGTTTCTTTCGTCTTCCGGGCGATGACGTTGTTTACCGCGAACGTAGGAAAACGAATGGTCAAAATGCAGCCAATCCAAAGGGTGGGGATGGAAGTCGAAGTAAATTTCACCACCATATAAAACGGCGTCCCCGGAGGTGTATTCATATCCGGAGACCGAAGCATCGTGTTCCGGGATACGCTCCGCTTCCTCTTCATCGGTTAAACGTTGAATAAAGACATAGTCGCCAATAAAATTGACGAAAGGAGTAATCTCGAGGGTGGCGTGCTTGGAATCCAGGTAGTATCCCAAATCGATTTGATTGCTGTTTTCCGATTTTAAATCGGGATTTCCCAGTTCATATCGAAAGGTGCCTTCATGCTTTCCGTTGGAGGCCAGCTCGGCGATGTTCGGAGCCCGGTAGCCTCGGGATAAATTTAGCTTTAAAGTAGATTGCTCATCGACTTGATAGGACAATCCGATACTGCCGGAGAAGCCTTTAAAACTTTTTTGAAATCCACCGAATTTTAGGGCACTATCGGGGTCTGTGGAAGGTACGGGCTCTCCTTCATCATTTAAATACAAAGCAGAAGTATGCAGGGAGCGATGGTCAAAGCGAACGCCCGCTGCAAAAGTCCATTGGTCGAAGGTTTTTTGGGTGAAAGCGAATCCGCCGATATCGAATAAGTGGTAGTCCGGAATTAGAAATTCTTCTCCCGAGTTCTCATTATTTTGATACATTCCTCCCAGCCCTACGGAAGTTTCCCAGCCTTTCATTTTATCGAAATTGTACCGGGCATTATACGTAAATGTGTTGAGCCGTAATCCCATATCCACATCGTCGGGAGTCTCGGGATCTTCATATTCCCGCCGGAGATTGCTTTGATATCCAAAATCAGCTTTTATACTTCCCTTATTCAGATTGAAATAGTTGTTTGAAGCTATGCTGAAATGATTGATGCGCTGATTGGGAAAACCGATACGGTAGCCTTTAAAATCCGAATTTTCGGCTATCACCTCCTCGCCATTGCCGTTTTCATAGGTAAATTGCCCGTTTTCATCGCGATCTCCTTCTACGATTCCTAAATGCGTGTTGTACGAACTCACGGTTAAATAGGTATGGCCCCAGTCTTTATTTAACCCCAAAAATAAGTTTCCATCAAATTCTTTAAAACCGGAATTATAAACCCGGCCATCGTATTTGTTTGTATAGGCATTAGCAAACTTATTACTAAAGCGACCCTGCCATTGGAATCCGTTTTTATTCCCCGCATTGGTGATGGAATATCCCAACAGATTATTGTTCGACTGATAATTGCTTATAATTTGTGAATTTATCTTTCCGTCTGACAGAGGTCGGGGGGGTAAGAAATTAATTACTCCCGCGATTCCATCAGATCCGTATATTAAACTTCCGGGGCCTTTAATAATCTCTACTCGATCAACGGCGTATTCGTCAATTTCAATTCCGTGTTCATCACCCCATTGCTGCCCCTCCTGACGAATCCCGTTGTTTAAGGTTAATACCCGGTTATATCCCAGGCCTCGAATCAAGGGTTTGGAAATGGAAGCTCCGGTTGTAATTTGACTTACGCCCGGCACATTTTTAAGCCCGTCAATCAAATTGGTGGCACTGTTTTGTCTTAATTCACTTTCATCCAATGCCTGAACGGCGATGGGACTCCTTTTTCGCTCTGTAGAACGGCCGACCCCCGTGACCACGACATCATTGAGTTCGGTAACGGAGGATTGAAGTTTAAAATCGATGAGGGTATCGTTTTGAATCGTGATCCGTCGAGTGGTGGATTTAAACCCAATGGCACTTATTTCAACATAATAGGTACCGGATTTTATATTTTTTATTTCGAATTTCCCGTTAAAATCGGCATAGGTGCCTCGGTTGATATCAGAAATGTAAATCCTCGATCCCGGTATGGGTTCATGATCTTCTTCCTGTTGAACAGTTCCGGAAAAACGGTTTTGTGAATAAGCCGGGGAAAAGGCGAATAGAAAGCCGATGATCCCCAATAAATATTGAAGTTGCATAGTTTGATTGTATTAAGAGTGATGAATACGATAGTGAAATCCCCGAACCCCTATAGCAACAGGTTTTGATGCTCTTACGGCAGGTCGTGCTGTTGACTATATAAAGGGTGGGGTAAAGCTTCCGAAGCTTCGGAATTGAACTCACAGGAGAGACTAAAAGTCTCCGACAAATTCTCAAACCAGCAGAGGGGGGTCTTTATTTAAACGGAATATCAGGGTTTCATGAAGGTAGAAGCTGGGCTTTAACAATGATTTTTCCTGATGAGCTTCTATCGTCCATGGCGTGAAAAGGAAGAACGTGGGTTTGTGTTCTGTAATAAAATGAAAATCACAAAGAAAGCAGTGTTCCTGAAAAGTACTGAGATCCGTTTTAGCATTGGAGTCCTCAACAAAACCATAAACAGTCTTCCCTTTTACTAAAAAGTGATGGTGATGAAAGAATACGAAGGGCGTATTAATGAAGAGATAGGTTAGCATCAAAAACCACCCAATTCCTTTTATGTACCTTCGAAGTCTCAAAAATTATTGCCGATTGCGGTTAAAATGATTAACGAAACTAATCAAATTTTCGTTTAA
>CAZBXQ010000038.1:0-31778 GCA_964495935.1 uncultured Flavobacteriaceae bacterium
CATATTAACTATTGATTTTAACACTATACAAATCTAAAGGTATTCTATCGGGAGGCGAATTATTTTATCTAACTACTTTTATAAGTAACTGATAATTTGTTAGTTGTTATTTTGAAGATCAGCTATAATTTGGATGGGTACTCTCCTAACAATGGCATCTTGAACGTAGTGAGAGATCTTAATCCATGAACCGGAAAAAGATTTCTCTCCCGAAGCCTCGGGACGAAATGACATTCTTTCTATAGCAAACTTTGATGTTTCCTGTCATCCAGAGCGCAGCGAAGGATCTTTTTTTCTCTTCTGAAACTACAAATGTGAGATTCCTTACTGTGTGTCGAAATGAAATCACTCCGAAAAAAATAATGAGAAGGCTATTTTTAGTCAGGGATTGCACGCGCCATTATATGCATAAATTTTACAGTCGCTCTATACAGTTAGCTCTTTTTGTTAGCGATGATAAAGTACTATTTAGAATGCAGGCTAATACTTTGTAAGTTTATACAGCAGAAAAACAGCAAATTATAAGCTTTTTTGCGATTTAATCGGTCTCTCTATAAAAAGTATTCTCCGGTAATCATTATAAAATAAAAGCCTTACTTTTGCGGTTTCAATTTAAGAATCCAAAGGGTTAATCTTTTTCCACATAACATGCTTACAAGAAGACATATTCGTGCTAAGGTGATGCAGGCTTTCTATGCGTTGAAGCAAGATCCTGAAATGAATACGAAGGCGGTCAAAAGTTTTTTGGAGCGCAGCATGAATGACATGTACGACATGTTCCTTCTGGACCTGGCACTATTACTTGCAATTAAGGATCAGGCAGAGGAGTTTTATGAAAGATCTAAACGGAAGTATTTGGCCACGGCCGAGGATATCCATCCAAATTTGAAGTTTATCGAAAATCGACTTCTGAAAAAGATTGAAAAAAACGAACGGTTTAATGAACTTCTTGAAAAGAAAGGGCTTACTGATTGGCAGGTAGAATCGATGTACACACAGCTGTTTTGGGAAGAGCTGCGGGGATCGGATTTGTATAAGGATTATACGGTTTCCCCGACAACTACTTTTGGAGAAGATAAGCAGTTTATCATAGCCTTATATAGAGAAATTATCGCCCCCAACGAAAAACTTCATGATTATTTTGAGGATAAGAAATTAACCTGGATGGATGATTTGGCACTTATCAACACGTCACTTGTAAAATTACTGAAGAAGCAGTCGGAGGATCGGGAATTTCGTCTCCCTCGACTTTTTAAAAGTCCGGAGGATCGGGAATTTGCTTTTCATCTGTTTAACCGTACCCTAAATTATGACCATGATTTTGAGGAAGAAATCAATAAGCGAACCCCCAATTGGGATCAGGATCGATTGGCCGAAATAGATACTATTTTAATCAAGATGGCACTCTGTGAATTTACGCGTTTTCCCTCTATTCCGGTTAAAGTAACGATTAACGAATACATTGAGATTGCAAAGGATTACAGCACTCCCAAGAGCAATACTTTTGTCAATGGTGTTTTGGATCGGATTTCCAAGGCTTATGAACAAGAAGGGAAATTAAATAAAACCGGAAGAGGTCTCCTTTAATTTCTTAAAAATCACTATTATTGCAGGGTTCAATATTTTGGGTAAACCCCGAATTTTTTAAGAAAAATGACGACTCGAGTTGCTGCCGTTCTGGTTTTAATGGTTTTGATAGCCTGTAAGGACAATAGGTCTTCTAAAAAGACAATTGATGATCAATCATCAACTACCGAACTTCAGGGAAAGACAGAAGGATATCCTGAATTAACATTTAAGGATGACGCTTTTTATGATTTTGGAGTCATTAAGGAAGGTGCCGTAGTAGAGCACGAGTTTTTCTTTACCAATACGGGAGAACAGCCTCTTAAGGTGGTGCAAGCCAAGCCGAGTTGCGGCTGTACGGCTCCGGATTGGACAAAGGGAGAGATTGCTCCGGGGGAAGAAGGATCGGTTACGGTGCGATTTGATTCCCGTGGGAGGTTGGATCAACAAAATAAGAGTGTACGGCTTATAACCAATACAAAAAATGGAAACGAAAGCGTTCGATTTACGGCTTTTGTTGAACAATAATTAATTTTAATATACGATACTTATGGGTGAAGGATTATCAAGTTTATTACCACTGATTGCAATTTTTGCGGTTTTTTATTTTTTTATGATCAGACCGCAGATGAAACAGCGTAAAAAGGAAAAGAAATTTTCACAAAACCTGCAAAAAGGAGACCGAGTAGTTACCAAGAGCGGAATGTACGGAAGGGTACTGGATTTTAGCGAGAAAAATGACACGGTAATTTTGGAGACCGGAGCCGGTAAAATTACTTTTGACCGTTCGGCGATTTCTTTGGAAATGTCTGAAAAACGGAATGCTCCGGAGAAAGAATAAAAATAATGAGGAAGTTGTTATTATCGGAAATAAGAAAAGTCGCATGATTAGTGCGACTTTTTGATTTTTAGAGCCAAACCGGGTTTACTATTGCTCGCTGGGATGCATAAAGGCTTGTTTGGCCAGCAGTTCTTCATCGGTTTCTACATGGTCTTCATCCGGGACACAGCAATCTACCGGGCACACGGCGGCACATTGCGGCTCTTCATGAAAGCCCATGCACTCGGTGCATTTGTCGGGAACGATATAGTAAAATTCATCGCTGATAGGCTCCTGTTCTTTATCGGCATCTACGGATTTCCCGTTGGGGTAGATCACTTGGCCTTTGAGCTCGGTTCCTTCCCGGTAACGCCAGGGGTCCATTCCTTCGTAGATGGCATTATTGGGACATTCGGGTTCGCAGGCACCGCAGTTGATACATTCGTCAGTTATTATAATGGCCATTTTTATTAAATTTTTGATTTACACATTGGACAAGCATATTGTCCATTTTTCTGCTCTTCTCTGCAGCTGGGGGTAAGAGTAGGATAGAACAGTATAAAACCTCAGGTTTATTTTCAAATTGTGAATTCAGACCTGATCCGGAGATTGAATACCAATTTATAAAACCTGCAAAGAAGGTTTTCCTTACCTTCGCACAAAGTTATAAGCAATCTTACGGATAACAAAATAGAATGAATTTAAATAGACGTCTTGAGGCCTTTTCCCGGCTGGGGAGTTTCCTTTCTAAATATACCTCAAAAAATACCGAGTTTTCCGATTTTGAGAAACCTTTTAAGGAGGATCTTCATCGTGCGATAGATCTTGCCAAAATGCATAACAAGTGGTTTACGCAAGAAGATATTCTCTTTAATTTGCGGCAGTGGGGGGCTGTTTTGACCGCCAAAAACCTGCGATCTTGGACAGCACCTTATAATCTTCACAGCGAAACTACCGGGAGAAGAGTAGCCGTTATTATGGCCGGGAATATCCCGCTGGTCGGATTTCACGATTTTTTATCGGTTTTGGTAGCCGGGCATAGAATTTTGGTGAAGCAGTCGTCCAAAGATCAACAATTACTACCCGTGCTGGCCAAATTCCTGATGGCTGTAGAGGAAGAGTTTAGGATGCTTATTGACTTTACAGATGATCGGCTTACTCACTTTGACGCGGTAATTGCAACCGGGAGTAACAATACAGCGCGTTATTTTGAATATTATTTTAAAGGAGTTCCTCATATTATTCGTAGAAACCGAAATGCGGTAGCGGTGTTATCGGGCAGAGAGACCAAGCTGGATTTTGAAAAACTGGGAGCAGATATTTTTCGGTATTTTGGGCTTGGCTGTAGAAATGTATCCAAACTACTCGTTCCCGAAAACTATGATTTTTCTGCCTTTTTTGAAGGAATATACAATTGGAATTCCATTATAAACGCTCATAAATATGCTAATAATTATGATTATAACAAAGCGGTTTACCTGATGAGCGATTTTAAAATACGCGATAATGGATTTTTAATTCTGAAGGAGGATAAGGGCTTTGGTTCTCCAATTGCGACACTATTTTACCAGTTTTATAGAGGAGAACGACAGTTAGATGCCATATTAAAGGAGGATAAGGATAAAATTCAATGCGTAGTTTCAAAAGATAGATTACCTAATAGTATTGAATTTGGTCAAACACAACATCCAAAATTAACAGATTATGCCGATAATATCGATACTTTAAAATTTTTAATCAGATTTTAACCCTAAAAAATATCCATATCATTCATAAAGTTTACCTTTGGATTTTTTTAGTTCCTAAACACAGATTTTTAATACTTTATTATGAAAACGTATAATTTTTATGCCGGCCCCAGTATTTTGCCGGAAAATGTACTGAATGATGCTGCTAAAGCGGTAAAAAGTCTGGATGATTCCGGACTTTCCATTTTGGAGATTTCGCATCGAAGCCCGGCTTTTACGGCGATTATCAAGGAGGCGCAGGATTTGGTTTTGGACCTTACCCGGTTGAAAGGAAAAGGCTATAAGGTCTTGTTCCTTCACGGAGGAGCCAGCACGCAGTTTTTGATGGTGGCACAAAACCTGCTTCAGAAAAAAGCAGCTTATCTCAATACCGGCCGCTGGTCTGAAAAAGCGATTCACGAGGCTCAATTATTTGGTGAAGTGGTTGAAGTGGCTTCTTCGGCCGATAAAAATTTCAGTTATATTCCACAGGATTATACGATTTCGGAGGAAGTAGATTATTTTCATTGCACCAGTAATAATACGGTAGCCGGGACACAAATTAAAGATTTTCCCGAAACCGATGTGCCGGTGGTTGCCGATATGAGTAGTGATATCTTTTCAAGGGAATTGGACTTTTCGAAGTTTAGTTTGATTTATGCGGGCGCGCAAAAGAATTTGGGACCCGCCGGAACAACTCTGGTGATTATTAAAGAGTCGATTTTAGGGAAAGTGGAAAGGATAATTCCAACCATGCTGGATTATAAGACGCATCTGGATAAAGACAGCGTTTTTAATACCCCTTCTGTTTATGCGATATATGTGTCTTTATTAAACCTTCGCCGTATCCAAAAGGGAGGAGGCATTGCTGCCGCCGAGAAAATAAACAATCAAAAAGCCAAACTCCTTTACGAGGCCATCGATACCAACGATGATTTTGAAGGTTTGGTAGCTCGGGACTCTCGCTCATTTATGAATGTTACCTTCAAATTGACCGATGAATCGCGTAAGGAAGAATTTGATCAAACATGGCAGGACGCCGGTTTTGTGGGGCTGAAAGGGCATCGGAGTGTAGGCGGATATCGCGCTTCTATTTATAATGCACAGCCACTGGAAAGTGTACAGAAATTAGTCGAATTATTAAACGGATTTTAAACGGAATAACTATGAAAATTTTAGCCAACGATGGTATTTCTGAAGCCGGTCTTAAAAAATTGGAAGCGGCCGGATATGAAGTTTTAACCACCAAAATAGCGCAAGAGGAATTAGCTGATTACATCAATAAAAATGATATTTCTGTTCTTATTGTAAGAAGTGCCACGCAAGTCAGAAAGGATATTTTGGATGCCTGTGAAGGACTAAAAATGATTGGCCGTGCCGGGGTGGGGCTTGATAATATTGATACTGATGAGGCAAGAAAGAAAGGCGTTAAGGTAATTAATACGCCCAGTGCATCCTCCCGAAGTGTGGCCGAGCTGGTGATGGCTCATCTTTTTGGCGGTATTCGGCACCTGCAAAAAGCCAACCGCGAAATGCCCTTGGAGGGAGAAACCAATTTTAAGAAGCTGAAGAAATCTTTTAAAGGCCGGGAGCTTTATGGAAGAACGCTGGGAATCATAGGATTTGGCCGGATTGGTCACCATGTGGCGCAGCTGGCGTTGGGAATTGGAATGAAGGTGGTCGTTAATGACAAGTTCCTTGACGATCAGAGGGGGGAGGAGATTACGGTTCCCTTATCTTTTCCTGATGGACAAAAGCTGGATATGAAAGTCAAAGTAGTCTCAAAAGAAGAGCTTCTTCAGAATTCGGATTTTGTCACCTTACATGTGCCCAATCAGGAGGATTATGTCATTGGAGCAAAAGAATTGGAATTGATGAAGAAAACGGCCGGATTAATCAATGCTTCTCGCGGGGGAGTAGTGAGTGAAGAGGCATTGGATAAAGCTTTGGCCGATCACAAGTTAGCTTTTGCCGCTTTAGACGTATTTGAAAACGAACCTCATCCGCCGATTAAATTATTAATGAATCCCGGAATTTCCTTTAGTCCGCATATTGGAGGTTCCACCGAGGAAGCTCAATCCCGTATCGGAGTAGAATTGGCTAATCAGATCCTTGAAGAATACGGAGTTTTGGTATAAACCTCAAAAACTTGTTTGCAATATTTCCTTCAGCGGCCGGATAAGCCGCTGAAGTTGTATTTGTGACACAGGTAGTTTTTAGAACAGGGAAATGAATAATTGGAAATAAATAGTGTATGGAATGGTACCTTAAGGTATTGCGACATTATGGCGATTTTAAAGGAAGAGCGCGCCGAAAGGAGTATTGGATGTTTTTTCTTTTTAATATCCTCTTTGGAATGGCTGCTTTAATGCTGGATAATGTATTGGGACTTCATTATGAGGGAGCAGAATATGGCCCTATTTATATCGGTTACGGATTTGGGATGATTATTCCGCAGATTGCGGTAGCGGTTCGCCGACTTCATGACATAGGAAAAAGTGGATGGTGGTTTTTGGTAATTTTTATTCCGTTTATTGGTGGAATCTGGCTGATTTTTATGTTGGCGACCAATAGTCAGCCCGGAGAAAACCAATATGGTGCGAACCCTAAGGGAATCGATCGGGAGTTTTAGGGGATTCAAAGTAGGGATTTAACGATTTTATGCTGTCGTATTTCCGCCTGGTCAGCACGCTGTGGGATCTGTCGGTTCGGGATAGTGTCGGGTTTTAATTTGTGCAACTTCCCTCATTTTTTAACCGCAGAGTCCACAGAGTATCCGCAGAGTTCGCGGAGTTTATTATAAAACCACCATTCTCCCAACCAACGAGCTACAAGTCACAATTAATGATTGTAAATTTTTGATTTCAAATTTTCAAAGGTCAACTACTCAATACTTCATCACTCACTTATTACTAAAGATCTTCCTTTTTCAATTTCAAATTCAAGTTCAATCGAATTCAATTTCTCTCCCCACTCCCCACTAATCACTCCTCTCATTTTTTAACCGCAGAGCCCATAGAGCATCCGCAGAGCATCCGCAGAGCTCGCGGAGTTTATTATAAAACTGTCATTGCTCCGAACAACGAACTACAATTAACGATTTTTGATTTCAAATCAAGTTCAGGTTCGAATTCTCTCCCCACTCCCCACTTTTTTAACCGCAGAGTTCACAGAGTATCCGCAGAGCTCGCGGAGTTTATTAAAAACTGTCATGCTCTGAACAAACGAACCACGAGAAGTGATCAACGATTGTTGATTTAAAAGGCAAATTTCAAATTTTTAAGCTCAACTACTTAATACTGTATCATTCACTTATTACTAAAGATCTTCCTTTTTCAAGTTCAAATTCAAGTTCAATCGAATTCAATTTCTCTCCCCACTCCCCACTAATCACTCCTCTCATTTTTTAACCGCAGAGCCCACAGAGCATCCGCAGAGCTCGCGGAGTTTATTATAAAACTGTCATGCTCCCGAACAACGAACCACGAGAAGTGATCAACGATTGTTGCCATTCCCTAAACTCTACGCCCTACCATCTACTCCCTAATTCACCCGATACTTGATCTTATCTTCTTGAAGTTGCTCCAGAAGTTCAGGACAAATATCCACTTTTTGCTTTCGGCTTGGCATATGGACTTTCAGGCGTTTGTCAAACTCGTAAATTACAAAATTAAGGAGATGGTCTCCCTTAAAGCTACGAAAGGTGTCTTCTAATGTACGAATGCTTTCTTCTGTCAAATCGTGAATATCGAGTTGAACGGTCAATTTCTTAGCATATTCAGACATGACATCTTGCAGCTGTTTAAAATTGCGATAATTCAGACGCGGATTTCCACGTCTTCCGGTGTCTCTGTTGACCCACCCTTCTTGTACAAAGACTTGCATAAAGATAAAGTTGTTGGGAACCAGGAAGTGGCGGTACTTCAGGTAGTCTTCCCCAAAAATCATAAACTCATGAGAATCGGTATAATCTTCCACCATAAATTTGGCAAAACCTTTTCCATTTCGGGCGGTTAGATGTTGTACATCGGTAACTAAACCACCAATCTTTAATTCTTTATTCACCTGTTTTTCCAGATCGGCAAAGGCACTGAGTTTGCCTTTACAGAAGTATCTCATGACCATCTTGAAGTCGTCGAGAGGATGTCCGGAGATATAAACCCCGACGACTTCACGCTCCTGTTTTAGCTTTTTCATAGTGGACCATTCTTCGCAAGGCGGAACCTCCGGCTCCGGAATCTGGACTTCACTGGCCTCTCCGAATAGACTCATCTGAGAGGAGTTCTCATTTTCCTGATATTTGGCCGCATATTTTATTACTTTTTCCAGAAAGGTGATGCCATCTGGCGTTTCGTGAAAATATTGAGCCCGGTGAGTGGCTCCGAATCCGTCGAAGCCTCCTGCCAAAGCCAGGTTTTGAAAGGCTTTTTTATTGGCAGCCCGAAGATCGATACGCTTGGCCAGATCAAAAATCGACCGATATGATCCATCTTTTTTCCGGTTTTGAACGATGGTTTCTACTGCCCCCCGGCCCACTCCTTTTACGGCTCCCATTCCAAAGCGGACGGCATTGTCTTTGTTTACGGAAAATTTGTAATAAGATTCATTTACATCCGGCCCCAGTACCTTTAATTTCATCCGTTTACATTCCTCCATAAAAAAGGTGACTTGCTTGATGTCATTCATATTATTAGAGAGTACAGCCGCCATATATTCCGCCGGATAATGGGCTTTCAAATAAGCTGTTTGATAGGCCACCCAAGCGTAACAAGTGGAATGTGACTTATTAAAGGCATAACTGGCAAAGGCTTCCCAGTCCTTCCAGATCTTCTCTAAAATAGCACTGGGATGCCCGTTTTTTTGACCTCCTTCCATAAATTTGGGTTTCAGGATAGCCAGTTGGGCGAAGATCTTTTTCCCCATGGCTTTCCGCAGCATATCGGCTTCACCCCGGGTAAAGCCGGCAATCTTACGAGACAGCAACATCACCTGCTCTTGATAAACCGTAATTCCGTAGGTTTCCTCTAAGATTTCCTCCATTTCAGGCAGGTCATAGGTAATTTCTTCCTCTCCGTGCTTCCGACGGATAAAACTGGGGATGTACTCCATCGGCCCCGGACGATATAAGGCATTCATTGCGATAAGATCCTCAAAGACAGTGGGTTTTAGGTTTTTAAGGTGTTTCTGCATTCCGGGGGATTCATATTGGAAAATTCCGATGGTTTCTCCGCGCTGGAACAGCTTGTAAGTTTCCTCGTCGTCCAGTGGGAATTCATCCGGATGGAGTTCAATTCCTCTGCGGCCTCTCACAATCTCGACCGTGTCCTTGATGAGGGTTAACGTCTTTAATCCCAGAAAGTCCATTTTCAGGAGCCCGGCATTTTCTACGACGTGGTTATCAAACTGTGTGACATAGAGCTCCGAGTCTTTGGCCAAAGATGCCGGAACGAAATTGGTGATATCGCTGGGGGTGATAATAACCCCACAAGCATGAATCCCGGTATTTCTTACAGACCCCTCTAAAACTCGAGCCTGGTTAATCACTTGTGCTTCGAGGTCGCTGCCTTCGGAAATATTGAGGAGCTCATTGATCTTACTGATGTCATCTCCTCTGAATTTTTTCTGAATTCCCTTTTCATCGAGGGCAAAGATTTTTTTCAGCTTGGACATATCGGGAACCAGTTTGGCCAGGTGATCGGCATCGTTCAGCGGGAGATCCAGAACTCTTGCGGTATCCCGGATGGCCGATTTGGCTGCCATCGTACCGTAGGTAATAATCTGGGCCACCTGATTGGCTCCGTATTTCTCGATAACGTAATCCATTACTTTACTCCGACCTTCATCATCAAAATCGATATCGATGTCGGGCATACTCACCCGATCCGGATTGAGGAACCGCTCAAAGAGGAGGTCATATTTAATGGGGTCAATAGCCGTAATATCCAAACAGTAAGCTACCGCGCTTCCGGCTGCCGATCCCCGACCCGGGCCGACCGAAACCCCCATATTTTTAGCTTCTCGGATAAAGTCTTCCACAATCAGGAAATATCCCGGATATCCCGTTTGAGCAATGACATCCAGTTCAAAATCCAATCGCTCCCGGATTTCTTCCGTGATCTCACCATATTTCTTTTTAGCCCCTTCAAAAGCAAGATGGCGCAAATAGGCATTTTCTCCTCTTTTTCCGTGATCTTCGAGGTCCTTTTCGTCTCGGAACCGCTCCGGGATTTCAAACTCGGGCAGCAGGACTTCGCGTTCTAATATGAAGGGTTCTATTTTATCAACAATCTCTATCGTATTGATGATCGCCTCGGGAAGGTCTTTGAAGAGAGTCTTCATTTCCTCCGGAGATTTGAAGTAGTATTCCTGATTGGGGAGCCCGTAACGATAGCCTCTTCCCCGACCAATCGGCGTACTTTGCTTTTCGCCATCCTTGACGCAAAGCAGAATGTCATGGGCGTTGGCATCTTCCTTTCGGGAGTAATACACGTTATTGGTCGCCACGATTTTCACCTCGTGTTTTCTGGCCAATTCAAGAAGAGTTTGATTGACTCGGTCCTCATCCTCCTGCCCGTGCCGCATAAGCTCAATATAGAGATCTTTTCCAAACTGTTCTTTCCACCATAAAAGGGCTTCTTCGGCCTGTTTCTCACCGATATTCAAGATTTTCCCGGGAACTTCTCCATAGAGGTTTCCGGTGAGTACGATCAGGTCTTCTTTATATTGCTCGATGAGTTTTTTGTCGATACGGGGAACGTAATAGAAACCTTCAACGTAAGCCAATGAAGCCAGTTTGACCAGGTTTTGATAACCATTTTTGTTTTTCGCCAGAAGGACAATTTGATAACCGTTATCTTTTCGGTTCTTATGGGTGTGATCTTCACAAACAAAAAACTCACAGCCTACGATGGCTTTTAGCGGTTCTTGGGAAGCGTCGTTTTCCCCTTTCTCAGCTTGTTTTTTGTTGTGGGCATTAACCGTTTTTACCAGTTCGAAGGCTCCCATCATATTGGCATGGTCGGTCATGGCTACGGCCGGCATATGGTAAGAAACAGCATCTTCCACCAGATCCTCAATACTGATGGTGGATTGTAGAATGGAAAATTGGGTGTGGTTGTGCAAATGGGCAAACCGACTTTCTTCCAGTAGTGCTTCATTAGCTTTTAGCTGTTCTTTGGACGGCCCTTCGGATTGCCCGATTCCCAATTCTTCCCGCAGCTTCGCCGAAGCTTTTTCAAGGTTGATGTGCTTTAATCCAACCGGAGCTATCGGCTCGGGATTGACCTCGATAAAGTCTTCAAAATAATTTTCCGGGGCATCGAGCTCTTCGCGGGTGTATATGCGGCGACGTACCAGTTCTAAGAAACAGCGGGTAGTGGCTTCCACGTCTGCCGTGGCATTGTGGGCTTCAGCAAAAGGCTCACCAAACAGTTTTTCGTGCAACTCGGTAAGTGTTGGGAGCTTGAATTTTCCCCCGCGGCCTCCCGGGATTTGACATAATTCGGCCGTGGTTTCTGTACAGGTATCCAAAACAGGAAGCTCCAGTAATTGAGATTCTACACCGGCCCGATAGAATTCGGCTCCCATGATGTTGATATCAAACCCCAGATTCTGACCCACAATAAAATGGGTTTCCTCCAGAGCCTCTTTAAAGCGTTCCAATCCTTCTTCTAACGGAATTCCCTGATGGGTGGCCAGGGCCGTTGAAATTCCATGAATCTGCTCCGAATCATAGGGGATATCATACCCGTCGGGACGGATGAGGAAGTCCTGATGATCGATAAGCTTCCCCATCTCATCGTGCAACTGCCAGGCAATCTGAACACATCGGGGCCAGTTATCGGTATCGGTGATCGGGGCGTTGTAGTCTTTCGGTAAACCGGTGGTTTCCGTATCAAAAATCAAGTACATAAAATCCGCTTTTGTGAGGTCTGAAAAAGAAGTTTAAAATTACATATTTGAGAGCGAAAGGCAAAGAAAGAAAAAGGGAATAAAGAAATATTTAGGAGTCTGACGGAAGAGTTGAATAACGGGGACTTCAAATAAAAGACGGGTGACAATAGAAATTCGCTTTTATGCTTAAAAAGCCTTACATTATGTTACTTTTAGAAAGTTGTTATTTTAAAGATGGATTTCAAGGCCAAGATTTTGTGTTATGGAGAAACACTTTGGGACGTTTTTCCCGAGGGTGCCCGAATTGGAGGTGCCCCTCTCAATGTGGCCTATCATCTCCATCGGTTGGGAATGGATGCGAAAATTATAAGCCGTATCGGAAAAGATAAATGGGGAGAGAAATTGAAAAAACAGGTGAGAAGTTGGGGGCTTCAGACGGATACTCTTCAGGAGGATAAAACTCATGATACCAGTATTGTCCGGGCGCACGTACAAAATGATGGGGAAACAACCTACGAAATTGTAGCTCCTGTCGCTTGGGATTTTATTGCGTGGGAAGAAGACTTTTCCGATCTCGTTGAAAATGCCGGTGCCGTTGTTTTTGGTAGTCTGGCCTTTCGCAGTCCGGATTCCCGAAAAACTCTATTCCGAATTATAGAAAATGCAGACTTCACGGTTTATGATGTCAACTTCAGACCTCCGTATTACGACCGGGAAATGGTGATACAAGTCTTGCGGAAGACCGATTTTTTAAAACTGAACCATGAGGAGCTCAGCATTATAGCAGATTGGATAGGGGTAGAAAAGGAACCGGAAGAAAAACAAGTGGAAAGTTTACGACAGGAATTTTCCATTCACGAAATACTGGTGACCAAAGGCAGTAAAGGAGCTCATTATTTTTCAGAGGAATTGAAGGTTGAGGTGAAGGCCTTTCCGGTAGAAGTAATCAACACGGTGGGAAGTGGTGATGCTTTCTTGGCGGCCTTTTTAAGTGGAAAATTTGGCGAGCAACCGACTTCGCCCCGAGAGCAATTGGAAAAAGCAGCTTTATTAGGGGCCTTTGTGGCCGGTAAAGATGGTGCTTGTCCTACCTATAACAAAACGGACTTACAGCGGTTTAAAAAACAAGGATAATAAAATTTTTTAATAGTTCATTATTTCTGTATTAGCCGGTTTTCTCTTCGGTTTTGATGCGGTTTAATTTTGGGGGCCGATCGACAATTGCAGGCTTTATGGGAAATTTCGAACGCCTATCATGATATCGTAGCCATCGGAACGATCTTTGAAGCTGATTTTTTTAACCAATATCAATTATCTTACTTGATCTTTTGCTTTCTGTTGGGATAACTTTTCTTTATATTCTTTTACTTCCCAGATGATCCCCCAATGGGAAACGTAATCTTTAAGTGGGGGTAACCCCATATCGGCT
Source organism: uncultured Flavobacteriaceae bacterium (assembly GCA_964495935.1). GTDB lineage: Bacteria > Bacteroidota > Bacteroidia > Flavobacteriales > Flavobacteriaceae > JAJYSO01. The sequence continues at coordinate 13,436 of CAZBXQ010000038.1, forward strand.
CGTCTTTTATCGACATGGTCTGGGTCGGCAAGTGGCAGGACATAATATTCGCCGGTTTCTTTATCACGCCCGATTTGACTGCCGTAAAGTTGTTTTTTCCCGTTTCGTATGGCCACCCGATCTTCTAACAGTGCTAAGCTGCTCGGGTTTGCATTTCCTTTGTTGACGGCCTTTCGCATGAGTGGTAAATATTTTTCCTGCGTTTCGAGATCGGCGTGCTGAATGACTAAAAATAAAGTGGTATTTCCTCTTGGACTGATGATTTTGGGGCCCGGCCAACTGTGTTTATCGAGTATTTTTTTGACTTTTATCAGGTTGACAGAATCTTTTTCTCTGATGATGTTCCATTGTGCTTTCATCTCCTTCGATTCTCGTCCGTATTTTTCTTCAATTTCACCGATTTGTAATCTATATTTTTGATCGTCTTCAAAAATGGTGTCAAGCTTTGCAATCAAGGGTCTGTTAAAGTCTTTTTCAAATTCTTTTTTATTAGCACGAACGATATCCGTAAGTCTGCTCCATGGTTCTTTGTTGCGGAGAGAGATCAGATCGGGATCGGTGGTCAAGTGATCCAGATTGTTGTATTTAATATGGGGATCTTCTGCCAGATCAAATAAATGGGCGAAGGATTGTTCTGAATCTCCTGCTAATGCATGTAAACATGCCGCGTTATACCGATCTCTGGGGCTTGATTTCTCCTTATTCTTATCAAATGCTTTTTCATATTCGATAGCTGAATTTTGATAATCTTTTGCGTCATAAAGAGAATCTGCTTTTTTAATATGACGTCTATATTCGGTAGTATGGGATTGCCCAAACGAGAAGTTTGATAGGATAAGAGCAAGTAGGATAAGGACTGTCTTTCGCATTTTTTAAGGAAGGGTTTTAAGGCGTTGATTGTATAATCCGTTTTAATTTGCATAGAAGATTCAATCCTCCGCTTTTAAAAAGATTTTCTTGTTGAGCTCTTTGATTCGGTATTCACTTAATTCGATATAATGTTTGGCACTTGGGTTTTCTTTGAATTTATCAATGACCATTTGATAATAATTCCGCTTGGTTTTGGGGTCGTCATAATAGTTATCCGCACAAATTGCCATTTCGTACTGAGAACGCATCAGCATCGGGTTTTCGGCAAGTGCCAGTTTAAAATACGATATGGCCGAGCCGTATTTTTCCATGCTTTTATAGACTAACGCCAGGCTTTGATATTGCTTGTCCAATCCCATCTTTTTCATGGCCAGTGCTGTGGTAAAGAATTCCTCGGCTTTTTTGTATTCCCCTTCGTGGTAATATAGAAGGCCGAGATTATACAGCGTTTCAATATCTGGCTCGTCATCTTCCTCCATCACCTTTTTAAAAACTTTGATGGCTTTTTTGTAGTCGTAAACGTTGTAATAGGCATATCCCAGGTTTTTATAATCCCGGAGTTCGGGTTGAAGGTCTTCTGTGATTTTTTTATATCGGGCGATAGCGAGATGAATATCTCCCATTCGATTGGCATTTTTAGCCAATAATCGCAACATGGGAAGATTGCCGGGATAGTTTTTTAAGGCTTGTTTTCCCTATGCTTCTACATTGTCATGCTGACGTTTTCTATAACTGTAGGCCGCGGCATAATACAGGGCGTTTTGATGGTCGGGATTGAGCTGAAGCGTTTTTTGAAATTGTTTGATCCCGGAAGAATCTTTTTCTAATTCCTTGATTACGCCCAGTTCATAGTGAAAATTAGGGTTGTCGGGATATCGTTCGCTCAAATCCGTAAAGATGGAGTCGGCTTTGCCGTATTTGCGGTTTTGACGCAATATCGTTCCGTAGCTCAAGCCGGCTTTTAAAAAGGTACTATCCGCTTTAAAAGCTTTGTGGTAGTATCTTTCGGCTTGTGATCGGTTTCCCAATTGATAATAGGCTCTCCCAATTTGATAGGTGTTTTTTGCGTTTTCTCCGCTAGATTCCTTATAAGATTGTATGGCTTTTGCATACTGGCCTATGGCAAACAAGCTGTCTGCTGTATCTTCTTGAGCCCGGGTTGAGCCGACAAAAAGGAGAAGCAATAAAGTAATGGCCCATCGGTTCGTTTGCATTGATCTTATTTTTGGAGGACAATCGGCATGTGATATTCTGTAGCCACGGGAATACCGTCTAATTCAGCCGGTTTAAACTTTGGTAACTTTTGGAAGACGCGTCGTGTCTCCTCTTCTATTTCTGGCAGATCGGCTTGGACGACGATGTCCTTAACCTCACCGTTTTCATTGATTGTAAACTTGGATTTAATTTTATATACGCTTTTGTCTTTCTTCGAATTTGCTACGATATCGACATTAAAATTAGTATTGACAAACTTTTGAATACTGTCAGAAAAGACTAATCTTCGTTCTTTTTCATTTTTAAAGTTAGGTGCATCTAAAAACTCCGGATAGGTGTCAATGTCTGAAAGAGAGTAGGCTTCGGAGTCTTCTTGAGCAGCCTCTTTGGCTGTTTTTTGAGGTAATGGTTTTTCTTGACTTTGAACGAGGTTTGTACTCGAAACATAAAAGATCATAAGTAATAAGACGGGCAACAAACTCACGTATTTGAGTTTGGCAAGACGGTGGGATGATTGTTTGTAAAGCATCATAATTCGGGTTTTTAGTTGGTTTTGAGTGAGAAATGAATTTGTAAAAGAAAGTTGTTCGGTTTGAAAATTGACATTTAAAAGACTGTTGATATAGTCTTTTTTGGATTTTGCTCGGACCACTTGTCGGTCCACAGCAAACTCATGAATTTCTGAAAGATCTCGGTGCATAAGCAAAAGGAAAGGATTAAACCAAAAGAGCGTGCGTAAGGTTTCATAATAACAGAGATCCCAACTGTGTTTTTGACGAATGTGTTCCTGCTCGTGAAGTAAAACCTGATTTAAGGAATCTCCTTTCAGTTTCTCCCCGATAAAAGCTGTTCCCCAGAAACTGAAAGCACCTTCGGTATTGGGTAACCAAATGATTTTGAAACCGGCACCTTCCTGTAGCCGACCCATTTTTTGGAGTCGTTGAATTTTTAAAACCTTATAAAGAAATAAAATTCCGCTGATGAGTAAGCCGATTCCGTAGACGCCTATAAGCAGATGTGTTGTGCTTATTCCTGAAGCGGCTTCTTCTAATGGAATGGAAGAGTTTGTAATCCAGAGAGAAGGCAGATTTACGGGGGCTGGAACAACTGAGGCCGCCTCCCCGAGTTGTTCAATTTTAAGAAAAGGAAGTAAAGCTGCGAGAACAGGTGTTATCAACAGGTAAATTCTATTTAAAAGAAAAAAAGTTTCCTTTCTTAAAAGCCAGTGATAAAGTCCCCAGAAAATACCGGAGAATACAATAAAGTGGATAAGCTCAATCATGATTTCTGGTTTTTGTTGATTTCGTTCATGATATCTTCAAGATCATGAATACTAAGGTCCTTTTTCTTGATAAAAAAGGAAACCATATTTTTTAAGGAGCCTTCAAAGTACTTGTTTTTGACTTTGGATAAAGTGAATTGCGTATAGGTTTCTTTGCTGACAATCGGAAAATAGATGTGTCCCCGGCCTTTTTTTCGATAATCGACAAATCCTTTATCGACTAATATCCGTACAATCGTGGAAACCGTGTTATAAGCGGGTTTCGGCTCTTTCATCTTATCGATAATGCGTGCTACATTGGCTTCTTTTAACTGCCATAACAACTGCATAATATCTTCTTCTGCTTGGGTGAGTGTTTTCATACAAACACATTAATTTTTGGTTTATAGGAACAAATATAACTAAAAATTTAGTTTGAACTAATCTTTTAGTTTAAATTTGAGAGGGAATGGAAAAAAGAGAGGAGGGCGGGAGTTTTGAAAAATGGATTGAGGTTGATATTTTATTGATTCTTAGGAAAATAATCCTATAATGTCAATGAAGGGATTGCTTCCTGTTGAACGATGGTATTTGCAAGATTACTTTTAAACTTGTTATTTTATGAGTTAGGGAATTCTTTATACAGCGTTTCTAAAGAAATAGATTTTAGGGGAATCCAATTGCATTCAGAATTGCTCACGACTTTAGTCGGGGATTTTTGGAAAGCCTATAGAATTAGATTTCAGCCCCATAAATGGAGGTTTTCAAGAGTCCGTAGAGAGATTTAAAAGTTTAAATGACCTCAGAATATTAGAGATTAAATTGGTTGTTTTTATGATTTAAGGCTCTTGTGCTTCTTCATAAATCGCTTTTAGGAGTGAATACTTTCCGGGAGCATCCAAAGGGATTTCCCAGACCATAATCCCGGCTCCGCGTTGTTGAGCCAATTGAGTTTTTGCCCGAATAGTATTGATTCCATTGTAATACGACCCTTTAAATTCATCGGCATAGGGGTCGGCTCCTTTTTCAAGTAATTGTTTAAAACCTCCTCCGTTTTTTCCCTTTCCATAAAAAGGGACGCCCATCACTGCTTTCTCGGCCGGTAATCCCCGGTCTTTTACCCAATAATCGAAGGAACGAACGGCCAGCCAATACGGGGAGTGCGGGACACTCTGCCCGCCAAAAGTGTTGTAATCATCATCATAGGCCATCAGATTCAGCCAATCGACGATTTCGAAGATTTCCTCCTGGATTCCGTAGCCGTGGCGGTCGTGGTAGGAAACGACGGCAGCGGTTAATTTCTTGTTGTGCCGATCCAGGCTATCGCGTAATTCCTGCATGAGGAGTACATTGTTTTTTGAAGAGGGCAAAATCGGATCGGGATATTCCCAGTCGATATCGGCTCCGTCTAAGTTGTATTCCATGAGAATATCCAATACGGATTGTGTAAATCGGGTACGAGATTCCGGATGGTTGGCCAGTTTTTCAAATCGGTCATCGACACCACCGCCATCTCCGATATTCCAGCCACCTATAGAGATGAATACCTCAACGTCATTTTTATGGGCTTCCCGTACCATGTTTTTTAAGACTTCCGGATGAGGGACTTTGCTCAGACTTCCGTCCGCCTCCTTGGTGGGAATGACAAAAGCGTAATTGATATGAGTCAGATGTTCGTATGGAACTTGCGTAGTATCAATCTTCCCGGCCGAGAAATAGCCTATGATCTTGAATTTCTCTTTTGATCTTTCGGAGTGTGAAGTTTGAGAAAACAAAGGAGACCCTATCCCCGCCAAAAGAATGCAAAAAATCGTAAGGAAGGTGTTTCTGACGAAAGGAAAGGACAATGAAGAAGGATTCATGGTTTTACAGATTGATATGAAAAGCTCTAAAAATACGATTGTTTTTGTAAAGGACTTCTTTTACGTATAGATTTCTCACTGCGTATCGAAATGACATTTCACCTTGTTATGAGTATTGATGTTTCCCGGTATTCAGAACGCAGCGACGAATCTCCCTTATTCTCAGATCGCTAAAGTATTATCAGAAACCGATAACACTGCTATACCCCCATGTTCTTTTTGAATATAGGTCTTAATTTCAGGCAAAAACGTAATTACTGAATTCTTCTTCAGCTTCGTTGATGGCGGCAAAAACATCGGCCGGATCATCGCTGGTCACCATTCGAATCCGATAGGGTTTAAAATTGGGGATGCCCTTAAAATATTGAGAATAATGACGCCGTGTTTCGAGCACGCCTAAACGTTCCCCCTTCCATTCCATCGCTGTTTTTAAGTGGCGTCGGGCTGCCTCTGCACGCTCGTGCATATCAGGGGCAGGAAGGTGTTCACCGGTTTTCATAAAATGTTTTATCTCATTAAAAATCCAGGGATGGCCGATGCTTCCCCGGCCAATCATGGCACCATCGAGTCCGTATTCGTCTCGCATACGAATGGCATCTTCCGGAGTTTTGACATCGCCGTTGCCAAAGACGGGAATATGCATTCGGGGGTTGTTTTTGATTTCTCGTAAGAGCGTCCAGTCGGCTTTCCCCTTGTACATCTGCTTCCGGGTACGGCCGTGAATGGCGATGGATTGAATCCCGACATCCTGCAGCCGTTCTGCCACTTCCAAAATCTTTATCGAGTTCTGATCCCAACCCAGTCGGGTCTTAACGGTCACCGGGAGTTTAGTTCGCTTGACCATGGCATCCGTCAGTTTGACCATTTTATCGATGTCTTTTAGAATTCCAGCCCCGGCCCCTTTGGAAACCACTTTGGTCACCGGGCAGCCAAAATTAATATCGATAATATCGGGTTGAGAAGCTTCAATGATATCACAGGCCTCCAACATGGAATCGATATTTCCACCAAAAACTTGAATCCCGACGGGGCGTTCTTTTTCATAAATATCCAGTTTAATGGTGCTCTTGGCAGCATCGCGGATCAATCCTTCGGCCGAGACAAATTCTGTGTATACGACATCCGCTCCCTTTTCTTTACAGAGCATGCGAAAGGGAGGATCGCTTACATCCTCCATGGGAGCCAACAATAAGGGGAATTCTCCTACTTCTATGTCACCGATTTTAACCACTACAATTATTTTTTTGCAAAATTACAGAATTGAGAATTAAGATATTATCCGGAGATGAAATTTTAACCTCCGTTTTCAATTTTGAAGAAGCTTTTTGTATTGTGTCTGATTCATCTGTACAATATTCCAGTCTTCGTGAATGGTTGCACCGATTTTTTTGTAGAGTTTCATGGCCGGCGTGTTCCAGTCCAAAACGGCCCATTCGATACGCCGCACTTTTTCTTTAGCGGCAAAACGGATCACACTTTTTAATAAGGCCTCGCCGTACCCTTTGTGTCGATGATTTTCATCGATAACAAGATCTTCAAGATGTACGGTTTTTCCTTTCCAGGTGGAATACCGATAATAGAACAAGGTCATTCCAACAATGGCTTTTTCGGCTTCCAGAACATGACATTTAAAGAGGGGATAAGGACCAAATCCATCCCTTTCTAATTCCTCCACGGTAATTTCTACGGCTTCCGGTTCTTTTTCGTATTCTGCTAATTGTTGAATTAATCGGAGTACCTCCGGCATATCGGCTTGGGTTGCCCATCGTATTTGGTAGCTCATAAATCGCCTTATTTTATAACAAATGTAAGTAATAGCCGTTATTTTTACTAAATTGGCGACATAATCCTTTAATTCTCGTTACGCTAATGGTTGTAAAAAATCAAACCCTCGGTGAATTTATTATTGAAAACCAAAAGTACTTTGAATATTCTACCGGCGAACTGGCAAAGCTGCTGAATTCTATCCGATTAGCGGCCAAAGTCGTTAATCATGAGGTGAATAAAGCAGGATTGGTCGATATTTTGGGGGCTGCCGGACCGACTAATGTTCAAGGAGAAACTCAGCAAAAACTCGATGTTTACGCCAACGACAAATTTATTCGGATGCTGACCAATCGGGAAATTGTTTGTGGAATTGCCTCTGAAGAGAACGATAGCTTTATTACGGTAAAAGGGCAGCATAATGATCATAAAAACAAATATGTGGTGCTGATCGATCCGCTGGATGGAAGTTCCAATATCGATGCCAATGCGCCGGTAGGTACGATCTTTTCGATTTATCGACGAATCACTCCTGTCGGTACCCCGGTGACGATGGAGGATTTTCTTCAACCCGGAAACCTGCAAGTAGCGGCCGGTTATATTGTATATGGAACTTCTACGATGTTGGTCTATACAACCGGTTATGGCGTGTATGGATTTACGTTGAATCCGGCAATCGGAACTTATTATTTATCGCATCCTAAAATGCAGTTTCCGGAAAAGGGCTATACTTATTCCATTAATGAGGGCAATTATCTGCAATTTCCGCAAGGGGTAAAAGACTATATTAAGTATTGTCAGGCCGAAGAGGAGGACCGGCCATACAGTGCCCGATACATTGGATCTTTGGTTTCTGATATTCATCGGAATATTTTGAAGGGGGGGATTTATCTCTACCCGAAAAGTGCTAAACATAAAAATGGAAAATTGCGATTGCTGTATGAATGTAATCCCATTGCCTTTATTGCTGAACAGGCCGGAGGAAAGGCATCTGACGGATATCGCCGGATTATGGAAATAAAACCCAAGACCCTGCATCAACGGGTTCCTTTTTTCTGCGGCAATAAGGAAATGGTCGATAAAGTAGAGGAATTTATCCGACAGGCAGATGCCCAAAAAAACAGCTGATCCGGCTAACCTCCAAATTAGAATTTGGTTCAGATCGCACAATAAAATGCGAATGAATTAATCTGTTTTCGAAAATTTTTAATTTCAAACCTTATATTTTTTATTGAAAGAACACCTTCAGCTATGCATAAAAAAATAATTTTAATCGGCCTGCTTTTGGGTTTTGTCATCCAAGGAAGTGCACAGGAAATTTCGCTGGATCCCTCTTGGGCCCAGGATCCGCCAAATACGAGAGAATTAATAAAATTTGCTAAGCAACAGAGCGAGATGCGTGTCGTAATCAAACGCTATCTGGAGGATTATGAATCGTTAAAACGACGGTATCCGGTTCCTTATTCACCGATTCGTATTGAACGACTTCGCCAATTTATAGAAGATTGGAAAGAGGAGCTTCAAAATATCCCTTTCGGAGAGTTGAGTCATGAGGGGCAGATTGATTATATTTTATTAGATCATACCCTTACCTATAGAATCAGTAGGTTGGATCTTGAAAAAAAGAACTGGAACCAGATTGAAGGGATTTTACCTTTTGCCAAGTCACTTCGGGTATTGCAAGAGAATCGTTTTGATCGTAAAGTAATTCATGATCCGGTGCGCATCGCCGAGGTGTTGGATGCGGTAAATGATAATCTAAAAAGACTGACTAAAGAGTTAAAGGAAGATGCCCGGCAGCATGGTATTCCCGTTGATCGGGGGCTGACTCGTTCACAGGGCATTCGTGCGGCACAATATAGTAAAGATTTACGGGGCATTTTAAAGGATTGGAACACCTATTACGACGGGTATAGTCCCGATTATGATTTTTGGGTACGGATTCCCTTTCAAGAGGTTATGGAGAGTTTGGAAGACTATCGGAAGGCGATTAGAAGAACTGTGGTCGGCATAGAGCCCGGCGATAAAGATCCCATAGTAGGCGATCCTGTGGGAGAAGAAGGACTTAAGGCCGACCTGGAATATCAGATGATTCCATATAGTGCAAAAGAATTGCTGGATATCGCAAAACGAGAATTTGATTGGACTATAGAGCAATTTAAAAAGGTTTCTGAAGATATGGGGTATGATGATTACTGGCCGGCGGCTTTAGAATATGTCAAGAAACAGGCACCGCCTCCGGGAGCCATCAAGGATTCACTATTTGATATCGCTTCCTACTCCTTTGATTATATACAAAATATGGGTTTTGTAACGATTCCGCCCATGGAGCTTGAGGTCTGGCGATTACGGATGCGATCCATAGAGGAACAGCGTATAGCTCCTTTCTTTTTGGGAGGTGAATATACCAGTGCTTCCTATCCTATGGAAGGGATGAGCCATAAGTTTAAAATGATGAGTATGCGGGGAAACACGCCTTATTTCAACTTTCCGACCGTACAACATGAACTCATCCCCGGGCATTATAATCAGTTTTTTGTGAGTGCCCGATTGAATAGTGAACGCAGCCGATTGTACAGGACTCCGTTTTGGCATGAGGGAAATGCTTTTTACTGGGAAACTTTATTGTGGGATCAGGGAGATTTTGCAAGAAGCGATAAAGATAAGATAGGAATGCTTTTCTGGCGATTACATCGGGCGGCCCGGATTATTTTTTCGCTGAATTTTCATTTGGGGAATTGGACACCCGAGCAATGTGTAGATTTTCTGGTCGAGGAAGTTCATCATGAGCGATCCAATGCCGAAGCTGAAGTCCGCCGATCTTTTTCTGATCCCTATTATTCGACAAAACCTTTATATCAGCTCGCCTATATGATTGGTGCGCTTCAACACCGGGCTCTGTTTAAGGAGGCGGTTATGGATGGAGGAATGGATCCCCGGGTATTTCATGATGCCATCTTGCAGGGGGGAAGTATGCCTTTGGAAATGGTGCGGGCAAGATTGTTGAACAAGCCGCTAAAACGGAATTATAAAGCCCAGTGGAGATGGGATGACAATTATAAGGATGGCTGGAAGCTAAAGGCCAAGAAGTAGGGAGCTTCTTCCTTCCGGATTTGTGGGTTGCAGGAAGGTGTCATAATTTCCGGGAAATCAGATCAGAATTATTGGGATAGAAGCAAAAAATGATTGCTTTACAAAAATACACCGCAGAAAAGAATTCCTTTTCTGCGGTGCTGTAATTGATGGCTAAATCTTGGATTTAACCTCAAACGTCAACTCTAAAAGAGACCTTACAGTTTACTCCATAAGTTGCTATTTTGCCATCCTTGACATGGCATTTTGCATGTTTGACATACACTGAATCGATATTTTTAACCGATTTTGAAGCCTCGTTTACGGCGTTTTGTACGGCATCCTCGAAACTCTTTTCGGAGGACGCAATAATTTCGATTACTTTAACTACAGACATAAAATTTAAGTTTTAAGATGAATAAATAATGCAGTTCAATAGACTGGAGCTATTTTGGCATATAAAAAAATGAATATAGGATAAATTAATGTATTTAACAAATGTGTTTCAGTATATTTAAAGACGTCTTGTTATGATTAAACTTTCATCTGTATTTCTTGTCATGAGGTAAAAAAGATGAAGTGACATTCTAAACTTTAAAAAGGCTCCTTTTCCCGTAGTAATTTTGCTGATTTTCCTTTGCTGATCATTACTTCAACTGGGGAGAGAAGGATTGAATTCTTTGTCGATTGCCACGAATAAGGGCTTGGAACTTGTATTTAGGAGTGACTGTTTTTAAGTACTCTCGATACCCGAGTTGACCCAATATAGGAAGCCGTAATCCCCAAGAGCATTATGGTACCGAAAACGATAAGGACATTGTCCACTTGTAAACTGACGGGATAAGGAAGATCCTGCGTGATCATGACAAAACCAATTTTTTCTTGTACGAGAACGAGGATAATCCCGAGGATAAGTCCTGCAGCTCCGCTAACGAAGGTGAGCAGGCTGCCCTGCAGGAGGAAGATCCGGCGTATATTTTTTGGAGGAGTTCCCATATTGGATAGCGTTACAATATTTTCCCGTTTATCCAGGATGGCCATGACGATGGCACCACCGACATTGAATAAGGCGATGATCAGGACCAAGGTAAAGATCAGATATACAGCCAGATTCTCGGTGTTCAGCATTTTATACAGTTCATCGTTTAATTGAATACGGTTACGAATGGAAACGTCTTCTCCAAAAAGCTCGGATAGGGAAGATTGTACCGATTTTTCGGCTTTTGGGTCTTGTAGTTTAATCTCGATAGCCGAGTATTCATCGGGTTTCAGGCTGAGTAAGCTTCGGGCTACGGCAATTGGAGCAAAAACATATTTATCGTTGAGATCCTCATTGATGTCATAAACTCCGCAGACCAGCGTATTGTACCCTTTAAAGGCTTTTGTGGGATCGGTTACAATTCCTTTACCCGGTTTGGGAACCAATAGCTGTAAAATATCGTTTCGACCACTTACGCCCAGAGACAATTTTCGAGAGATTTCCCCACCGATAACAACTCGTTTTTCATCTTGATCGAACCACCGCCCCACAAGTACCGATTTTTTGGTATCTGTAACGGAATTAAAATGTTGGTCCACTCCTTTTATAAAAGCCGGTGTACTCCGGTTTTCATAGGTTAGCAGGATGTGTTCTTCAAGTACTTTGGAGTAATCGGCAATGCCTTCTATTTTTTTTAATTGTTCTTCCTTTTCCGGTGTCAGGATAATCGTTTTACCTTTGACCGGCTGAATTTTCAGATCCGGATCGGTTTCATTGGTAAATTGAACGCTAAAGTCTTTTAATCCGGCAAATCCGGAAAGCACGATAAAAAGTGCCAGAGCTCCTGCAAAAGCACCTAATCCCGCAATAAAAGTGATAATATTTATCGCGTTGTTTTTACTTTTGGTAAAGAGATATCGCTTGGCGATGTAAAATGAGAAATTCACTATTTCTTTTTACGTTTATCCAATAAATCAGGGTTTTTAATCGGATCTTCTTCTCCTTTTAAAGCTTCTTCAATATCGTGAATATAGGCGGTCGAATCATCGATAAAGAGGAATAGTTCCGGCATTTTTCGCATTTGATGCCGTGTGCGTTGTGCAATCTGATGTTTTAGATGGGGGCGATGTCGCTGTACATCTTCCATGATGGCCTTGGCTCGGTCGTTGGGATAGATGCTCAAATATGCTTTGGCAATCGAGAAATCGGAGGTTACGCGAACTTTGGTAACACTAATAATAATCCCCTTCTGCCCGGCATCCTGTAGTTCACGCCGAATAATATCGGTTAAATCATGCTGAATAAGGGTTGCAATCTTTTTTTGACGATTTGTTTCTTTTTCCATAATGGACAAAAATACAGCTTTTAAATAGATAACCGCAGCGTTTTGTTAAAGTCGGGTCAAGGATTTGAAATTTTTGGTAACTCCCGGTATAGAGCCGATTTTATATTCGATTTCTGGGTGTCGAAGATCAATAAGAGACCTGCTTCTCGGTTTGTGGTAAAGAACATTTTTCAACTTAGGCTTTGTAGGTGTCTCATAACTATCCTTTCGAATATTTTTGATGGCCGTCGAAAGAGAAATTTTCGGGATCTGATAAAGAAGGGATTCCGCTCCCGGGGGATTCGAGATAGAATGACAAATCATGCCAAATATAATTTGAATTGGTACTCCCCTAACAATGGCATCTCAAACGCAGAGCGAGATCTTAATCCATGAACAGGAAAAAGATTTCTCCTTTGTCGAGATGAACTGTGCTTAGAAACAAACTTTGACGTTTCCTGTCATCCAGCGCACAGCGAAGGATCTTTTTTCTCTTCTGAAACTACAAATGTAAGATTCCTCACTGCGTATCGGAATGAACATGTCGCTCTATAACAATCTTTGATGTTTCCTGTCATCCAGCGCGCAGCGAAGGATCTCTTTCTTCGTTAGATCTACGGATATAAAGATTCCTCACGGTGTGTCGGAATGAACAAATCACTTCACAAATTAGATGATAAGATCGCTACCTACCAGAATGCAGGCAGGGGTCACACTCCCCATGATATTCATAGGCCTTACAGTCGCTCTATAAAGTTAGTTCTTTTTGTCAGCACTGATAAAGTGCTATTTGGAATGTAGGCTAAAATATAGCTATCCGGCTCAATTTTAATTCTTATTTCAACTTCAATTTCAATTTCGGCTCCCTTTCCTGACTTTTTTAAGATTCATCCCAACGATGGCGATCAAAATCAGCAGAATCCCGATCCATTGATAAAGATTGACAATTTCCCCCAAAAGCAGGTAGGCTAATGTTACAGCTACGGGCAATTCCATAGAGGAGATGATTGCCCCTACCCCGAGATTTACTTTGGGCATTCCGTTGTTTAGTAAAACAATAGGGAGAAATGCGCCGAAGAAACCAAAGAACAGGCCGTAGGTGTAGAGAATGTCGAGATGAAAAGATTGTAATAGAAAGGGAATGGTAACCCCAGTAACCAAAATTAACGCCCCGATGGCCATCCATTTACTTCGGGTGATGGCCGGTAAGTTTTTGGCGATACGGTTGGTCGCCAGGATGGTGATACTATAGGAGATGGCAGCGATAAAGCCCAATACAATGCCTCGCCAATCCAGCTGGATCACATTAAAAAATATATTGGTGGCCAGGAGCGTTCCTCCCAATACAAAGATAACGGCAATGATTTTTAAAAAGCCGGGACGGGTTTTGTTAATAATAGTATCCAGCAGAACACCAATCCAGACACTTTGCATGAGTAGAACGATGGCAATGGAAACGTCGATAAATTGTACTGAAAAATAATAAACGAAGGTGGTGACGCCCATAGACATGCCGGCCAGCATCAGGTTTCGGATATTCTTTTTAGTCGGTTTTTCTCTCTTTTTGTAAGGTTTCTTTTTAAGCAGGAAGAATTCGAATACAAGAAGTAAAGGAACGCCAATTGCGTATTCTGAGAGGGTGATCTCATATACGTTATAGTTGTAGTGTTCGGCTATTTTTACAAAAGTAGTGAGCATTCCATAGCTGGAAGCTCCTACGGCAACCATTATCCCACCTAATAAAGTACTATTTTTCAATGTATGATTTTGATTTTTTATAGATTTATAAACGAGGTCATTTAAGCTTTTAGATCTCTCTACGGGCTTTCAAAAATCCGGTGTTTATGGGGCGAAAGATCAATTCTATAAATCCTTCTAAAAACCCCGACTATCCCCGCGGGTATTTTTTTACGTACTGGAGTTACCTTAAAATTTGTTTATTGCCGGATACAGGAGCGTCTTTTTCCGTTATCAAAGAAGAAAATAGAGCTTTCTGTACCGGAGGCAAAAATAGATAAAATTTAGAAGCCGAAAATACAGTTGAACGACTTGTTTATGGGATTTTCCATTTGATGCCGACTTCGATAAAGGCTTATTTATTATTGTTAGTGACTAAAAGAAATGGTATTTTAGCAGCACAAAAAGCGAAAAGAGATGAGTAAGCAAGAAGAGACTGAAAAAGACGTTAGTAAAGAAAAGGCAGCAAAATTAAAGGCCCTTCAAGCTACCTTGGATAAATTGGATAAAACCTATGGAAAAGGAGCCGTAATGCGGATGAGCGATCAATCTATTCAGGATGTCGATGCCATTCCGTCCGGATCGTTAGGATTGGATTTGGCCCTTGGTGTAGGCGGTTATCCACGAGGGCGGGTCATCGAGATTTACGGGCCGGAATCTTCGGGTAAAACGACCTTGTCGTTACATGCTATTGCGGAAGCTCAAAAAGGAGGAGGGATCGCCGCTTTTATCGATGCAGAACATGCATTTGATCGTTTTTATGCAGAAAGTTTGGGGATAGATTTGGAGTCTTTGATTATTTCACAACCCGATAATGGGGAACAGGCCTTGGAGATTGCCGATAATTTAATCCGATCCGGAGCAATTGATATTATTGTGATTGATTCGGTGGCGGCATTGACCCCAAAAGCCGAAATCGAGGGGGAGATGGGAGATTCCAAAATGGGACTGCATGCGCGTTTGATGTCTCAAGCCTTGCGTAAGTTGACGGGCTCCATCAGTAAGACCCGATGCTGCGTGATTTTTATTAATCAGTTACGGGAAAAAATCGGGGTGATCTTCGGGAACCCGGAAACCACGACCGGCGGGAATGCCCTGAAATTCTATGCTTCGGTGCGACTCGATATCCGTCGATCGACTAAAATTAAGGATAGCAAAAGTGAAGTTCGTGGGAATAAAACCCGGGTTAAAGTAGTTAAAAACAAAGTAGCACCGCCCTTTAGAACAGCAGAATTTGATATTATGTATGGCGAAGGAATTTCAAAGGTCGGCGAAATTGTCGATATCGGAGTGGATTATGAGATTATCAAAAAGGCCGGATCTTGGTACAGTTATGAAGATACTAAATTGGGGCAGGGCCGGGATAATGTGATTCTTCTTTTGAAAGATAATCCCGATTTGATGGATGAGTTGGAAGAAAAGATCAAAGAAGCAATTCACCTGGCCAATGCCGAAGGATAAAAAACGGAAACGGGGATTTCCACGAGGAAGATAATTTATAAAGTTGAGCCGGAGTAGCCGGCTCAATTAGTTCTATCCTACCGATAAGTTCAGGCCGATCTGATGAAGGTAGAAAAACAGTACCAACGGTTAAAAAATTGACGATTATGCCAAAAGAAGAAATACAGCCTATTCGGGTGGGACTTTGTGCCTACGGAATGTCGGGGCGTGTTTTTCATGCTCCTTTTTTAAATTCCCTGCCGGAATTTGAATTGGCGGCGGTGACCGAGCGGCATCAGAAAAAAGCGGGAGATCGATATCCCGGGATAACGAGTTATTCCTCGGTGGAAGACCTGTTGAAGGATGATACATTGGAATTGATTGTTGTCAATACCCCCAATACCACCCATTTTGACTATACCAAACAAGCGTTAACAGCCGGGAAGCATGTGGTTGTTGAAAAGCCTTTTGCAACCACTTTGAAAGAAGCACAGAAACTGGTGGAATTAGCAAAAGAAGTTGACCGGTCTCTGATTGTTTTTCAAAATCGGCGTTGGGACAGTGATTTTTTGGCTGTTCAAAAGATCGTTGAAGAGAAGAGATTGGGGAGCTTAATAGATGCCGAATTTCATTATGATCGATACCGGATGGAACTCAGCCGGAAAGGACACAAAGAGAAACAGCAGCGAGGGGTCGGATTATTATTTGATTTAGGGCCTCATTTGATTGATCAGGCAATCCATTTATTTGGAAAACCAAAGGCTGTTTTTGCACGGATTCAAACCCATCGAGAAAACTCGGAGGTAGATGATTATTTGAACATTCAGCTTTTGTATAAAGATTTTAATTGTGCGTTAAAATCCAGTCTGTTGGTCCGCGAAGCCTTACCAGCCTTTCGATTGCATGGTACTTTGGGGAGCTTTATCAAGACCCGCTCGGATATCCAGGAGGGATTACTGAAAATGGGGGTTGGCCCGCAAGAAATCGAGAATTGGGGAGAGGAACCCGAAACGGAAGGAGGAATTCTTCATGTGGAACGGGAAGGAGAGTCGGTATATCAACGTATTGCCAGTCCCAAAGGCCAATATCAGGAATTTTATCGACGTGTTTATCGATGGATAAGAAAAAGGGAAGATACTCCCGTAAGCCTATCCGAATCTCTCTTGGTGATGAAAATTCTGGAGGCTGCCCAACAGAGTGAAAGAGATAAGACAGTAGTGGAATTGGGGTAGGGGTTATCGTGCTTTTGCCGGATACCGCGGCACATAAAAACTACGGTTACTCCCACACGCTTAAGGAGAACAGAGTATATCAGCCTGTCGGAAGTTTACATTCTAACTCAATCCATAATCCGATGAACCGCTAAGTACAGCTTGTCCCGTTTTTTCGGGAAGACCCGCTTGGTTTATCCTGAGCGTTGTCGAAGGGCTTAGTGGTACTTCGACTTTGCTCAGCAGAGCTGTGAGAGGTTTGCCCTGTTTCTATTGAGAAGCGGGGTCGCCTACTCGATTAGCGGTCGTTAATCTTTGTTTACTGCCAATTTATTTCATAATTACCAGTTGGTGCAGTTTCAATCCATTCCCCTGTGATAATTTTATTTTCGCTTGTTCGATTACTAATTAAGTGCAGAGTGTATGATACTCTACGTTTACGATATTCAAGTTCAACTACAAATTCGGATTGTCCTTGTGGTAGATTAATTTCTTCCGATTGGTCTTTAAACCTACTGTCCTTTTTAGTTAATTCATTCGAATATGGTGATTCCCTGTCATTAGAGATTATTTCGCCATTTATAATTTGAGTAGGAATTTCCACCATTATGGAGTCGGCTTGCGTCCACGGAAATGCCCCTTTTTCATTACTTTCAAATTGTGAAAACTCAGAAACGTCATTAAATGGCTCAAGTGAAAGGGTTTGTTCCATAGAAGAATTGATGTTAAAAGAATGTATTTTCCCTTTTTTAACAAATATCGAATCACTTCCACTGCTCCCTATGGTGTATTTTATACTTTTTATTTCGTAACCTTGAGACGGTTTCTGATTGACGGACACTTGTTTCGTCTCATTACCCGATTCTAAATAGATAATAAACCCGAAATTTTCTTTTGTGAAATTTTCGTCTAAACGAACGGTCATAGATGTTTCTGCTTCACGTTCAATAATGAAACCTTTGTTAGACCAAATTGCTTCTAAACTACCTAATCCATCTAATCTCAATATTTTGTTTTCCTGGATTAGATTTCCATCCGATGAATAGATGTTTCCAAAAATATTTTGATTGTTATTTTGGTTTATCACTTTTGTGATTTTCCAATCTCTGTTTTTAAAAGAGATGCTTTCTTGCCCACCTTCGCCTTCAAAATTTAACTGTGAAGATGATGGATTAATGAGGGACACATCGTCTCTCGAACAGGAAAAAAGACTTATTAGAATTAAAGCGAAAATGGTAATACTCAAATGTTTCATATTAATATTGTTAATTGGTACTAATTTGGATGATTTTAAAGTGTTTTGGTTTAATGACCGCTAACGTCTTGCAGCTTGCCGCTGGGGCAGGCAAAGAAGCCGTCCCGTATTCGGGATCGATTCAGAACCGACCCTGACAAAAGCCATTTTTAAGCTTTAAATTTTAACCAAAAAGTTTAATAAATGGCTTTAGAAGAAAATCAACCGCTGAATTTTAAACAATATCCGCCCTTGCGGCAAACTGTTTCCTATGTTTGGTGTAGACATTATTCTTTTTTAAACAGGAATTTTTTACCATTTTGTTCTAATGTCATTTCGTTTTTGTCCGGATTGAATTCCAATTTTACACCAGC
>CAZBXQ010000039.1:0-30568 GCA_964495935.1 uncultured Flavobacteriaceae bacterium
AAGGTTTATTATAGTTTCAATGATCTCGCCATCAAAAGCATACTCTAACCTGCATTCTAAATAGCACTTATCAGTGCTAATAAAAAAGAACTAACTTTATAGAGCGACTGTAAAGCCTATGAATATAATGAGGAGTACGATCCCTGACTGAAAGTAGCCTTCCCATTATTTTTTTCGGAGTGGTTTGTTCATTTCGACGAAAGAGAAATCTTTTTCCTGTTTATGGATTAAGATCTCTCACTGCGTTCGAAATGCCATTTTTAGGAGAGTACCCCTCCAAATTATATCTGGCTTTCAAAAATAACAACTAATGAATTATCAGTAAGTTATAAAAGTAGTTAAATAAGATCATTCACCTCCCGATAACGGGATCATAAATTTAAGAAGTACACCCCTGTTTAAATCACTCATTATACGTTTCTTATAGTAGAGAAGAATGAAACAATACTGTATTTAGCATGGACGTGAATTTTGAGATCCTCCGCAGGCCAGGCCTTCCACGTTGCTAAATCCTTGAGATAGCCACTATTCTACGGATTTCGACGCCTTGAATCTCCTCAAAATTAAATTCATGAAGTAAGCAGGCTAAAAGCTCAGATTCGCTTCAATAATCCCTTTACAACGTTTTTGCCTGCTCCCAAAAATCATTCATTTCCTGTGGCGACAGGTCTTGTAAAGTCCTTCCCTTTTCCCGGGCTTTGGCCTCCATAAATTCAAATCGTCTTTTAAATTTAGTATTGGTGGCAGCCAACGCATTTTCGGGATTTACATTTAAAAACCGGGCATAATTAATCAGGGAAAACAGAAAATCACCGAACTCGGCCTCTGCATTCTCCATATTTTCATTTTCCAATTCGGTTTTTAATTCTTCCAGTTCCTCCTCTATTTTTTCCACAACCGAACCTACCTCTTCCCAGTCAAAACCCACTCCGGCTGCTTTTTCCTGAATCCGTTGTGCCTTTACCAGAGCCGGCAGAGAGTTTGGCACTCCTTGCAGGACACTTTTCCGGCCCTCCTTCAGTTTTATCTTCTCCCAGTTCCGTTTGACGTCTCCTTCATCTTTCACCGTCACATCACCATAAATATGCGGATGACGAACAATTAATTTTTCACAGATTCCATGTGCTACATCAGCAATGTCAAAAGCCTCTTTTTCGGCTCCTATTTTTGCATAAAAGACAATGTGTAAAAGCAGATCTCCCAACTCCTTACGGATCTCTTCCAGATCCCCATCCAGAATCGCATCTCCAAGCTCATAGGTTTCTTCAATCGTTAACGGGCGGAGTGATTTGAGCGTTTGTTTACGATCCCAAAGGCATTTATCACGGAGTTCGTCCATGATATTTAGGAGCCGTTCAAAAGCTTCCAATTGTTGTTTTCGTGTATTCATAAACCGTTGTATCCCGACATTCCCTTGCAAAGGAATACCCAAAACATTAAGAATCCGGTTTTTTTAGGATTTTATAATACAGATAAATGATAATAGATGTTACGGTTCCCTGAACCAAAATCATCCAAATTAATGCTTGTGTGGACATCATATTTTTAATTTTTAACAGGTTTTTCTCGTAAACGATTTCGATAGGCTTTATAGACCAAAAAGCTAATAAAACCAAAGACCAAAACCAATAAAACACGAGATATTTTTGAATAGTATAAGGTCATTTTCAGGTGTTCCCGGGCAGCGGGATCAGTCAACTGCGCTAATTCACTGCGTTTACTGATATACGCCAGTTTGTTAATGATAGAACCGGCATCAAAATCCCAGCCTTCCCCATTAAACAATCCTCCCAAATACCCCAGCCAATCATTTCCTTCGGGAGCAAAAAGAGCTCCGATAAATACAATAATAATTAGCGTAGGCGTGACATAACGCAACAAGAATCTAAAAATTTTGGGAACTTTTATATCGGCTCCGGTAGTGATTTCCTTCCAGCCTTTATCCAAACCAAAGACCCAGGAAAACAAAATCGTTTCCAACATGGCAAACACGACCAAACAAACGGTTCCCACCCAATAATCATATTCATCTAACACTCCATAATTATAGAATAAAACCGCCGGTAACCCCAACAACAGCACAAATCCTCCTAAGGCCCAGGTCGCCTTTCCATGCGACCAGTTGAACTCGTCCTTCATAAAGCCAATCCAAGGCATTCCCATAGCCAGAGAAGAAGTAATCCCGGCAAAAAACAACAGCGAAAACCACAATACTCCGGCAATACTTCCTAAAATATGCCCCAGTTGATCAAATAAATAGGGCATGGTCTGAAACGCCATTCCAAAACTGGCATTATCCTTAACCCAGTCCATTCCTAAAAACCCGGCTGCCAGTGGAATAATAATCAAACTTCCTACCACAATTTCCACAAATTCATTGGTAAAACCGGAGGTCAAGGCACTCAGTGCAATATCGTCCTTGGCTTTCATATAAGAGGCATAACTCTGAATAAAGCCCCAGCCCAGCCCCAGCGTAAAGAAGATTTGTCCGGCTGCTGCCAACCAGACCTTCGGATCTAATACTGAACTAAATTCGACTTCCCATAAAAAATTAATTCCTTCCCAGGCGTTAGCATCCGGAACCGCCTCACTGGCACCGCCGGTTCCCAGCGTCAACCCTCGAATGGCCAACATAATACCAAAAATCAAGAGTAAGGGCATTCCGATTTTGGCCACTTTCTCGATTCCGCCAATTCCTTTCGATAAAATATAAATGTTAATAAAAAGCGTCACCAGAAACAGCAATAATGAGAAATAACCAATTGAAGTACCGTCCAAAACTCCCGTATATTCACTAAAAACCTGTAAGACCTCATTTTGATTCATGCCGGAAAACTCCCCAAAAATCGTAAGGAACACATAGCCCAGCGACCAGGATTCGATATAGCTATAATAGCTAATGACCACCACATTGGTAAAGATTCCAAAAACGCCCACATATTTCCAGGCTTTGCCGCCTTTACTCAAGCCCTGCATCATAAAGGGAGTACTGTGATTCCCGTGTCGGCCGCCCCGTCTGCCAATTGCCCATTCCATCCATAAAAGTGGAATTCCCAAGACTACAAAACAAACGAGATAGGGGATGATAAAAGCTCCCCCTCCATTTTCTACAACCTGAATCGGGAACCGAAGGAAATTAGCCAGTCCCACGGCACTCCCGGCCATGGCAAAAATAAGTCCCAACCGGCTTCCCCAGCTTTGATCTTTAATTTCGCTCATAAAAAATATTCTTCTATTATTGATTTATAAAATCGAAATCGGATCTAAAGAATCAGATAATCTGATACTTATCATCTCGATTTTCGCGAAACTACAAAAATTATAATCCTTAACAAATCATTAAAGGTGGGATATTGTTAAAAAAAGAACGTAAAAATTGAGAAAAAAACATCTTTCCCCATAGGAATAGCAGAAATCAGCAAAAACCTCGACCTATGGATAAAGGATCAACGCCCTATTTTTTTTCGGTTTGAGCAATTTCATTTTCCAGCCCTATATGTTTAAACCGCTTATGCGTCCACAAATAATAGGCAGGATGCCGGCAAATCTGGTCTTCAAGAAGTTCTATATAGGTATCGGTTATACCATAATCTTCCACTGCTCCGGGGTTATCGGTTATAGGAACGAACTCGGCCTCATAATAGCCTCTTTTTATCTTTTCAATACTCAGATAAGTCACCGCCAGATCCAGTTTCTTTGCAGCCACCTCACTCCCGATAAAAACGGGAACGCGATGGCCAAAAAAATCCCGCCAATATTTGGTTTTTCCCTGTTTAGGGGCTTGGTCGGCAATCATTCCATACGCCGCTCGGGTTCCTGATTGCTTATCCCGAATCATCTGCCGGATAACATCATTTTTATCCAGCATATCTGTGCCAAACCTGGCTCGGGAGTCATGAATCAGTTTATCAAAGGATCGATTGCGTATGCGTTTATAAATTCCGTAAGCTTTATACTGCATGCCCTGCAACGTAAGAGCGGTGACCCATTCGTACGAATTATAATGCCCCAACAGGATGATATAACTCTTTCCCAAGGCCTCTATGCGTTTCATTTCCTCCGGATTTTTAAGTACAAAACGAGCCTTCAGTTCCTCTTCAGAAATCGAAATGGTTTTGGCCATCTCAAGAAAAATATCACAAAAATGATGAAAAAAATCTTTCCGGATCCGCCGGATCTCCTGCTCCGGTTTATCCGGAAAAGCTAACTTCAAATTTTTATATACAATCTTTTTTCGATACCTCACGACATAGTACACCCAGAGAAAAACAAAATCAGATAAGCCATAAAACAACCGATAAGGAAGTTTAGAAATACTCCAAAGTAACGGGTAAACCATCCAAAAGACTAACTTTTGCATAAGCTGCAAAATTTCAGCAAAGATAAGATTTGTTTCTTTCTGTCGAAAACAACAGCTATTTCCTTTCCCATTGTATCCTTTTGATTGCTATAATTTTATGTATTTTTGAAACCTGATAAAAATCAGCTACATGAGAGACATCGCGTGGGCCACCCTTATTACTATCGGTATCAATGTTTTATTTTCCCTGAAAGGATTCAAGGATCAAGCTTTCTTCGACCGGTATAAATTTACGATCAGGGACATTAAAAACGGAGAAAAGATACGCATCCTCAGCGCAGGATTTTTACATGTTGATATGACGCATCTTCTGGTCAACATGTTAACTCTCTATTTTTTTGCCGATGTGATTATTTATCAAATGGGAGAAGTCCAATTTGCAGCGATCTATTTGGGAAGCTTAATCTTAGGAAATTTATTCTCCTATTATTTTCACAAGGATGAACCCCGATATGCAGCAGTGGGAGCCAGTGGTGCCGTCATGGGAATTCTATATGCCGCGATTCTCATGAACCCGGACATGATGCTTGGCTTGTATTTTATCATTCCCATCCCGGCCTATATATTTGGAATCGGTTATCTGCTCTATTCCATTTACGGCATGAAAAAACGATTGGGAAATATTGGGCATGACGCTCATTTTGGAGGGGCCATGGGAGGCTATTTTATCACCCTGCTCTTAGCCCCCTGGGTCCTTGAGGTACATTTGATGATGACCATTCTTTTGGCCATTCCGCTGGTTGTTCTCTTTATCGTTTACAAATCCAAGTTGATCCAGCCCTAAAAACGAAGATGCCGCATCCTCAACAAGTCGCTCCCGGGGGAGTCAAAAGGCACTGGTTAATCCCACCTTTCCGAGCCCTCCGATCGGAGCTTGTAGATTGGGGTTAAATTATTAATCGTGAATAGATTACCGAGGCCTATGAAGCTTCAAGGCCAAATCCGGTCAAACCGGGGAGAAGAGGAACTTCAACGGATACAATTAACATTATTTCAGCTTTTTTAAAGGGTTTATAAAACTCCTCACCCACAAAATAATTCCATTTTTATCAGGTTATAAGAATCCAAAAAGCATAAATTAAAAAACGGATCCTTTTAAACGGGAGGTTAGCTCGCGATTCAACCGGTAATTTAAAATTCCCCCAATCATCGATGGAAATTGAAAATCCCGATACTGTAAACAGCCTTCTACTCTGACTCCATGGTATATAAAAACATTTTCTTTTTGATTCTTCTGTTTTCTGTTTTTCCAGTCTTGGGGCAGCAGGATACTTTAATTCTTAATACCGGAGAGCAGTTAATCGGGACCCTAAAAGACATGAAAAAAGGAGTGGCCAGTTTAAAAACGAGTTATAGTGATTCCGATTTCAAAATCAAATGGAAGAACGTAGATTCCATTCATACCGAAAGCAGCTATCTTATCTTTGTTTACCCGAATAACCGCTATAATGGGAACCTTATTCAGTCGGGGATCAATACGGTTGATCTGGTACAGGAAACAGACACCATACGCAATGTAAAATTGAGCGATATCGTCTATTTAAGAGAAGTTCGGTCCGATTTCCTCGATAAATTTAGTGCTGAAATAGGCATCGGATTTGATTTTACCAAAGCCCAGCGAATGACTGAGTACAATGTTCGGTCCCGCCTGTCTTATCGCTCTGAACATTGGATTGGAGAACTGCAATATGACGATATCCGGTCAACCCGAAAAAATGCAGAAACCGTAAAACGTATGGAAGCCTCGGCAAACTATCAATATATCCTTCAGAACAATTGGTTTACCGTAAGTCAGGTTTCTTTATATTCCAATTCCGAACAGAACATCAACCTGCGAACACTGGCCAAACAGGGCCTTGGAAAGCGTATTTTGATGAGTCGCAACTTGTACTGGACGATTCAGGGAGGAGCTACTTATAACAATGAAAACTTCAAAACCTTTTCAGCTAAAAATTTTAAAAATAGTGCCGAAGCTTTTTTAGGAACCGTGCTCAACATCTACGATTTACGAGATTTTAGTTTTTTAATGGAAGCCACGGCTTATCCCAGTATAACCTCTTCCCGACGGCTGCGTTTTGACCTTTCTGCCGATCTACAATACGATCTTCCCTTACATCTTTTCATCAAACTTGGATATACTCTCAATCAGGACAATCGGCCGGTTGACAATGGCCAATCCACCGATTATATTTTTAGCTCTACCATTGGCTGGAAGTTCAATTAAATCTCGCCTTCTTTTTTCTGGGAGAGTTCAAACCAACGCTCCGTTTTTTCCTCAATCACATCTTCCATGTTATTCAACTCCAATGATTTTTCTTCAATTTCTTTCCCCGTCAGCAGATTTAAAAATTCATTTTGCAAACTTTCTTTTTCCTTCTCCAACTTCTCAATTTCCCGTTCCAAGCGTTGCAACTCCTTTTGCTCGTGATAATTTAAAGTGATTTTTCGCTTTTCTTCCCGGGGAAGGTCTTGGGTCGAATCCGGATTTTCTTCTTTCTCTTCAACAAATAACACACCTTCTTCTGCTCTATATTCTGAATAATTACCGGGGAAATCCTTGATCTTCCCCTTGTTAAAAATAAACAGGTGATCAACAATCTTATCCATAAAATACCGATCGTGGGAAACCACGACCAAACAGCCGGGAAAATCCAATAAGAAATTCTCCAGCACATTAATGGTCACCACATCCAGATCATTGGTGGGCTCGTCCAAAATCAAAAAATTGGGATTTTGAATCAGTACCGTACAGAGATAGAGACGTTTTCGTTCTCCACCACTTAGTTTTCTGACATCATCATATTGTTTCTTACGATCAAAAAGAAAACGCTCCAAAAGCTGCGAAGCAGAGATTTGCCGGCCTTTTTTTAAGGGAATAAAATCACCAAATTCCCGAATCACATCAATGACTTTTTGTCCTTCTTTTACCTCGATTCCTCCTTGCCTATAGTAGCCAAACTTAATCGTCTCTCCAATCACCACTTTTCCGGTATCGGGTTTCAGGATGCCGGTAAGAATATTTAAAAAAGTTGTTTTTCCCGAACCATTTTGCCCTACAATCCCCAATCGGTCCCTACGTTGAAAATTATAATCGAAATTTTGAAATAAAAGGTGCTTACCAAATTGTTTCGAAATATTATGAAGTTCGATAATCTTGGCTCCCAGTCGCTCCATATTAATTTCCAGCTCCACCTCATCCTCTTTTCTCCGATCCAATGCCCGTTTTCTGATTTCATCAACCGCATCAATCCTCGATTTCGATTTTGTTCCCCGGGCCTTCGGTTGCCGATTTAACCATTGTAATTCCTTTTTATACAGTTGTTGGGCCTTATTCAGATTGGTTTCTTCCAACTCCAGACGCTGCTCTCTTTTTTCCAGATAATACCGATAATTTCCCTTATAGCTATAGAGTTGCTTGTTATCCAATTCTAAAATTTCATTGCATACCCGCTCCAGAAAATACCGATCATGAGTCACCATAAACAAGGTAAAATCCTTTTGTCTAAACAATTCTTCCAGCCATTCGATCATTTCTAAATCCAGATGATTCGTGGGTTCATCAAGAATTAACAAATCCGGGGCATCCAGTAAAATACAGGCCAATGCCAGTCGTTTGCGCTGCCCTCCGGATAAGGTATTTACCTTTTTAGAAAGATTATGCAAATTCAATCGGGATAAAATCTGCTGATATTCCGTTTCAAAATCCCAGGCCTGATGGGCTTCCATCTCGTCAAAAGCGATCTGAAAAGCTGCTGTATCTTCGGGATTTTGCAGGGCCTTCTCATACCGGGCAATAATGCGCAGGGTTTCATTATCAGAGGACAAAATGCTTTCTTCTATCGTCAATTCCGGCTTCAGGTTCGGCTCCTGCGGTAGAAAAGCAATTTTCAGGCCTTTTCGATAATTAATTTCCCCCTGATCGGGTTTTTCTCTTTGCGCCAGAATATTCAATAAGGAGGTCTTTCCGGTTCCATTTTTGGCAACCAATCCGATTTTCTGCCCTCGGTTAATACCAAAAGACAGATTTGAAAAGAGTTCCAGCTCCCCGTAACTCTTCGCTATATTTTCTACAGAAGCGTAATTCAAACTCCTAAAACTTTAATCTTGATTATACAACATTTTGATAATTCCATCGGCCAGACCGATTTTCGGGACATATACTTTTCGGGCACCACTCCAATGCATTGCCGAGAGATAAATCTCGGTAGCCGGTACGATTACATCGGCTCGATCCAGTTTCATCCGCAATTGAGAAACGCGTTCTTCATAGGTAAGGGATTTGATAAGCTGATAAAAAGAACTGAGATACGTAAAAGTGAGTGGCTTCCCTCGTTTTCGATCGCTTTGTTTATAAATATGGTTGATATTTCCTCCCGAACCGATCATTTTGATCGAATGGTACTTGTGAGTTTTCCCTTTGACCCAGGCTTCTGCTTTTTTCCATAATTCCGGATCGACTAAATCGTTAAGCAAGCGTACCGTACCAATATTAAAAGAGCGGGAATGGATTCGCTTTCCGCGAGAAAAAATAGTGAATTCGGTACTCCCTCCCCCCACATCGACATAGAGATACGTTTTATCGGCTTCAATTAATTCATATAAATCGGTCGAAGCAATAATAACCGCTTCATCCTCACCATCGATAATTTCTATTTCAATTCCCGTTTGGTCTTTTATCAACTGTACCAATTCGGATCCATTTTCAGCATCCCGCATAGCCGAAGTCGCACACGCCCGATACCCATCAATACCATTGGCCTCCATAAGCAGTTTGTAGGACTGCATCGTTTGTATCATCCGCCTTTTATTCTTGTCGGAAACCTTACCCTTCACAAAAACATCACCTCCCAAACGAATGGGAACCCGTACCAAAGAGGTTTTCTTGGCTACCGGATGAGAGCTTCTGTTCTTAGCAATTGTTTTAATCAATAAACGAACGGCATTGGAGCCGATATCTATGGCGGCATAACATTTTACATCCAAAACAAGGAATTTTTATGGTTGCGTATTTCTTTTCTTTAAATAATAGTCATAGGTTTTAAATTGACTTCTGTTTGCAGGCTTATTATTTATACGATAAGCATTTTCCTCCTGATTGGACAAATCACGCGCTTTCACATTGTCATTCCAACAGATCTCAAAAGTATCGACCAATTCTTCCTGAATATTCTTTTGATAAATGGGGCAAGCCACTTCCACGCGATAATCCAGATTCCGTGTCATCCAATCGGCCGATGAAATATAATAAAGCGGATCACCTGCGTTTTCAAAGATAAAAAGCCGAGGGTGTTCCAAATTGCGATCCACAATACTAATTGCTTCAATATTCTCGCTCAATCCTTCAATTCCCGGAATCAGACAGCAAATTCCACGAACAATCAACTTTATGGAAACCCCCGCCCGACTGGCCTCATATAATTTATCAATCATTCTATAATCGGATAAACTGTTCAGTTTGGCCCGAATCCCTGCCGGCTTCCCCATTTTAGCATTTCCTATCTCGTTGTCAATCAATTCTTCAAATCGCAATCGCATATAATGAGGAGATACCAAAAGATGATGGTAATGCGGAACCCGATAGCTAATCTTAAAAAACTCAAAGACCTTGTCAACTTCGTCCAAGATCTCCTGATGAGCCGTAAACAAGCAGTAATCAGTATAAATTTTGGCTGTATTTTCATTGAGGTTTCCGGTACTAATAAACCCATACCGCTGTATATTTCCGCCTTCCAAACGCTCAATTACACAAGTTTTACAATGTACTTTCAATCCTCGCAGTCCAAACCCTACATGGACCCCTTCTTTGCGTAATTGTTCGGCATAATGCACATTACTTTCCTCATCAAAACGGGCTCGCAACTCAATAACCGCCGTTACTTCCTTCCCGTTTTTAACCGCATTGATCAAGGAACTCGCGATATGAGAAAATTCGGCCAACCTATAAATGGTAATCTTAATCGACTTTACCTTGGGGTCAATTGCTGCTTCCCTCAAAAATCGAACCGTATAGGAAAAGGTGTGATACGGCACATATTGCAAAAAATCGCGTTTTGCCATTTGTTTTAATAAGCTTCCTTCCATCTCCAAGCCCGCGATGGGTAAAGGCTCAAGCTTGGGATATAACAAATCTCCCGCAGCCAGTTGAGGAAATCGCATATAATCCTTTCGATTATGATATTTACCCCCCGGTATCAAGCTATCGTTGGACTCAATGCCCAACCTCGTCAGCAAAAATTTTAGTGTATCCTCCTCGATCTCCTCATCATAGACAAACCGTACAGTTTGCCCTTCCTCTCGGCTCCTCACGCTCTGCATCAACTTTTGGGTATAGCTCTGGCTCCAATTCTCTTCCATATCCAACTCGGCATCCCGCGTAATCTTAATCATATGGGCAGAAAGACTTTCGTAGTCAAAAATACTAAAGTAGTTCTTGAGGTTAAACCGAATCAAATCGTCGAGGATAATCACGTATTTATCCTCCCCCTTTGAGGGCAGGACCACAAATCGCTCCACTTCACGCGGAATCTCGATCAAAATAAAACGTTTCTCACGAATACTGTTCTCACTCAGTACCATACGAACCGCGAGATAGGCCACACTATCTTTAAGTCGCGGAGGCGATTCGAGATCATTTAAAATAATGGTCACTAACGCAGGGCTCACTTTTTGTAAGAAATATTCTCGTAGGAATTGAGCCTGCTCTCCGGTGACCTCCTGTTCATCAATAATAAAGATATGATGCTCCTTCAATCGGTTTTGAATATCCTCCAGAATCTCCAAACTGCGATTTTGATGATGAATCACAATCTCGGTAATTTTGGCCATCAGTCGATCGGCTTCAAAACCTCCTAAGACCTTGGCATCTTCCCGGCCTTCCTGCTGGGTACGTTTGACGGTAGCATAGCGCACCTTAAAAAATTCATCCAAGTTATTTGAAAAAATACCTAAGAACCGTAAACGTTCCAAGAGCGGTACATTTTCATCGGCTGCTTCCTGAAGTACTCGGGCATTAAACTGCAACCAACTGATTTCGCGATTAACATATCGATCTTGTTCTTTCATTTCAGACTTCATCTGTACTAATTCTCGTTTTTTCAAGGGGCCAAACGTTCTATTCTCCAACCTTTATCATGCTTTGTATATCGAAAACGATCGTGTAAACGATTAGGGCGGCCCTGCCAAAATTCTACAGAAACCGGACTAACCAGAAACCCTCCCCAAAAATCGGGGCAAGGAACGTTTTTCCCTTCAAATCGGTCTTCCAAAACTTGCTTTCGATCTTCCAATATCTGTCGGGTGGCAATCGGCTGAGACTGGTAAGAAACCCAAGCCCCAATCTGACTTCCCCGCGGGCGAACCCTAAAATAAGCATCCGATTCTGCTCTTGGCAGTTTCTTGGCTTTTCCTTTTATAATCACTTGGCGCTCCATGCGCGGCCAGTAGAAAGATAAAGAAACTTTGGGATGCTGCAAGATCGATTTCCCCTTTTCACTCGTATAATTGGTATAAAAAACAAAGCCGGTATCATTAAAGCGTTTTAAAAGAACCACCCTGTTTTTAGGATATCCCGATTCATCCAGCGTACTCAAAGTCATGGCATTATTTTCCAATTCTTTTTCGCTATGTCGGACCTCATCATACCATTTTTTAAAAAATTCCATAGGATGCTCTTCAAGCTGATCAGAATTCAATTCCGATTTCTCATAAGAACGTCGCAAATCAGATAGATTTTCTTCCATCTTATCTTTTTTAATCCATTAAAACTCCTGTTACAGATGGAGGAATACAACCGTATTGCTCATACTAAAAAGGATCCCGTTTATAACCGGGAAGAGCTATTTGGCCGCTCTTAATATTCCGGCATCCTGACCGGCAAGTTAAAAGAAAGCCCGGCAAGAAAAAAGGCTTTTTTTGAATTTTGTCAAAAGCTTCCTTATTTATTCTGCACAGAAAGAGATCCTTCGCTGTGCTCTGGATGACAGGAAACATTAAAGTCTGTTATAGAAAGAATGTTCATTTCGACGGAGGAGCAATCTTTTTCCTGTTCATGAATGAAGCAGGTCAGCAATCTCCGGAGGGAGAAACTCAAGGCTCCTTTTTCTCTTTCTTAGAATCCTCTTCTTTTTTCTCTTTCTTGCCAAAAATCCCTTGTAGAACATCTTTTGCTTTTTCAGCGTCCGTTTTCTCCTTTTTGGCCTCTTTCGGTTCCTCTCCTTCTGTTTTTTCAATGGTATCGCGATCCTCGGATTCAGACTGATCTCCTTTTTGAAGCAACCCCTGAAGAAAATCTTTCCCTTTCTTTTTGAGTTCCTCTTTTTGTTGATCTGCAATATGGCGGGCGAGATTCTGAGTTACCTCTCCCAGATCCAATTTTATCGAGGGTTTAGTCAAGCTTCCCGTTAATCCTACCGGTACTTCTATCCGCAATTCATCCTGATCTCCTTTGCTCAATCCTGCTAACTTGGATTGAATATCTTTCCCCAAATATTTTGCCGGAACCTCCAAATCCAGAGTATAATCCAGTTTATTATCAAAACTGTGACTGCCTTGCAATTGGGCTTTAATATCCTTATTCAAGTCAAAACTAAAGGGAGCAAAAGCAATTTTTCCGTTATCAAACTCAAAATGCGTGGTAACCTCATCAAAGTCCAGTTTACTAAAATCGAGAAAACTAATTTTTTGGTCGAGCTGAGAGGCTAACGGGAACTTATCCCGTTCCAGTTTGGAGTCAAAAATATGAGCCAATCCCTCTCCGCTTAAACTGGAATAGATAAGATCGAGATTATCGGTTAAATCCCCATCCATAGCAAAAGAGGCCGATAATTTTCCTACTAAAGCCTTGGCTATCGGCGCAAACTTTGCCAGCATATCAAAACTTTTCATCGCTTCCTGCACATCCAATTTCTCCATCTTAAAATCCATATCAAAATTGGGACGGTCTCCTTTTGTCGAAACCCGGCCGTTGAATTCCAGATTTCCACCCAACCCGTTTCCGGTCAGATTTCGAAGTTGCGCCGTCTCATCTTTTAATATCAAATCCCCCTTAACATCA
This sequence comes from uncultured Flavobacteriaceae bacterium, assembly GCA_964495935.1. Lineage (GTDB taxonomy): Bacteria > Bacteroidota > Bacteroidia > Flavobacteriales > Flavobacteriaceae > JAJYSO01. The sequence continues at coordinate 13,413 of CAZBXQ010000039.1, forward strand.
GACAAAAGGATGTTGTCGTATCGTACTTTTTCGGCATTGGCATGTAGAACCACATTCAGGAAGGAAGGTATTTTAAGAGCTTCTTCCTCGGCCTTCGGCTCTTTCTCGTCTTTTTTATCTTTCGTCTTTGAGGTATCCCGGGCAACTCTAAAATCATTGACCACAAAATTTTTGGAATGGAGATCAAAGGCCCCTTTTATCGGTTGTCCTTTAAACAAATAACCCATAAGATTTTCCAAACTTCCTTGTAGTGCAACATCGGTCTCTCCGGTCGTCATTGTAAAATTCTGTAATACGACATGACCCGGATCAAAACTGATATCGGCGTTATCGATCCGAAGCGGATTGGGAAACTCGGGAGATTCGTATTCAAACCCTTTCAAATCTAATCGTCCCTGACTCTTAACTTTGTCGTAATTCTCTTTTTCTATATCATCCATCGCAAAGGAAACACGCAAATCAGCATCTAAAATTCCGCTGAGCGTTATTGGGGTTTCGAGAGGATACGATTGACTGATATTGGCCAGATTTAATCGTCCTTTACTCACCAGGTTGACCAACGTATTCCCGGGAATATTTTTCATCGTTCCGTGAGCCGAAAACACATCTTGATCGATTCTAAAAGTAAGATTTTCAAGATCGAGGTCGGTATCCTCCATCAACCCGGATTCATTTTTTAATTCGGCCTCAAAATTGATATCCTCAACTCCTTTTGGCAAATCGGGAAATTGGAAAGCCGCTTTCTCACTCTTCATGGCAATATCCATTTTAGGGATATGCTCCTCGTCCATACGTCCAAAAAGACGTCCGTCAACCGCAAAATCGCCTGAAGTCTCAACGCCCTCCAAACTTTTCAGGTAAGTCTCGGGAACCACCCCGAGGAAGTTTTTAAAATCTGAGGAAGGCGTTTTAAACTGAATATCCAGATCCTGATAGCCTTCTCCCACTTCCACAAAGCCCTTAAAAACCAATGGCAACTGATTAATCAACAATTGATTATTTTCAAATTCATATCGATTTTTGACCAGATCCATGGCAATATCAGCCTTTAAATCGATTTTATGATTTTTGAGGTATTCTGTACTGTCCATACGCATCGAAACCCATGCATCGGTTTGCGTTTTTAGCGTAAAGACATCCTTTGTAAAATCCCCGGAGCCTCGATGATTGAAATCATTGAGTTCAAGGTAGAAGCCGTTGCTTTTATCGGTATAGACTATTCGGGAATTATCAAGTCTGTAATCCTGAATGGCCAAAGAGAAAGAAGAATCCTCGTTTTCCTCGTCTTTCTCTTCTTCCGAATCTCTGGCGATGTCATAATTTGCCGCTCCCTCATCATTCACCTGAATCATAACCCGGGCCTTATCGATACCGATACGATCGATGGTAAGTGGATGATCTCCACTTTTGAGAAATTGCGTAAGCCCCATATCAACATACAGCAAATCTCCGGCCGCCAATGTATCCCCATCAAAAGGTGCGTTATTAACCACGCTGAAATGAGATAGCTTCAATCTTGCTTTTGGAAAGCTACTAAAAAAATTAAGTCCCAAATGCTCCCATTCCACTTGGGCGTTAAGACTATTATTGATTCCTTTTTTGACTTGCTTTTCAATAGTCCCCTTGAATAAAAGGGGAGTTACCAAGAGCAAAATCAAAAGTATCCCAAGGATAATACCGATAATTTTTATCGCTTTTTTCATATTCCTGATTTTTCAGTAAGACCAAACAGGTTGCGAACTTAAAAAATTAAAAATCACTCTCCCACCTTTTAACGAGGTGTTGCGATGACAAAGCATTCCAAATTCATTTTTCCTTTCTCCTCCTTTACGATTTCAAATCGGTAACTTGCTCCTTATTGTCCTTATAAAATATCAGCTATGCAGGAAAGTGACCAACTTTTAAATGCCTATTTTGACCGAATTGGATTTCGAGGAAAAGCAAAGCCCGATTACCTCACTCTGAAAATATTGCAGGAACTTCAGGTACAACATATCCCTTTTGAAAATTTTAATCCACTCTTAAAATTACTGGTTTCCTTAAAACCTGAAGATTTGTTTAAAAAATTAGTACACAACAAACGCGGAGGCTACTGCTTTGAGCAAAACTTACTTTTTCTGAACATTCTAAAAACCCTCGGTTTTAACGCTCGGGGATTAACGGGAAGGGTTATCCTCAACCGTCCCAAAGCAACTATAACACAGCGAACGCACATGTTGGTCATGGTTGAAATCAAGGGTAAAAAATATATTTGTGACACCGGTTTCGGCGGGCAGGTTTTACCGAGTCCGATCCGGTTTATCACAAACAAACCTCAAAAAACGCGACTTGAGGACTATCAAATCATCGATTATAAGAAAGATTTTATCCTGCAAGTTCAGATTAAGAAGAAATGGAAAAACCTGTATAAGTTTGATTTGCAGGAGCAGTATGATGTAGATTATAAATTGGCAAACTGGTACACCTCTACACACCCCGATTCTCATTTTACAAAAAGCCTGACGGTTACCCGGGTTGGAAAAAATAGCCGGTATATCCTGCACAACAACGAATTTGTCATTCACTACCCGGATCAAAAGAGTAAAAAACGGAACATTCAATCAGTGAAGGAGATCTTCTCGATCCTGCACCGTCAATTCGACCTTCACCCACCTCGCCCGGAGGTTCTTACCCGTATAATTCACCAATTTATAAATGTATAAAACAGAACTCATGCTATTTTACTCATTGAGGTGGTTTAAACTTTTGGGATTGAAGCGAAACCTGCCGACAGGCTGGAACAATAAGATCATTTTGCAGCCCATTTTTGAAAGTTTAAATGACCTCATTAATAAGAATATAAAACCGGGCTTCTCGATTCCTTTTTATACCTTCGCTTAACTCAAAAAAGAGAAATAAAAATGATGTTATACCAGCGAAGCAGCGCGTTATTCAAGGCGGCTCAAAAAGTAATTCCGGGGGGCGTAAATTCTCCCGTACGCGCTTTTAAAGCCGTAGGAGGCACACCCGTTTTTGTAGAAAAGGCCAAAGGAGCCTACCTTACCGATGCCGATGGTCGCGAGCTTATCGACTACGTGAATTCCTGGGGACCCATGATTCTCGGGCATGCATACGAACCGATAATAGAAGCCATTACCCATAGGGCACAAAAGGGAACTTCTTTTGGTATGCCCACCGAAATAGAGACAAAAATTGCCGAACTGGCGGTTGAAATGGTTCCCAATATCGATAAAATCCGTTTTGTCAACAGTGGTACAGAGGCCTGTATGAGTGCCGTTCGATTGGCTCGTGGATATACAGGGAAAGATAAGATTATCAAATTTGCCGGTTGTTATCACGGCCATAGCGATTCTTTCCTGATTCAGGCCGGAAGCGGAGCCGTCACTTTCGGTACCCCCAATAGTCCCGGCGTCACACAAGGCACGGCTCAAGACACTTTACTGGCCGTCTATAACGATCTGGAAAGCGTAAAAACCATCATTGCCGAAAACCAAGATGAGATTGCTTGTATTATTGTTGAACCGGTTGCCGGAAACATGGGCTGTATCCCGCCTCAAAAAGGATTTTTAGCAGGACTCCGGGAGCTCTGTACGACGCATAATATCCTGCTTATTTTTGACGAGGTCATGACCGGATTTCGATTGGCTCAAGGGGGTGCTCAAGAAAAATACGAAGTCGATGCCGATCTCGTGACCTTCGGTAAAATAATCGGGGGCGGACTTCCGGTGGGAGCCTTTGCTGCCCGGGCCGAAATCATGGACCAATTAGCTCCCGAAGGGCCGGTTTACCAAGCCGGCACCCTAAGTGGAAACCCCTTGGCTATGGCAGCCGGATACACCTTGCTAAAAACCCTAAACGAACATCCTGAACATTACGATTCAATAGCTCAAAAAACAGAATATCTGGACAACGGTCTTCATAAAATCCTACTGGATCATGATGTCCCCCATCAGATAAACCGGGTAGGATCCATGATTTCCGTTCATTTCACCGAAAACCCCGTCACCAATTTTGAGACTTCGGCAGCGGGCAATAACCCCAATTTCACCAAATTCTTTCACGGGATGCTGGAAGGAGGCATTCACCTTCCCCCCAGTGCTTTTGAATCCTGGTTTTTGTCGGATGCACTGACCTATAAAGATTTAGACGACACACTGGAAACGGCCTATCACATTGTCAAAAATAAACTCACATAAAAAAACTAACGGCATAAAAGTTCCTATTGGCTTTAGTTAAAAATAGTATGCTACTATAAAAACACGATAATCAGCATATATAATCAATGGACAATAAGATCATTTTACAGCCAATTTTTGAAAGTATGAATGACCTCAATATATATTATGATTGTATAGCGGTTAACGTAGAAATAATAACTTTACTATTTTATAATTTCTAATACGATTACCTGGTTTAATTGTTCAATAACGCTATTAAAATTGTTGTCGGAAATGACTACCAAACTCTGATTTCCAGTAGGCAACACCGGTCCCAAAGCAAGGCCTTCCAAATTATCAACTCTGTTACCGGTCAGTTCTTCTTTGAGGTCTTGAAAATCCAGAAGCAACTTCTTTTTTGCGGGGATAATTTCCTTATCAATTTTCGACTGAACGTTTTCAGTATTTACAGTATTGGTTGCTTCTGCAGCATCTACGGCAAAAAGTCGAGCCTGAAATCCAATATTCTGATTGCCCACCACAAAGCTTCGTTCCAACACCAAAAATTGATCGGGCTGATACTCTAAAATAGCACTTACTCCCTCCATCAGGACTGTATTATGGCCTTCAAATCCTCCTAAAGGATAAAGAAATTGCTCCGTGGGCTCTTTATTCTCTTTATCAAAACGAGTCACTCGAATTACCGGATTTTCTACCTCTGAAGCATCCGGTGATACATCCATTTTTAAGGGCAATTCGGTAGAAACCCAAATTCCCCGACCATCCACACCGCTGCACAACCCTTCAAAAACACCGTTATTCTGAGGCCCGCCTTCATAAGAAGCATTAAAATAATCGGGGAGATCATAAAAATCCAACAGCTGCCCCTCCTTATCCAGTTCGACCACAAATCCGTTCTTTCCGGCTTCAATATTGCCCTCAGAGCTTACGATATAACGACCTCTATCCGAATCGAAAATCAATCCTTCCAAATCAAACACCAAGGTATCAAACGAGGTTCTCTGAATCGGGATCGACTCTTTAAAACGAAGCGTATCAATCTCGTTCTCTTCAAAATCGATGGAAAATTTATAAATGCGGGGATCCGAAGCTTGGTCACTGACTGCATAAAAATAGCTCCCATCATAACTGAGATCAGACCATCCACCAACTTCTACATGGTCATATTTAAACCCTTCCGGAATTATATAGTCGTCAAAGAACCGCAGAGATTCTATATCCTTATCCTTCTCCGTATCCTTCCCCCCCATATCGTCATCACTTCGAGGAGGATCATCGGTGCCACTGCAACTCATGACAAGTAAAGCCGGAATACAAATAATAAAAAACCTAAAGGATGACGAAAAACTCATGACAAATAAAAACCTGATGTTCAAACAAATATATAATTTTTAGTAATGAATAACCGGCCCTTACCTATTTTTCTATTTCCTCTTCTCAACCGATAGTTTTTGTATTCCGCTTACCCTTCAAAAGGTTTAAAACTCGTTGAGGGCTAATAAGCTCATGTCTAAAAGTTGTTAAACGGTACATATTTGATTAACCCAATAGTTTTACTGCATCGCGAGCAAAATAACTGGCAATTAAATCGGCACCCGCACGTTTAATTCCCATCAGCTGTTCCATCATCACCTGATCGTGATCCAGCCAACCTCTTTGTGAAGCGGCTTTAATCATCGCGTATTCCCCGCTTACTTGATAAACCGACACCGGGACGTGAACTGCATTTTTTACTTCCCGAACAATATCCAAATACGGCAATCCGGGTTTGACCATCACTATATCGGCTCCTTCTTTAACATCATCCAAGGTTTCTTTGATCGCCTCCAAACGATTGGCCGGATTCATTTGATATGTTTTTTTAGTCTTAGGAATATGTTCTTGCTCCACCGGAGCAGATTCCAAAGCATCTCGAAAAGGGCCATAAAAAGCAGACGCGTATTTGGCACTGTAACTCATTATCCCTATATCTTGAAAACCTCGCCTATCCAGTGCTTTCCGGATTCCCCGGATACGGCCGTCCATCATATCGCTTGGGGCGACCATATCGGCTCCGGCTTCCGCATGAGAGCAGGCTATATCCGCCAGCACCTCAACACTTTCATCGTTTAAAATCTTTCCGTCCTGAACAATTCCATCATGGCCATAAATAGAATACGGATCCAAAGCTACATCGGTCATGACCCACATTTCGGGGACAGTGTCCTTAATGGCTTTTATGGCTCTTTGCATCAGGCCTTCCTGATTTACCGCCTCTTTTCCCGCATTATCCTTCAGGTTTTCAGGAACTTTGACAAAGAGTAAAACCGATTTTAATCCCATTTTCCAAAGTTCATGGACTTCCTTTTTTAGACGATCTAAACTGAATCGATAATAATCGGGCATCGAAGTAATTTCTTCTTTTTTACTCCTGCCTTCCACGGCAAATAAAGGGACTATAAAATCATTCGGAGTGAGTGTGGTTTCCTGCACCAGATTCCGTATGGAGGTATTCTTCCTCAATCGTCGATAGCGTTGTAATGGATACACGGTAATAGTTTTTAGTGTTTAGTTTTGAGTTTCTGACCTTCCCCAAATAGGGTTGACCGTTTTGGTTAATTACTTCGTGAAGCGAGCGGTGGCAAGTAGTGCCCGATAAGCGGCAGTCAAAGTAATTTCGGGTTTTTAGAATGACACTTCTTTAGCCTTTTACATCATCTGCCGAAAGCCAATCTTTCGGGTTTTTCAACACCTCGACCAGCGCGGCTTCGGGAGAGCCTCGTTGGGGATGAAAATCATACGGCCATTGTACCACCGGAGGCAAACTCATCAAGATACTTTCAATTCGCCCTTCCGTCTTTAATCCGAATAAAGTCCCCCGGTCATAGACCAAATTAAACTCTACATAACGCCCCCGGCGGATTTCCTGCCAGCGGCGTTGATCCTTCGAATAATTCATCGTTACCCTTTTTTCAACAAGAGGAAGATAGGCCTCAAGAAAACTATTTCCGATTTCGGTAACAAAAGCATACCAAAAATCTACATCCCGCTCCTTGGTAGGTCTTAAATAATCAAAAAAAAGCCCGCCGACTCCTCGGGATTCCTGACGATGCTGATTGTAAAAATACACATCACAGTGTCGCTTAAATCGCGGATAAAAATCCATATCATGACGATCACAGGCAAGCTTACAAACCCGATGAAAGTGTATCACATCTTCTTTAAAAAAATAATAAGGCGTCAGATCCTGTCCCCCTCCAAACCATTGGTCAACAATATCATTATCAGCATTATAAAGCTCAAAGTAACGCCAATTAGCATGCACTGTCGGAACGAACGGGTTTGTAGGATGTAATACCAAACTCAAGCCGCAGGCCGCAAATCGAGCTTCCGAAATTTCTAATTTTTCTCGCATCGACGAGGGTAATTCTCCATGGACATGGCTGATATTGACCCCTCCTTTTTCAAAAACAGCACCATTCTCAATTACCCGGGTTCGGCCGCCCCCGCCTCCCGGACGCTCCCAAACCTCCTCCACAAAATGTATATCCGGTTCAAATTCTTCAATTTTCTGTGTAATGGTATTCTGGAGATTCCGAATGTAGTCATTAAATTTTTCCAACATCGACATCCTTCTACTCCTTATAGGTTTTAACCGCCTCTACAAAAGCCTCCACATTTTTCACCGGGATATCCGGCAGTATCCCATGTCCCAGATTAACAATATAACGCTGCGTACCAAAGGATCGGATCATTTTTTGAACTTCCTCCCGAATATTCTTCGGATTACCATATAACCGGGAGGGATCCATATTTCCCTGCAAAGTAATATCTGCTCCCGCCCATTGACGAGCCTGCTCGGGCTCCAAGGTCCAGTCAACACCCAGTGCCGAGGCTCCGCTTTGAGCGATCTTCCCCGTTGCAAACCAACATCCTTTGGCAAAGACAAGTACGGGAATCTCGGCTTTCAATGCATCAATAATCTGCTGAATATAAGGCCAGCTAAATTTATCGTAATCGACAGGTGCCAATAAACCGCCCCAGCTGTCAAATAGCTGAATGGCATTCACACCGGCCTTTATCTTTTCTCTTAAATAGAGAATCGTAGTTTTTGTTATTTTATTTAAAAGGATGTGGGCCCATTCAGGATGAGCAAAACATAGTTTTTTTGCCTTTTCAAAATTTTTTGAACCTTTTCCTTGAACGACGTAACAAAAAACCGTCCACGGACTCCCGGCAAATCCAATTAGAGGTATTTCATCCTCGAGCTTCTCCTTCGTCATTGCAATGGCCTGCATTACATCATCCAATCGCTCGGTTATATCGGGAATCGCTATAGATTCAATATCCTCCAGACTGCGTATAGGACGAGGCAGAATCGGCCCAATCCCGGGTTTTAACTGTACTTCAATCCCCATGGCTTGAGGTACTACCAAAATATCGCTAAACAAAATGGCAGCGTCCATATGAAATCGACGAATGGGTTGAACCGTAATTTCACTGGCCAATTCCGGTGTATAGCAACGAGTGAAAAAATCATATTTCTCCCGTATTTTTTGGTACTCCGGCAAATACCGACCCGCCTGCCGCATAATCCACACCGGCGGTCGAGCGATTTCCTCTCCGGCTAAAGCCTTTAATAACAAATCATTTTTAATCATCCTATCAATTTAATGAAACCAGTAATTCTTTGGTCTTTTCCAAAACACTTTCTACGGTCGTATCCGCTGCAATTTCTATAGACTCAACATAATGCCGGGCCTCTGCTCCGGTCGTCCTCCCGATACAAACCACCTGACCCTGTGGAGATATCTTATTGTTTATAAAAAAACTCTGCACTCCGCTTGGGCTGTAAAACAAAACCACATCAAATTCTTCCTGCCAATGCCGAGGTTGCAATTCGGTATTATAAATCTGAATCTCCGAATAAGAAATACCCTTTGCTAAAAAGAAGGAAGGAATTGTATCTCTACGCCTATTACCGCAGAAAAAGGTAAAATGCTCTTCGGTATGATTTTGCTGAATATAATTGACCAAATCTTCCGCATAATTCTCATAGTGGATTACCTCCATTCCATTTTGCTCTACTTTACCGGCTGTTTTTGATCCTACGCAATAGGCTCTTACAGAACTTAAATTCAAGCCTTCGTCCATCGCCTTATCCATAAAAATAGCAACCGTATGCTGACTCGTAAAAATGACAGAGCTCAACGTGCCGGGGAGCGCAAACGCCAAAGGCACAATCTGAATGGCATTATAATCCTGCAGCTGAATACCCGCTTTAAATAAAATTTTCTTTTGATCCGGCTTTAATTTTTTAGTCGATAAAACGTTGCCCATCACATTCGATTTGTAACCTTATGAATCTCTTTTATCAAGGATTTCCCTCCCCGTTCAAAGATCTTTTGGGCCGCTTTGCGAGCCAGGATCTTATATTCCTTGAGAGCACAGGTTTCCACCACCGAATAAGCAGTCTTCCCATCCAGTGAAAATAGATTTCCATAAAAATGGATTTCATGGCCATCAACCACGGCCAAAGCTCCGATAGGTGCACTACACCCTCCTTCGAGTTCGCGTAAAAATTGACGTTCCACAAAAGTGGTTTGTTCGGTCACTTTGTGATTGAGTCGCTCAGATGCCTCTATGATCTCACGGTTTTGTGCTCGCGCCGAAATCACAATTGCCCCCTGAGCAGGAGCCGGAAGCATCCAATCCAGTTCCTGATAAGTATCCGGTAAAATATGAATTCGCTCCAATCCGGCCTTGGCAAAAATAGCACCCTCCCAACCTTCGGTTTCCAACTTCCTTAAACGCGTATTGACATTTCCGCGCAAGGGTACTACCTGATGATGAGGATATCGATGTAGCCATTGTGCTTTTCGGCGCAAGCTGCTGGTGGCAATGGTACACCTCTTATCAAAATCGATTTTTCCGGAAGTCACGATGATATCGGCCGTATCTCCACGAGGGAGAACGGCAGCTTGCACAATTCCTTCGGGCAGAACTGTAGGAACATCTTTCATACTGTGTACCGCAATATCAATTTCATTCCTCAGCAAAGCAGCATCCAGCGTTTTCGTAAAAACGCCGACAATCCCCATCTCATAAATAGGGGTTTTCTGATTTTTATCACCCTTGGAAGTAACTTGTACCAATCGGGTATCATATCCCAATTTTTCCAGGCCTTGTTGTACTTTTTTAGCTTGCCACAGAGCTAATTGACTCTGACGGGTGCCGATCCTGATCTCTCTTCCCACTCTTCTCATTCTTTTAAATCCAAATGAAATACTTGCGTAATCATCTCTAAACTCTCCTCTAACGGTGTATCATTCGTACGGAGATAACTGGCAAATTGAGAGATAATCTTCTGTACAATACGATCTCCCAAAGCCTCGGCCTGATCCCTGTCAAAAGGACTCATTTTCTTACTTTGATAAGCAATCTCATTATCCTTTATCGTCGTAAATTTTTCCTTTAATGCTCGAATGAGAGGAGAAAATCGACGCACATGAACCCATTCTAAAAACTCTTGTTTTACCGCTCCAATAATTTCTTCTGCTTTGGGAATCTCCGCTCGCCGATGCGCCAAGGTATTTCGCGTCAACTGACTCAATTCATCGACGTCAACTCGTGTAATTTCTTCTAATTGATCAACCTCCCCAGCTACATTGTGAGGCACCGATAAATCGAGAATTAGCAATGATTTTTCTCTTCCTTTCAACATCGGTCGTGTAATGGTAGGACGTTGAGCACCGGTAGCCACAATAAGAATATCGGCCTTTTGTACTTCTGCTTCCAACGACTTAAAACCCCGTACTTGCAAATTAAATTTTCCACCGATTTCTTCGGCTCTGCTCCGTGTTCGGTTAATTAAAATGATATCCTTATAATCAATGTGTTTTACCAGGTTTTCAACTGTATTTTGTCCAATCTCACCCGTTCCAAAAAGCAGGATATTCTTTTCCGACAGACGGGGAATGGTTTTCATCATGTATTGCACAGCAGCAAAACTTACTGAGGCCGCTCCGCTGGAAAGATCAGTTTCATTTTTGACCCGTTTACTGGCCTGAACTACCGTATTGACAAGTCGCTCCATATAGGTATTTAAGATCCCTTCCTCTTTGGCAGCTTTAAAACTATTACGCAACTGGCTGATCACCTCAAAATCTCCTATGATCTGGCTATCCAGCCCTGTTCCTACCAAAAAAGTATGATGAATAGCTTGCCCCTCTTTGTACACATAGCCCAATCTATCAAAATCCTCCAATTTACCTGCAGCATATTTACAGAGCAGCTTAATCAACTGAAAGGGATTTTCTGAAATCCCGTACAATTCCGTTCGGTTGCACGTCGTCAAAATGCTTAAAGAAGGGATTCCTTTATCCTTGGCCTCAATAAGCATGGCGGTTTTTGCCGAAGCATCAAGACTAAAAAGACCTCTTGTTTTAACATCAGTTTTTCGATAATTCAAGCCAATCACATAAAATGACTTCTTTTTACGCCGGGTTAAATATTCTGTATTTCTCATAAGCTGAAGGCAAATTTAGAAGATAAAACACGTAATAAATTACGGTTAAAGTATCAAATATTACGGTAGCAGCTATTCCGTGAATTTATATTTGGTCTAAACAACAAAATCTACGTATCTTGCGAATATTAAGCGAAGGACTTACATTTTGATATCCTTAAAAGCTTTAAAAGATTACGTTATACAAATGAATAAAAATAAAAATAACGCTAAACGTATTTTTAAAAAACAGCATATCGAAGAGCGATTCTACCTTCTTTATGGTCGAAATAAATCCCGAAAAAAAGAAGTTTATCGGGAACGCTCCCATAAAGGAAGTTTGCAATTTCACTTCTGTTTAAAAGGAGGCGTTGATTTTATTTATAACCACGGAAAATATATCCGGCCCCTTGAAGAGGAAAAATCATTCGTACTTTATAATCCCAAGAACGAGCTTCCCGTCCATCTCTCACTCTGGCCAAATTCAATCTGGGTCTCTTTATTTATCCCTATTGAAAAAATGCATTCTTTTTTTTCTAAAGAAGCCCACTTCATCGCTTTTCTCAATCAGGAAAATCGAGGTAAGAAATATTATCGGGAATACTCCGTCACACCGGACCTTATTACCGTTCTGAATCAAATTGTCAACCATACTCCCAATACCATTGTCGCTCAACTCTATTATCGTTCCAAGGCCTTGGAGTTACTAAGTCTCTTTTTTAATGGCCCCCGCGACATCGACTTGGATCAATGCCCCTTTCTGGCCGATGAGAAAAATGTACTCAAAATAAAAGAAGCCAAAGAGATTCTCATCAGTCGTCTCGCCATTCCCCCGACATTACAGGAACTCGCAGATACGGTTCAACTTCCGATCAATTCCCTGAAAAAAGGATTTAAACAAGTCTATGGAAATACTGTATTTGGTTTTTTGCTGGACTATAAATTAGAACAATCCCGGCAACTCCTGCAAGAAGGCTCCCTTAATGTAAATGAAATCAGTTCAAAAATTGGATATAGTGCGGCCAGTCATTTTATAACGGCTTTTAAAAAAAAATACGGAACTACGCCCAAGCAATATTTAATGAAAGTTGCTAAACCTTCAGTTTAGCAGACCTTATTAAAAAACGACCCGGAATGCTCTTTTACCCTTATTTCAAAGCTCTACATGTCATCTTTGTAATCACTTGGTTTGCCGGGTTATTCTACGTAGTGCGTCTCTTTGTGTATCAAATCGAAGCTCAGGCAAAGACGAATGCTGATGAACGCCGTATTTTAACCCGGCAGCTGGCACTCATGACAAAACGCTTATGGGTAATCATTACTTGGCCCTCCATGATTCTCGCAACAAGCTTTGCAGTCATACTGCTGTTTCTCAACCCGACGATCTTATCGCAGGATTGGATGCACATCAAACTGGCCTTTGTTGGGGTACTCATTATATATCATCTATACTGCCATCGTATATACAAAAACCTCCAACTGGGAAATTTGAAATACAGCTCAAAATTTATGCGACTCTTTAATGAGGTTCCCACCCTTATTTTATTTTCTGTCATTTTCCTGGTGATGCTACGCGACAGCTTCAATTGGATCTATGGCGTTATCGGACTCTTCCTTTTAGCACTACTTTTAACGGCTGGATTTAAATGGTACCAACATCATCGTCAACATTCTAACAACTAAACATACACTTCAAAAAAAACTTTAATGAAAGGCATCTTATTAATCAACTTGGGCTCAACGAAAAGCCCCAAAGTCAAAGACGTAAAAGCATATCTTGATGAATTTCTAATGGATAAATATGCCATGGATCTTCCTTATAAGTTACGGGCATTTGTGGTAAGAGGGCTGATTTTACGATCCCGTCCTCCAAAAACGGCAGCCAATTATAAAAGGATTTGGTGGGAAGAGGGCTCCCCGCTCATTGTTATATCCGAACGAGTTCGAGATCGACTAAACGCTCAGCTCGATATTCCGGCAGCCCTGGGGATGCGGTACGGAGAGCCTTCCCTACACCGGGGTTTAAAAACACTTGTTGATCAAGGAGTCGATGAAGTCTTGTTATTTCCACTCTACCCGCAATACACCATGGCAACCGTAAAAACGGCTATTGAGCGGGTAAAGGAAATCAAAAAGGAAAATTATAACGGTCTCACATTAAAAGTACTTTCCCCTTTTTACGAAGATTCTGATTATATCAACGTCCTTTCTAAAAGCATAACGGATGGCTTAAAAGGAAAAGACTACGATCACCTTCTATTCAGTTACCACGGAATCCCAAAACGACACGAGCGAAAAGTCAATTTTAAACGTAAAGGACAAAAAATAACCTACCGTGAGCAATGTATTCGGACTTCGCAACTGGTCGCACAGCAATTGGGATTAAAAGAAGAGCAGTACAGTACTTCTTTCCAATCCCGTCTGGGTCCTGATCCTTGGATTAAACCCTACACCGACAAATTTTTACAAAGTCTCCCCCAAAAGGGGGTGAAAAAACTGGCCATTGTCGCCCCTGCTTTTGTCGCCGACTGCATTGAAACCATCGACGAAATTGACCGGGAAGGCAGAGAAGAATTTATAAATGCAGGCGGAGAAGAATTTATCTATATTCCCTGCCTAAATGACCGGGAAGACTGGATTAAAGTCTTAAAAAAGTGGGCAGAGAAAGTTTAAGATATTATTACCTCCAAGAACAACTTTAATTTGTTTTATTCATAAAATCCTTATAGTCACCCCATTTAAAATCGGGCCCAAAGTGCTTTTTAGGACGTTATAGCTCCTATTTGATTTTATCTTTGAGCTTCATAATAACCTCCTTATTCATAAGACTACCTCAATAGAATCGAAGGATTAATATCCAGCCAAAATTCTAATTTCGAGGGTGCTTATCCTTTAAATTACTAACCTTTACTTTTACTTAATAATATTTTCCCCCTTACGCATCTTCTAAGTTGAACCATTATAATCAAACCAAAGCATTAGTTTCTTTCATCCCAGTTAATCTCACTAAGAGGACGGGCATAAAACCTAAAAATTTTACCTCCATCTTTCGGAAGTTCATCCAGTCGATTATATCGTTTAGCATCAAACCAGCGATGTCCAAATTCAAACCAAAGTGAGTACCGCCGCTCATAGAGGAGCTGATCAATAACCTTACTTTTTGTAGTGCTGTTAAAGTTTGGTAGCCCCCAGGTCGAACGCACATAATTAATGGCCTTATTAGCCTCCGAGTAATTTCCTAATTGAGCATTAGCTTCTGCATATATAAGAATAAGCTCCTCATTACGTAACCATGGCACAGGGTCAGTATTAGAATCAAACCGGTCATCCTGATACTGGGAGCTTAGGCCTTGCAAAGTAAAAGGCTTATCCCTTTTGAAAAACTTTTTAGAAACCCGTAAATCCCCAGCTTCTGCATCGATAATCATCGATGGGTGTACTAACTCAATCTGTGCTGTCTCCGAATTCCGAGGATAATACCGAGGATTGAAGGCGTCAGGCGGGCCTGAATAAACAAAATAAGCTCCTTTATTTAAAACATCCTCTCCTGAACTTAATTCGAAAAACGGTTTTGCATCTTCTAAGGCCTCCAATGCACCTCCCCAATCTTCATCATAAATTGCAACCCGAGCAGCAATAGCACGATTTAAAAGTATAAATGTTTGAGGGGTATTAAAATCAGAGATTCCATCGGATAACTCAAAATCAAAGCTACTACCAGCAGACTGCAGGCTATTCCGGGCTTCATCCAGTAAATTTCGTATTTCTGTAATAGCCTGATCATAAGAAACAAAAGGGCCCGGCTCAAGCGGGTCACTAACATCAATGCGGATTCCGTTCTCTTTAGACTGTGAAAGTAATGGAATGATATATTGGAAAGCTTGAAAGGTCTTTGCAACTCCAATATATCCATTTCTTTCTTCTTCAGTGACAGCCTCGGTGTTGTTAAGTACCTCAATCAAAAGATTAGCTTGCTTAATAGCGGCATAGGGATTATTCCACACCGTTGCCAGCCCTCTAAAGCTGGGTTCAGTTTCTGCATTAGCCCCTTCCTGAATTCCTAAGAGCTCCAGCATATCTCTTGGATCGGATGCTCGCATTGGATATATTTCTCTTCCAAACGCTCCGATTGTAACCAAAAAATTTTCAGCTCCGGTTCGATGCCGAACTTCCAAGCCTGACAACAAGTTTTGGAGCTGGGCCTTATTTGCTCCTTGTAACACCTCATTTACAGAGGGGTTATTAGGATCTTCAATGATATCGGGATCAACAATATCACAGCTCATTAAAAGTATAAACAATAGAGTAAGTAATGTGTAACTATAAGAAAATAACGTTTTCATACCTTGTAATGTTTTTGTTTTTTAAAAGTCAAGCTTAACACTGAACAAGATTTTACGTGAAGAAGGATAAGGTGCTACATCCACAGATTGATTAACAGCTTGCGTTCCAAAAGCTGACACCTCGGGTTCATACCCCCGATAGGGTGTCCACATGAGTACGTTGTGCGCTGAAATACCAAATCGTAAACTTTCTATCGTAGATCCAAAGGTTTTTTCCATAAAAGCAGTCGGGACGGTATAATGTAATCCAATCTCCCTCAATTTTATATAACTTGCATCCTGCACATAAACCTCAGGTAAATAAGCCGAGCTCAATCGTTCCTCTCCTTTTGTCATTCCATTTCCATTGGGTTCATCCCAATCATTTGAGGTTCCTCCATCATCTGTCAAAAATTCAAAAAGATTAATATTGTAGTTTCCTTTACTCCAGTGGAAAAGAAAGTTAAACTTGAATCCATTTAAAAAGGAAAATTCATTACCAAAAGACATTTGAAAATCTGGTTGGGCATGACCATAGATCGTATAAAGAGGATTCCCGGCTCCTCCAATTGCCGGGGTCCCCACAATCGTTTCAGGAGAAAATCCTTCCTGAATCAGATAATTGCCCAAAGAAACACCAAATCCACCGGTCACAAATGCCGGAATACGCAACGATGTCATCTTTGTCGTATTCTTCCAAAACAAAATATCAGAACTCCATGAAAACGAAGATGTTCGAACGGGTGCCAAATTAATTCCCAATTCAACCCCTTTATTTCTAAGTTCAGCGGCATTAGTGGCAATAGCTGTTATTCCTGTTGAGCTTGCTGCCGGTAAATCCAGAATAAGATCTTCCACATTTTTAATGTAGTACGTAGCAGACAATGAAACTCGATTTTGGAACATACTAATATCCGTACCAAACTCTAACTCCTGAGCCCGCTCAGGTTTTAAATTAGGATCAACATCACGGGATGACACTGTAAGCCCTATATTTCCACCAATATTGGCACTATTTAATGCCCTGTAGATATCACCATAATTAGGAACTCCCCCGGTTACGCCGTATGCCACTCGTAATTTTAACTGATTAAAGACATCGACATCAAAAAAGTCAAAATTGGCAATATTAGCAGCCAGTGAAGCTTTGGGGAATAAATAATATTTTTT
>CAZBXQ010000040.1:0-8405 GCA_964495935.1 uncultured Flavobacteriaceae bacterium
GATTGCACTCGTTTGATATCATTCGATATCAGTAGCAAATATTGGGGTTATCTATAAAGGTCGTACTTCCAATTAAAAAATGAGCGGGAGGAGAAGTCAAGACATAAACTTTCCCTCAGAAATCTTTTAGGGAGACAGTCGGGCACTAATACGGACAATAGGTCTATGAATCTGGCCGGACGAAAAGTTCACCCCGTTCTTTTCTTTTTTACTCTATTTTCAAAGATATCAACAGTTTTCGAAGTTGTCAACAAAGAAAAAAGAAGCAAAAAAGAAATCTTCCACCACTATTACTTTCTAATATCAATTTTAACACTATACAAATCTAAAGGCCCGCGGTGGATCCCAAAATTAAATCAAAATTCGATTTCGCAATAAACATCATGTTCTATTATTATTTTCCATTCTAACACGTTTATAATGAATAGAATAGTGAAAAGCCTGTTTTATACATTTATGAATTGATAAATGATATTATCTAACTACGTACATAAATAACTGATAATTCGTTGGTTGTGATTTTTGAAGGTCAGATATAATTTGGATGGGTACTCTCCTAAAAATGGCATCTCGAACGCAGTGAGAGATCTTAATCCATGAACAAGAAAAAGATTGCTCCTTCATCGATGACATTCTTTCTATAACAAACTTTGATGTTTCCTGTTATCCAGAGCGCAGCGAAGGATCTTTTTTTTTCGTTAAATCTACGGATATAAAGATTCCTCACGGTGTGTCGGAATGAACAAATCACTCCACAAATTAGATGATAAGATCGCTACCTACCAGAATGCAAGCAGGGATCACACTCCCCATTATATTCATAGGCTTTACAGTCGCTCTATAAAGTTAGCTCTTTTTTGTTAGTACTGATAAAGTGCTATTTGGAATGTAGGTTAAATCTCTAATTCTTTTTAGTGCACGACAATTTTTCCAATATTTGAATCAGGCGTTTTTTAATCTTCGGCTCACTCGCGGAGTGACCGGCGATTTCAATATATAACCGGGCATTCTTTAAATTTTCAGCCAATTGAAAAGCAAATCGAGGAGGGCAAATCATATCATACCGGCCATTTACTATCCAAACCAGGGTATTTTCAAGGGCTTTTAAATTATTCAGAATATAATTCTCAGGCAGAAAACAGTGATGGGTTAAATAATGAGCTTCCAACAAGGATAAAGACCGGTAATGCCCTGATTTCTCGATCTCATCAACTTGCTCTTCACTCCCGGCCAACCGAACTATTGAAGATTCATAAAGATACCATTCATAGGCCAGTTTCCGGGCCTGCTCTTCCTCCCCATTAGCCATGATTTTATAATAATATTCCGTTGGATGTCCTTTAAAATCATTGGGGATATTTTGAATAAAACGTTTCCATACCTCGGGGTAAAATGATTTTACCCCTCCGTTTAAATAATGCTCTATAGCTTCCCGGTTTCCTAAAAATATCCCCCGCAGAATAAGACTTAAGATCTTTTCCCGGTTTCTAATGGCATAAACCAATGCTAAGGTACTCCCCCACGAACCGCCAAAAACATGGAATTTCTTAAATCCGACTTCCTCCGTCAAGGTATTGATGTCATCGACTAAACAATCGATATTATTGTTTTGAATAGATCCGAAAGGCGTACTCCTTCCGGAACTGCGCTGGTCATAGAAAAGGACCTTGAATTTTTGCGGATTAAAAAATGATTTATCGCGTTCCAGAAAGCCCAAACCGGGTCCGCCATGCAGGAACAGAACAGGGATTCCATCCGGATTCCCAAAAATCTCATAGTACAGTTGATGTCCGCCATTCACGGATAAATATGAATTTGTAGTAGTATTCATCATATGCGATCCTAATTTTATTCGGCCGGTTCCAAAGCAATATAGCCATTCTTAACCTCG
This sequence comes from uncultured Flavobacteriaceae bacterium, assembly GCA_964495935.1. Taxonomy (GTDB): domain Bacteria; phylum Bacteroidota; class Bacteroidia; order Flavobacteriales; family Flavobacteriaceae; genus JAJYSO01. The sequence continues at coordinate 1,892 of CAZBXQ010000040.1, forward strand.
GATAGTCTTAACCTGGATTATTCACAAATAAATAGGAATATATCGATTAAAAGGCTGATAACCATATTAAATGCTTCGGTTAATCCCGACAGTTTGGTAGCTCAAATTTTGGTTATTGTCCTTGACTCAAATGATTGATTGTATTTGAGTTATGAGCTTTTATGAATATTCGGGGTTAAAAGATCCCGGCCTTATCAAAATTATAGATTTAAATTGAATGCGTAAGCCCAAACCCGGACTATCCCATGGCCGGAATTGGCGGAAGACATTCCTACATCCGAGGATTATCAGAAAAGCATCCTCGTTTCCCCTTGAATACTCCGGGCTAATCTACTCTCAATAGGCGTCAAAACCCCTATGTTTCGAACAAAAATCACTTAACAGAATATTAGCAAAGAGTAAATAATTCCTTATTTTTACTCGCCAATCTATTGAATCATTTCTCGAAACTTTGTCTAAATATGGCGCATTTCAGGTCCGTAAATTATCCTGAATATGATTTTTGTAGGGTGATCAACTTAAAACGAAGAATGGTGGCCAAAAATCAGGACAAGTAGAAAAATCAAGAAATATAGTAAAGAATTGGAAGCATACCGGGATTCATTAAAACCAGGAGATATCGCGTTATTAGGCTGCTTAACGGAAGGTGGCCAAGGAATGGCAATTGGAAATAACGGAAAATACATAGCTGTTAGACGTTCAACGAAATGGGCACCAAAAATCGTCGCGTCTCGCCCTAAAAAGTTAGCTAAAGCCATCGAAGCTTACAATATAAAAATTGAAGCACTTGATCGTTACGCTAACACAACCGATTTCTTAGAAAGCTTATCCGAAAAACAAATTGCGAATTTATTTGATGGACTAAAAGAAAAATACGGCAGAGATATTTTTGGACAAGGATACTTATTTCGCATTGCTGAAGATGAAGATATTGCTGATATTGATGAACTTACTGACGATGAGAAAGAAAATGGCATAAATCCAAACAAGAAACATTATGTTCCCTATGACAAGGGAGATAAAGATGGAAACCGCTAGTTTTTAGAAACACCTTTTGCTATTGCTTGGACCAAAGAAAACGTCCGTTTTCTTAAGACACATTCAGGCAAGAAAGGAAAGGGAATGCCAGTGGTTAGAAATCCACGGTTCTATTTTAAGGAGCGGTTTCCAGTAACCAAACGATAGCTTACGCCTTCGCGTTTACTTAAATATTTTTCTTCTAAAACAAATATAAGGGATTTGTAGTTGTTTATGAAAAAAAATAAAGCTAAATTTATAGTTCAAATATAATATCATATATGTCGATGAGACTAAATCGTATTAAACTGGCACTGGTTGAGAGAGGGAAAACGAATAAGTGGCTCTCGGAACATATCGGGAAAAGCCCTGTTAGTGTATCTCGGTGGTGCACCAATGAAACACAGCCAAGTATTCAGGATTTGAATAGAATTGCAGAATTATTAGATATGGACGTAAGACGATTGTTGGTCTCCAACAAGAAAAAGGAATCGGATATTTAATGAGAATCAGCGAACTTATACAACAACCCGAAGGACGAACCATTGAATTCAAGAAAAGCCTACCCACAAAGTCGGACTTAAATAAAACCATGGTAGCTTTTGCCAATGATGCCGGTGGCGTACTGATTCTTGGCGTAAAGGATAAGCCAAGAACCATTATAGGTATCCCCGAAGATCAATTAATAGAAATCGAGGAACAGTTAAGTTCCCAAATTCACGATAGCTGCTCCCCCACCATTCTTCCCGATATATCATTCCAACATATCGAGGGTAAATATCTCATTATTGTCAGAATAGCCAAAGGCAATAATCCACCCTACTATCTTAAAAGTAAGGGAGAAGAAGACGGCACTTACATCCGTGTGGGATCTTCCAATCGTAAAGCCACACCGGAGCTGTTGGAAGAACTCCATCGTAAACGAAGTAATATTTCTTTCGATTCAGTACCGGTCTATGAAAAACAACTTCAAGAAATTGATTTAAAAAGTTTTAGAGAGCAATTTCAGGAACTTGCTGGAGAAGAATTAACCCCGACGATCCTGAAAAAACTCAACCTAATTCATCGGGAGCACGATCAAAACTTTCCCACAAATGCCCTGATTCTGCTGTCCGATGATGATTTAAAGGCCAAGCTGTTCCCCTATAGCAAGATTGAATGTGCCCGATTTAAAGGGGAAACTCCGGGGAATTTTATCGATCAAAAGACCATCGACACGCCACTATCGCTACAGGCTGAGCAGGCCTATCAGTTTTTGCTGCGCCATATTTCACAAGGTTCGAGCTATGAAGGGGTGTATCGGAAAGACCGTTGGGAATATCCGGTGATTGCCCTGCGCGAAGTGCTGCGAAATGCCATTATTCATCGCGATTATGCGCTAACGGGAAAGGATATCAAAATCGCCGTTTTTGATGATAAGATTGAAATCACCAGTCCGGGAAACTTATTGCCTACGGTGGACTTTAATGAAATGGAATCCGGGCAATCCGATATTCGCAACAAAGTTCTGGCCCCGGTATATAAAAAACTGGGAATTATAGAACAATGGGGAAATGGCCTAAAACTGATTTCGGATGAATTAAAAGAGTATCCTGAAATCAAATTCCAATGGACCCAACCCGGAATGAGTTTTAGAGCAACTTTTTTGCGAACGAATTATAATTATAAAGAGGAACGAGAAACGGACGATAACTCATCTTCGCGAACGATTACGGACGATTATGGACGATTACGGACGATTACGGACGATTACGAACAACTATCTGAAGAACAACGGAAAATATTACTCTATTTATTGGATAACCAGAAAATCAATCGCAAAGTGGCAATGGATGTCATTGGAATGAAAAAGAGTAAAACATTTGAAGTTTTAAAGAAGTTATTGAATACTGATTTAATTGAAGTTCACGGAAAAGGTCGAGGCACCTATTATACATTAAAGAAGAAACATGACGACCACTGAATATATTTCATCCATCAATCAACGTTATCAACTTGGCAACGCCACAGAGCATACTTTTCGCGGGGATTTAGGCCGGTTAATCGAAAGCCTCATCCCCGGCGTTACGGTAACCAATGAACCCAAACGCTTCAAATTTGGAGCTCCGGATTATATTATAACCAAAAAGGATATCCCCGTAGGCTTTATTGAGGCCAAGGATATTGGCGACCAAGATTTATATGGGAAAAAGAAATCGGGCCATAAAGAGCAGTTCGATCGGTATAAAAAATCTTTGAGCAACCTTGTCTTTACGGACTATCTACAATTCTTGTTTTATCGTGATGGAAAGTTGATAACAGAGATAAGTATTGGAGCGGTAGAAGATGGAAAAATTAAGCCCTTATCCCAGAATTTTGAAGAATTTGAAAATCTAATTACCGATTTCACCTCTCATGTTATCCAGAGTATTCGGAGCCCCAAACGATTGGCCGAAATGATGGCCGGGAAAGCAAGGCTTCTTTTTGATATTTTGAATAAATCCTTGACAAGCGATGAAGAAAACGATGATGATAGTACCTTAAAAGAGCAAATGAAGGCTTTTAAACAGATTCTTATACACAATATTAAGCCGAATGAATTTGCAGACATTTATGCTCAAACTATTGCCTATGGTATGTTTGCTGCTCGATTACATGATGAAACCCTGGAGAACTTTAGCAGACAAGAGGCAGCAGAGCTCATTCCCAAGTCGAATCCCTTTCTAAGGCGATTATTTGGCTATATCGCAGGACCTGATATTGATGACCGGATCAAGTGGATTGTAGATGATTTGGCAGAGATCTTTTTACACTGTGACGTAGAGCAAATCCTGAGTAATTATGGAAAATCCACACAGACCGAAGATCCTATTATACACTTTTATGAAACCTTCTTGAGTGAATATGATCCCAGATTACGAAAATCCAGAGGCGTTTGGTACACTCCAAAACCTGTGGTCAATTTTATAGTTCGTGCTGTGGATGACATCTTGAGAGCGGAGTTTGGTTTATCTCAGGGCTTGGCCGATACTTCTAAAACCACAATCAAGGTAAATACAGACATTCAGGATAAACGATCTGCTACTGGTTACAAGCAAGTAAAAAAAGAGGTCCACCGGGTACAAATCTTAGACCCGGCAACGGGAACCGGTACTTTTTTGGCCGAAGTGATTCGTCATATTTATAAGAAATTCAAGGGACAAGAAGGAATCTGGGGTGGTTATGTAAAAAATGAGTTGCTGCCTCGTTTAAATGGCTTTGAGCTCTTGATGGCCAGTTATGCCATGGCGCATTTAAAATTGGACCTGTTACTCAAGGAAACGGGCTATACCCATAATGACAGCCAGCGCTTTAGGGTGTTTTTGACCAATTCTTTAGAAGAATATCATAAAGATACAGGAACCTTATTCGCCAATTGGCTGAGTGCAGAGGCCAGTGAGGCCAATCGTGTAAAACGAGATACACCGGTGATGTGTATTATTGGGAATCCGCCTTATTCTGTAAGTTCTGCAAATAAAGGAGATTGGATTCAAAACCTAATTGCCGATTATAAGAAAAATTTAAATGAACGGAAGATTAATCTTGATGATGATTATATCAAGTTTATTCGTTACGGGCAGCATTATATTGATAAAAACGGCAGTGGTGTTTTAGCTTACATTTCAAATAATAGTTTTATCGATGGAATTACACATCGACAAATGCGTAAAAGTTTACTTGAAAGTTTTGATAAAATTTATATTCTTGATTTACACGGAAGTTCCATGAAGAATGAAACTACACCCGATGGAGGAAAAGATGAAAATGTTTTTGATATTAGACAAGGGGTGTCGATAAATATTTTAGACAAAAAAACTAAGTAAAAAGCAAAAGTAAGCAAATTGGTTAAAACCCTTTATAAACAATGCTTTCAAAAATCGTTGTCTACAATTGGAAGTCGGTGTCTTATAGGTTTTGTTCCTTAAATGGTTGAGTTAGGTTCCTAAATGGTTACCTATTCTAAACATAGGATTATTTACCTATCCTTTTATATTTCAGTGTTTTGCGCTCTTTTTCATAGTGCCTTGTAACTCAATGTAATTTAATTTTAACTATTAAAGATTTGAGTTATGAAACAGTCAAAAAGATCTACATTCAAACTACTTTTTTACCTCAAGAAAAATGAGCCTAAAAAAAACGGGAATGTCGCAATTATGGCACGTATTACTATTGATGGCAAGCGAAGGGCTTTTGGAACAAAACTAGAAATAAATCCGAACAAATGGGATTTAAAATTCAGTCGGGTTACCGGAAAGAGTGCCAAGGCTTTAAGTATCAATCAAAAATTGGATAGCATTCGAAGTCGCATCAATACCATCTATTACGATATGATGAAAGACGAAGGATTTGCTACTGCACAGAAAGTAAAGTTATCTTTTTTGGGTGTTGGTGTGATGGAGGATGCTTTGTTGAAAATATATAAAAACCACAATAATGAATTTGAAAAACTGGTAGCCAATGGACAGCGTTCAGAAAGTACACTCTATAAATATATTGTTGTATTTAATCATCTTTCCAATTTTATAAATCAACGATATCAAAGAAAAGATATTGCTTTTAGAGAGTTGACTCCAGATTTTATACGTGAATTCGACTTCTATTTAAGATATGATCAACAATGTGCTCATAATACTGTTTGGGTTTATACAATGCCAATTTTAAAATTAGTGACTTTGGCGGTAAAAAATGGGCTTATACGGCAAAATCCGTTCGAACACTACGAGATTAGTATGAAGGAAGTAGATCGTGGTTACATGCTTAAAGAAGATGTGGAGAAATTAATGCGAACACCGGTTCCTCATAAAAAATATGAACTTGTAAAGGACATTTTTATTTTTAGCTGTTTTACTGGGCTTTCCTACATTGATATAAAGAATCTCACAGAAAGAAATATACAAACTTTCTTCGATGGACACCAATGGATTATCAGTCGGAGACAAAAATCGGATGTTGCCTCCAATGTTAGGTTAATGAATATTCCTAAGGGCATTATTAAAAAATACAAAGGCACGACTCGAACTAAATTTATATTTCCAGTTCCTGCAAATAATACCTGTAACAAGTACATTAAAATATTGATTGAAGACGCTGAGATTATTACAGAACAAAAAATAACCTTCCACACAGCAAGACATACCTTTGGAACGATGTTTTTAACGGAAGGTATTCCATTGGAAAGTTTAAGTAAAATGATGGGACATAAAAACATTGCTACAACTCAGATTTATGCTAAAATCACCAGTCAAAAAATCAGTAAAGATATGGATGCTGTAACTCATAAATTTAGTGAAATGGAAGCTATATTTGAAGAAGCTACAAATAATTAATTATTTGAATATACTATACGCAAGCAGGATAATCTCCTGCTTTTTTTACGTTTAGATGTTTATACCCATAGCACATTTACTTTTCTCCCTTTGGTCATTGCAGTAAAAGAACTAACGGCTACTTTTTACACAGAAAATTGAACAATGCAGCA
>CAZBXQ010000040.1:8505-30421 GCA_964495935.1 uncultured Flavobacteriaceae bacterium
TTTTTTGTAGCCATAGCACATTTACTTTTCTCCCTTTGGTCGTTGCAGTAAAAGAACTAACGGCTACTTTTTACACAGAAAATTGAACAATGCAGCACATTCTCATCGGCTATTGATACTGCGTTGTTCAAATCTCTGTGGCAGGCTTCCATAGCCTACTATATCTATTGGTTTTTTGTAGCCATAGCACATTTACTTTTCTCCCTTTGGTCGTTGCAGTAAAAGAGCTAACAGCTACTTTTTACACAGAAAATTGAAAATTCCGGCACGTCCGCTATTTCAACCGCATTGCCGGAATTTTCAACTCTCTGTCGCAGGTCACCATTACCTGCTTCATTTATATGGAAAGATTATTAGAAAGTATTTTCCAAATCAACCGATAAAAAGGCAGCTAAGGTATAGCGGGCGACCTCCGCACAAGGCCAACCAAAAGACTACGGCATAATGGCTTTGTTCGTGCCTCTCAAACCCACCCGTTGGGACTTATTCCGTTTCCTTTTGGTTTTTACGCTGCGCCCGCTTGGTGTTGCTGCTTTCTTTTTTCCGGTTTTTGTTTTGGAAAAAAATTTGCGAAGCGAAGCGGAGCGGTGTAAAGCAAAGCAGAACGGGAAAAGCAAACCTAACAGATGTTAAACTTTAAAATCAAAATTATGAACATTACAGGAAGACTGACAAGAGATGCCGTCGTAAAAACCCTTGACGACCACAGAAAGGTAGTGAATTTTTCAGTAGTTGTGAATGACAGTTACAGAAACAAGCAAGGCGAACGTATCGAGCAAACAGCTTATTTCAACTGCTCCTATTGGATTTCGTCCAAAGTAGCCAACTTTTTAGTGAAAGGCACTCTGGTGGAACTCATAGGGCGAGTGAGCGCAAGAGCTTGGCTTGATGCAGATGGAGAACCTAAAGCAGGGTTAAATTTTCATACCTCTCAAATTAAATTACACGGCGGAGGCAGAAAGACCAAAAACGTACAAACAACTGAACAGGTAGAAAACCGTATGGTAGAACAAGATGCGGAAAATGATCTTCCATTTTAACTCTACTATCATCATCAGGCTACCATCCATTTAAAGATGGTAGCTTAAAATTAAAGCAAATCATAATTAAAACTTTTCAACAATGAAAACAGCAGTAATAGCCACAAAATTTGTTAGCCACGAAGTACCCGAATTGGAAACGCTAAAAACCTCAAAAGTTTATCAACTAAGGGAAAAGCTGAACAAAGGCAAGAAATTGAGCCGAGCCGAAAAAAATTGGCTTGCAGAAGCAGTAAACCGAAATTCATTTTTTAGAAGCGCAATTCCCTTAATGGGATATCGGTTTGGGTTCGAGGATATTTTAAAAGTCTATGTAGTTAAACAGTACGATAGTTGGCAAGAATACAACGCACCCGATAAAACGAGTTTGCGCAGTTTCATCTACGGCAGAATTGACAAGATAACAGAAATCACCTCTTAAAATCTAAAAACAAATGTATATCAATGATTTAAATGGTTGCCCAATCGAAATCACAGACCTCGATGAAGCCATAAAAATAACGGCAGAATTCAAAGAATATAGGCACAGGAATGAAAGTTCCACCGAATTCGATAAAAGGAAAAAAGCCTATTGGACGGATATGTATAAAAAACTAACAGCGATTAAATTTCAAATAACAACACAAAAAACCTCACAGCAATGAACACAAATTTTTTTAATCAGATAGCACAGTTGGAATTTACTGGAGTAATGCAATTGAACATCTCCAAAGGAGAGAATAACAACCTTATCGTAACAGTATTACTCAACAATGAGCAATGCGGAGATAGTGCTAAAAACCTCATTCCCCCTTTGACCTTTAATGCTACCCCTCAGGAATTTGACAAGGATTTTTTTGAACAGGTAAAAACTCCAATACAATCCATTTCGGGCGTAATGGTGGATATGGAGAAGTTTCTGAAACAGATGGAAGCAGTCAAAAAGCAATCGGCAATGGAAAAAGCAAAAGCCGAGAAAGCTAAAAAAGAAAAGCAAGCCAAAGACAAGAAGTACAAAGACGGTATGGCAAAAGTGGATGAATTGGAGAAAGCGGGCAAATTTCGAGAAGCGTGGATAAAAGTACCCCAAACAACAGAGTTTCCCGAAAAAGCAGACGAGATACGTAAGCGCAAATCTACACTGTCAGCACAGTTTGAGCCGAACCTATTCGGCGTTATTGACAATCAAACAGAAACGCCAAAGGCAAAAGAAACGACCGCCGATTATCCCTTAGATAACATAGGCGAAGAAGATAAACAATATTAATCCCAAAAATCAATAGTTATGTTATTAGCAATAGTATTACCGAGAGTTTTTATACATCAAGACAAAGGACAGGAAATTAGATTGACCGACCCTGAAGCACGGTGGAGCGTAGAAGCCGTAATGAACTATTACGCCAATATATATCCTATTTTGACTACCGCCAAAGTATCATCCCCAAAAATAAAAGACGATGTTATCGAGTACAGGTTTGAAAGCGTAATGGGCACTAAAGGTTGAACCAAAAATCAAAAACTATGAACTATGCAAAGCAAAATAATATCGGGAATGATAACAGTTCCCGAACAGAAAAGACAACGGCAGTTGCACCGACAGTTGGGCGAGTTTGCACAATGGATGCAAAAATCAAAAGACGCAGACGAGGTGCAAAAAGACAATCGAAGATCCGTACCGATTGCAATGCTACCAATGGTGTTCTGAAGTGTACATTTCTACCTAAATTGAAAATGGTACAATCGATACAAACTTGTAAGAAAACGGAAAGGGATTTTTATAAGTCCCTTTCCCTTCTCGCTAATCATTATCACATAATTCCAATGCAATCTCAACAGTTCTATTTTCCCTATAATATTGCGTTAGCCATGTGGGATTTGAAAAACAAACTCAAACAGACTATTGAAAATTGGGAAGATGTACGATTGATAAAAAATGAGGAGAAAATCTATATAGAAAGTACAGAGCGATATGATACCGAGACCACTCTTTATTACATTCCAATTATTCCGCTGTTTAAAATGTTACGGAACAAAAAGAGAAGGCATACGGCAAAACTACTCTTGTCGGTATGTAGTTACTTTTATCATATTGTAAATATACCTTATTACAGGCAGGAAGAGAGTTATCTGTATTGGGTATATGAAATGCACAAGGAATGGATAGAGCTCGAAGAAGATACCCACGAAATTAAAAGCTATAAAAGAGAATTTATAATATCCGAAATTATTGGGGACCGCATAGAGCAAAAGCTATATAATCTTGCTAATCTCAAAGCATTTGAAAAGCGAATAAATTCATTTCGGGTCCGAGATACATTGGATAAGGTGTGTTTCAAAGTAGCTTCAAATGCTTATGCACTTTTTAAAGAATACCCTACGACGAGTATTTTTAGAAATGCTCGGCTATACGAACAGAACTCCTATGAGTATTGTGATGAAGTAATCGGAATGGAAAAATATATAGCTTTTGTAGCTGATATAAAAGGGTGGTTGTATGAGAACCTTGTGGAAAGCATCAACAATGAATTTAATGAATGTGATAAAATCGAAGAGCCGTCAATCAAAAAAAGCTTCGACGGACGGAGAATAACAACAATGAATTTAGATTTTGAAAAGCGATTATTTGCTGTATTAAACGATTTGGCAGGATTATTATATGAATATAAAACAGAGAAAAAATGAGGAATTCAAAAGATATTACCGCAGATTATGGAGAATTATTTTACCCAAAATCCGCTTTGGTTTTTTATGAAACTGATGGATTGCAAAGAGATTCGTATGTAGAGCATTTTGATATGGACAGTAATGGAAATCCTATCAATGCCCACCCACTAACCGAAAGAGAAGCAAGCAATTTGGCGAAAACCTTGCAGACCGATGAGGAAAGAGATATGGTTTTTTTAAAGCCCAAAGGAGTTTTGCCTACAACTATTCTGCATATCAATCCAAGTAAAAAAGCCACTGTACTATGGTACACGAAAGCACAACAAAGGCAACTTTATTTTGTTGACAACTTAGGCATACCAAAGGGGAAAGCCCACGTCCCCCCAATGCTTTGGTTTGCAGACAAAAAAAATCTAAAGGTATTTGCACTTTCCGACAATGAAAGACCGACAGAAAAAACGCCACTATATTATGCGCCTTTTTTTAATGTATATACAGACGGTCGTGTATGTATGGGGACGGTGAATATCGAAATCAAAAACTCGGCTTCGGTCGAGGAATTTACACAGGCTTGGGAACATTATTTTTTCAATTCGTATTTCAGTCATTTGTTGGGCAGACAAAGCCCAATTAAAGGAAATTGTGTAAGTGTATGGAAAGACCTGATTAATACCAATAACCCTTTTCCAAAGGAAGCATTAAAAAAGAACAACAGAACCCTTAAAAATCTATTGCGATGAATGTGGAGAAAACAACTTGTAAGAAGCAAAATCGAACCAAAGTACATTTTGTGGACAATTATCTTTTAAGTCCTACTAACCCAATTACAGTGAACCTAATCGGAGCAGGTGGCACAGGCTCTAAGGTTCTGACAGCTCTAATGGAAATGAATTATAGCTTACTTGAATTGGGGCATGCAGGTTTGCACATCCGCTTGTGGGATAACGATATTATTACCAATGCTAATTTGGGTCGGCAACGATTTTTTGAAAGTGAGCTCGGACTTCCAAAATCTGTAGCACTTATAAATCGGGTCAATCGTTGTACAGGCACAAACTGGAAAGCTGAAAATCGAAAATTTGAAAGAAACCATTTTGAAGAAGTACCCGAAAATGCTCAAGCAACCCTTACTTTTACTTGTGTAGATAATGTGCAAACACGTTTTGAGGTTGCCAATATTTTGGAGGAATTGAATTCTCTTAACAGAGGCTATAGCGATACACCAAAATATTGGTTGGATTTTGGAAATAATAGATATAGTGGACAAGTAATATTATCTACTGTAGGGGAAATTAAACAGCCCGATTCAGAAAAATATGAACCCGTGGGAAACCTGCCTTTTGTAACGGAAGAACACGGAAATTTGCTTAGACAATCTGAATTGAAGGACGATACACCAAGTTGCTCACTTGCGGAAGCTTTGGAAAAACAAGATTTATATATCAATTCGGCACTGACTCAAATGGGATGCTCCTTACTTTGGGGATTATTACGCAATGGTATGACGAAGTACAGAGGATTTTTTCTAAACCTAAAAGACTTCCGCTCACAGCCTATTCCAGTCGCACAATAGCCCAAATTGGGCGGCAAAAATGCAATTCCTCACTATGGTCGGAAACACATTTTTGCATTTCAAAAGGTACAACCACTTTGCCAAAATGTACCACTCCACATATCCTTCGCTCTACATATTGTCAAAAAGGTCGTGTTTGTTTGATCTTCTTTTCTTGTAACATAAGCGCCCCAAGAAAAGAAGCAAAAGAACGTCGCTTGATTAATTTTTGACATTATAACATCCGGAAGAACGACCATTGCAAAAATTTGGTCAGATACATTTTGAAATAGAAAACAACAAGATAATTAAGATTATCGATGAGAGTTAGATTATAAAAATTTCTTTCTTTCAATAGCATTTATAAAATCGTTCGCATCGCTACCTAAAAGTAGGCAACTTTCTACACCTATTCTAAAAAGGGTATTTGCCATTTCATTATCGTCAATATCGGTATGGGCAATTAACCTGATAGTTGGAAGTTCCGTCTTTAATTTTCTTAGTTGATTCAATACGTTTCCGTTGTAAAAGTCGAGGTCTATAATACAAACTTCAGGAAGTTCCTGTAATGTTGCCAACTGAGATAATCCGTCCTCTACATTCTCTGAATGGAATAGGATGTTTAGCCCAGAAGTCATTAAATCGTTGCAAAGGGCATCGATAATTGGGCTTTTGTCTGTGATAAAGGCAAGGCGGATCCTATCAGGTCTTTTTGTTGATTCCATAGCACTAAAATTTTGATGTTAGTCTGTGGAACCTGTACAAAAAAGCGCAGGCAACCACACTTATCGATACTGAGGCACTGGCATGCCTAATCCCCGAATAAGCGAGCGCCCACGCCTATAGCGTGAGCGTTCTTACTTATTGTCTCGGGGATACAAAAATTACCAGTTTTCAGTACCAAGACTTAAAGCAAAAACACTTTAAGTTTTCTATATTTTCAATCACAAAGATAATAAAGCTCATGATGTATAGCAATATTATATTTCAAACTGATGATTATTAAAGAAGAAAGAAATACTTTATCTACTTCTTATTTGAATCCGTTTTTTTCAATTCTTGAATCTCGTTTTTGAGCTCTTCAAATAAATTTAAAACCTTGACGCTGTCCAATTGGAAGTCGGTTTTTGAGAACTCTTGTGTGGCAATGCTACACGCAAATTCCCAAATCTCTAAAATATCAGATAACGGAATCATATAGGATTTATAAAAATCGTTATCCGGGCATACTTCTATTTCTTCGGAAAGAATTTTTGAAAGTCGTTTATAAGTAACGCCTTCGCTTCGGGTAATGAACACATACGTTTTTCCTATCTTCAAATCGGTATGGCTTTCCATATATTTTCCGATAATATAAGAGCCATCAGGATGCGGCGGCATTGAGTCTCCCTCAGCAGGAAATGCCCTGTATTTTCCGGTACTGAGAAAGGGCAAGGAAATGGTTTGTAAGCCTTCTATATACTCGGGATCGGCATACCCATCCAAATACCCCATTGATGCCTTATAAGGGATGATTTCAATCTTATCTTCGCCTTGCACCCCCACTTTAATCGGCAGTAATATCCGATTTCCGGGTAACTCCAAAATATCTTTAAGAGGATATTTTTTCAAATTCAGGGAAATCAATAAGTCTATACTGACATTATAGTACCTCGAAATTTTCTGAAGCAGTTCAAAAGGAGGCTCCGAGGCGCCATCTTCATATTTGGCATACCGTCCTCGGGTGATGATCAAGTCATCAGCTACCCGTTGCTGAGAGTGACCAAGTTGAGCGCGCAGATAACGTAGGTTTTCTGAGAATAATGACATTGATATTATTTGTAGCAACAAATATAAAACAATTAGCTATAAATAATAGTAATTTTGAACCGTAAAAATTAAGGAAGAATGGAACGAACGATTGTACATTGTGATTTAGATACCTTTTTTGTTTCGGTTGAACGTCTCTTAAATAGTGCGCTTATAGGGAAACCCGTGTTAATTGGCGGGAACTCCAATCGGAGTGTGGTGGCCTCGTGCAGTTATGAAGCCCGAAAATTCGGCGTGCATTCTGCAATGCCGATGCGATTGGCCAGACAACTTTGTCCTGAGGCCATTTTAGTTCACGGCGATCACGATTTGTATAGCAAATATTCCAACATCGTTACGGAAATTATCGAAGAGCAAATACCTGTGGTAGAGAAAGCTTCTATTGATGAACACTATTTGGATATGACGGGAATGGATAAGTTTTTCGGAACGTGGAAACTAACAAAAGAGCTCCGACAAGATATTATCAAAGAAACGGGATTGCCCATTTCATTTGGTCTTTCGGTCAATAAAACGGTGAGCAAAATAGCAACGGGCGAAGCCAAGCCCAGTGGAGAAAAAAAAATAAAGAGCGGTACGGAAAAACCTTTTTTGGCACCGTTATCCATTCGAAAAATCCCCGGTATTGGTCCAAAGACTTATCCATTACTGCGCAATATGGGTATCTCCCACATTTATACCTTACAGCAGATGAATGTTTTGACGATGAGACAGGTTTTAGGTAAAAATGGTGTCAATATCTGGAACAAAGCAAACGGTATAGACCACACTGCGGTTGTACCGTTTTGCGAGCAAAAAAGTATGAGTAAGGAAACCACCTTTGAACAAGATACCATTGATATGGATTTATTAAGACGGGTGGTATTTTCAATGATAGATGAACTGGCTTTTGAGCTGCGTCAAGAAGGCAGGTTGACTTCCTGTATTACCTTAAAAATTAGATATAGTAATTTTGATACCCATACGACTCAGGCGAAACTTCCGTTTACAGCCTCGGAAACGGCTATTTCTCGGAAGGCATTTCAGTTATTCGATAAGCTGTTCAGCCGGAGGATGCTCATTAGGCTTATCGGCGTAAAATTTAGTAATTTGATAGCAGGATCCTATCAGATGAATTTGTTTGATGATACACGCAAGGAAATCGACCTGTCCAATGCAGTGGATAAAATCAGAAAACGATACGGCTATCGATCTGTAATAAGGGGGGTAACAATTTAAAATTTATCTGGGATATGCTACTCAATCTACACAGCTATTATAGTCTGAGATATGGAACAATGGGCATTGAAACACTCATTGAAAATCTTCGCACCTATGGTTATGACACGGCCGTATTGACCGATATCAACAATTCATCGGCAACCCTTGATTTTATTAAACAATGTAAAAAGGCAGAGATCAATGGATTGGCAGGAATGGAATTCCGAAACGATAACCAGCTTGTGTACATAGGAATTGCCAAAAACGAACAGGGATTTAAAGAATTGAATGAGTTGATGACCGAGGCCAATCGCACTAAATCGGCTTTACCCACAATTGCGCCGGAATTTCAAAATGTATTTGTTGTTTATCCTTTCAACAGCATTAAAGAAACGGCATTAAAAGACAATGAATTTATCGGTGTACGCCCACAGGAAATCAATCGGTTTATAATGACGCCCAGAAAGTATGGAGACCGTTATGTAATATTACATTCTATTTCATTCAGGAAAACTGATTTTCAATTACACAAGCAATTACGAGCTATTGACAACAATATTCTTATTTCCCAATTGCCCCCGGAGCAAATTGGAAAGGAAACGGAATTTTTTATCAGTGAATCGGCATTATTGAAAGTTTATGAACGTGTACCACAACTCATAGAAAACACTAAACGTCTGCTGGCTGAATGCAGTTTTGATTTCGATTTCAGAAGCATCAAAAACAAGATAACCTTTACCGGAAATAGATATGATGACAAACAGTTATTGTATAAATATGCGATGGATGGCTTTGTAAGGAGATATGGAAAAGATAACAGAGAAGCCAAAGAACGTGTCTTAAAGGAATTGGATATCATCGACAAACTTAATTTCTCAAGCTATTTCTTAATCACAGACGATATATGTAGATATGCCCGAAGCCGAAATTTTCATTATGTGGGACGGGGAAGCGGAGCCAACAGCATTGTAGCGTATTGCTTAGGGATTACCGATGTATGCCCGATTGAGCTGAATCTCTATTTTGAACGTTTCCTCAATCCGAAAAGAAAAAGTCCTCCCGATTTTGACATTGATTTTTCGTGGCGTGACCGTGATGAAATGTACGATTATATTTTTAAGCGTTATCAAAGTGAACATACTGCCTTAATGGGGGCAATGGGTACGTTTCGGGACCGCTCCATTATCCGTGAACTGGGCAAAGTTTATGGTTTGCCGAAAAGTGAGATTGATCGACTGATTCGTGAGCCTCAAAATATGCTCAATAAAAATGAGGTGACCCATACTATTTTGTCCGTTTACAATCAGATGGTTGATTTCCCGAACCAACGAACGATACATGCTTCGGGCGTTCTGATTTCTGAGAAGCCACTCACTTGCTATTCTGCTTTGGACTACCCGCCAAAGGGATTGCCGACAGTACAGTTCGATATGTACGTAGCAGAGGATATTGGCTTTGAAAAATTTGATATTCTGTCCCAAAGGGGTATCGGCCATATTGGGGATTGTCGGGAATTAATCAAGCAGAACAAAGGTGAAACGGTAGATACTTCAGACCCCAAACATTTTTTTACTGATCCCTTAATTGCCGAGCAATTGCGTTCTGCCAATACCGTAGGCTGTTTTTATATCGAAAGCCCGGCAATGCGTCAGCTTATCAGCAAACTGCAATGCGATGATTATTTGACATTGGTTGCCGCAAGTTCCATTATCCGACCCGGCGTAGCGAGTTCCGGAATGATGCAGGCTTTCATCGAGCGTCATCACAATCCCGATAAGGTCGAATATATACATCCGGAATTCAAAGAGCAACTGGAAGATACCTACGGCGTTATGGTTTATCAAGAAGACGTGATGAAAATAGGGCATCACTTCGGTGGATTGGACTTGGCAGACGCTGATGTACTCCGCAGAATGATGAGTGGGAAATACCGCAACGTAAACCATCTGGGAGAGATCGAAGAAAAATATTTCAGTAACTGTCGGACAAAAGGCTATCCCGATGAAGTGGCAAAAGAAGTCTGGCGACAAATGAAATCCTTTGCAGGGTATAGTTTTAACAAAGCTCATAGTGCTTCCTTTGCCGTAGAGAGTTATCAAAGTTTATTCTTGAAAACGTATTACCCTTTGGAATTTATAGTGTCTGTGCTGAATAATTATGGCGGATTTTACGCTCGTGAAGTTTATATTAATGAAGCAAAGAAAGCAGGCGGGAATATCTGCCTGCCCAGTGTGAATAAAAGTGTTTATAATACCTCCATAGATGGGCGTGATATATTCTTGGGCTTTGATTGTTTGTTAAACCTTGAAAGTAGCCTTGCAAAACTTATTCCCAAAGAAAGACAACGTAATGGAGAGTATACGGGGCTTGAAAACTTCAATTTGCGGACAAAAGCAGGATTAGAGCAAATCGTTATCCTTATACGTAGCGGTGCATTTCGTTTTTTGAGTGTCGGAAAAAAAGAATTGCTTTGGGAGGCTCATTTATTGCTGAACAAAAGCAGAGCCAGTCATACACAAATAGAGCAACTGTTTCCCAATACCATCGCACAACCACAGTTACCGGTATTTGTAAGGGATGAATTGGAAGATCTTTACGATGAAATCGAGCTATTGGGGTTTCCCGTATCGGGGAGTATGTTTGATCTTGCCAAATCCGGTTACCTGGGTAATGTTACTGCCAAAACATTGGCTTCCTTTCATGGTCAAATTGTAAGGATAGTCGCCCATTTAGTGACGTATAAAACCGTGCGGACAAAGAACAAAAAAATTATGAAATTCGGCACTTTCTTGGATATTAATGGAGATTTTATTGATACTGTACATTTTGCTCAAAGCTTAAGAAGATTCCCAATTCGAGGCAAAGGATTGTATCTTATTGAAGGGAAAGTAGTGGTAGACTACGGTTGTGCATCGATAGAAGTAAGACGCTGTGCCATGATGCCAATTAAACCTGACCCGCGAAGCACTTAATTTTTAGCGTTCCTATAGTTCTCTTCCAAAATGCTGAGGATATCACTTTCTTTATAGATGATTTTACCACCAATCCGAATATAAGGTAATAGGGAGTCATCACGGTATTGTTGCAAAGTCCGTTTACTGATATGGAGCATTTCACAAACTTCTTCGCCGGAAAGATAAATTTCTCCATTCATTACCGGTCGGTAATTCTTTAGAATTTCCTCAATGCGTTCTCTCAATTGTGATAACATCTTCTGGTTCGCATTGATTTCCTTATTCTCATTGGTCCATAAATCCATCATCATCCATATTAGGCGACCGTCCGGCTTCAAGTAAAGCTCGAACATCTGAATATTTAAAATAATTCTTGCGGTTCAGTTTAGAATAAGATAGCCATCCTTTATCCTTATAAGTCTGTAGTGTGCGTTTACTAATATTCATCATCAAGCAGACTTCCTGATTATCAAGCCACTTTTCTTTTTTGAAAATAGGCGAATATTTATCCACGGCTTTTTCTGTCATGGCTAACAACTCCTGCAATTCTGCTTTCATTTCGGTTAAGGTAGACTTTTCTATTGCGATAACTTCCATAACTTATTTTTTGGTTTGTGGAAGTTGAAGATATTAAGAGTTCTGATAGGATTGAACAGCAGTGTTTCAATGCGCTTTAAAAGGCAGTGTTTGGCTATTTATAAAAATAAGTGGTGTGAAGTGAAGAAACCTATATATCGAAGTGGTCTTAATTTACCTCTCGCATCTCTACTTTTTCTTGATTGTTGTCCCCCTCCTTTTTCATTTGAAAGTGCGACCAGATAAAAACGAGTCCGATGATGATTAAAATATAAGCAATCCATTTTCCCAGACGTTCAATAAACCGTATAACCAGTGAAGATTCGTAGCTTGAAAAGCCTTCAGCACCCGTCATACTCCTTCGATAGAACTTTCTGCGGCCTATCCAATAAATAAGCACTATCCCTATCACAACAGGAGTGATTCCCATGACTAATTCAAAAGTACCCTCATCCATACGAATTGAATAAACAGGTTGTTTTTAGTAAATTTAATCAAAACTTTTTATTCCAAAGATTGAAGAACAAAAAATCGGCCTGTACAGCCGATTTTTGCCCACCCATTTTTTCTCCTAATCTTTATTATTAAACTGAAAGCTCACTTTCTCTTCATTTTCAGAATTGTCTGATATCCAGATATCAAAGGACTGCGTTACAGTAGAAGTTGAGGTATAATACAACCGGAATTCTTCTTCTGAAAGCAGATATAAATCATTGGGTTGATACGGGGGCTCATCATAATATTGAAGAGTGCCTTCCCCGTCAAACTGAAAATACCGGAGGTAATATTCAGTACCCTCATAATCTCCTGATCGTTGGATAGAAATTTTTATTTCTACGGTCTGTCCTAAAGAAATCTCTTTAGGAACCGGCATTAAATTAACCTCAAACGGGAAGTCGTTTTGTACTTCGAGTTGATCGTCGCTACTGCAAGATAGCATTGTTATCAGGATGAATAAAGGGACGAAAAGCGCTCTTGCTGGCAATCCGCCAAAATTGAATGTTTTACTTATTGTTTTCATTGTCTTCCATTTAAAAATTAAATCGCAATCCGACTCCAGCAGTAGGTCGAAATTGTTCCAAATCAGTTCCCCACAAAGCTTTTATTCTTCCTTGAAGGGAAAGTACAAGCCAGTCGGATAAATAGGTTTCTAAGCTGAGTCTTCCACCGGCTCCATAAAGGAAATTATCCTCTCTAAGTACTTTAGCACCATCATCAAGTATTTCTTTTCCCT
This sequence comes from uncultured Flavobacteriaceae bacterium, assembly GCA_964495935.1. Taxonomy (GTDB): domain Bacteria; phylum Bacteroidota; class Bacteroidia; order Flavobacteriales; family Flavobacteriaceae; genus JAJYSO01. Next base: position 21,514 of record CAZBXQ010000040.1, read on the forward strand.
GGTTAATGGTTTCGTAACCAACTACCCCTTTTATTCCGGCATTCAACGTAAAACGTTTACGCCAATCTCCTAACAGAAAGAAGCTATAACCACCTTCAGCCGTATAGGTTTCTCGCGGAATGTAAACCTCTTTATAGTCGTGATATTGATGGGTATATTCCAACGCCCAAAGTTGATAATTCCCATTTTTACCGTTTATGGTCATCCCAATATTGAGATAATAATCATTACTGATTTTTTCATTTGACAATGCACCTGCATTGATTTCCAACCCCTTTTGTTTGGGCAACATTCGTTGCGCTTGAATGCTCGTCATACTTAATAGAATGAGCATTACGGTATAGATATACTTTTTCATATGGTACAGATTTAGGGATAGTTAAAATTTTAGGTGCATATCATCGATTGAAAGGGCTTTTATTAGAACCGAATTTTCAACCTGCAAGCTTTTTTGTCGGCCTCCGTTTTTCTCAAAAATCTCAACCTTTAGTACTTTGTCATCTGTCAATGTGAATTGATCCAGTAAGAAGATGTTTTGATCGGTATGCTTGCTTGCCACTTTGGTAAGGGGCTTATAAATTCGTAAGGGCGTGATCGACTTCTCCTGTGCTACGGTGCGTTTTGCCACCTTTTTATCCACCACTTTGAAGTTGATAAAATCAATTTGAAAAGGCACGTTACTCTTGTTGCGTAGTTCGGTATGGAAATAATATTTACCATTATGCACATATAGGCCTTTAAGCAAAAATTGGATACCGTATTTTTTGGCTCCGATATGCCGGATGACTTTTTTGTTCTTTTTGTAAATGGTTTCCATAATTAAACCGGTTAGCGAAGGAGAATAATCTCCGAGTTCTTCAAAATGCACATCATTACCCTTGGCTTTGTCTGCCTTCTCTTGCATTGTCAAAAGGTCATAACTCAGGGCTTGGGGAGAAGGACTATAAGAAACCTGAAAGCTATAAAAACGGCCGTCATTGGTGATTACGGAAAAGTTGGTTTCCGGTTTAAAATCCTTCACCGATGCTTTTACCCGTAGAACGTTTTCTGCTTCTTCAGCTTTTCCGGCAATCAAATATTCGCTTCCTAAATCCACATAGCGGATCGTTGTTGGAAAAATTAGATGAGAAGTTTTGTTGTAGGTGATTTCCATTTGATAGGGCTCTATTTTTCCCAGTTTGAGCGATTCTTGGGGAGTTTGTGCTAAGGAGGACGCCATGGTCCCGACGGATAGGGCAATCGCCCAGATGATTTTTAATTGATTTTTCATTGTAAATTTATTTTGGAGTTAAAATGCTTTATTTAGATACCAGGAGGACTTGGTGTCCCGCCTTCAGTGTTACTTTGGGAACTTTTATTTTCTTGGAGAAATAACCTGACACACCTTGGAGTACCCCCCGGCTAAGATCCGCAGCCACTTGTTGTCCTGCGGACTGCGTGAACATTATATTCGTTCCAGAGTTTTGGCTCGTATTACCCGCCATTTCGGTAAGTGCATTCATTTCTGGGGAATAGGGAACATACAACCCTTGTTGCCCATCCAAATCATAACTTACGATCTCTACAGGGATTATATTTCCCTTCCATTCTATTGAATTGATATTGAGCTGTAATCTTCCACCTTGAAATTTTGCGTTAGCCGTGATGAGTGTACCTTTTGGAATAATATGCTGAGGGGTTTGGGCTGGTTCTAACAAGCGCAATCGCACGTCCGTTTCTTCGGTAACTACTTGAGTTTCGTGAACACAAGCTTTGATGCTATTCTTCGGTTGTAAGGCTTTTTTATTTGTTCCAATCGTATAAAAATTACGATTTCTTGTTTCGTGCCAACTTGTGGAAAAAACACTATCTGTCGGTTCTTGATATAAAGCAGATACGATGGTCTCCCGGCTGGGTTGAAAAGGCACTACAACCGCTTTTGAATTAGCAGTGTGATCAACGGCGATATCTTCCTTTGAATCTTCTATGTTAGCTGAATTAGAGGGTAAATACCGAGTTGCCATTTGATAGGATTTTTCCATTAATTCCAACTGGTCTTCCATTGTGAGAGGTGCCGGGGCATCCTGTTGCACCAGTTGTTCTTTTAATTCCTCCACTTGCTTGCGAAGTGCCGTGGTTTCTGCATTTTCATCTTGGTAAAATCCGTCTAAGGTGCTTTGCATATGCCGGTAACTGTTCAAAGAAGTATTTGCATCTCTTCCAGATTTTTCTTTGCTGTTGGATAGTTCATACGCTTCGGAAGGATCCTCCCTTGATTCTTCTTTATCTTCGCTCCAATAATCAGAAAGCGATAACAGGTCATTGCGTTTTTCCTGTCTTTGCTTTTCAAGCATTTCTTGCTCATACGCTTTTCCCTTATCTCGTGGAAGCTCCGCTCCTGAAGCTTGCGGAATAACTTCGTTTAATCCACGGCTTTCGATCTCTTGTTTATCAGCAGAGGGTTTAAATATCAGGTATAAACAACCGATAAAAACAATTCCCATTAATCCAAAAATCAATGGCTTTTTGAATTTTTCCAGTTTGTTAGTGGGGCTTTCTGGTGATAATTCTTCAGGAGCTTCGCGATTTCCTTCGATTACACGCACACTATCTTTTTTATGTTCCTTTTCTTTCATCATTCGTTCTTTTTTAAAATTATTGGTAAAGTATCTTGCAATGCATTGCTTTTATTTTCAACCGGTAAAACCGGATGTTCAAGATGTTCGATAGTTACTGGTTCCCTCGATTGCCCGAGATTAAGCCATACCTTGAAGATGATTCCCCCGGAGAGTAGTAAATACCCTATAAAAAAGTACAGGGTATATTGCCGTTGCTTTTTGATGGGTGATTGTCGCCATTGCTTATCCCACCTGTCGATGGTTTTGTTCATTTTCTTTCGTAGGTGTTTCATTGCTCTGCATTTTTAGCGTTCGATAACCTCCGTATCTTTATTCTCAACCACCGTAAATTTTTCGATAGTAAACCCTTGGGGGTTATTGTCCGAACGAACCGAATTAACGAGGTAACAAGTAGTAATTAGATTTCGTTTAGTCAGGTTACTCGACCGAATGATATACTGTTTGGCATAGGTTCGTATGGTATACGGATAGGTGTCAAAGTTCCCTACCACGCTATCCACTTCGATGCGTTGCTGGATATTCCCTGAGATAATCCTGCGGTAATACCCTTTCTCCGATAAATCTTTGTAATAGTTAAAGGCAGATTTATCAGCGAGGTAAAAGGCGCGTTTCATATTGCTTTCAATCGCATCTTTGTCGGGCGCCAAGGTGAAAAACAATTCGTGAAAACGTCGGACGTGTTCCCGGGCTTCTACCGGTCGATTGAGGCTTGCATCTTGTGAAAGCGCGAGCATCAATGATTTGCCGTTATCCAGCACATAGATTTTTTGCCGTTGCTCCTGCGCAAAACTGTACGATTTCCAAACGGTATAGCTCACTATGCCAATACAAAGTACCGCAAACACAATGGCGTATAGCCTAATTTGTTTAAAGCTATTTTCTATATTTCTAAGTGTTTTAAATTCCATTTTAAGCGTGTATTATTTTTAAATTATTTGAGTAATTGCCCACCGATATTCCCGGCAGCAGATCCCGCTCCGGCACTGGCCACATTTCCAGCTTTCATTGCGGTACGATTTACATTGCGGGTAAAGTTTCCGGCACCTCCAGCTTGAATGATCCATCCCGTTACGGTCGGAATGGTGAAGTAACCCACAATCCCAATGATCATAAAGATGATATATACGGTGTTGCCCGTATCCGGGGTATAAGTAGGGTCTGCCAACATTTCGATATCTCGTTCCACAATCAAGGTTTGTATCTTGGAAAGCATCGCACTGAATAAGTCAGAAACCGGCAGCCATAAATACACACTGATATAGCGGGTGAGCCATTGGGTCAAGGTGGATTGGAAACCATCCCAAACGGAAATAGCAAAAGCAATCGGACCGAGTATGGAAAGGACAATCAGAAAAAACGTCCGTATCGTATCAATGACCAAAGCAGCCGCTTGAAAGAGAATTTCCAATAAATTACGAAACCAGTCCTTTGCGGTTTGTTCCATACTATACATCCCCCGTTCAAGATACATTCCGGACATTGTTGCCAAGTCAGAAAGCGACCAGCCGAGCTCATCCAGTCTTTTATCGAACTCTTCATCACTGACCAAATAAGCCGTCTCCGGATGGCGAAGCATCGCCTCGTATTCCAACTGATCTTTCTTTTCTTGCAATTCATTGAGATCAAATACTTGGCCCTCCAGAATAGTATGCGTGCCTTGTACGATAGGGCTTAATACTGTATTAATGGTTCCCAATACGATTGTCGGAAAAAACAGAATACAGATACCGATGGCAAAAGGACGTAATAAGGGATACACATCTATGGGTTCCGCCCGGCTTAAGGCTTGCCATACTTTTATGGCCACATAAAATAAAGCGCCTAAGCCTGCCAAGCCTTTGGCAATTGCCGACATCTCAGCAGACAACGGGAGCATCTCATCATACAGGGAGCGGAGGACTTCGTGAAGATTACTGAACTCCATAATTACCAGTATTTTTGGTTCGCAGTTCCGTAGAGCTCAAGGACTCTTTGGGTATTGTTTTGTTTTTTGGCTCTTAAAAAGCTTACGGAGATATTTTTGTTGGTATAGTAGCGTACCAAATTGTGATATTCCTTTACCTCCTTATAAACCCGGTCAATGATATCCATCCGTTCTTTATCATTCAAAGACAGACTCGTGGCTGTTGTAATCTGTTTCAACTCCTTTAGCAATTCGGTGCTTTCATTAAGCAATGCCGAATAGCCGTTTCCAATAGCGGTGAGTTCTTCATTTGAAAAGTTGGGATCATTCATCATTTTGCCGAAATTCTGGACATACATCTCGGAGACATCGCCGACCAGCAAAACGGTTTGCTGTACTTTTCGCGCATCTTTTACCAAGTTGTTTACGGCTTGAAGCTTGTCGTAATACTCCTTTCCCTGCTTATATACTTTTTCTACTTCTTTGAAATTTTTGATGACATTACTCACTGTTGAAGAAGTTTGTACGATCTCATTGGCACTATTGACGATGCCCTGTGCCAAATTGGTGGGGTCAGTGACGACCCATTGGGCTTTTACAGTAGATGATACGGTTAATAAGAAGGCCGTTGTCATCATAAATACTAGCTTTTTCATTTGTTTCTGTTTTTAAAAGATGAATAATTATTGATTTGTGTGTTCCCGCTTTTGCATAGCGATATGCTTAATGGCGAGCTCTACATTATTGTTCAGTTTGGAAGCGAGTCCCATCACTTCCATTTTTTCGGTTTCTTCGGTGGTATACGCCAAGTATTCTTCCAAGCTGACTTCTGTGGCATACACGGCAGAATGGGTCCCGCCTAATCCTATCCAAACCTCTTTATACAATCGGTTGGGGTCATTGTTCATATTGATGGAGAGCACTTGTCCTTTTTCTTTGTCGGTAAGCCCGAGCATTTTTTGGATATCATCGAACTTGTTCATATACTTTCGCTGATCCAAGAGTATTTTACAGTCCGAATTATTGATGATACTTTCTTTGACAATAGGCGATTGAATAATGTCATCTACCTCTTGGGTAACCACAATGGCTTCCCCAAAATATTTTCTTACTGTCTTGAATAAATATTTGATATACTCTGCCATTCCTTCTTTTGCAATGGCCTTCCAAGCTTCCTCAATTAAGATCAGTTTTCGAATCCCTTTAAGTCGGCGCATCTTATTGATAAAGACCTCCATAATGATAATCGTCACTATGGGAAAGAGGATTTTATGATCTTTAATGGCATCAATCTCAAAAACGATAAACCGCTTGGACAATAAATCCAATTGTTCCTCAGAGTTGAGTAAATAATCATATTCTCCTCCACGATAATAGGGTTCTAACACGTTGAGAAAATTGGCAATATCAAAGTCCTTTTCTCTTACCTTTTTTTCTTCTAAGACCCTGCGGTAATCGCCTTGTACGTATTCGTAAAAACCGTTGAAAGAGGCGGAAACCGTATTTGTTTTAATGTATTTGATATATCCGCTTACGGCATTGGAAAGCGCCACTTCTTCCGAGCGAGTCGGTGGCTCATCATCACGTTTCCACAACGTCAGGATCAAGGTTTTAATACTTTCCCGCTTTTCGATATCGAAAACACCATCATCGGTATAGAAAGGATTAAAGGCTATGGGATGATCTTCCGTATAAGTGAAATATACCCCGTCTTCTCCTTTGGTTTTGCCCTTGATCAATTCGCATAACCCCTGATAGGAATTTCCCGTATCCACCATTAAGACGTGCGCACCTTGTTCGTAATATTGGCGAACCATATGATTGGTGAAAAAAGATTTTCCCGAACCCGATGGTCCCAGTATAAATTTGTTGCGATTGGTAATAATACCCCGCTTCATCGGCTCATCAGAAATATCTAAATGAATGGGCTTGCCGGTCAATCGATCTGCCATTTTGATACCGAACGGAGAAGGTGAATTGTGGTAATTGGTTTCTTCGATGAAGAAACATAAAGCCGGCTCTATAAACGTATAGAAGCTTTCTTCACTTGGAAAATCGCCTGCATTTCCCGGCATCCCCGCCCAATATAAAGTAGCGGTATCTGTGGTATTATGACGGGGTTTACACTCCATCAAAGCCAGTGCACTCCCGCAATCATTTTTAAGCCGTCTGAGTTTGGCAGGATTCTCAGCCCAAGCCATCACGTTAAAATGCGCACGAATGGAGGAAAGACCATAGGAATGGGCTTCGTTCAAATACCGCTCTATCCATTCTTTATTGATTTGATTGGCACGACTGTAGCGCGCCAAAGAATGCATATTCCGAGCTGATTTTTCAAACTTGCTCAGGTTCTCCTCGCTATTGTCCAAAAATAAATACTGATTGTAAATATGATTGCAGTTCAGTAGTAACCCTACCGGTGCCGCAAAGGACAATCGACAATCACTTCGATCGGTAGAAAGCTTTTCATATCGGGTATCCCCCGAAACCGTGCCGGGAAGATCATCCGTATCAGATAAGGTGTGCAGGCACAACCTTTGGTTTCCAACCCGCACTTCTTCCGCATCGATGGCGATGTCCTGCATTGGTGTATCGATTTCTTTGGAGAGGGTCAAATATTGTTCTAATAAACCCTGCTTCTCATTGGTGCCGACAATGTCTTCTTCCTTCAAGCGACGTAATCGTATAAAGCCACTGTCGTTTATGATTCTTTCAAATTGTGTCACGGTTTCCATAAAGCGACGAACAGCAGCTTTGTTTCGAACTTCTTTTGGAATAAGTGTTCCTTTACAAAGCGAACTGAAATTGCTTTGCACACGCATTCTCTCTTTGGTCGTCTTTGTTATAAAGAGATAGCAGTAGTGATTTAAAAAGGGGCGTTCATTAAAATGACGCTGATTAGATTTCGAGAGAAAACTTTGATTTTCCGCTGTAAAATCAGCCGCATAATTTTCTTTGAGATACCAATCCTGTTTATGGACAATCGTAAAATCCGGTAGGGTTTTAATGGCTTTGTGCCATGCAGAATGAATCGCTTCGTATTCGGATGAGGCAACCGTAAATAATTCCGGTAAATGGACTTCATAACAAGCGGTAATGTCCGCTTCTTTGGATAGAATACAATTATTTTCTACAGCCAGCAATGGAAACTTATTTTCCAAGGTGGTTATTTTAGCAGTATTTCTCATATCGTTTTTGATTTAGAAGTGACTTTGAAATACCGACGAATGGATTTCCGGCAAATAATATAATTGGGATGCTTTTTTCTCGCTCCCATTTTCATTAGTCCGTATGTACCGTACTTTTTGTTTAGTGAAAAGGTCTTCCAGATGATAAGTGATGCACCACTTGCGCCAATAAACAGGCAGATGTAGGAATTTATCCCGGCCATATAGAGAATCATTACCAGAATAATAACACCGAGCAACCCTCCGGCAAATATGAAGAGGTATTGCGCTTTCAGTCCTTTAAACTCCACTGTTCTTCCAATCCCTTTATTGATGTTATATGATTTCATAAAGAGCCGGGATTACAGGAAGAAGGAACGTAAAATGGTGGCGGCCACAATCAAGAAGATACACGCACCAAACCAGCTTGCAGCGGTCTTGGAGGTATCCGGATCACCCGAACTGAATTTGTTGTACACTTTTACGCCTCCAATAAGCCCTACAACCGCACCAATGGCATAAATCAGTTTGGTTGCTGGGTCAAAATAAGAGGTGATCATTTGTGTGGCCTCTGTAATGCCGGCGGAGCCATTTCCTTGAGCAAAGGCAGTCATCCCAAACAGCATTGTCACCAGTGTTGGCAATACTCTTTTTCCTTGTTTTTCCATAATCGAAACACATTAAATTATTATTCCAAACTCCGCACTCTGCGGGTTTTAGAACAAATGTCTTATGGAAAAAGAGGAGATTCGGGAAACTGGAAGTGAGTGGTATTAGATGGCGGTTGATGGATATTTCCAAAATTTATCTCGCTATTTTTATACGAGATAAGATTAACCGCTTTAACTTAGTCGAAGAGGTAGGTTAAAGATTATAAGATATAGATTACTTATTGTTGTTTTACTAAGATGAAATATTTTCAATTGTAGATTTGAAAGGAATTATTGATCTTAACAATGGAGCATTCGAGATACTGTTTTAGAAGTTAAGGAAACGGGCTAACCTATAAATGCTTTTGGTCTAATGAGTTTAAAAGAAAACCTCCTCTTATCGGCATTTTTAAACTTTTTAAGAAATGATTTATCGTTTAATTAAGGATATAAACTATTTCATCTATTTAAGTTTCAATATAATACATTACTTTTAATGACTTTTACTATAATTTATCATTAGTGGGCGATTAAAAGTAATTGATTTTCAGCTGATTACCAATAGGCTTG
>CAZBXQ010000041.1:0-25264 GCA_964495935.1 uncultured Flavobacteriaceae bacterium
CAGGAGGCATCAAAGTTTGTTATAGAAAGAATGTCATCCGATACGCAGTGAGGAAGTTTCGGAGACGTTCTAATGGATCAAATTCAACAGGGTTTATATGGAGTTAACTTCCATGATATGGGTTTTTAGCGGGTTATAAAAACAGTAAATGGATTCAATTCATCGGAAACACCCCGCCTACGGCACCCCTCTTTAAAAAGAGGGGAATGGATTTGAGGTTCAATAAAATTTAGTTAGAGTTTTGAAGGATTAAAAAAGAAAGCGAGCCTAATTCCCCTCTGGTAGAGGGGTGCCCGCAGGGCGGGGTGTCGATTTCGGAACCATAAGCATACATTGATACTTGGAATAGTAACTTCGAAACTTTTATAAAGTATCAGTTAATTATGCAAATAGTTAGATAAGATTATTCACCTCCCGATAGCGGGATCATAAATATATAAAAACTACCTGCATTTAATCACTCATTATAAGCTTATTATAATAAAGAAGAATAAAAAAACACTATATTTAGCATGGACGTGAATTTTGATTTAATTTTGCGAGCTTCCACGTTGCAAAATCCTTGAAATAGTCCACTATTCCTACGGATTTCGACGCCTTGAATCTCCTCAAAATTAAATTCATGAATTAAGCAGGTTAAAAAAGAAAAAAGATGACAGAAATACAAATCAAAAATCCGGATACCGCTCTACTATTTGTAAAATCTGTACAATAAAGCTCCCAAAATATCGAAAAAACAAAAACACCAACTCGTCAATGACAGGCATTTATCAAGTTGGTGTTTGGTCAAGTACCCGGAACTGGATTCGAACCAGCACGCCGTTGCCGGCACTACGCCCTGAACGTAGCGCGTCTACCAATTTCGCCATCCGGGCATCAGCTGATAAGCGATGCAAAAATAAGTCAGTTTCGTGTAAAAACACAATGATCGTCAACTAAATTTATCGTACCCCGTGCATCAAACGCTTTAATACTCGATTGAGTAAGATTGCTATCAGTCCAACTCCAATCGGGATTAGGGCAAAAATCAAAAAGAAGGTTGCCATTCCATGATTTTGCTGAATCTGTTCAGACATCCCGCCCATCTTGGCCGCGATATAGTTTCCTATGGCAATGGCCAGATACCACATTCCAAACATAAAAGCAATCATTCGTGGCGGTACCAATTTACTCACATAGGACAACCCGACCGGCGAGAGGCAAAGCTCTCCCAGCGTGTTGAACAAATATAAAAGGATTAACCATATGATGCCCACCCGTACCATTCCGGGAGCAGCTCCTACGGGAATGACCCGGGCTCCATAAGCTAAAAGTGCAAATCCGATGCCCATCAAAATCAGCCCCAAACCATATTTGACAGCTGCCGAGGGATTGTATTTACTCTCCCACCATTTAGAAAATAAAGAGGAGAATACAATGATAAAAAAGGAATTCAAAATACTAAACCAGGAAACGGTGATCTCCACTTCACGATCCAACACGCTAACCACCTCACCATGAACAAGATTAGAAGGCTGGCCGAGTCTCTCAAAGTCTTTTATCAATCGCTCTTCCTGATCGGCTTTGAGATAGCGAAATTTTCCCGCCTCTTCATGCGCTTCAATTTTTTGACCGACTTCAAGATCATCATTAGAATTCACTTCCATCGTTCGGGTTACCGCAGTTTCTCCCGGTTGCAACGGCCGGGCTTCCGTAATGGGTTCATACAGCAACTCGGGATGCTCAGAATCTCCCGATTCTTCTACAGCAACTGCCTGATAGCTCACTTTATAGGATTTGGAAGTGTAATCCTGATACAACATCCAGCCCACGAGCCCCCACATCAACACAAAAATAAAAATGAGCACGGCATTACTCTTCCCAATCCGGGCATGGCTTTTCTTGTACAGCACAAAAACAACCCAGGTTACCACGATCAAAGGTACTACCGTCAATAAGGTATTTATAATGTTAAAAACAATAGCAGCCGTTCCGGTAAGAGCTCGTTGCGTAAAATCCCGGGCAAACGTAATCATCGAAGTTGCCGCTTGCTCAAATGCACCAAAAAAGATCACGGTAAAGAATGCAAAAATAACCAGTGCTATCATCCGATCACGAACCACTTTATCGTATTGGACAATTCTCTTCACCATGAGGAAAAAGAATAAAACGATAGCCGTAATAATCAAAACATTGGATCCGGAAATGGTATCCGGAGAAAATATGAACTTCTCGGGGAGTAAATGGATATCACCAATAACCGCTGAAGGCTCATTGAATATATAGAGTAGTCCAATCAAAGAAGTCACAATAATCAAGATGATATCGGTGATGGAGAACGGGTTCGTTTTTTCTTTTGCTTCTTTTTTATTCGGCTCCTTATTTTTTGAGGTATCGGTTATTTTACTCTTCCTCCTCGCTTCTTTTTTCGGCGGATCTCCAATTCCTCCAAAGATTTTTTTGGCAGCGATAAATTGCAGGTATCCCAAAAACAGAAATACAGCAGCAAGCCCGAATCCATACGACCAGCCTACGCGTTCTCCCAAATATCCACAGAGCATCATGCCAAAGAAAGCACCCGCGTTAACTCCCATATAATACAAGGTATAGGCACTGTCCTCTTTTTGGGGTAAGTACACGTACATCTTAGATATAATAGAGGTCATATTGGGTTTAAAAAAGCCGGTTCCGATCACTAATAAAGCCAACCCCAGATATAAAGAGGTCTCGGTCTCCACGGCCATTGAAATATGCCCCAGGACCATAATCAGAATACCCACACTCACCGACTTGCGATAGCCCCAGTATTTATCGGCTATCATCCCTCCAATAATCGGCGTCAAATATAATAAGGCCGCATAGGTACCATATAAAGCAGTGGCATTTTCAATCGACCACTCCCATCCGGGATTAATCCCGATGATCGCCATTGTCAAAAAGTTAATGAGCAGGACGCGCATTCCATAGAAAGAGAATCGCTCCCACATTTCGGTAAAAAACAGGACAAACAACCCTGCGGGATGCCCGAACACTTTATAATCCATTACCGCATGTTTGCGTTCCGAATCCATTGCGGAAGCGTTGGAGTCTGCCATAATATCTGAATTCAAATTTGTATGATCTGTCGTATAGCGCGCATAAATGTAGCGTTTTGCATGTACTCAAACCGGATATCCACCGGTAAATTTCAGGTCTTTTAAAGCTCCATATACACGATCAACTGTCAGATAAATCTTTTAAAATCTCTGCAGTTATTTTTTACCGGCTCAAACAGGGGTCAATGAGGCCTTAAACTTTTAACTCGCTCCATATGGCTTCCCAAATCCTGTATTTAGGGGCCCCAAAGCCCATTCTATAAATCCCTCTAAGGCTATCCCGTATTTATTGCCATCGCCTTTAGACGGCGGATCAGGGCAATAACTACATAGCGAACTAATCATCCGTTCAATTTATAAATAAAAAGTTTAAATCCCTTCAGGTAAAGCAAAAACACCTCCCTCAAATCAGAGTTAAACTATAAAATCTATTCTTCTCTTTCGACCTCATGTTCTCCTTCCTCGACTCCATGCGTCAACCGCTTGAGCGGTTTGATAAACAGAATTACGATAATCCCAAACAAACCGGTAAAAATGACAATACCGATAAAGGTTCGGAATTCACTGGTTGTCTGAATTTCCTGTACAATAAAAGAACCCTGATATCCCAAATTATAAGTAGATTCTTCACCAATACGTCTTTTGAATTCAAAATCAACATGGTAAGGATTGGCTTCGGTAACTCCTTCTTCCTCCAAAAGTGAGGTCACTTCTTTTACTCTTTCCGGATTATCAAATTTAATCAACGGCAATAAGGATTTCCCGGTAATGGTATCTATCGCCTCAAACTCTCCATTTTGAGGATAGACAACCGCACTTAACAGAAAATCTTCATGCTTGGCAAAAGTACTGTCCACAACTTTACTCAAATCGTGATGTTTATTCTTAAGGGCTTTGTTTTCCAATCGTTTTTCACTCACTTTTTTGGCCTGCAAGAAAGGCTGTAGGGCACTCTGATCGGCCTTCAGCTCAATAGCGATCGGCTCACTTTGCGAGGCATTACCAATAAATCCGGCTAATCGATTTCCCATTCCGGTAGCTGCAAAATATAAGCCCATCATCAAAGATGCATATTTTACCGGTGAAAGTTTGGTGATAAAAGACAAAGCCACCGGTGAAGAGGAGAGCTCTCCTATGGTATGTAACAAATAAGCCAGAAACAACCAATACATGGCAGACTTCTCACCTCCCGGGGTATATTGAGCGGCGGCACCGGCCATAAACAGAAAGCCCAGCCCCATGATAATAGTTCCTACCGCCATTTTAAAGAGGGAGGAAGCTTCTTTGTTCTTTAATTTTCGACGGGCCCAGAAATTGGCTACAATGACTCCAAAAATAATAATATACATGGAGTTCAAGGATTGAAACCAAGTGGCCGGAACCTCCAGGCCTCCAATCAGGGGAACAGCCATATCAATTATCCGGTCGGTCTTATATCTTGCATAGATACTCATAAGTCCTCCGGCTTGCTCAAAAGCCCCCCAGAAGACAATGACCAAAAGAAAAGAGAGAATGATAACGAGGTAACGATCTTTCATAACCCGAGAAGTAAGGTCTTTATAAATCATCATCATCAACGCTACCACGGTCGAAAGAAACAAAAACAAGAGACCGTTCGGCAAACTCTGAAATACCACCCAATACAGCGAAAAAAGTACCAGAACACCTGTAATTCCCAATTGAAGCGGAGATTTAAAGAGATCCCGGAAAAGATCAGAAATAGAAGCTTCCTTCTCTGCTTCCCTGCGTTTTTCGGGATCCAACTCCACCAAATTTCCAACATGGGCAATGTATTTTTGTCCCCACAGATAGACAATCAATCCGAATGCCATGGCGATTCCCGCCATTCCAAAACCATAATGCCAGCCAATGGTCTCCCCTACATATCCCACCGAGATTGCCGATAATAGCGCACCGATGTTAATCCCGATATAGAAAATAGTAAATCCTTTATCCCGCCGGATATCCCCTTCTTTATACAGCCCGCCTACCATAGTAGAAATATTGGCTTTCAGCATGCCTACCCCAATAACGATAAAAGCCAATCCCGAATAAAAAGCCCACATGGCTTCAATAGCTAAAATCGAATGGCCGATCACCAGGGAAATAGCCCCCCACATTACCGTTTTTTTCTGCCCCAGAAGATTATCGGCAATTAACCCTCCCGGGATACAAGCCACATAAACCAACATGGTGTACCAGCCATATAGAATTAACGCATCTCCATTTGACCAACCCAATCCGGGATTGTCTCCCGCTGTCCGCTCCACCAAATAGAGAACGAGAATGGCGCGCATTCCATAATAGGAAAATCGCTCCCACATTTCGGTAAAAAAGAGAATATACAAGCCAATTGGCTGGCCAAATAGGGTTCTTTGATGAGCAGGCTTAGTCGTTTCCATAATAGGGTTTAAAGGTTCTCCTCAATAAAATGAGTCATCTTGTTATACAGGTGATAGCGCGTGTTTCCTCCATATATACCGTGATCGTTATCCGGATATATGGCCCATTCAAACTCTTTATTGGCCTGTATCAAGGCCTCGATCATCTGCATACTGTTTTGTACATGTACGTTATCGTCTCCACTTCCGTGAACCAACAAAAACTTTCCTTTTAATTTATCCACGTGAGTAATTGGTGAATTATCGTCATATCCCGAAGGGTTTTCTTGCGGCGTTGTCATATAGCGTTCGGTATATACCGTGTCGTAGAATCGCCAGCTTGTTACCGGTGCTACCGCAATTGCCATGGCAAAGGTGTCGGCTCCCTGGAACAGCGCATTAGAGGCCATAAACCCACCGTAACTCCAACCCCATATACCAATCCGATCTTCATCAATATAGCTTTCATGACCCAATTTTCGAGCCACTCCAATCTGATCCTCGACTTCATATTTTCCCAATTCCAGCTGGGTTTGTTTTTTAAATTCAGCACCTTTAAAGCCGGTCCCCCGACCATCTACACAAGCCACGATATAACCTTTTTCGGCCAACATCTCATACCAATAATCATTAGCCGAATAAAAGGAATTGGAAACCTGCTGAGAACCCGGCCCCGAATATTGAAACAAAAACAGGGGATACTCCTTATTCGGATCAAAATCCTGCGGTTTGATCATCCACATATTCAAATCATTTCCATTCACATGAATCGTCGAAAGTTCTTTTCCGGAAAGGTTATATTCCTTGAGTTTTTCTTTCAATTCGCTGTTATCCTCAATGGTTCTTATCCGTTTCCCGTTAGCCGCATTGTGTACGGTGTACACGTTGGGCGTTTGAATATCGTTAAACGTATTGATAAAATATTCATAGTTTTTGCTGAAATCGGCAGAATTTGTTCCTTCATGGGGTGTCAATCGCTTCTTTTTCTTTCCATTTAACGCAATACTATATACATCCCGATTTATACTTCCATTTTCTGTGCTTTGATAAAACAAGCGTTTATGTTTTTTGTCATATCCATAAAAGCGGGTTACCACCCAATCCCCTTCGGTAATTTGGCGAATAAGCTTCCCGTTTTTGTCATAATGATAGATATGATTCCAACCTTTTTTTTCGCTGGTCCAGATAAAACTGTTATCCTCCAAAAAAGTCAGGTTATCCGTAATATCGATATAGGCCTCATCTTTTTCGTTCATCACTACTTTTGCCGAATAATCGGTAGCATCAACAAAGAGGAGATCTAAATTATTCTGATGCCGGTTGAGGGCCTGCACACTAAGAATATCAGCTTCCCGAGTCCACTGAATACGGGGCAGGTATTCATAGGAAGTGCCTAAATCAACTTCCCGGAGACTCCCATCTTCCAAATCATAAATCCATAACGAAACATCGGAGTTTTTTTCTCCGGCCTTCGGGTATTTATAGGTATAGGGATACGGATACAAGTCTTTCTCCGGTGAGGTTCCATAATATTCGATGGTAATTTCCGGTACTTCCGATTCATCAAACCGAAGGAAGCCGATTTTGGTTCCATCTTTATTCCATTCATACGCTCGGGTAAAAGCAAATTCTTCTTCATACACCCAATCGGTAGTCCCGTTGATAATTTTATTCTTTTCCCCATCCTCCGTGATTGGAATCGTTTTATCCTTTTCCAAGTCTTTTATATAAAGATTATTAGCATAGGAATAAGCCACCTTCTTCCCATTCGGCGAAAAAGTGGGCTCCTTGATTTTGTGGGAGCTGACCTGAGTCAGTTTTTTATGCTCAAGGTCATAAACGTAATATATCCCTTTCCTCGATCGACGATAAATGGATTCTACATCCGTAGCAAGAAGGACAGCCGTTTCATCGCGATTAAAACTATAAGACTGAAAATAATCAAGCCCATCAATTGCTTTTGAATCGATTAAAGTTCTGGTTTTCTCCCCCGTTTTATAACTAAAAGCATCGACGTGAACAGCATGTTGCTCCCGATCCCATTTCATAATCGCAAACTCTTCTCCGTTATTAAGAGGGCGGAGTGCCTCAAGATATTCCTGGGCAAAAGTTCTGGTATTCCAGATATCTTCTAAAGTAATATTTTTCTGCGCGTAAGTAGCTCCTGCACAAATGAGAAAAATGAATGCCAGCGAAAGTATTTTCTTCATAAACAAAATTATAAAAAACAGAATAGGCCAAGTTTACTAAAAAAAGTATAAATCAAACTCGTCCTCACTGTTAAAAGTAATAAGAATTATTACCGTAATTCGCGAATACGTGTATTTTATTGAAAATTTTCAAAAAACGTATTTACGAAATCTCAACTTTTTTAATACTCCCCTGCCCTATACTACCTTCATTATGTATCTTTATCCAAAATTAAAAAAGTAGTTTAACAGCCCGAATGGGGCAGTTGGTCTTGATCTCTTAAAGGCCTTCCGTGGACGTCCCATCAACCCGCTGTTTTTAATCTTTAATCGACCAACTTCATGAATCGTTTTTTGGAAAAAAATTTTATTCCCCTTGGGTTTCTCCTCCTTTCTCTTTTGATTTTCAGCTGTCAAAACCCCAAAAAATCATCTGATAAAAAAGGGAATATAGCAGAAAATCATGAATATTACCTGCTTATCGGCACCTATAATCCTAAAGACAGTACCGGGATATTTGTTTATACCTTCAACACCGAAACCGGAGAGGCCACTTTTAAAAGCGGGACTTCCGGGATCAAAAACCCCTCTTTTTTAACGCCCGGTCCCGATTATAAATATGTCTATGCGGTAAGTGAAACTCATGATGATTACGATGGTAAAGTGTATGCTTACGCTTTTGATAAAAACACCGGAAAACTATCCTTCCAAAACAAAACAGCAGTCGAAGGGGAAGATCCCTGCTACATTAGCGTGGATCCCGATAATCAATCCCTGTTCGTTTCTAATTACAGCAGCGGCAATCTTTCAATCATTCCTATTAAAGAGAATGGCACGGTCGATTCCATCGCTCAGAATATCAAACATAAGGGGCAAGGAGTCCGGTTTCCCAATCAAAGCCAAGCACACGTTCATTCGGCTATTTTGGGACCGGATCACAAAAAGCTGTTTGTAACCGACCTGGGATTGGATAAGATCTTCATCTATCCCTATGATGCAGATTCCGGTCGTATTGGGGAAACTGCCGATACGATATCGGTTACAGCGGGATCCGGCCCTCGGCACATGGCTTTTTCTAAAGATGGAAAATACTTATACACCATTCATGAACTGGGGGGACAACTCACCACATTTAGAAATAAAGACGGACAATTTGAGCAAATCGATGAAATCTCAAACCTCCCCGCAGACTACAAGGGAGAAGCCCCGGAATCCTCTGATATTCATATTTCTCCCGACGGAAAATTCCTATATACCACAAACCGAGATGATTTAAACGACATCGTGGCTTACAAAATCGATTCTGTATCGGGAAAGCCAGAGCTTATCCAACGTTATCCCACAGGAGGAAAAACACCGCGCGTCTTCACTTTATCACCAGACGGTAAATTTATCTTGGTGGGTCACCAGCGGGGAGACCAAATATCCGTATTTCAGAGAGATTTACAAACGGGAAAACTCCAGTTGTTAAAAGACCGATCCATCCCCGTTCCACGGGCCGTTGACCTCAAGATGTTTCCCTTATAAAAAGGAACAAAACCCATCAACGAGATCCTATGGTTTTTCCATAATTCTCCGGTTTACCTTATGAGCTTAATAATCACTTGGAAACAAGAGAATTATCTTATTACCATATTCTAAATAGCGGTTTTGGGTGAAAGTGAAAATACTTTTTTCTCTAAAACATCAAGTGCTTATGCCATTAATAACACGTTGATAATCTTTCTTTATTAATGGATATAGGCAGTATCCACCGCCTCTAAAAGACGATGGGAATAAATTTACAAAAGTTTCGGAGTTAATACTTCAAGTATCTATTTATGCTTCTTATTTGGAAAAGTAATGACATCCCCCTATATCCCCCTCCAAAGGGGAAATTTCTCCCTTCCTCCCTGTCATTCAGAGTCTTGCTACTGAGCAAGTTTGAACCCACAACTATGAATAAGATTAAGGGTACAGCCCGATAAATATCCTGTTTTTATACCAACAAGAATTCCCAAGCCACAAAAAAAATGCACCCTTTAAGGATGCATTTTTTAGGGTTGAAGCGCAGCTCTTCTTAATTAAACAGGTATTTAATTCCAATTTGCATTTGCCAAGCTTCGCGATAGTAATAATTATAGTCAAAAGACCTTGAGATATACTGATCATTCACTTTATTAAAAGAGAACGTCGGTTCGTTATTATTATTCATGCCTTCATACTTCAAGATTCTACCATTGTTACTGGGGAAGTTATTTTTGGTTACTCCCCAGCTGCTGTTCAACAGGTTCCCAACATTTAGGATATCGGCATTCAGCTGAAGGCGGTTGGATGAGTTGCCGACCTTGATTTTAAACTCCTGTTCCAGGTGCAAATCAAAACGGTGTACCCAAGGAGCGTTGACTTTATTAGCAGCTGCATACTCTCCTTTATGGTTTTTGAGATAATTATCCTGACTGGCGAATTTAAAATACGCATCTTCATCGGCCGGACTTACAAAGTTGATGTCACCGGGGCCTTTCGGGATATAAATCAAGTCATTGGACCAGCCGTCACCATTCATATCATTGCTATACATATAGCTGTAGGAGTTGGGCGAATATCCGCTATAAAACAAACCTACTCGCGTACTTAAATGATCATTGGCATAATCAATGCGATAATCGAGTGCTCCGATAACCTTATGGGGCGTTACGTATTGAGACCGCTCCAAGCGTGGCAGGAAAGGACCGTTTACAGAAACCAAGTTGCCATAGGCCGAACCTGCATTACTACCCGGCATACCCGTAATCTCTCGACTTTCAGTATAGGTATAGGCCATCATCAAATTCAGATTATCAAGGGGCTGTGTATGCACGGTTATATTGGCCGTGGCACCCCATCCTTTAGAGGTATTGGTCAAGACATAAGCATTAATATCATGATAGCTTCTTTCATCTGAAGGGGGGTAGATATAACGATCATCCGGCCCGTTAAAGCGATCCCATCCCGCCGGACCTTTGATCCCGTAATTCTTAAGCATTACATCCTTAATGGATTTGGTATAAGTCCCCTCCACCGTTACCGAAAGCGGGAAATCGGCAGGCACCGAATAATCTACCGCCAAAGAAGATTTCCAAATCTGCGGCATTTTGAAGTCAGGGTCAATTCCATTAATATCGCGAGGAAGCTCTCCTTCATCCGGGCTGATATCAGCCGGAAGATCCAGTATAGAAATCATTTCAGACACATCCGTAATCATATCCCCGGCCAGTCGATCCAATCGAGGATCCTTGCCAATCACATTTCCTTGAGAATCATACTCGCTTGACAAGGAAGCACTTCCTTGTACCATCCCGGAGTTGGTCGGCATATTGGTAAAGAAGACCAACGGTAATCTTCCGGTAAAGATTCCTGTACCCCCGCGAAGTTTTAAGGTTTTGTCTCCGTTGATATCATAAATAAAGCCTGCCCGTGGAGAAAATTGAACTGCCGATTTCGGCCAGCTGCCCACATCGATATGTCTTCCTCCAAAATCGAGTGCCGAAATCGCATTGTTAGCCGTTAGGTTATTGGCATAATGAATCAAATCGGCTCTTGTTCCGTAGGTCAATTTAAGCTTATCGGTAACATCCCATTCGTCCTGAATGTAAAGTCCATATTGATTGAATTTCACTTCAGCTGCCGGATTCTTTTCTCCTCCGTATCCATACGTCAAAGCAAATCCTTCGGGAGCCGCTTTATTCAAAAAGTCATCTAAGCTGGAATAACGATAAAATCCGGTTCCGTTTCTCATATAGGAGTTATCGGCCATTTGATGCTCGACTCGGAATCCGGCCATGATTCGGTGATCCTGAAGGGACCAGGTCAAGTTATCGCTGACGGTAAAGATATTGTTATGTACCCCATTATTCCAAGTAAACAATTCATATCCAAAAGACATATAAGGCTCCAAAATCTGTGATCCATCCGGATTCTTTCCGGCCATGATATCAACAAAGGGAAAAGGATCCGAATTTGACCCGCGTATATCTTCGATCTTGGTATAAGTGGCCAACAGCTGATTGGATACATTATCGGAGAGCTTGCTGTTTAAATCCAGGGTAAAGGAATTCACCAAATTATCCTGTGAATACAGGGAATTCGAAAAGGCCATAGAATATTGTGAAATCCGGTTCATACCACTCAATCGAGGATTTACATCATTTGAATTCCCATTGGTTTCTCTCCATGATGTATTCTTTGTGTAGTTATAGCGCAAACTGAGCTTATGAGCGTCGCTGATATTCCAGTCTATTCGGGCCAATACTTTCAAGTTATCCTCATCAGCCGGGTAGTTTTCGTAAGAACCCGGATCATATCCATAATTGGATAAAAGGAAATCTTTTGCCTTCTGCATGTCTGATACCGAAGTTCTCGAAATACTCCTATCGGTATCGGCCACTCCATCCTGAGAAGGGCGCCAGTTCACCACTTTGAGCGGCTGTTTTTCGTATTCGGCATTGACAAAGAAGAAAAGTTTATTCTTAATAATGGGACCTCCAAGGGTCATTCCATAAATAGTTTTAGACTCTTTTGCCCGATCTCCCTGATCTTGACCATTAATCTTATTTCCGCGCAAGTTCTGGTTTGTATAGTACGTATAAGCCGAACCTTTAAACTTGTTGGTACCCGATTTGGTAATTGCATTGATACCTCCGCCAATAAAGTTGGTTTGTCGCACATCAAAAGGAGCGACTACCACCTGCATTTCCTCGATGGCATCGATAGAAATCGGGTTTCCGCCACCGGGTAATGCCGAAGAGAGTCCAAAGTTGTTGTTAAAGTTGGCTCCATCTACCGTAAAGTTAGTCGATCGGCCATCTCCTCCTCCAATACTCATTCCCGATGCATAAGGCGAGAGTTTTGCCATATCCGAAATACTTCGGCTAACGGTTGGTATCGCCGTCATATTTTCATTGGAGATATTGGTAGAAGCACCGGTTTTAGCATTTGAAAACTTACTTCGCCGGGCGGAGATAATGACGTCGTCAAGGGCTACCCCTTCATCCATATTAACTTTTAGAACATAATTCTCTCCCAAGGCCAGAGTAATTCCATCTTCCTCATAATCGGCATAGGCAATATTGGTGACAATAATCTTGTAGGGGCCGCCTACTCGCATACCGCTGATGGAGAAACGTCCTTCAGCGTTGGTTACCGTATTGTATGTCGTTCCTGAAGGATTGTGTATCGCAACCACATAGGCATCCGGCACCGGTTCGTCTTCTGCAGTCACTGTTCCGCTTATACTCGAAGTGGTGACCTGAGAAAAGGCATTCATCGCCGGAAAAAGAAAGACGATTAAAAGCCAAAATAGTACTTTTCTACTCATAATAAACAGGTTAGGGTTTTTAGAATCAATTAAATTATTCGCCTCTAAATTAACACATTTTAAAAAACTTGCCACAAAAACATAACTTTTATATGAACAGAAGCATTTAACAGGGCTCGAGTTTGATCTCCATAAAACCTCTTGACAATAAAGATATCCTTCTCCTTTTTTGATACCCAAACACAGTATGCCTTATTACTCAACAGACTCAAAGGAATATCGGTTAGCCCATCGATAAAAATAGAAGCCGAAAAATAGTTTTTTTGCTCTACGGAATTGTTTATAAGTTGTTGAAATCTTTTTTTTCGCTCCCTGTAAAAAAACAGATCTTCGGCCGTTTTTCCCGAATAATGACCGGCTGCCTTACAATTTCTATAAAGCCCGTTCCACAGCTTTAATAAAAGCTTGTCTCTTTTCCGTCAATTCCTCGGTAGTGGCTCGCGGCCAAGCAGCAATTTGTGCAATAATCAGGTTTTTTGAGGGTTGCACATAAATCATTTGCCCAAAAATTCCAACGGCCCGGTAGCTGCCATCCGGGTCATTCCACCATAAATAGCCATAGCCGCCGCCTTCTCCGGTTTTATAAAGTGGAGAGGTTGCATTCTTCAACCACGCTTTATCCACCACCGATCTCCCATCAATTTTTCCCTTATGCAGCATCAACATTCCCAAACGCGCGTAATCCCGTAACGAAGAAGAAAGTCCACTCCCCCCGATATTCAGTCCACTACATTCATCGGCAAGCCAATAGGCGCATTGCTGCATCCCATAGGGCTTCCATATTTTTTCAGCGAGGTATTCAGCCAAGCTTTTTCCGGTCGCTTTTTGCACCAATATCCCCACTAAATCGGTCTCCCCAGTGCTGTAATTCCAGTATTCTCCCGGAGTATGTGCAAATTTCAGCTTTTTCATATAGGTAAGAATATGCGCTTCATCACGCTCACAAGGCTGAAGATACATTTGTGCCACATCAGAATAGCGATCCTCATAATCCTCATTCCAGCCTATTCCCGAGGTCATGGTAAGAAGTTGATGAACGGTTACTTTTCCATAATCGAAACCCTCCAACTCCGGAATGTATTTTTCTAACGGATCTGCCAAACTTTCAATATCCCCGTCTTTTAGCGCGACTCCCACTAACATTGAAGAAACGGATTTAGCCACAGAAAAAGAAGTCCACAACGTTTCTCGATCAACCCCGTCTCCATAGGTTTCCAATCGGATTTTATCGTTCTGTAAAACGATTACCCCACCAATATGATTTTCCTTTATATAGGATTCCAATGTCGTATCATCTTTCCACTGCGGGTTCAAGTCCTTTCCTTCAATTAAAATATTAATAGAATTACCGGCATCGACCCGATGGCTTGGAAAGATCGACTGCATAATAGGGAAACGTCGACGTTTTTCGGCTTGTGACCAAAACAGTAAACTCTCTAATTTTTGCCCCATCGTTACCCCTTTAATATTTTCACTTTGATCGCGCCGGTCCGGTATTCCGACCTTCTTACAATCCTGTTGATTTTCGAAATTTTGTATTTGTGGTCGCACCTGAGCGATCACAGAACCTATTTCAAAAAACAAAAAAATACCAATGAATAAAAAGCCTTTATAGAGCATATATAGTAAGTTTTTTAAACAGTGAGGTCATTTAAGTCATCAAAAGAAGAGCGAAGTTTACGATTTTTGCAACCCAATATCGACTTCCAAATACTTTTCCTTCATCAATCCCAAAGCAAAAGCAGCTCCGGAAGCCGCAAAAACGGAATAATCCAAGGGGGATTTCGGATTGAGGAAAAAGAACATGGACGCGGCAAAAATCAACAATAAAACCCCGCTGAGCTTCGCCGATAATTCTGTTTTAAAGCCGACGATCAAAAAGATGCCCAACAGCACCTCAGCCAGCGTGGCAATCCACCCCATCGCCGGAACCCAAGCATCCGGTGCCCAAGGGACTAATTGCTGCGTATAGTTTATAAAAGAATCCATGTTGCCCCACGCAGATACCGCCTCCGGCCACATCCCAAACCGATCGGCACAGGCTGATAAAAAAGCCGCCCCAATCCCCAAACGCAAGAATAATTTCAAAGCTTTATTTGTTTTTATCATGGTTTTATTTTTATCACAAAGGTAGGCTTTCAAACCGATTTCTTTGTCGGGTATAAAAAGAAACGAGAAAACACGATACTCTTAAGGTCGAGAATTTTACCTGCATTCCAAATAGTGCTTTATCAGCACTAACTTTATAGAGCCACTATAAAGCCCATGAATATAATAATGATGAGTACGATCCCTGACTGAAAGTAGCCTTTCCATTATTTTTTTCGGAGTGGTTCATTTCGACGAAGGAGCAATCTTTTTCCTGTTCATGGGTTAAGATCTCTCACGGCATTCGAGATGCCATTTTTAGGAGGATACCCATTCAAATTATATCTAATCTTCAAAAATTATAACTAATTGATTATAAGTTAGTTATAATTGTAGTTAGATAAGATAATTCACCCATTCATAAATGTATAAAAACAAGCCTCGTGCTATTTCATTCATTATAAAAAATGTGTTAGCATGTAAAATGATAACGAAATATTCTATATTGATTACTTCATGTTTTGTCTAAGAATAAATAAGCAGCCATTTTTGACTAAAATTTTGAGTTGGAGAAAGATGTCGAGTGTTTTTTGAGGCACGAGATCCCGAAAGCTTTCGGGAGTATCGAGACCTCTTTTTATTGTTAAAATCCTCGATATGTTTTTTATATCATGCTACGCTTTGCTATAAAAAATATTCGAATTGACAACATTTCGTTAGATTTTCAGCCAATTATGACTTTAGGTACTACATTCAGTAATCGAGGTCATTTATTCTATTTATAGCAAAATAGAATATTGATTGGATTTCGGAAGTTCGGTCATCGGAAGTAATTCTAAAAATGTCAGTTTTCGTTTCAAACGGATTAGCAGCCTTAACTTTTTGCTATGATAAAACGAGCTGTAATTACTCCGAAAAAACCTATTTTCGTAGGAATCCATAATTTTTTACAACTTAAAAACTGGAGTATGAATGCGCAAAAAAACAGTGAACGACAAATTACCCTGTATTTTAATCCGACGACCAAATTGGGGAAACAGGCTCTTGCCGATGCTCAGGCTTCCAAGGCCGAAGTTCTGGCCATCAATGTAATGAGTAATTCCGTATCCGGTACCGAATGGGCCAAATTAGCAGATCAGCTCGATTTAGAAGTATTGGATTTGGTCAACCCGGATCATCCGGTATTTAAAAACATTTATGGGAATAAAGAGATCCTTCTCTCGCCGACCGACGCCCTAAAAATCCTGGAGAAACACCCTGAAGTTTTAGTATATCCCATAGCCAGACGCGGTGATAAATGCATCCAGTTTAAACAGTCAACCGATATGCGAAAGTTAAAGGATCCCGATTCCCGGGGAACCAATCTGGAATTTGACGGGGAGTAAAAATAACGTCGATTTCCGTTATTGAGATGATATCGACCTCGGTTATTCTGCCCGCGACTCCCGATAAAACCTGTTTTTAAAATATCCGTTTTTACCTAAAAAGGCCGATTCCCAGCTCTTTTACCAATTGTAAAATCATATGGTAGCCGGCGAGGGAGTTACCCTGTTCATCCAACGCCGGGCTATAGGTGCCAATTCCCATTTGATGAGGCACACTGACGGTAATCCCGCCTCCGACTCCCGATTTACTCGGCAACCCCACGGTACGGGCATATTCCCCGCTAAAATCATACATTCCCGCAATCAACATTTGAGATAGTATCAATTCGGTGATCTCGGGATTGCGATACCGGTCGTCTCCATCATAGCGAGTTCCTTGATGAGCAAAGTAATAGCCGATTTTGGCCAGATCTTTGGCACTTACCGCTATGGAACATTGCCTGAAATAGTTGTTCAGCGAACTCTCATCGCCTTCCGCGCTCTCGATCAAACCATTACTCTTTAAAAGGTAAAAGATTCCGCGATTTCGATCACCTGTCGATTTTTCGGAGTGATAGACCGAGCTGTCTATCTGAATAGAGGGATTATCCGTGATATAACGAAGTCGGTCTAAGATTCGTTTATACGGCTCCTCTCCTTTTCCTTTAATCATCGACGTGGTTAAAATAGCTCCTGCATTCATCATTGGGTTTAACGGTTTTCCATCAGTTTCCAAATTGGCATAATGATTAAACGGTTTATTTGTACCGTAGTATCCCATCCTACGAAAAACCTCCTTCTCTCCCCGATCTTCTACCGCCAGCATCAGCCCAATCAACTTGGAGATACTTTGAATGGTAAAGGTTTTTTCGGTATCTCCGGCTTCTATGATTTTACCGCCTCCGGTCACCACGGCAATGGCCATATCATTCGGATCGGCCTTTCCCAACTCGGGAATATAATCGGCCACTTCTCCTTCCTGCGTATATTGACGGTTTTGTTCGATTAAATTTTTCAGGAGTTCCCGGGAAACTTTCGTCTCCGGAGCTTCAATCGTCGTTTGTGCCACCGAGCAAGAACTCAGTGTAAAAGCAAGAAAGAGTACGCAAATGTTGAACGGGAGGAGTAGTCTTTTCATATTTGAGGCCTTTGGAAAGGTTATATTGAGGTCATTCATACTTTCAAAAAATGGGCTGTAAAATGATCTTATTGCCCCAGATTTAGTCTTTTTTTCGACCGTAGCTATGGCTATGCTCTACAAAAAAGTCGTCACAATAATCTCTATTTTTCGCTTCAATCTCAAAAGTTTAAATGACCTCATTACCGAATAGCAATTTACAAAATTTTTATCCGGCTGTAACAATGAACCTGAGAAACCAATGGGAACTTCTATCGACCGCCGAAACAAAACAGGTTCTCCATCCGACGGTCAGGTCTTGGAGAATTAGACTCGACCTTCTCATCCGCCGGAGCCAACAGCGAAGGAGGATTAAATTCATGAATGAAGCAGGCTCAAGTGAAAGGTATATAGATTTTGAAGGCCGATGGACAAAAAGCTGTATTCCGTTCAAAAACAGATGCGGGTTCAAATTAAAAGTGTATTTTAGTCCGCTAAATACAGTTTCCTCTAAAAAAACATAAATCAGTAACAATGAGATTTTTAATTCCCCTATTTTGTATTGGCTTTTTGTTTGTATCCTGTCAAAAAAACGCTCAAAAAGAAGAAAAAGCAACCCCGGAGACCACCGCCACCATGCAATCCCAAATGGAGCCGGCAGAAGTAAGCCCTCCAGTGGCATTGGGCGATATTGTTCCCAATGATTTGGTATGTATGGTCAACAACGACTATATGGGTCGGAAGCAGCTTGAAGTAGAAGTCCATGGAAAAATCTATTACGGCTGCTGTGAAATGTGCCAAGAGCGGTTACCGGTCGATGAGACTGTACGGGTAGCCATTGACCCGATTTCTCAAAAAGAAGTGGATAAGGCCGATGCCATTATCGCCATTACCGGAGAGCGAGGAGAGGTTTCCTATTTTGAGAACCAGGAGAACTACCAGAAATATGTGGAAACGGTTTTAAACTAAGGGCGTTTTTAATATCCCCTTCCGACTTTTATCGCATTCCTTCCATATAAAAACAACAGAATCAGCCGAAGCAATGGAGCTAAATCCCTTATTTATATGATCTTCCCACTGCCCTTCCGAAATACTTAAACCACAATCCCCGAATACACGGCAAAATGGAGCCGACGACACACACCTGCAAGGGATAAAACTTATTCTTCTGAGTTCTTTAAACGGATTATAACCACTCCATTTTTTCCTTTTTCTCCATATTCATCAGTGGCTTTCTTGTCTTTTAGTATATTGATGGATTCGATCTGTTCCGGGTCCAGTTTTTGAACTTCCTCAGCCGACTTCTTTTCTCCATTAATAAGATACAAAGGAGGAGGATCCTGTCGATTCCCCGACCAGATCTTTCCCGTCTCACTTTTTAAGGCGATTTTTATAACTCCGTTTCTCCCTTTCTCTCCGTATTCTGCGGTATGCTCCGGGTCTTTTATTATTCCTACATATTGAATCTGCTCCGGATTCAGTTTTTGCACTTTCTTATAATTCGATTCTTTTCCATCAATAATAAACAGTGCCTCCTTATAATTGTCCAAGGCCTGCTCTATTTGACCACTGCTTATTGGAGGGATTTCTTCTCCATCTTTTAAAGTCACTTCTATCACCCCGTGCTTTCCCTCTTCTCCATATTTTTTTTCCGCTTGTTCTCCTTTTAACACGTCAATCTGCTTGATTTGTTCTGGCTTAATCGCCCGAAGCCGCTTATAACTTCTTATTTTACCGTCGATAACCACCAATGGATAGTTTTCATCCTGAATACCTTCGCCCTCCGTGTTATATATCAACTCATCCACTTTCCAGACGATTTCCTGCGTTTTTTGGGTCAAATCTTCTATTTTTTCTTGTGCTACAGCCGCTGTAAACCCGACACCGATAAAAACCAGGACCGGCAATAAAAATAAATATTTCCCCAAATGAAATCGGGAAGAAGGTTTTTTATTCATCATCATAATTCGATTTTTTAAAGGTTTAAAACTAAATGTATTCCCCGGAAGATAAGGAGCTTTATGTTGAGCCAATCCGGTCAAGGTATATTGATAATCCCGGCGGTCAACCCCCTGATCCAACAACTGCCGATCGGTTAAATATTCCAGGTTTTGACGTACGCTTTTCCGCATCCACCACATCAGCGGGTTAAACCAATTCATCGCCCAGAGGATTTCATAGACTACAATATCGAGGGTATGGAGCCCCTTCACATGGATGTTTTCATGCTTAAAAATAGTTTCCAATTGTACTGGAGAATGTTGTTTTTGGTGAAGATAGATCGCCTTAAAAAAAGCAAAGGGATTTAGCTTATAAGGAACCTCCCTATAGGTATATTTTTTCCAAACCGCTCTTACAGAATCCCGATGAATGCCGGAAATCGCCCAAATTCGCACGGTCAACACAATCGTAAAAAACAAGACCCCAACGGCAGCTCCAACCAACAGGATATCCATCAAGCTGATTGGACTCCCGGCCGAAGTCTTTACCGGCTCATAGAGAACAGCAATAGCCTCCGAAACCACCGGAATGCTACTCTCGGCAAAAAAAGATTTAAAATGAATAAAGGGATACACCAGAGCATATCCGGCGCCGGCCAAGAAATAGATCCGATTCAGCTTATAAAAAGTCAGTTTGCGCAACAGAAAATGATACCCTATAAATAAAAGGCTGAGCAATACATTAACTTGGAGCATATAAAGAAACAGGTTCTGCATTTCAGTGATCCTTACGCTGTTCTATCATCTCAATAATTTCCTTCAGTTCGTCTTTTGACAAATCCTCTTCCGCTATAAAAAAGTTGACCATTTCTTTATAGGAATTCCTGAAATAATCACTTACAAACCCCTTCATAAACTTTCGTTTATAGGTCTTCTCGCTAATGATCGGGGAATAACGTTTGGCATTTCCCAGTTTTTCGGCTTTTACATAGCCTTTTTCTTCCAGTTTTTTTATGGTCGAAGCCAACGTCGTATAGGGAAGTTCTGTATCGAGGTTATCCAATACCTCTTTTATAAAACTATCACCCAATTCCCAGATTACCAACATGGCCTCCTCCTCTTGTGCCGTTAATCGTTTCATTACATTATTAATTTTTCGTAAATCTACGATAATTTAGTAATTAAACAAATATATTTGATGATCTTTTTAAAAAAGAACTTTTGTTGATGGTTTTATAGCAGAAAACCAAGAGGGTATTTAAATCGTTTGAAGGAGAATAGAAGGCTTCACTAATTGACAGGTTTTGCTTCAATCCTAAAAGTTGAAATCATTCCCCCTTTGTAGGTCCTGCCCTGCCGCCCAATAAAAATATATGAGAATCCCTTAAATTTGCCTATCTTAGCCCGTTAAAACCAGCATCAAATCATGTTTACCGGCCTAAAACGAAAATGGGGAATCGAATCTAATACCCAATTTACCATAATCTTTTCGGTTTTTGCCATCAATGGCTCTCTAACCGCCTGGATCGCCAAACCCGTCTTCGACTGGTTGGGGCTGACCACCGAAATCATCCCGGCCTTTCTCCTCATTCCACTACGTTTTATCTTGATTCTACCCGTGTGGATGGTCATGCTGATTATTATCGGAGCCCTTCTGGGACAGGGTCGATTCTTTTGGAAGTTTATTACCGGAATGGTTTCTAAATATATCCCAAAAAAGAAAGTGGTCACTAAGGCTAAACCTCTTCCAAAGTAAAATGCCATAAGGTTTAAACGAGCCTCACCTATTGCCTTCGTCAAAGTAGTAAAAACGGCCGCTTCCAATTCTATTTATACCAAGAAGCATAAAGCGTATAATTATTGGCGATTCGTTCAATTTCTTCAGCCACCAATTCCGAACTCACCGTCTTCAACTGCCGGGCGGGAATACCAGCGTAGATCGTGCCCGGTTCCACCACCGTATTGGCGGGCAAAACGGCACCGGCAGCGATAATGCTGTTTTCGCCGATCACACAATGATCCATCACGATGGCTCCCATCCCGACCAACACATTGTCTGCTATCGTACAACCGTGAACGATTGCATTATGGCCAATCGTCACATTATTGCCGATGATCGTTTCCGATTTCTGATAGGTACAGTGAATCGTCACATTATCCTGAACATTCACCTGATCTCCCAACCGAATCTTGTTCACATCCCCACGTAACACGGCTCCAAACCAAATGGAGCACTTCTTCCCTATCTTCACATCGCCTATAATCACCGCATTATCAGCAAGAAAACAAGCTTTATCAAGCAGTGGTGTCTTTCCTTTGAGGGTCTTAATAATGGCCATAATAGCTGTTTTTAATTCAAATCTGCTTTAAATTAAGTAAAAAATCAAAAAACACCAAGTGCTCCTGTAGCACGATTACTTAAACCTTATCCAAGTCAATTTATGCCAGATGTACTCCAAGGGACCGTATTTATGATTATTCAACCACCATCTGCAAAATGCAATTTGAATTATGACCAGACCTATCCCAATCAACAGACTCATCGTATAACCGCAATAAGGAGCCAGATAAAGTCCGATGGGGAAAAAGATCAAAGCTCCCAACAGAGATTGCGAAACATAATTAGTCAGGCTCATTTTGCCATAGAACTTCAGATTAAAAGTAAGTTTTCGAAAAAAAGACTGTTGATACAGCAATAGAAAAGAAGAAACCAATACCATTGTAAAAGCAAACTTTTGCCACATATCAAAGACGACACCGGCCGTTTGCTTCACAACCGATTGCTGCATAGTATCGACCAGCTCTACTTTTAAGGGATATAAAATACCAAAAAGGATAGCACCTGCGATTAATACTTTTATCCATCTTTGAATATTCTCCTTTGAAGAAATAAAAAATTGCTTTCGGCCCATTATCAACCCCAGCAGGAATAGCCCCGCAGTCTGAGAATATCTTCCGGCCTCAATGGCCCAGAATAAACTGGCCTTTTGCCCTAAAGTGATATTCTTTTTAAAGAAATCAACATAACTACCATTTAAGGTGTTTTCAGCCATTTCCTCATACATGGATCCCACTCCTAAATCCGGCAAACGATAACCTGAAGTTAATGAACTTGCTATACAATGATACCACTCGACAGGCTGCAACAAAAACAGGATAGATAAGGCCAACACAACCTTATCACTACATTTTCGAACAACAAAAAACAGGATGCCTACAAATACAAACAACAACAAGACATCACCCGCCGGAAAAAAAGCCGCATTCAAGGTGGCAAATCCAGCCAACAACAAAAGTCGCCACAAAAATCGGTAGCCAAAATCTTTTCCCTTGTATTGCTGGTTGGTGTACTGTATATAAAAAGTCAACCCAAACAGGAGAGCAAAAATCGAGTATGACTTCCCTGCAAAAAGCGAAAATACTATCGAGAAAACGCCTCTGTCTAAAATATTTAGCCAATTGGGGAGCGATTCCGGATCGGGATAAACGGGAAAAATAAAATGTTCTACGCTATGAACAAGTAAGATAGCAATAACTGCAAAGCCTCGAAGCGCATCTACAGCTTCGATTCGGGGGATTTTTCCCATTTTTGTTGCTTTCATGGAAATTAAGGGTTTATCAGGATCACTCAAAATCGGATTTCTTATAGATTATAAAAAATAGAAGCCTTAAATAACGATATAAAAGAGGAAACAAAAACAGAAAAATGCAACTTTAGGAAGACTTGAATTCAATGCTCAACTGCAAGTTGTCGAGTTGTCCCAAAAAATTGAGTTTAAAACCCAATGGGGACAGGATATCGTATCCGTTTATTTTATAGTTTTGAGAAAATACAGGGAAATGAAAAATATAATTTATTTCGGGTTCTGTCTTTTTTTGATGCATTGCAGCCCTCCGAAGCAGGATGTCGATATGGTATTGAAAAACGCTACAGTTTACACCGTGGATAGCCTCTTTACCAAAGCGGAAGCTGTTGCCATAAAAGACGGAAAAATTGTTGCTGTAGGTACAACGGCCCATTTGGAACAGGCCTATAATCCTACAAAAAGTGTGGATATAGACGGAAAATTTGTCTATCCCGGATTTATTGATGCCCATACACATTTCGTTCGTTACAGTCTGATTTTAAATCAAGTAGATTTAACAGGGGCTAAAAGCTGGGAAGAGGTGGTCGATCGACTTATACAGTTCTCAAAAACACATCCGGACGGCTGGTTAATCGGGATGGGCTGGGATCAGTCCGAATGGCCGCAAAACAAGTTTCCCGAAAATAGTAGGTTAAACGAGCTTTTTCCGGATCGTCCGGTTGTTTTAACCCGAATAGACAGCCATGCGTTAATCGCCAATCAAAAAGCCTTAGAGGCAGGTGGAGTCACAAAAAACACCCGAATCGACGGGGGAACGGTCGAACTGAAAAATGGAGAATTGACGGGGATTCTGCTTGATAATGCTATGCAATTGGTCCAAAATAAACAACCTGAGCCCTCCCGGAAAGTTCAAGTTGATGCTTTAATGAAGGCTCAAGAAAATGGTTTTGCGGCAGGTTTAACTTCGGTCCATAATCTGAGTATTTCCTATCCGAGTGTAGAACTTATCGACAGCCTCCAACAAGCCGGAAAGCTAAAGATGAAGGTGTATGCTTTACTTATGGCTACGGAAGACAATCTTAAATGGCTTTTTGATAAAGGTAAAATCAAAACCCCGTATCTACAGGTACGCGGATTTAAGGCCTACGCAGACGGAGCCTTAGGGAGTCGTGGGGCCTGTTTATTGGAGCCCTATTCCGATCAGCCGAACTGGTCCGGATTTTTGCGAACCACTCCTCAGAAATTGGATTCTGTGGCGACCCGTATCCTTCAACATAAAATGCAATTGGCCACTCATGCCATTGGGGATTCGGCCAATAGAATGGTACTGAAAACCTATGCCAAGCTTTTAAAAGGGAAAAATGACGAACGTTGGCGCATCGAACATGCCCAGGTCATCAACAAAAACGATTTCCATTATTTTGGGGACTATAATATAGTGCCTTCTGTGCAGCCTACACATGCCATTTCTGACCTCGATATGGCACCGAAAAGATTGGGCGAGGAGCGTTTAAAATTTGCCTATGCCAACAAAACTTTGTTAGAGCAGAACAACTGGTTACCCTTGGGGACCGATTTTCCCTTTGTGGATATTTCCCCCCTCCATACTTTTTTTGAAGCCGTATTTCGTCAAAATGCCAATGGCGAACCCAAAGATGGATTTCAAATGAAGGATGCACTGACTCGAGAAGAAGCCCTACGCGGGATAACGATTTGGGCGGCCCGTGCCGGTTTTGAGGAGAACGAGCGAGGAAGCCTAATCCCCGGAAAAGATGCCGATATCGTCGTAATGGATACCGATTTAATGACAGCTTCAAAATCGGATATTCTGCACAGCAAAGTGCTGATGACATTTAGCAACGGAGAGCGGGTTTATGCCTTGGAATAACCTCCTTTTTTCTTTTTAACCTGTACCACCTACTTAATTCATAAATTTCATTTTTGAGGAGATTCGAGGGGGTCGAAACCTGTAGAAATCCGTACGTGGATAAATAACACAAAATTTGTTTTATACATTTATGATCACGGATAACTATGGATGTAGAAAAAGAGGAATCATTCCCCTCTTCCGGGGAAGAGGGGTGCCCATAGGGCGGGGTGTAGGCGATAAAGGAGTCAGGGGGGCGCGGCGGGAGTGTAGGCGATAAACAAGGCAAAAGTACCCGCCGGGTGGGGTGGTACTTTTCACG
>CAZBXQ010000041.1:25364-29782 GCA_964495935.1 uncultured Flavobacteriaceae bacterium
GTGTAGGCGATAAACAAGGCAAAAGTACCCGCCGGGTGGGGTGGTACTTTTCACGATGATTTAAAGCGTAACTTCTCACATCATCATATGGTTTTTGATCGTTACCCATACACCATTCTAAAGAGGGTGTTCCTAAATTTCCAAACCAGGTTTTGATTCCTATCTCAAAATCCGTATAGCGAATAACAGGATTGTAAAAGGATAATGGAGGTAGGGAAAGAACCTCATAGAGGTGACATCACAGAAACCCTATAAGTCATAAATTCCCCAATGGCGTATAAGAAATACTAAAGTCATGCGGCTCAAGCCGTCGGTCTTGAAACTATCCATATCCCCCGGCTGAAGCCGGGGCAACAGATATTTATGTGCTGGTCTGTACGTTTTAGAATCGATTAATCTGCCTTATTCAAAAACAAATAGGAATGCATCGGTTAAAAAGCAGGTAACCATATCAAATGCTTCGGTTAATCCAGACCGTTTGGTGGTCCAAATTTGGGATTTCGCCTTTGACTTAAATAACTGAACGTATTCAAGTTATGAGCTTTTATGAATATTCGGGGTTAAGGCGTCCCGATGCCGAAGTCAAGACGGGGTCAACACCCCGGTCTTCGACCACCCCTCTTAGAAAGAGGGGAATAAATACCTCGGCCACAAGTGGCTCTCCTCCCGTATTCCATCGGGAGATGAATAATACAGATTCAAGACCGAGATATTACTTTGACGAAAAAGTATATGTATTTCCGGCATTAAATGACGATTCCCGTTGATTCATAAGCGGGAATCGTTACCAAGACCAAATATTCAACTTATAATTTGACGGCTATTCTGGCAAAAGCTTGACGCCCCTCATATCCCATTTGAACGGCACTAAAGATTCCTCCCCCTTCCATTCCACCCTCAAGCAAAGACTCTTTTTGAAGGGTGGGATAGCGATTAAAGATATTCGTACCCCCCAGATACAAGGTGATATTTTTGGTGAATTCATAGCCAAATGACAGGTCGGTCGTAATTCTCGGAGTATAGACCTGGTCTCCGGCAGAATTATGTAATCTCAATTCGCCAAATCGGGTCATTTGCAGGTTGGTACTAAACCGATCTAATTGATAATTGAGATTTAAATTGTATTTCGTTTTGGGAGCAGAAGCCAAAATAAAAGAGCGTTCTTGATCGCTGACATAAATATCTTCAAAGCCGGCCAATTCAGGGGATGCATTGACATTCAAAATCTTCATATGATTATAGTTTCCTGCTAAGGTTGCGGCAAGATTCCCCTCCCCTATATCGGTGTTGTAGGTCAAGATCACATCCAAGCCATAGGAACGCGTGTCAATGGAATTGGCAAAGAATTGAGCTTGCTCCAGATCAACCGGCACTCCAGCACCCCCTGTTGCATCCAATAAAATGGACCGATCAAATTGCCCGGTCAGTACAATTCGATCTTTAATATCCACAAAATAACCATCCACAGTAGCTTTAAATTTTCTTGTAGAAACGGTAAATCCTGCGCTTGCATTGACGGATTTTTCTTCCTTTAGATCCGGAATCCCCACCGCATTGGCTAAATCGCCCCCGTTTGGAGACAACAATACGGAAATCAAATCTCCCTGATCAATATCAATAAATTGCAATTGAAAAAATCTTTGAGCCAGTGAAGGTGCTCGAAAGCCGTTGGAAACAGATCCCCTGAGTGAAAGAACAGGAGTGATGGAATACCGCGTAGAAAACTTACCGGCTAAGACGTTTCCAAAATCACTATAATGTTCATAACGCAGCGCACCGCTAATCATCCAATCATCGGTAACGTCTAATTCTGTATCGATAAAAGCAGAGGTATTGGTTCGGTGTTTACTGACCGAGCGGTTAAATCCCGAAAAGCCTTGCGACCCGCTCGGGCGGATATTCCCGGTAAGAGGATTGGTGACCAATAAGGAAGAAGGAGTATTTTCATCGACCACATTTCCATTTATATCATACAACGCAAAAGAGCCCTCTTCTCCTTTCATTAATTTATATCCCTCCCACCTAAATTCAGATCCAAAAGCAATATTCAAACCCTTTAGCACACTATCAAACCCTTTTGTAGCACTAAACCCGGTCGTATTTTGTGCCAGCGAATGACCGCCGGCATAAAACTCAGTTGGAGAACCTACGCCCAATGTTGCATTTATGGTATTGTCCACGTCCACTTTAAATCGATTGTACCCAAAAGCATTGTACACATCTACCTCCCAGCCGGCCACATCCAATTTAATACCGTTATCAAAAGTAACGTCATCCACCTTACTATCTATAATGGGGTCATATCCATTGGGATAAACTTCATCTATATTATTATCTGCTCCCGCAGATCTTGACCAAGCAAAGGATTTGGTATCTCTAAAGGAATATCCATGTTGTGAATAAAAAGTCAGATTGTCGGATAAAGGGATTTCAATGTTTCCAAAATAATAGAAATTGTCAGATTTTGGTCCTCCAAATTGCCGTCTATATACCGGATACTTATCCATATTTGGGATTCTAAAATAATGTTGTTTGTTAACATACTCTAAGGTAAAATTTCCAAAACCTCCCTTTTTTCCGATTTTGGTTCCCCAATTTCCACTAAAATTGAAGGTGTTTCCATCCATTTTTTTCTTAGCAATTACATCATTATCCCCGGGGTCGCTATAGAGATTAGCACCGTAGAACACATCGCCTTCAAAACCGTGGTCTCGATCGTTTAAAACGATGTTGATGACCCCTGCAATGGCATCGCTTCCGTACTGTGCTGCCGCACCATCCCGTAGAACTTCAATCCGTTTAATGGCTCCTACAGGAATGGAATTCATATCCGTTCCCGTGTTTCCCCTGCCTCTTGTTCCAAACAAGAAGATTAAAGAAGACTGGTGATACCGTTTTCCATTAAGCAAAACCAATGTTTGATCCGGCCCCAATCCTCTTAAAGTGGCTGCATTTACGGCATCTGATTGATCCGATCCGGACTGATTATTCGCATTAAAAGAGGGGCCCGCCAATTGTAAAAGTTGGTTAACGGATATTTGTCCGGTCAGATCACTGATCTGTTTCACGTCAATCACATCAACCGGCACCGGACTTTCCAACGCCGTTCGAGGTTGTCCTCTGCTACCCACCAGTACAACCTCTCCTAAGGATTGTGCATCCTCGGTCAACTTCACATTTATAACATCCTCTGTCCCCACCGTACGGGTGGCCGTTGTAAACCCGATGTAACTATATTCAATAACTGCCCCCGTTTCTGCAGTAACCTCATAATTCCCGTCAAAATCCGAAATAGTTCCTACGGAAGTTCCCACCACCGTGATCGTTACTCCCGGAAGCGGTTGGGTTCCATCGGTCACTTTTCCGGTGATGGTTCGTGTTTGACTATAAACCGAGCCGATCTCTCCAAAGAAAATAAGTATGCCCATCCATAATAAATGGTAAACCACTTTTCTGTTTTGCTCTACTTTCATAAATACTTATTGTTAATTTTTGATTAAAAATAGGAAATATATTAATATACGAGAGGTATATTTTAATCTTTTATTTAACAAAAAATAAAGCCTTATAAGCAACTGTTTAAATACGGAGAATAGGATGGCTTAAATTCAGTCCTAAAAATGGGGAATAGAAAGTTTATCATGGGTTATTTTCCCAATGTAGAACCTCACTTTCCTTTATTTATAAAGGTTTACAAGTACCGGAATACATTCGTTGATTTTGAGCCATTAAAAAAAGAAAATAAGATTTATTTTCAATATTTATGTGAAGAGGGGTTTTTAGAACTTACACATACCCTATTCATCAAGTTTAAACAAAATCCTGATTCCCAATTATAGTCATTATTTCAACCCCATCTGTGGCAATCCGGTAATAAATACTGTTGGAATCACAAACACAACGACGATACCCACATTAGAAGCTTTATTTTATTCGTGATATTTTTATTTCTTTAATCTTTCCGGTTTTCACATCCTTTAATTTGACATCAATATAGTTTTCGGATTTGTATTTCTTTGGTTGCAATACCATTTCGCAAAAACTCATAGATTGAAAGTCGATATCTCCAATTTTTAAAATCTCATCGCCGACATTTATCTTGCTTTTAAGATTTTTATCCCAAATCAATCCCACAACCACTTCA
This sequence comes from uncultured Flavobacteriaceae bacterium, assembly GCA_964495935.1. Classification (GTDB taxonomy): domain Bacteria; phylum Bacteroidota; class Bacteroidia; order Flavobacteriales; family Flavobacteriaceae; genus JAJYSO01. The sequence continues at coordinate 29,509 of CAZBXQ010000041.1, forward strand.
TTATTTTCAATTGTGGGTTCCATGGCCAATGGTTTTTGAGAGAGTTTATCCTTTATTGCATTCTTATACGGTTTAAAATAAAAACGTCCTTTTTTATAATCAAGAGTTACTTTTCCGTAGTCGAATAGTTTCGCTCCTAACCGAGAAGATCTTTCGTTAGCATTTGTCGATGACATCACATTCTTATATTTGGAATTGCTTATGGAAAGATTATTTACTTTTATAGAGCTATACTTTTAACAACCGTTAATTATTCGTTTTTGCAACCAAGGTT
>CAZBXQ010000042.1:0-29126 GCA_964495935.1 uncultured Flavobacteriaceae bacterium
GCCTAATTCCCCTCTGGTAGAGGGGTGCCCGCAGGGCGGGGTGTCGATTTTGGAACCATAAGCATAAATTGATACTTGAAGTATTAACTCCGAAACTTTTGTTATCTTATTTTTCGCATCATAAAATCAAGAATTAGTGCTCTTATCTTGAATCATGAATTAAACAAGTCAGAGATTTGAAATTTGAATTTTAAAATTAGCAACTTCGATATTGGATATTCGTTATCCGATATTCGATATTGGTTATTGGATATTCGTTATCCTGATCAACTTCGGAACTTTAAAAAAATCTAAAGACCGGCCCGTATCCCCAAAATAGATAGTATATTAAGCGTTACTTTACCAAGAAGTCAATTACCATAAATTTGAATAGAACAGCATATGACAACATATCAACACCCTTCCCCGGGTCTTCGATTCCGCAAGGCTCTTAAAAATGAAAAACCTCTTCAAATTGTCGGGGCCACTACGGCCAATCACGCTTTATTAGCCGAACAGGCCGGGTTTAATGCTATTTATTTATCAGGAGGCGGTGTTGCAGCTGGATCACTCGGAATTCCGGATTTGGGAATCACGACGCTGGAAGACGTCCTTATTGATATCCGCAGAATTACCAACGTGACAAACTTACCGCTGTTAGTCGATGTCGATACAGGATTTGGACCATCAGCGTTTAACATTGCAAGAACGGTCAAAGAACTCATCCGAAATGGGGCCGCTGCACTTCATATAGAAGATCAGGTCGGTACTAAACGCTGTGGTCACCGTCCAAACAAAGAGCTCGTCAGGAAAGATGAAATGGTCGATCGCATAAAAGCTGCCGTAGATGCTCGTACTGATGAAAACTTTGTGATCGGTGCCCGCACCGATGCCTTTGCCAACGAAGGCTTCGACGGGGCTATCGACCGCGCCAAAGCCTATCAAAAAGCCGGAGCCGATTTTATCTTTGCAGAAGCTGTACCCGATTTAAAATACTACCAAAAATTTGTGGATGCAACAGGTATCCCGGTTCTGGCCAACATCACCGAATTCGGAAAAATCGATATGTACACCGTAAAAGAGTTAAAAAAGGCAGGAGTCGAGCTAATCCTCTATCCCCTTTCTGCTTTTCGAGCTGCTAATCGGGCCGCCAAAAATGTATATGAACACATTCGTCAAGACGGCACTCAAAAAAATGTGCTGGAAACGATGCAGACCCGTGATGAGCTCTATGAAAGCATCGGTTACTACGATTATGAAAAGAAATTAGACAACCTCTTCAAAACCCAAAAATAATGACAGACGAGAAGAAATTCAAACCTAAAAAAAGTGTGGCTCTCTCGGGAGTAACAGCTGGAAATACGGCTTTAGCAACCGTTGGAAAAAGTGGAAATGATTTGCACTACCGGGGGTACGACATCTTGGATCTGGCTGAAAAGGCCGAATTTGAAGAGGTCGCTCACCTCCTGATCTACGGAAAACTACCTACTGCATCACAACTGGCCAATTATAAAACCAAACTACAATCATACCGAGGACTGCCCCAACCTTTAAAGGAGGTATTAAAACAAATCCCGGGAGCAGCTCATCCCATGGATGTACTTCGCACAAGCACTTCTATTTTGGGCACGCTCTTTCCCGAAGAAGCCGACCACAGCATCGCCGGTGCCAAAGATATCGCAGACAAGCTTATCGCCTCCTTTGCTTCTGCCCTCCTTTACTGGTATCATTATTCTCATAATGGAAGAGAAATCGAAGTGGAAACAGATGATGCTTCCATTGGTGGGCATTTTTTACATCTTCTACACGGGAAAAAACCGGAATATTCATGGGTAAAAGCCATGAATACCTCTTTAAATCTCTATGCCGAGCACGAATTCAATGCCTCTACATTTACAAGCCGTGTAATTGCCGGAACAGGAGCCGATCTCTATTCCTCGATCACCGGAGCTATTGGTGCCTTGCGAGGCCCCAAACACGGCGGTGCCAACGAAGTCGCCTTTACCATTCAGAGCCGATACGCTTCGCCGGATGAGGCCGAAAAAGATATCCGGGAACGAATAGCAAAAAAAGAGATTATCATCGGATTCGGGCACCCCGTATATACTGTTTCTGACCCCCGTAATGCCGTCATCAAAAAAGTAGCGAAGAACTTATCTGAAGAAGCAGAGAACAGGTTGCTTTATGATGTTGCCGAACGGATTGAAGCCGTACTGTGGAAAGAGAAAAAAATGTTTCCTAATCTCGATTGGTTCTCCGCCGTATCCTATCACCGTATGGGAGTCCCGACGTTAATGTTTACCCCCTTGTTTGTAATCGCCCGCGCTACCGGATGGTGTGCCCATGTCATTGAGCAACGACAGGATGGAAAGATCATACGCCCAAGTGCCCACTACATCGGCCCCAAAAACCGGGAATTCGTCCCCTTAAATAAGCGAAAATAAATTCTATAACAACTAAAAAACCAACTTTAATATGACCCCCAATAAATCAGCAGAAAGACCTCAACCGGATCGCGTTATTCAGGATATTGCCGATTACGTTCTTCACTACGAGATTCAAAGCGATTTAGCGTGGAAAACAGCACATTACGACCTGCTGGATGCAATAGGCTGCGGCTTAGAGGCACTCACCTATCCCGCTTGTATGAAATTGATGGGACCCGTAGTAAAAGGCACCCTTGTACCTCATGGAGCCCGGGTTCCGGGAACACCATTTCAACTTGATCCCGTTCAAGCCGCTTTCAATATTGGTTGTATGAACCGCTGGCTGGATTTCAACGATACCTTTCTGGCAGCCGAATGGGGACATCCCTCAGATAATTTGGGAGCTATCCTCGCTGTAGCCGACTGGCTCTCCCGCAACCAAATTGCAGAAGGAAAAACCCCGTTAAAAATAAAAAAAGTTTTGGAAGCGTTGATTAAAGCCCTCGAAATACAGGGCGGACTGGCTCTTGAAAACTCTTTCAACGCTGTAGGATTAGATCATGTAATCTTAGTTAAAATCGCATCTACAGCGGTGGTCGCCGAGATGCTGGGATTAGACCGAGAAGAAATTATCAATGCCTTGACGCTGGCTTTTGTCGATGGACAGTCTCTGCGCACCTATCGACATGCTCCCAATGCAGGAAGCCGAAAATCATGGGCCGCCGGAGACGCCACGGCAAGAGCTGTTCGACTGGCTTTAATCGCCAAAACAGGAGAAATGGGATATCCCTCTGCCTTAACAGCTGCTAATTGGGGGTTTTACGATGTTTTATTTGAAGGAAAAGAATTCAAATTCCAGATGCCATACGGTAGTTATGTGATGGAAAATGTACTGTTTAAGGTTTCCTTCCCTGCCGAATTCCATGCACAAACAGCTGCAGAAGCCGCCATGATCGTTCACGGATTGCTCAAGGAGCAGGGAAAAACAGCTGAAGACATCAAGAAAGTAACGATAAGAACCCACGAAGCTGCGATTCGAATCATCGATAAAACGGGTCCGCTCAACAATCCGGCAGATCGTGATCATTGCTTACAATATATGATTGCCATTCCATTGCTATTCGGGCGACTTACCGCTGCCGATTATGAAAATGATGTGGCGTCAGACCCCCGAATAGATGCTTTGCGTGAAAAGATGGAAACCATAGAAGATCCCCAATTTACCAAAGACTATCATGACCCCGAAAAGCGTTCCATTGCTAACGGACTGACAATTGAACTTCAAGACGGCACCATTTTAGACGAAATAGCAGTAGAATACCCAATCGGTCATAAACGCCGTCGCGAAGAGAGTTTCCCGCTATTAACGGAAAAATTTAAAACCAATCTGAATCGTATTTTTCCTAAAAAGCAGCAGAAACTAATTGCAGCAGAAACTTTGAATTACGACAACCTCATCCGGATGAATGTCAATGAATTCATGGATTTATTTGTGATCTAAAGAGCTTTCTTCCGGGTCTTTAAAAGAATACGGGAGAGGAAATCTATTTTATAAATCTATTAAAAACAACCATTGTGAACAATAAAATACTGGCCATGTTAGCCTATGTCACCCTCATCGGATGGCTTATCGCATTTTTTGTAAAAAGGGAAGAAACCGACTCCTTAAGAAGATATCATCTCAGACAGGGTTTAGGGCTCTTTGTAGTGGCTTTTGTGCTCAACTTCATCAGTTATATTCTTGTCACACTTTCTGCCTCATTGAGTTTCTTGGGAGGTTTCGTAGGGTTGGTCGTGTTGATTTTTTCGATTATTGGAATTCTAAATGCCTCTAAAGAGGAGGAAAAGCCTCTTCCCATTTTCGGGAAGAGGTTTGAAGATCAATTTAATTTTCTATAAATATCCATTTATTCCTACCCAAAAAAACCCGATTACCGGGAAGAGTAAACCGTAGCATAATCGGTTCTATTTGAAATAAGAAGATGGCAGGAATCCCTCTCTTCGGATCCGATTTCCCCCGAGGATAAATCCCATATCGGTGTAGCCAAAAATAGGGTTGCTGATTAGTACCTAAAGCTAAAACCCAACGGAATGTTGTCTATTCAATTTTTTATAGCGAAACGCAGCGTGATATAAAAAACATATCGAGGGTTTTAACCATATAAAGAGGTCTCGATACTCCCGAAAGCTTTCGGGATCTCGTACCTCAAAAATCGACATGACACCTTCCTCCGACTCAAAACTTGGTCATCTATTTATTCTTAGGCAAAATATGAAGTAATCAATTCCAAAAATAAAAAACAAGAGGATTTAAAATAGGATGATTTTTTGCGGCAAATCGGGAGAATCAACCTTCGAAGAATGGTTCTAAACTTTTACGTGCCTCTTTAATCCGGCTCGCCGCAGATTGCTCTTGAGGATTCAATTTTTCAAAACCCTTTAGAATACCCGCTAATTTTTGTAATCCTTCCTCATCTCCTTGCTCCTTTAATTCTGATTTTATAATTCTGATTTTTTCATATTGTTGAATTCCGGCTACCAATCGTTCAAAACGAATAGAGGTTCGCCCGCCGGGATAAACAAAATACGTATCTCCCGCGGCCCAAGTTGTAAATCGACTGTCTAACAATGGTTCTAAAACCCAACTATTATAGGCCCAGCGTAAAAAACCATCGAGTCCTAAAGCAGCAGCATGCCAACCAATCCACTCACTCTCTGCCGGTGGACTAAACGTAAAGGAATTGGGGTAAGGATGGGCGCAACTGGTATAAAACGTTGAAAATTTGCCTTCTTTCTTTCTTCTCTGCAGCTCCTCGGCTGAAAAATCTTGCCCCAAAGTCAAGCAATAGTCATCAATTTCATTGACAATCTCTCGGTGTAAATCTCCGGCCAGTGCCACGTTAAACCCCGGATCAGCTTGATGAATCACCTTTAAGGTCTCCTTCATGGCCTCCATAGACCGTTCATCCATTGCAATATAAGTTTTTTCAAACCATCCTTTTTCTTTCAAATGAGCAGCCAAAGCCGAGAGCATATTTCCCCAAAACTCTCCATACTCCTCTTCTCCGGGTTCGGCCTCCAGAAAACGAAGCTGATTGGTGGCCTGGTCATAGTATTGAAAGGACAGTTTCCAAGGAATCATCGAGTACAGATTAATTTGCTTATCAACCCCCAAATCCATCATAAACTGTACCCAACGATCGAAAATCGTATAATCATAATACCAACTTCCATCGGCCCGTTTCATCCAAGTAATCATCGTTTCAAAATCATCATAGGTTTGCCCGTCCCATGGTCGATGAGTTATAGATGCCGTAATCACCTTTCCCCCCGCTTCTGCATAATGCCGCAAGTCTTGACGAAGTTTTTCAAAATGTTCTTCGCTCCAAGGTCTAACCCCGTAGTACCGGGCTACGGCAAATGGATTTTGCCATAAATCGAGGTGAAAAGACCAATCTGATGGTGCCGGTAAAACCCATTTATTGACATGGAGTTTGACTTTTAATTCATCGACCTTTTTCCCGTCGGCAAGCACCTCAACCCTTCCGGTATAATCTCCCGGCAACGCAGAAGACGGTATTCCTACACGCATCCACACCGCTCGGGAATCGTATTGTTCTACGGTTAGAGACGTTGCTAAATGATCGATAGGATCGGCTACCAGAAGTGAATCATAATCGGCGTTGTCTCGGTATCCACAAGCCCCTTTTTTGTCTTTATTAAGTTCGTCCGTCAAAACATAGCGTACAAAACCCGAGAATATATCTTTGCTTTTTATCTTTTGGCCCGGATCATCATTTTTAATAAGATCTCCAATCTTATAGCTCAATGCTACAGAAGGCCGATAATTAGAAAGTATCCATTGTGCCGCGACCTGCTCTCCCCGCCACCCTTTTAAGGCAATTATTTTCTTATTCAATGATACCGGCTCCTCTTTTTTATAGCGATCATCGATACTTCCCCAGGAGACCTGTAGGCTTTTTTCCCCTTTCCATAATGCAGTATCTACGGGGATCGGGTTCGGAAGTTCCGTATAGTTATCCACGGGAAACGGAGGCTGCCCCGTTTTCTGCCCGGAATGAGTTATTCCAATGGTATCTTGGGAGTACGCAAGAAGTACAAAACCAGTACAACATAGGAAAAAAAGAAAGCTACGAATCATCATCAATAATCAATATTGGTGAAATACAAAAAGGTCAAATATAACCTGAAAATTAAAGAAAATCGAAGATAAATAACTGAACTTTAGCAAGTAGATACGACACCCTTACAACAAATATTATCAATAGATTATAACGACGCAAGCACTTGATATTTGGGTCAAGAAAGTATTTTCGCCCTCACTCAAAACCGCTATTCAGAATATGGTAATAGGTGACTCTCTTGCTTCCAAGTGGCGACTAAGCTAATCAGGCGAACCCGAGGATTATGGAAAACCATAGTATCTTCAAGGTTTTATAGGGAATAAAGGGGATGGTTTTATGATGAAAAAATGAATACGATCATTTAAATTGTTTTAAGAATTTTACAATGAGGTGGTTTAGACTTTCGGGATCGAAGCGAAAAATAGAGAGTATTGTTCCGGATGACGGCTTTTTTGTAGAGCATAGCCATAGCTACGCTCGAAAAAAAGACTAAACCCGCTTGCTGCGGCCAAGTCTGGGGCAATAAGGTCATTTTGCAGCCCATTTTTGAAAGTTTAAATGACCTCAATAAAAAACCTTGAAGTTTCAAAACCTCGTAAGTGATATTAGCCCGTTTTTTAGAACCTTATTACGTGATTGGCCTACTCCCGGGCGAGAAAAGCCATCACTTTTCACACTTGAAAAGCCCTAAGAGTTTCTAAAATTTGCCTAATTTTACAGGTTTCAAAACAAGAAAGTAGTGTCCATTCATGAAGTTTTACCTGCAAGCCGATCAAGAGGATACCCGGGCCGTCTTTTTAACCGGAAATTTTAATAAATGGGATCCCCATGACAAAAACTACCAACTCCAAAAAAACGGGAAAAAATATAAAATCACCATCCCTGACGAGGATCTTCCCGAAATCATCGAATATAAATATACCCGGGGAGGTTGGGCCCATGTAGAGTTAGATCGATATGGAAATATTACGGTAAATCGAAGAGTCGAAAAATCTCAAAAATCGGTGTCTGATGTTGTTGAACGGTGGCGCATAGACTGGGGGCCTTTTAAACAAAAATTCTTTCCCAAAGTGGAAGTGGTATCCGAGCAGTTTTATATCCCTCAATTAGATCGATATCGTAAAATATGGATTCTGCTCCCCTATAATTACTACAAAACAAAAAACACTTATCCGGTACTATATTTGCAGGATGCTCAAAATCTGTTTAATGAAGGCTCAGAATTTGGAAATTGGGAAATCGACAAAAAACTCTCGATCCTGGCCGAGTACGGACGTGGGGATGTGGTTATTGTCGCCATCGAACATGGCGATTCCTCAAGAGCAGCAGAATATGTGGTGGATAACGCAAAAGGGGAAATCACAAAGGAAAGGGAACGCAAAGAAGCCGAAGAGATCTCCCGAAACTCGGAGGGAAAACGCTATATTCGTTTTATTACCGATACTTTAAAACCTTATATCGATGCACATTACAGAACCAAGAAAGAACGCAACTGGACCGGGATCGGAGGCAGTTCACTCGGAGGTTTAATCAGTATCTATGCCGGGTTTCTCTATCCCGAGGTATATAGCAAACTCCTTATCTTTTCTCCTTCGTTGTGGGTAGAGCCCAACAATCAATTCCCTATCATAAATTTCAGGAAGAACTATAAAACAAAAGTTTATCTTTATGGAGGTGAAAAAGAGGGATCAAAAATGGTAGAACGCATCTTTGAATTTGAAAAAAGTCTAAAAGCCTGGGAAGATCAAAAAATACTGGATTTCGAAATCAAAACCAGTATCAACCCGGAAGGGAAACATCAAGAATTCTATTGGTCACAAGAGTTTCCCAGAGCGATGGAATGGCTCTATTACGACAACATCGACAACCCTATAGAAGTAGCCCCCCGACTGGAAGAGCAAGAGATTAATACTTCAAATACGAACACCTGAAAAGGGAAACAAAAAGAGAATTTTTTTCCATATTCCTTTTTTTGAGTCTTTCCCAACTGGCGGCCGATACCTCATGCAATGCTATAATCAATAGAAATTAAAAAGAAATGAGCATAAAAATCAATCAATCCCAAGACGCTTGTACGCAGCACTTCAATATTTATACTCCCGCTCAATGGGAATCTTCCCGGGAGGAATTCCCGGAAAATGTAAAATATTTTTTCACGGGGCAAAAAGGAGAGCTCTTTGTACTTCATAAAGGCCAACAAACCTATTATCTAATTGGAATCGATGAAGATTATAAAAACTTTGAACTACAAGAAGCGGGAAATAAGCTGGCTCATCAATATCGTAAAAACCTACAGTCCGTACCCACCCAAATTCATGCCGATTTTTTATCTCAAGATCAGCAGGAAGCCTTTATTTTAGGCTTATTTCTGGGGACCTACCAATATCCATTTAAAAAACAGCATGCTTTCTGGCAACCGGGTTTTCAGCTTCTATCATCTGTATTTTCACCCCGCGAAAGTGCCTCAGCAAGAAAACGACTTCAAGCCCTCTGCAAGGGACAGCTCATCGGAATGGAATGGCTCAATAAACCGTTCAATTACAAATCGGTTGATCAACTTTCCGCTTTTCTAAAAGAAACCGCAAAACAATACAACCTGAACTATAAAGCGTTTAATCGGAAAGAGGCACTGGAACAAGGGTTAGGAGCTTTTGCAGCCGTAAATCAAGGAAGCTCGATGGACGGAGCTTTCACTATCTTAGAATATCGTACACCTCAAACCGATGAACATCAACATATTGGCCTCATTGGAAAATGTGTACTTTTTGACACCGGCGGGGTCTCGTTAAAAGAGGCTAACCACATGCATTATATGAAATCGGATATGGGAGGTGCCACGGCAATGATTGGTACTTTGATTGCCGTTGCCGAGCTTCAACTTCCCATGGATGTAACCCTTATCTTACCCATTACCGATAATGCCATCGGGGCCAAAGCCTATATTCCCAGTGATGTAGTCACCGCCTATAACGGAAAAACCATCGAAATTCTAAATACCGATGCCGAAGGCCGATTAACCCTATCGGACGCATTGGCGTATATGACCAAAAACTATAAAACCGATGTCCTTATTGATATGGCGACCCTAACGGGAAGCGTGGTCCGAATGTTCGGCGAAACCTGTGGAGCCTTGTTCAGCAACAATGAAGACTTAAAGAAAGCACTACTTAAGGCCGGTGATACAACCAATCAGCGACTTTGGAACCTACCGCTTTGGCAAGTTTGGGAAGAAGATCTCAAAAGCAATGTAGCCGATTATAGAAACATCTCCATGAAGCCGGTAGGAGATTGTATTATTGCCGCAAAACTACTTCAGCAGTTTATAGGAAACCACCCCAACTGGGCTCACATCGATATGGCGGCTATGGCCTTCGGCACCGTCAATTACACCCCAGAAAAAGCAGCGACAGGATATGGAGTGCAGCTTCTACTGCGTTATTTTGAATCTTTATTAAACTGATCATGGTTAACTGAAATTTCGGAGATATTCTGATGTACCGAATTCAATACGGTTTATTTGAATACATTCACACAATATTGATTTTTAACAGATTACAAAAAACAGTGAATTGATTCCCCTCTTTTTTAAAGAGAGGTGCCGTAGGCGGGGTGTTTCTGATGAGTTGAATCAATTCCCCTCTATAGAGGTACCCGCAAGACGGGGTATCGATTTAGGAACAATACGCATAAATTGATACCTGAAGTATTAACCCCGAAACTTTTGTTGTTAATTAATTAACAACTTATTCTTCGTTTTATCCTACTTGTTGGGTACACCAATCTGAAAACATAAACCAGCCCCTCAACACAATGGTTTTCATGGATTATGAATAATTAAATAATTTAGAGCAACCCTTCATTATATAGCCAGTAATCCCTTACGAGATTTTTTTATTGATAGGTTTTATCGCTTTTTAGTAATATTTTATGTAATATTGATATTACATTAAGATCTTTTCTGTTTTTGAAAGATCCAAGTAAAATTAGATGACAAAAATTGAAATGGAAGCGAAAACCATAGTCTGCATATCCTGTTACTATAAGGGTGCTCATTTCATCGATGAAATGCACAAGTTGGGGAATCGGATCATCCTCATTACTTCCGAAAACCTTAAGGAAAAGCCATGGCCCAGGGAAGCCATCAATGAGGTTTTTTACATGGTCGAAACAGCACCCAACAAATGGAATCTGGATCATTTGATACTGGGTTTTGCACATCTCCTAAAATCCACAGCTGTCGATGCTGTAATTGCACTCGATGACTATGATGTAGAAAAAGCAGCCCTTATTCGAGAAACTTTTCGTATTCCGGGGATGGGGCAAACAACCCATCGATACTTTCGGGATAAACTGGCCATGCGACAACAAGCGCAGGATTCGGGCATCAATGCTCCCGAATTCACCTCCATTTTTAACGATGCCGCCGTTCATCGGTTTACCGAAAAAATTCCCAGCCCGTGGGTTTTAAAACCCCGTTCAGAGGCTTCTGCCAGCGGAATTCAAAAGGTAAGGAATAGTGACGAACTTTGGGAAAGCATCGACAACTTGGGAGAAGAACGACATCTCTTTTTGCTGGAAAGATTTAAATCCGGAGCTGTATATCACGTTGATAGTATTATTTACAAAGGAAAAATTGTATTTGAAACCTATTCCAAATATCTGGAAACACCGATGGAAGTTTCTCATGAGGGAGGTGTATTTCGGACGCGAACCATAGCTCAAAACGTAAAAGAAGCCCGGGAGCTGAAGAAAATAAGCAAGGCCGTGCTCTCTCATTTTGGAATGGTCAACGGCGTATCACACAGCGAATATATCCAGGGAGAAAAAGGGCACTTTTATTTTTTAGAAACTGCTTCGCGAGTAGGAGGTGCCCATATCCCGGATATGATTGAAGCGGCTACCGGTGTTGATATCTGGCGGGAGTGGGCGCGATTGGAAAACGCCGTTCTAAGAGGACAATCCTATACCGTAAAACCTTCTCAACAGGATTATGCGGGATTAATTATCTCACTCATTAAAGAAGAAAAAGCACATACAGCCGATTTTAAATGTAAAGAAATCGACCGGTTTTTACCCTTACCCCACCATATCGGGATTGTATATAAAGCGCGGGAAGAAGAAAAAATAATAGCTCGTATGTGGGAAGCCACACAACTCATTACTGAAAAATACCTCAACGTTCTTCCTCCCACCGATCATCCCACTTCATAATCAAGCACTATTAAAAACACCCATCAGTATGCCGAGAATTGAATATACCGACTACTATTCCCATATCCTGGGACACGCCCTGAAAATCGAGATTACCGGACATTATGGATATCCGATTCTAATGTTCCCTACTTCGGGAGGAGAATTCACTCAAAACCGCGATTTCCATCTGAATGACAGCGTCAACAGTTTAATTGATCGGGGCCTTATTAAGCTCTATAACATGGAGACCATTGATAATTACTCATTCTATGATAAAAGCATCTCTCCCCATGATCGGATCCATAATTATGAACGCTGGGTACAATGCATTCGCCAGGAATACATCCCCTATCTTCAGGAGCAACACAAAACCCATCGCATCGCAGTTGCCGGTGCCAGTTTTGGCGGCTACCATGCAGCCAACATTGCCTTTCGGTTTCCCGATTTAATTTCTCATCTGTTCTGTCTTTCAGGATCTTTCAGTATTCGCAGTTTTATGGATGGATACACCGACGAGATCGTCTATTTCAATTGTCCTCGAGAATTTGTAAAGAATGATGAAAGCTGGAAATACCAACACATGCATATCGTCCTCAGTACTTCAGACTGGGATATCTGCCTGGAACAAACTCGGGAAATGGCCGGAATTCTGGCCGAAAAAGGGATTCATTTTTGGTATGACGAAAGAAAGTGGATCAAACATGACTGGCCTTTATGGCGTATGGTTTTTCCCAATTTTGTCGAGAAGCTAATTCAATAAATAGAGTAAACCAATTAATATATAAAAAACTATGGCAAAGAAAGTTGGAATTTTATTTGGAATGGAAGACACCTTCCCGTGGTCGTTTATCGACAAAGTCAATGAATTGGGACAAGGAGATGTAACCGCCGAAGCCGTAAGCATCGATAAATTGGAACAGGGAGCAGATTCCGGTTATGCGGTGATTATTGACCGGATTTCACAAGATGTTCCCTTTTACCGGGCTTATCTTAAAAATGCCGCTCTCAGTGGCACCTATGTCGTGAACAATCCCTTTTGGTGGAGTGCTGACGAAAAATTCTTTAATAGTGCGTTGATGACCAAAATCGGTGTACCCGTTCCTAAAACCGTCTTACTCCCTTCAAGCGATCGTCCCGAAAACACCGGAGAAACCTCTTTCAGAAATCTAAAATTTCCATTAGACTGGGAGTATATTTTTGAATATATCGGTTTTCCGGCCTATATGAAACCCCATGATGGCGGGGGATGGCGAAGCGTTTATCGCGTAGAAAACCCGGAAGACATGTGGAAGAAATTAGAAGAAACCGGGGATTTAGTGATGATGCTTCAGGAAGAAATTCAATTTGACGACTACTATCGGGTGTATTGTCTGGGGAAAAAATACGTGCATATTATGCCTTATGATCCCCGCAACCCTCATCACCTGCGTTATGCTGCACAGCCTCAAACAACGGGAAAAGAACAAGACGAACTTATAAAAAAGATTCACGATTACACCATTCAATTGAATACGGCACTGGGATATGACTTTAATACAGCAGAGTTTGCCGTTCGCGATGGAATTCCCTATGCCATCGATTTCTGTAACCCCGCTCCCGATGCCGATCGAAACTCGGTAGGAGAAGAGAATTACAAATGGATTGTCGAACACGCTGCCCAATTTGCCATCGAAAAAGCGATGGCATACAAACCGGGAAAGCCCCATATTGAATGGGGTGATTTTGTTAGAAATTCGGCTTCAAAAAAATAAAATATACCGTTGCGCGCAGGCCAAAAACACAATTATCATGGATCACAAATTCACATTGGGAATCGAGGAAGAGTATCAAATTATTGATGTTGAGACCAGGGATTTAGTTTCCCATGTTTCAAAAATTATGGAAGGAGGTAAAACCACGCTCAAGGAACATCTCAAACGGGAGATGCATGAATCTACGGTGGAGCTGGAAACTAAAATATGTCAGAACATCCACGAGGTAAATGATGAACTCTACCGCCTGCGCCGACATCTGGTTCAGATTGCCCATAAGAATGATCTCCGTGTTTCGGGAGGGGGCACCCATCCTTTTTCCGACTGGGCTAAAAATACCATTGTGCAGGATGTGCGTTATGACAAAATCGTAGAAGATATGGGGGATGTAGCCCGTGGAAATTTAATTTTCGGACTTCATATTCATGTGGGAATCCCCAATCGGGAAGAAGGAATCCGGATTCAGAATGTAATGCGTTACTTTCTTCCTCACCTTTATGCACTGTCCACCAATTCCCCCTTTTGGAAAGGACGAAACACCGGTTTTAAAGGCTTTCGAAGTCAGGTTTTTGTTAAATTCCCAAGAACCGGACTCCCCAGCCATTTTGCCAGCTTGGCAGAATTTGATACTTACGTCAACCTGATGATTAAAACCGGAACCATTGATAATGCCAAAAAAATATGGTGGGATTTACGCGTACACCCTTTCTACCCCACTATCGAATTCCGGATTTGCGATATGCCTTTACGGATCGAGGAAACCGTTTGTCTGGCGGCAATCGCCCAGGCTCTGGTAGCCAAAATTCACAAAATGCACCGGAGTAATATTACCTATCGCCCCTATCGCCGATTACTATTAAACGAAAATAAATGGCGGGCCACCAAGAAAGGAATTGAAGCAGAACTGATTGACTTTGGAAAAGAAAAGAATGTTCCCTATAAAAAATTACTGGGAGAGCTTATGGAATTTATTGATGATGTTGTTGACGACTTGGGCTGTCGTAAGGAAGTTGAATATGCCTGGAAAATCGTACAGCAGGGTACCGGAGCCGACCGGCAATTAAAAGTCTATGAAAAAACCAAGGATTTTAAAAAGGTAGTCGATTATATGATTCATGAGACCGAACGTGGAATCTAATGGCATTACCCGAAAAGCACAACTTTTCGTACCTTTGTATGCTTTAAATAATTTGTGAATGATACGATTAGCACTATTGGATATGAACAATGGTTATACCAATCAAGGGTTTGGCAACATGATTGAAATTGCCGAAGCCTTTAAGGAATATTCCGAAGAACTGGTAATCATTGAAACCTTTGATGTACGGGTGAAAAATGAACTTCCCCGTATCGGGGATTTCGATATTTTTATTTCTTCCGGCGGTCCCGATTCTCCCCATCGATCAGGAGCCGCCTGGGAAAAACCCTATGAAAAATTTTTAAATGGAATCTGGGACTATAATCAAAATCATACCGATAAGAAATATCTGTTTTTAATCTGTTATTCCTTTCAGGTCGCCAATGTATATTGGAATCTGGCAGACCTTACCCCAAGAAAATCCTATTCTTTCGGCATATTGAAAGTCCGAAAAACAGAAGAAGGAGAACGCGACCCTCTGCTGGCTAATCTCCCAAATCCCTTTTATGCAGTAGATTCCCGTGCCTATCAGGTAGTGCAACCCAAATTGGAAAAAATGAAAGAACGGGGAATGAAAATTGTCTGCAAAGAAAAGATACGACCTCATATCCCCCTCGAACGCGCCGTGATGGCGATCCGCTTTTCGGACGAAATCTTTGGTACACAATTTCATCCCGAAGCCAATCCCAATGGATTCAGAAGAGCATTAAAAGTGGAAAAATACAAAAATGCCATCATTGAAGAACACGGCCTGAAAAAATATCGTCAAACCCTCGATCGGGTAGATGATGAAGACAAAGTCATTCTTACCCGACGAGAAATTATCCCGCGATTCCTCGAATCTGCGGCCCGTAAAAGGAGAGCCAAAACGGCATCGCTTAAAAAATAAACCCTTTTATTTTCAAATGTCGCTATGATTCCCAAACTGAGAGAGCAATTCAACGAAGTTTTTACACCGGAGAAATACGCCCGCCTTCGGGAATTAATCATAAAAGAGGCCCACGCTCCCTGTCCTTTCCGGCTTTCTGAAAGTCCTATTTTCTTATCGCAAGATTTTCTTGAAAAACTGAATTCGGCGGCTCAATCCTTAATTGACCAACTCGATTCGTTTTCGGAAAAAGAACTAAAAGAGGCTATTCCGAAAGGTAGTTTAGTTCCTAATGATCACGATAAATATCATTTTCTGGCCATCGATTTCGGAATTTGTCAGAATGATCATGGGACCTATGAGCCCCAGCTGATCGAAATGCAGGCTTTCCCCTCCCTTTTCGCCTTTCAACGTCAATATGAAGAGAGTCTCAAAGCCATATATCCGTTTCTAAACCAATTTGATCCGGTTTATGAAAAAGAAGAGTATTTCAAACTGCTTAAAAAAATAATTGTAGGAAAAGAGGATCCCAAAAATGTAATCCTGTTGGAACTCTTTCCCGAAAAACAAAAAACAGCAATTGATTTTGCACTTACCGAGCGTTATCTCGGTATCCCGACCATCGGCTATACAGAGTTGATAAAAGAGGGAAATAAGTTATTTTATCAAAACAAAAATGGAGAAATCATTCGAGTCAAACGAATTTATAACCGAATCATATTTGATGAATTAGAACGATATCCGGACTTGAAAGCTCCTTTCAAATTTACCGATGAAGTTGATGTTACCTGGGTTACTCACCCCAATTGGTTTTTTAAAATTTCAAAATATATTCTCCCCAAATTACAACATGAATTTGTACCACCCTCCTATTACGCTTCCGATTTCCCTGAAAATGCCGACCCGGAAGACTATGTTTTAAAACCCTTATTTTCCTTTGCCGGGACCGGAATTAATTTGCACCCTACACGCGAGGATATCGAAAACCTAAGGGATAAAAAAAACTTCCTGCTACAAAAGAAAGTCCATTACGCCGATGCTTTTAAAGATCCTAACGGGGAGTATTCCAAAGCCGAAATCCGCCTTCTTTTCGCTCGTCCGGACGACGCAGAAAAAGCCACCTTACTCTGCAATTTAGTACGAATGACCAAGGCTGAAATGGTAAATGTTGACTTTAATAAAAAAGATGCCATCTGGATAGGCAGTAGTATGGCCTTCTTTGAGAAGGACTAATTTCAAAAAATCAAAAGAGCCGGAATTCCGATTTTAAAGTCGGTCTTCCATCAAAATTAGTTCCCTCAATAAAACCTGATCCGTCAAAAATTGGGATAAAGGCATAGAAAAGCCGACAAAATCTTATCTTTAAGGCTCAAAATCCAATTCACTCTTATGAAACGATTCTCTTCTTTTTATTGTATCGCCCTTTTTGTCGGTATATTTTTCTCTTGTTCCATACAGGCTCAACCGGAAACCGAAACGTATGATATTTCGGCACATTACTCCAAGCAGGAGGTCGATATCCCAATGCGTGACGGGATAAAGCTTCACACGACCATTTATTCCCCCAAAGATCAATCGCAGGCCTATCCTTTTATCATGACCCGAACCCCCTACAGCTCGGCCCCCTATGGCGAAGGAAAATTTCCTAAAAGCCCGTATCGAATGGCCGGCAATCAACAACTGGTAGAAGAAGGTAATATTTTTGTCATTCAGGACGTACGGGGGCGTTATATGAGCGAAGGCGACTACGATAATATGCGCCCGTATATCGAAAATAAAAAAGGAAAAGAAACCGATGAGGCCAGCGATACCTACGACACGATTGAATGGCTGATCAATCATGTTGAGAATAACAACGGAAAGGTGGGCGTTTGGGGAATTTCCTATCCGGGATTTTATTCCACCTATGCCTTGCTCAGTGGGCATCCCGCATTAAAAGCTGTATCGCCACAAGCCCCCATCAGTGATTTCTTTTTTGATGACTTCCACCACAACGGAGCTTATATGCTGAGTTATTTCATCGCAACCGGAATCTTCGGAGAGCAGTTTGAACCTACGACAAATCCAAATTTTCATATCCCTCAACTTAAAACTCAGGATCAATATGCCTTCTCCCTCAATCACACGCCAATCTCCAAGTTGGACCAATACTACCCCAACAATTTCTTTTGGGATCAGCTTCGCGACCATCCCGATTATGATGAATTCTGGCAGTCCCGGGATATTCTGCGCCATCTCAAGAACATCAAACCGGCTGTACTCTTAGTCGGTGGACTATTTGATGCAGAAGATCTGCGGGGTCCTTTTGCCACCTATAAAAAAATAGAAGAAACCAGCGACAATTACAACGTCCTGACATACGGCCCATGGAGTCACGGACAGTGGGTCGATACAACCACCCGGCAAGCTCTTGGGAATATTTATTTTGGAGACAACATCTCCAACGATTTTCAAAGCGATGTAATTACCAAATTTTTTAATCATTTTCTAAAAGGAGAAGGAGAACTGGATCTGCCTGAAGCACGAATGTATGATACCGGACTCAATAAATGGAACGATTATGAAGCCTGGCCCCCTAAAAACACACATCCCAGACGTTTTTATCTGGGGGATCACCAAAAACTAACCGATGCCCCCGATGCCGATTTCAAAAAGGACTTTATCAGCGATATCGATAAACCCGTTCCGTATTCCGAATCGATAAAAATGGTATTTACACCCCGATTTTATATGACTGCCGACCAGCGCTTTGCCGGTCGCCGGCCGGATGTTTTAACCTATGAAACCGAAGTTCTGGAAGAAGATCTCAAGTTTGCCGGCGATATCACAGCTCATCTGGAGGTAGTCACAACCGGAACCGATGCCGATTGGGTAGTCAAAGTTATCGATATATTTCCACCGGATGCCAAGGACTTTAAAGAAACAGAAGACCGGCTCAAAATGTCCAATTACCACATGATGATTCGCAGTGAAGTAATGCCCGCCCGATTTAGGAATAGCTTTGAGAAAGCGGAACCCACCACTCCCCATAAAAAGACAACCATCCAATTCACTTTACAAGGAATTAATCACACCTTTAAAAAAGGTCACAAAATTCAAATTCAGGTTCAGAGTACTTGGTTCCCGCTTATCAACCTGAATCCGCAAACTTTTGTTCCCAATATTTTCAAAGCTGATGAAAGTGATTACAAAACGCAAACGCATAGTGTTTTCGGAGATTCCTATATTGAGTTTAGACAATTATAAGGAGAAGAACAATATAGCTGCAGAGGAAGAAAAGTTGATCTTACAAAATGATGCCGGTAATTTTTGATTACTTGTCAGACTTTGACACACTTTTTCTTGCAAACTCCTCAAAAAAGCACATAACACCACTTCTATTCTATATAGAACCCGCATAAAACCTGATTTTAATTATTTACGTTTGCCCCAATTCTTCGATTAAACTACTACCAGCTACAAGCTGGTAGATTTCAGTTCCGCCTGTAAGGCGGCTAAAGTTACTCTCCGTCGATTTTGAAATCTCCCTCCCTATCTTCCATATCCTGATTCTCTATATAATCCATTATCATCTCATCCGTTATTGTTCCTGAACTCACAACAAAGTAACCCCTGGCCCAAAAATGACGCCCCCAGTACATCTTCGACACCGTTTTGAACTCAGACATCACTTTCCGGGAACTCTTACCTTTTATGTATTGCATCAACTTACTTACAGAAATATGTGGAGGAACAGAAACAAAAAGGTGCACGTGATCTTTTGAAACGTGTCCCTTGATTATCTCAACTTCGTTCGCCTTGCAAATTTGTCTTATCAATTCTCGGACCCGTCTTGCCAATTCTCCTGTAAGTATTTGCTTCCTGTATTTGGTAATCCATACCAAATGATATTTGATGTCGTAAACAGTATGAGAGGTTTTTCTGTACTTTTGCATTGAACAAAAATAACAAAACTAAAGTCTTCGCCTAAAGGCGAGGGATTTTCTCCCATTCCCCGAATTAGAAATTAAAATTTTATTTCATGAAAAAAATAAGCCTTCTTCTATTTCTTACCCTTTTATTCTGGTCTTGTGATACCGTTCAAAATGCGCTCCATAATTTCCCTTCACAATCGGACTCTTCAGGAAATACGGCACTCAGTCAAACCGACATCGGAAACGGTCTAAAAGCAGCTTTACAACAGGGAATAGACAAACAAGTCCAAAAACTGGCTGCCAAAAACGGATTTTATAATAATAAAGCCGTCAAGATCCCCTTGCCCAAAGAATTGCAAAAAGTGGAAAAAGGGTTGCAATCCATCGGGTTGGGTAAGCTGACTGATGAAGGCATAAAAGCCTTAAATCGGGCTGCGAGCGATGCGGTTGGTCGGGCCACCCCGATTTTTGTCAAGGCTCTACAAGAAATGAGTATCGATGATGCCCGATCTATTCTTTTAGACGGGAAAGGAGCAGCTACCGATTATTTGCGTCAAAAAACCGCTAATCAGCTCTATAAGGAATTTCACCCGGAGATCAACAAATCCTTTTCCCGCGTGGGAGCCGATAAAATCTGGAATAACGTGTTCAACCGATACAACTCCATTCCCCTCACCCAATCGGTCAACCCGGATAACCCGGATCTCACCGATTATGTGACAGCGGAAGCGTTAAAAGGAGTTTATACGATGATTGAAAAGGAGGAAAACCATATTCGCGAGAATGCAACCGCCCGCACAACCGACTTGCTACAGCGCGTATTTGGAATGCAGGATCAATAGAATATAAAATACTGATTATCAACATATCAAAACTATAAAACGGATTTAACGAATTAGAAACATTCCGCTTACGGCATCCCTATTTAAAAAGAGGAGCATGGACACGTTATTCCATAAAGTTTAGTTACGTTTCTAAAGGGTTTTTCAGGCAAGTACCAAACCTTCCATAGCGTCATTTTAGGGCTCAATAATAGGGTTCCGAACCTGTTCAAATTTTGTTACACGGAATATAACTTTCTGAAATTAAAAGGCACTCACCTTGTTGAAAAGCATGGAATATCATTAATCCCAATACAACCCGAGCCGAGAACCGAGGGCTGAAAGAGAACTCCGGTAGGAGTTCGACAACAGCAGTTCTGCTTTCCAACAACTTTCCGCTCGAAGGTTCGATAAATTCCAATCTATCCGGATATCTAAAAGACAAACACGATAGGTAAACCCTTCAATTGATTCAGGGTCAAAATGGGTCTTCAAGGTAGTAAAAGGGGAGAATTCACTACACTCTTAAAATAATATATTATCATTAAATTTATTAATTTAATATCAAATATGTATTAATATAAATCCGCTGATTTATAAAAAATATTTCAACTAAAATTCGGGACCCTAAAAAAAATGTAGAAAAGCATCCATTAAAAACCATGCAAATCGATTCATAAACCTATTTTACCATGATTCAACACAGCTTCAAATCGGATAAATAAAAGGGCGTTTCAAAAAACAATAGAAATAAAACTTGATAAAGGTATTTTATATATTAAATTAAAGGTTTATATAAATACTATAATATACTATTTATAAACGTTTTATAGTATTAATATATAATTAAAAAAATTATAAACTCGTAAAATCACATGACTTATAAAATTTATATGATTGATAAACAACATATTATAAAAATATTATTTAGGAATCAATAGAAGTCTTTGATAGATTTTTTATAAAATTAAATTTAAAGTTTATATAAATGTATATATATTTCTGATTATAAATAAATTATATAAAAAGTATTACTGATAAATATTGCTAATATCGGCAAAAATAAGGAGGAAAATCGTTGGATTTCGGCTCATTTATTTTTTGGTTTCACGTCGACTAATCTCGTCTATTCCATTAGATTTACAATCTTGTTGATCCTACAATATCCTACTTTCACACATCTTTATCAAGAACCGATCGATGCACTTAAAAACAAAATAAAAGCCTTATCCTCTCTCATATCTTCATTTATATACATTTACATTTTGATAAAAATTTAACTTTATTGATCCTAAAAATGCTTCCATAAGAATTCACTATGAGGTCATTTAAATTTGTAAGTCTCTATATCCTTAAAAAGGTGTAAAAAGTAAAAAGGCCTTAAGGAATCTCTCCTTAAAGCCTTCCCGTTCAATCGAGAAATGGTTCTTTCATCTATTATAAAAGCTCCTTCAAATACTTTAGATTTGACTTCGCCTGACTGACGACCTCGGCTGCTCTTCCATTAATCATCAATTTTCCCATCGCTTTTACAAAACCTTCCACCTGTTCAAATTTAACCTTCGGCGGCATTGCCAAAGCATCGGGATCGGTATGAATATTTATCAATGCCGGGCCATCACTTAAAAAGGCTTCTTTCAACACATTCGGTACATTTACCGAATCCTGAACATCCCAGGCTTTAATCCCCATGGCTTCGGCAACCGCTTTAAAATCGGGATTCTTTAACTCGGTTTGCCAATCGGGGTAACCGGCAACCAGCATTTCCAATTGCACCATCCCCAAGGTTTTATTTTCAAAAATAATGATTTTAACCGGTACCTGATATTGGCTAATGGTCATGAGATCCCCCAAAAGCATACTGATTCCCCCATCCCCACAAAGTGCGATAACCTGACGTTCAGACTGTGACAATCCCGCCCCTAAAGCCATTGGCATGGCATTGGCCATCGAACCGTGATTAAAAGATCCCGTTAAATAACGATTGCGCTTCCCTTTGAGATAGCGCGCCGCCCAAACGGCAGACATCCCCGTATCGACCGTAAAAATAGCGTCGTCCTCGGCCAATTCATTGATACAAGCGGCCACATACTCCGGATGTATCTTTGCATTTTCACTTTTTGAATATACATAACTCTCATAATCCTCCTGCTCCTTCTTATAACGATTCCGCATATCTTTTAAAAAAGCATCATCGGTTTTTGTGTTGATCTTGGGTAAAAGAAACTTCAAAGTATCTTGAATAGAACCCAAATAGCCATAATCCACTTTAGCCCGACGACCAATACGAGCCGCGTCAATATCAATTTGAATCACAATATTCTTATCGGGCAAAAACTCCGAATACGGAAAATCGGTACCGAGCATCACCAAGACCTCGGCTTGATGCATGGCCTGGAAACCCGATTTATTACCCAACAAGCCGTTCATCCCAACCGCAAACGGATTGTCTTCCTTATCAAAAAATATTTTCCCGCGGTAGCTATATCCCATCGGAGCTTTTAGTTTCTCACTCAGCTCCATAACTTCCTCTTGCGCATTCCTACATCCATGACCACAAAAAAGCATCACCTTCTTATGGCTGTTCAATACTTCTGCCAGCTCATCAAGATCCTCTGCACACGGAGTTACCTTGGTTCGCACATTGAAATTCCGAGTAGAAATCAAACCTTCTTTATATTCTGCAGCGGCGATATCTCCCGGTAATCCGATAACTCCTACCCCTTTATCCTGAGTAGCGTGCTGAATAGCCGTTTGAAAGCCCTGAGCGGCTTGAACCGGAGTATTAGCCATAAAGCAATACCGACTACAATCATCAAATAATTTAGTGACATTGGTCTCCTGAAAATTATCGAGTCCGAGTTTATCGGTAGTTACGGTTGTAGCAATAGCAATAACCGGATTTCCCGAACGATTGGCATCGTAAAGTCCATTGACCAAGTGAACGTGTCCGGGGCCGCTACTTCCCATGCAACACCCGATTCCTTTCAATTCTGCTTCCATAGAAGCGGCATAAGCCCCGGCTTCTTCATGGCGTACGTGAATCCATTGTAATCGCCCATCGCGGCGCACGGCGTCATTCACAGGGTTGAGACTATCGCCGGTAACGGCATAAACACGGCGTACACCGGCGTTGTAAAGCATTTCTACCAATAAATCTGCTACTTTCATATAGGATCTGTTTTTAAAGATTATTCAAAATGTTCATAAGACCGGCCTACTTGAGCCGAGAACCTCGATCTCCGTTTTATCGATTGGATTTTAATATCCCATCAAAAGGGTCGAAGCCGGCCATTTTTATTCCTTTTAATTCTTAAATTTCGTAAAAACAAAAAGGATCTGCTCTCAAGTTTTTCATAAAAATGGATTTTCGTTAATAAGATAAGGCATTGTATTAATAAAACCCTCTCAAAATCAATATCTTTCAGGGTAAATGGGAGTAAATATGTGATAGAAATCCGGAGAAAAGCAGGTTTTACTGTTCACAATAAAACTTATGAATTAAAAATAAAGCGAGTAATGAATAATTAGGTTCAACAATACGTAATTTCCTCCCTTTTTAAACGTTTATACTTATACCTTGGTATTAAAAAAGCCCTATTGCCTTATGAAGTATTCAAATTTCTTGTTTTCGATTTTATGTTACAGCCTTTTGATTCTTTCTTCTTGTCGGGAAAATCCCGCCCGGAAAGGAAACCATACTGCTACCGATACCACATCGGTACGTAGCGAGCAAAGGGGCTCCGCAACTGTAAAAGACCCCAATGATTCTACCAACAACGCCGAAAAAACAAACTACACACAAAAAGGAACTACCAAAAATGTCGGTCAGACCCGAACCAATAAGGGTATAGGCCCTGTGGAGCAAGTTGACCTCCCGGATTCAATCGACAGCGATATGGCCGCTCAGGGAAAAGAATTATACAATAACCATTGTGCTTCCTGTCACCGCATCAACGAAAGCCTTACCGGCCCTGCTTTAGGAGGTGTTTTGAAACGCCGATCTCCCGAATTTGTGATGAATATGATTTTAAATACCGATGAGATGATCGAAAAAGAACCCATTATCAAATCGCTCCGTGGAGAATATGAATCGGATATGGTGCAAGTGGATGTAAGCCAAGATGAAGCCCGCGCCATTGTGGAATACCTCCGGAAATATCAGTAACCTATCGGAGGCTTAACCTTGTAAATTCATCAATCCCCAAAAAGCCGCTCCATACAGAAGTTAAAAAGGAAGATTATTCATCCTTATTGTTGATACCGTTGTTATGACAATCTCTAATTTCGGTCGGTGTTAGTCCATACCGATCTTTAAAAATCTTGGAAAAATAGCTCTTACTGCTAATCCCCACCCGATCGGCAATTTCGGCAAAAGAAAGATCAGTATTCTTGATTAGGATTCCGGCCTCATACAAACGGCGTTCCTGTACATACCCATTAACCGTAGTTTTATAAATTTCCTTAAAGCCATTCTGCAGTTTATTAGGATTTAATCCTACTTGCCGGGAGAGCTCCTTAACGGATTTAAAATTTAAAATATCAGTATCTAAAAGAATAACCGCTTCACGAATCAGGTTTAACTCCCGTCTCCTCAGCAATGATTGGTCATGTTCATTGGCTTCTGAATCCCAATATTCATGGATTTGTACCTGAAAAATTTCATAAGACTTTCCATGAAGCAATAAGTTTCGTTGGAAAACAGACCCCTTAAAATCATTGATATCCTGAAAAATATCGGCCATCCGCAGACTATAACTCCCCAAACTATAGAAATAATTTTTCCCGTCAACATCTTCAAAAAGGTTCCTAAGTCCCGGTTTTAAATGTCCAATCTCACATTTCATTACCCTGTTAAACCGCCTTCTGTTAATTTCAAGATTATTGATACAGGTTCGTTTTCCCCCTTTAAACCGAATAATATGGCCCCTATTTTTATTACTGGCCACGATAATATTTTGAAGCTCCTCGACCTCATGTAATTCTTCCGAATCTTGAAAACAATGCTGAAACCCTCCCTCCTCACAAAACATAAATTTTACCGGGTGAACCTCGTTCACAATAAAGCGAATCTCGAAATCTTCTTTAAAACAGCAATTATAGCGCAATAACCCTATACCCTCATCAAAATTGATACCCCGTATATGACCTTTGCCGTATTGTTCCGGAATCTCCACGGCATATTCATGACAGTCATGCAGGCATTCCGTATCCAACTCTTCCGCCAAATCTCGCATGACGTCTTTGAAAGGGATGGAGCGTGAAATTATAGTATGCATTTGCTAACGTATAGGGTTAAAAAATAAATATGGAACTCAAAAATAACAGATTGAGGACTACTAAAATACCAACAATAATCAAAACTTCGATAATGTTAATAAAAAATTGTAAATTGTCAATATAAATACGGAATTCAAGTTTACTTTGTAAGAGTATCAAGGATTGCGTTAATGCTTTGAAATAAGCACAAGGCTTTACCAACAAAAAGGAATAGATACGTTATTACAAGATTACAAGGCTCTAATTAACCTAAAATAAATCCATTATGAGAAACTTACTTTGGCTTGTAGCCGTTATCTGTATCATTGTATGGTTGCTCGGCATACTTGGTGTCGGCGGCGGGATGGGACTCGGAAACCTGATCCACATCCTCTTAGTTATTGCTGTAATCGTAATCTTGATCAATATTATATCGGGACGTCGCCCGATGTAAAGAACAAGTAGTGTATAAATAATAATTATTAATCCAAAAATTTAGAATTATGAGTGATTTAAAATGGAAAGGCCGTTGGAATGAAATTAAAGGAAAAGTCAAAAAAGCCTACGGCGATTTGACAGAAGATGACTTGACCTATGAAGAAGGAAAAGAAAACGAACTTCTCGGTAAACTCCAAGAGAAAACCGGAAAGAAAAAAGAAGAATTAGAGAACTGGCTGAATAGCCTGTAATCGCTTACCTTCTCAACAAATAGGACGTAAAACTGCACCATATCCCTATAACATCCGACTATATCCCAATCTATATGGTCGTTTACGTCCTATTTTTATTAGTCCTGCCCGTAGTCCCTTTCATCATGAAAACTTTTTAATCCGGATGATTCACGAATAATGGATTTCATCGTATTATCCAAATTTTTTTCAATTTCCCCATCCTTCTCCCGTCAAGGGATTTACCATTCTAAGATTTGATCCGATGTTATAAAAACTGTAATGATCAAATACTGCGACAACAATAAAAAGCCATAGTCGAGTACTTTCCCCTTGGGATTTTAACCTTTAATTACATCTTTATTTACAACAAGAATACAAATCATCCGTTTTTTTTATACAACACAAAATATTAATTTATCATGAAAAAGATTCTAAGCGTTTCATTTATTATCTGTCTCACCCTGATTACTTTTGCCTGTAGCAAAGATGATGACCCCGTTGACAACGATTTCTTTGTAGGAACCTACAAAGGGCATGTTGAGTACCACAATGACCAAAGTGATAAATCCAGTGATAACGGGAAGGTTACAGTAATTAAGGTCGCCAGTAAAACCAAATATAATTTTGAATTTTCAGATGGAATCCCAAATCTTAATGGGATTGAATTTGAGGAAGAAGGAGACAACCGCCTAATCAATGTGGGTTTTGAAGAAGGGGTACAGTCCATTAAAATTAGTGAATCTTCCTTAAAGATGTTTTATACCAATAAGGACGGTGAAGTATGGGTAGCCAATGTAGAGCGTTAATCGGCTCCTGAACCTCAAAACATCGAACGAAAAAACCGGGCAGAATACGTTTCTATCCGGTTTTTTATTTGTGGTCAACCTGCTGTTTCAATACACCAAAGAGCTGCTCTTCTTTAAAATTCTATTCATAAATCACCGGTCGGGGTTGGGTACTCTCGAAGTTCTGGAATCCAAACTCATGATTTCGAAAAGCATTAGTACCCCATGATCTTCCATCCTTGCCGGGGGCTATCGGATAATAAGACAAGGAAAGCTGAAAAGCATCAAAAACCAAAAAGTCATTCCGAATAATCACGCCTACCGAAAAAGCGGAATACAGTTTATTACTGCCAAACCCATATTTCTTCCCGGCCAGATACCCCAAGGTAATATCGCCAAAGGGGTTAATATGAAAACCCCATAAATTCCAGGGTGAATAAAACTGCGTTTGTAAATCCAATACATATTTCTGCGTTCCCGTGGCCTCACTTTCAAACCCGCGTATGCTCCCGGTCTTATAATCTACATAGCGATCCTGCATATCGTAATCCAGATATTCTGAGCTGTTAATCCCGTTGTAATAAAACTCATCATTAAGGCTTAACCGATCGGCAAAGCCCGGTTTTCGATTAAAACCAATAACAATCTGCGGTTTTATAAACTGGCGCATTTTCCAATCCCCGAAAACCGTTTTTAACTTGCTGAAATAATTAATTTTAAAACTGATGACCCCCTGTTCCAACCGGCCCCGATGTATGAAACTCCCTACCTGCATATCGGTACTGAGGAAACCCCAATTAAAATAACGGCCATAAGCAGCCCGTACTCCGGTATAAAATCGGCTTTGATGATTTTTTCGTTGAAATCCCGCCGTCATACTATAACTGGATCCAACGGGAACATCCTCGATACGACCGTCCTGAAAAATATATTGGTCTTGAATATAACGTCTCGAATTAAGCCCTACCGAAGCCAGATAAAATTGCTCATTTGAAAAATGCCGAATGGAATCAAAATGATAGCCGGGCCGATCCTTATAATTCAACAAAAAAGCGCGTCCGCTCAAGATGATGTTTTGCTGATCCTTTTTACCATAAGCGACGTCAGCAACCGGGAAAGCACGACCCAACCAGTAATCCTGATAGATAAAACGAAAATCCTTATCTACAAAAGTCGCGGTATCCCCCGGAAGCGGGCGAAATAAAGAACGATCCTGAACAAATATTCCGCCCGCCCATCGGGTTGTTGTCGAGTAGAATCGCCGCCCGATATTAATATACCGATCATGATAGGACTCGTGATCCTTTGCATATTTTCCCGTAAAACCAATAAATGTATTTTGGATATTCGGAATATTATACCGAGCCTCATAGCCATTATTCCCATCAGAATAGTAATGAGAAAATTTCACCCGAAGTTCATGCCCCAAACCGATGAAATTCCGTTCCTGTGCCCCGACATTATAGTGTGAACCTGAAATTTCAAGTTTCGGAATTAAGCTCCAGGAATCTAATACCCGCACCACAATATCCAGTGAATCTGTTCCCGGCACCGGCTCCGGTTCAAAATGAATCTCATGAATGTAATTCTGTGCTCTTAATATACGCGCCGATTCCCGCAGTAAGAAGGTATCGAGTTTTTCATTTTCCCGAATCAGTAAAAATTTAGAAATAGCCGCTGGCAATGATTTAATATGCGCTGCATTCCCCACCTTTTGAAACCAGCTATGGGGCTTTTGCGTAGTATCTTCAAGATCATAGCCAAAAGGATCGTAGGTTTCAATCTTGATATGGCGAATAATTTTATCAAGATCTCCCTTAAAACTCATTTTTTGATCAGCCCCTGTTTCCTTTTCTTCTTCTTTTAAATCCTTCCCTTTTTTATAGTATTCCGCAGAATCAACCAAGATTAATTTCTGTAAAAATTTGCCAATATCAGTCTTTTTAGAAAACTTACGCACCTGATTATAGAAATGTGTACTATCCCGAGCGATCGTATCCTGCGCTTTCCCGCGATAGGTCACTACACTGTCTCGTTTTGTACTGTCTCGCACTACATCGCGATTCTGGCCAAAACCAACGTTAAAAACAAGTAGTGCAACCAACAAAATAAATAGCTGCTTTCTCAATTTTACTCTTTTAACTTGGATTATCTGCAAATCAATAAGCTCAAAAAA
>CAZBXQ010000043.1:0-28881 GCA_964495935.1 uncultured Flavobacteriaceae bacterium
AAGGAGCAATCTTTTTCCGGTTCATGGATTAAGATCTCTCACTGCGTTCGAGATGCCATTTTTAGAAGAGTATTAATTCAAATTATATCCGATCTTCAAAAATCACAATCAATTAATTATTAGTATGTTATGTAAGTAGTTAGATAAGATAATTCACCAATTTATAGATTAAGCAGGCTAAGACCAATTTATGATTCCTATGTTATTTTACTCTTAATCCCTTTCTTTTTTAGAACAGGAATGGTAAGATTGAGAGAACAAAAAATAAAATACTATGAGAACCTATATTGGAACCGGTTTATTAGGAGCTGCTTTTGTAAAAGCTTTTTTAAACCGTGGTGAGCAAGTCTGCGTTTGGAATCGAACCTTGTCAAAAGCAAAAGCCTTGGAGAAGGATGGAGCTACAGTAGCGAAAAGCTTGGAAGAGGCTGTCAAAGAGGTAAATATAATCCACTTGACTTTGCGCGACGATAAAACCGTTGAGGAAGTCTTAACCCAAGCAAAACCCCACCTTAGAAAAGGAGCCTATATTCTGGATCACACCACAACCTCGGTAGAAGGTGCCAAAGAACGCACCGAAAAATGGAAAAAAGAGGGTCTCCATTACTTGCATACTCCGGTTATGATGGGTCCCGATGCAGCTCTGAATGCCAAGGGCTCGATGCTAATCTCCGGAAATCAGGAAGAGATCAAAAAAATACTCCCCGAAATCAAGCCCATGACCGGCCGGGTTATTAATCTGGGAGATCAAGTGGGAGCCGCGGCAGCCATGAAACTTATTACCAATCTTTACTTAGTAGCCGTAAATTCGGGAATCGGGGATATTCTGAATATCGCTAACGTACACAATCTCTCCCCCGATTCTGTAAAAAATGCTTTAGGAGCTATGAATCCCGAAGCTTTGGTGAAAGGAAGTATCGATAAACTCCTTTCCGGAACCTTAACCAGCGACCCTTCTTGGGAACTTACGATGGCCCGGAAAGATGTCCGGCTGATGATTGAAGAAGGTAAGAAATCCGGAAACCGAATGGTGGCTATGCCGGCAGCCGCAGCTGAAATGGATCAATGGATCGAAGAAGGTCATGCTCATGATCACTGGTCCATTTTTGCCAGTGCAGGAGTCGATAAATGATGAGAAACTTTTGAAGCTTTAATCAGGAAATCCGCTTTCCAAAATCAGAAAGCGGATTTTTTATTTCCCCCTGGGTCGTGAGAACGATATGTCGCCCTCACCACTTCACAACAAGCTTACCAAAAGATATCCCTTTTTCTGATATTGAAAGGCCTCAGCGATATCCTCAAATGAAAAAGTATCGTCAATCACCGGTTTTACCCTTTAGAAGAATTTCCGGGGGCCGCACAAATTCCTTCCGATGTCCCTATCAAACTCCATCTAACGACCGGAAAGTCTCAAAAAAATCGAAGTTAAAATCTGTTATTCACAGCGGGTTAAATCTTACGGCCATCCGCCTCTTCCCGCATCTTCTTGATAGTATCCTGGGTGAGCAAATATTTATTAATGTCTTTTCCTTTGTAACGGATATACAGAAATATGGGCATCACCACCAGAAAAAGCCCCAACACCGAAAATCCGGTGATTCGAGTGCCCAAGTATTCATTTTCCTGAAATTTCAGTACGTAATACCCCGCGCCAAACCCTATCACATCGACAATAAACAATACGGCAAGAGCCCGCTTTAAAATCTTCATCCACATGGTCCTAATCTTCTTTTTAAACCCCAAAAGTTAGGAAATTATTCCAAAAGAGATCGTTAATTTCCAATTAATTCCTCGGCAGTAGCTTCAAATGAAGTTCTTCAAGCTGTGTTTTATCAATTTTTGCCGGAGCATCAATCATAACATCCCGTCCCGCATTGTTCTTCGGGAAGGCAATAAAATCCCGAATGATTTCTTTTCCGGCCAGGATAGCCACCAATCGATCCAATCCAAAAGCCAACCCGCCATGAGGAGGAGCTCCATATTTAAAGGCATTCATCAAAAATCCAAACTGCGCTTCTGCCTCTTCCCGGGTAAACCCTAAAGCCTTAAACATTTGGCGTTGCAGCTCCTGATCATGAATCCGAATTGAACCGCCTCCCACTTCATTTCCATTTAACACCAAATCATAAGCATTGGCACGCACTTTCAGCGGTTCGCTTTCCAACAACTCTACATCTTCGGCCCTGGGCGAAGTAAAAGGATGGTGCATAGCCTGAAGTGCTCCGGTCTCTTGGTCTTCTTCAAAAAGTGGAAAATCAGTAATCCATAAAGGGGCAAATTCATCCGGTTTTCGCAATTTCAGACGCTCGGCCATCTCCATACGAAGTGCACTCAGCTGCGTACGGGTCTTGGCCGCCGGTCCTGAAAGAATTAAAAGTAAGTCCCCCGGCTGTGCCCCGGTCTTCTCTGCCCAGGCCTTAAAATCTTCTTCTTCATAAAATTTATCCACTGACGATTTAAAGCTGCCCTCTTCTTGGTATTTGACATACACCAAACCTCCCGCTCCTACCTGAGGCCGCTTTACCCATTTGGTCAATTCATCCAATTTCTTACGGCTGTAATCTGCACATCCGGGAGCCGCGATTCCCACGACCAATTCGGCCTTATTAAAAACATTGAAATTCCTGTGTTGAGCGACTTCGTTCAACTCGCCAAATTCCATTCCAAACCGGATATCCGGTTTGTCGTTTCCATAGCGTCGCATAGCTTCATCATAGGTTATACGAGGAAAATCCCCGGTTTCAAACCCGACGATCTCTTGGAGTAGATGTTTTGTTAAGCCCTCAAACATCTGCATTACATCTTCCTGCTCGACAAAGGCCATTTCGCAGTCAATCTGGGTAAACTCCGGCTGCCGGTCTGCCCGCAAATCCTCATCCCGAAAACACTTGACAAGCTGAAAATATTTATCCATTCCGCCAATCATCAGCAACTGTTTAAAAGTCTGCGGGGATTGCGGGAGAGCATAAAACTCCCCTTTATGCATCCGACTGGGCACCACGAAGTCTCGGGCACCTTCGGGAGTTGACTTGATCAAATATGGAGTTTCAATTTCCAGAAAACCTTTGTTTGACATATAATTCCGTACCGCCATGGTTACCTTATGGCGAAAGATCAGATTTTCTTTTACAGGTTCTCTTCGCAGATCCAGATATCGATACTTCATTCGCAATTCGTCTCCTCCATCCGTTTTATCCTCAATCGTAAAGGGCGGTACTTCAGCGGGATTCAACACCTTCAAATCGGTCACTAAAACCTCGATATCTCCGGTCGGTATATTCGGGTTTTTAGCCTCCCGTTCAATCACTTTCCCTTCGACCTGAATCACATATTCACGCCCCACAGTACGAATCAACTCCATAATTCCGGCCTCCGTGCGCTCTTCATCAAAAATTAATTGAGTGATTCCGTAACGATCCCGCAAATCCACCCATACCATAAAGCCTTTGTCCCGGATTTTCTGGACCCAGCCGGAAAGCTTTACAATCTCCCCCTGATTATCAAGTCGCAATTCACCGTTCGAATGTGTTCTATACATGATTCAACAATTTTGAGAATTGAAGGTGCAAAATTAAGAATAAGTTCTACTTTTACCCATCGTTCAGCGAGTATTTCAAGGAGTCACTTTAATAATTCATCGGAATTCCTCCCTCGGCACTCTTAAAATCGGTATCTCTCAACCTGAAATTCCAAAGGATCAATAATCTTTTCATATTTTCACGCAATTCTTTGATAATCGAAAAATTAGATTTATATTTGCCGTCCGAAAAAATTTTAAATTAACACTAATGTACGCAATTGTAGAGATAGCAGGGCTTCAATACAAAGTTGAGAAAGACCAACAATTGTACGTCAACCGTTTACAAGGCGAAGAAGGAGATAACATCACTTTTGATCGCGTTTTACTCACAGATAACGGAACGGTACAAGTTGGCGCCCCGGTTATAAAAGGTACTGCGGTAACTGCCAAAATCGTGGAACACCTGAAAGGCAACAAAGTGATTGTCTTTAAAAAGAAAAGAAGAAAGGGATACCGAAAGAAAAACGGACATCGTCAACCCCTTACAAAAATCGAAATTGTAGGAATCGGCGCAGGTCAAGGTAATTCTTCTCAAAAAGCAGAAAAGGAACCGGTTACAAAAAAGAAGACCGACAAAAAAGACGATCTGACTCTTATCGAAGGAATCGGACCAAAATCTGCCGAGGCATTAAACGCAGCGGGTATTGTAACTTTTACTGATTTGGCTGGTAAATCTGTTGAAGATATTCAAAAAATCTTGTCAGAGCACAGCCGATTAGCACATCTGGATCCCCAAACCTGGCCCAAGCAGGCACAACTGGCAGCTGAAGGTAAATTTGATGAATTAAAAGAATGGCAGGACCTTCTTGATGGAGGAGTTCCCCCTGCAGAAGAAGAATAACATGAGAAAAATGCACGGCCGTGCATCTTAACCGAAAATAAAAAGATATGGCACATAAAAAAGGAGTCGGAAGTTCAAAAAACGGAAGAGAATCAGAATCGAAACGTCTGGGGGTAAAGATTTTTGGCGGACAAGCTGCCAAAGCCGGGAACATCATCGTGCGTCAACGTGGTACCGCCCATAACCCCGGGAGAAACGTGTATTTAGGAAAAGATCATACCCTACATGCCAAAGTTGACGGTATCGTACGGTTTGAAAAGAAAAGAGGGAATAAATCCTTCGTTTCTGTAGAGCCTTACGAAGCGTAGCCAAAATAGATCGTAAAAAATGTAAAAAGCCATTCTCATCAAGAGCGTGGCTTTTTTTAGGTTTATACGGAAATATGAAAAAATCCTAATCCTCACAGCATGCAGTTCCTATCAGCTTAACCAAAATGACAGCAGTCCTTAAGAGGGTTTCGAAACCGGCTGATCGCCTTTATATTTTAAAAACAATCCATACAAAAATGCTGCCTAAAAAGACAGCATTTCCGTAAGTTTATAAATCCGATTCCCCCTTAATATCGGTAGTAATCCGGTTTAAAAGGGCCTTCTCTGGGAACGTCGATATAATCAGCTTGCTCCGGATTCAATTTTGTCAACTCCACGCCGATTCGTTCCAAGTGTAAAGCAGCCACCTTTTCATCCAGTTTCTTAGGGAGCATATACACTTTATTTTCATATTTTTCCGGATGGTTCCACAATTCGATCTGCGCCAGTGTCTGATTGGTAAAAGAATTGCTCATCACAAAACTGGGATGCCCGGTAGCACACCCCAAATTCACCAAACGCCCCTCTGCCAATAAGATAATATCTTTATCCTCAACGGTGTATTTATCGACCTGCGGCTTGATTTCAACTTTGGTGTCTCCGTATTTCTCATTGAGCCACGCCACATCAATCTCATTGTCAAAGTGCCCGATATTACAAACGATCGTTTTATCTTTCATCGCTTTGAAGTGCTCCCCTCTTACTATGTCGCGGTTACCCGTCGAGGTAATCACAATATCTGCGGCCGGCAACATCGTTTCCAGGCGTTTGACTTCAAAACCATCCATAGCCGCTTGCAATGCGCAAATCGGATCAATTTCGGTTACCGTAACAATCGCACCGGTTCCTTTAAAGGAAGCTGCCGTTCCTTTTCCCACATCTCCATAGCCGCAAACTACCACTCGCTTCCCGGCCAACATCATATCGGTAGCCCGACGAATGGCATCTACAGCACTCTCCCGACAACCGTATTTATTGTCAAATTTAGATTTGGTTACCGAATCATTTACATTAATCGCCGGAATGGGGAGCGTTCCCTTTTTGACCCGTTCATACAAACGATGCACGCCTGTAGTCGTTTCTTCGGATAACCCCCGGATTCCTTTTGTCAACTCCGGATATTCGTCCAGCACCATATTCGTCAAATCGCCTCCATCATCCAAAATCATATTCAACGGTTTTTTTTCCTCTCCAAAGAATAAAGTCTGCTCAATGCACCAGTTAAATTCTTCCTCCGCTTCCCCTTTCCAGGCAAACACCGGGATCCCGGCTTGAGCGATAGCCGCCGCGGCATGATCCTGAGTCGAAAAGATATTGCAAGAACTCCAGCGCACCTCGGCCCCCAATTCGACCAACGTTTCGATGAGTACGGCAGTCTGGATGGTCATGTGCAAGCACCCGGCTATTCGCGCTCCTTTCAACGGTTGCTTTTCCTGATACTCTTCCCGCAGACTCATCAGCCCGGGCATCTCAGCTTCGGCTAATTCAATCTCGCGGCGGCCCCATTCGGCCAAGGAAATATCCCGCACTTTATAATCTGTTTTCGACTTTATTTTTGCATCCATATCATTATATTTGTTTATAGCCAAGACTTGCCGGACAAGCCCTTGTTTAATGCACAAAATTAAGTATTATTACCCAACTATAATGCCGCTTTACAAAACAATAACAGTCAACCCTGTGACGACCATATATATCTGGCACATCACAGAATCCCTACCGGAGCTCTATCATACTCTTCGGCTCAATACCTACTGTCAAAATCGAATTGAGCAAATCAAATCCGAGACCCAGAAAAAGCAATTTCTAAGCGTTCGTCACCTGTTAAAAAATTCCGGATATACCGATCATGACCTTTATTACGACCGCGACGGGAAACCTCATCTCAAAGACAAACAGTATATATCGGTCACTCATTCTCATCAATTTGCCGCTATTATAACCGCTCCGTTTCCCGTCGGTATCGATATTGAAAAACAACGTGACAAGATTCTCCGTATCGCTCATAAATTCACCCCGCTTGAAGAATACGGTTCTCTGGCCAACACCGAAGCTGTTATTCGTAAACTGACCATCGTCTGGGGCGCGAAAGAAGCTATTTATAAAATCCTTAACATTCGGGGGTTATCCTTCTTCAATGACATCTATGTTGAAGATTTTAATATTGAAGATAAACGACTCTTAGCCCGTGTACAGCATCGCCATAAAAACTATAGTTTCAATCTTAATTTTATAGAATTTGAGGGATTTACTTGCGTATATGCCTTATCTTCGCCAACCCTGCAAAATTCATTTAGCACACCCTAAAAATGCCAGCTATGTCCGAAAAAGATTTTCAATTACACCCGGCCGACCTTGCTGAGCAGCTAAAAACGCTCGACCCGGAAAAAAGAATTATCACCTTTCTTAAACTCAACAAAGAAGAAAAAACCGACGTTTTTGCACATTTTGACGTTCCGGAACAACGGGAGA
Source organism: uncultured Flavobacteriaceae bacterium (assembly GCA_964495935.1). Taxonomy (GTDB): domain Bacteria; phylum Bacteroidota; class Bacteroidia; order Flavobacteriales; family Flavobacteriaceae; genus JAJYSO01. The sequence continues at coordinate 7,202 of CAZBXQ010000043.1, forward strand.
TCTTAGAAAGTCTGGGAGATAGAAATATACGGGAGCTTATTGAAAATATGGCTCCGGATGACCGGACTCAGCTTTTATCCGATTTTCCCGATAATCTGATTCGCAAGCTCATTCGGTATATCAAACCGGAGGATCGAAAAGATGCCTTGGCCTTGTTGGGATATGGAGAACATCATATCGGTCGTCTCATGACTCCTCATTACATCAAAGCCCGTCCGGATTGGACCGTTCGAAAAGTTTTGGAGCAAATCAAGATTTTTGGCGAAAAAGCAGAAACATTAAACTTTGTCTATATTGTCGATAATGACAATAAACTCATTGACGACCTGCGAATCGGGGAACTGCTGATGGCAGATGAAGATACTCAATTAACAGAAATGATTGACTATTCTTTTGTCTCTATCACTTCTACGCAGAATGTAGAAAATGCCTTAAAAATATTTCAGAAATATGAACGCGAAGCATTACCCATTGTATCTGAACACGGGGTTTTGGTAGGGATCGTTACCTTTGACGACATTCTGGATCGAATGGAGGACCGAGACACCGAAGACATCCAAAAGTTTGGAGGAACAGAAGGGCTCGAAATGTCCTACACCGAGACCAAACTTTTCACGATGGTCGAAAAGCGGGCCGGATGGCTGATTATCCTGTTTATCGGAGAGATGCTCACGGCTTCGGCCATGCAATACTTTGAAGGCGAACTCGAAACGGCCATTGTTTTAGGACTTTTTATTCCGCTAATCATCTCCAGTGGGGGAAACTCGGGATCACAGGCGGCTTCTTTAATTATTCGCTCTCTGGCCTTAAAGGAACTCAAACTAAGAGACTGGTGGTACGTCATGAAAAAGGAACTCCTCAGTGGGTTTCTATTAGGTGCAATCCTGGGAATCATCGGGTTTATTCGAATTACAATATGGGAAAAAACGGGATTGTACGATTATGGCGAGCATTGGATGTTAATCGGGGCAACCATAGCCTTATCACTGGTCTTTGTAGTACTCTGGGGATCGTTATCAGGCTCCCTGATTCCCTTCCTATTAACCAAAGTAGGAATGGATCCGGCCACGGCTTCGGCTCCATTCGTAGCCACCTTGGTTGACGTAACGGGACTTATTATCTATTTTAGCACAGCCTTAGTCATTTTAAGAGGTACCTTATTATAACGCGCATTAAATCATTTTTTTCAATATGGAAATTTCAGTAGAGCTTACCCTAACCCCTATTCAAGACGATTATGAACCCCTGATTATCGATTTTATCAAAAGATTAAGGGACTCCGGATTCAGCGTATTGGAAAACCCGCTGAGTACTCAAATCTACGGCGATTATGACGATATCATGGACGTTCTTAAAGAGGAGGGCAAAACCGCTTTAGAAGCGATGGATCGAGGCTTACTTTACATCAAGATCGTAAAATCCAATCGCAGCGATTATAAGCCTTTCTTCTAAAGTTAATCCATAGATTATACATTTATGAAAATCGTAATTTACGGAGCTGAGTCAACCGGGAAGACCTCCATTGCCAAAGCTCTGGCAGAATATTACAATACGGTCTGGGTTCCCGAATACGCCCGTGAATATCTACAAAAAAAATACAACAACAGCGGAGAAGTATGCACGATAGAAGACTTGATGCCAATCGCCAAAGGGCAGATCGCCCAAGAACAAAAAGCCGAGCAGAAGGCCCGCAACGGACTTCTATTCTGTGATACCAATCCCTATCAAACCTATTATTACGGGAAGGCCTATTTCAAGAATTTTGAATACCCTGAACTATGGAAATTGGCAGAACAACAAAATTATGATTTTTATTTCCTGACTTATATTGATACCCCCTGGGTGGCGGACGATTTACGGGACCGCCCCGAACAAAGAAAGGAAATGCACCAACTCTTTGAGGAATCGCTCATTCACAATAATTTCCCATACATCACGTTAAAAGGTAGCGAGGAAGAACGCCTGCAACAGGCCGTCCATAAAATACAAGAGCTCGGAACGGATCCGTTCAAGAAGATCTAAAAGGAGACGCCTTCGACCCGCATTTTTTGAAGCTATGAAAAACTACCATTTTACCAAAGACGACATCGAACAATTGAAGAATCATGGTCTGACCGAAGAGCAGGCCCTGCAGAGGCTCGCCATCTTTAAAAAAGACACTCCATACGTTCGCCTCGCTATACCGGCTACCAGCGGAAATGGCATTATCCGATTAAATGAACACCAACTTCGTCATTTCAGTAAAGTATATGAAAAAGCCCATGCCAAAACCGTAAAATTCACGCCCGCCAGCGGAGCCGCTACACGAATGTTTAAGCTTCTACACCAATTTCTGAACGAATTTCAGCCTCAAAAAGAGTCTTTGGAAGCATATCTAAAACATTCCGGATCAGAACCCTTAATTCAACTTTTCAAAAACCTTCAAAAACTACCCTTTTATGATAGCGTAAAAGCCCAAATGAGGCTACAAATTCCGCAAAGACCGAAAGAAGGGAGTCCGAAATTTAAATATCGGTTTGTTAAATTCCTTCTTAAAGAACTCCATTATGCCAATCTACCTAAGGGATTAATTCCTTTCCATCATTATACCGGCACTACGGCAACGCCTTTTGAGGAACACTTAAAAGAAGCCGCCCGATATCTTCACGGAGAAAAAGCTCTTCGTCTCCATTTTACCGTTTCTCCGGAGCACATAGAATCATTTAAGGCCACTTTTTCCAAGCTTAGAAAACAATCGAATTACAGGGATCTCCCCTATAAAATATCATACTCCATTCAGGATCGCGCCACCGACACACTGGCCGTCAATCCCGATAACACCCCTTTTCGGGACAAGAACAACCGGCTTCTTTTTCGGCCCGGAGGCCACGGTGCTCTACTCCAGAACCTGAACGAGATAGACGCCGATATTATCTTTATCAAAAACATTGACAACGTGGTGTTGGAAAAAAATTTAACCGTCGTCACCAATTATAAAAAAGCACTGGCCGGCCTACTTTTAACCATTCAAGACCGCGTGTTCAACCTGCTCCGGGAGTTAGACTCCAACGGTATTTCAAAACAACTTATAGAAACCGCCGAAGATTTTGCCCTCGAGTATTTCCATCGACATAAGGAATTTAGCACCGCAGCAGAAATCAAAGCTTATTTTAACCGCCCGATCCGGGTCTGTGGAATGGTTAAAAATGAAGGAGAGCCCGGAGGCGGGCCATTTTGGATCCGTTCTCAAAAAGAGAAATACAGCTTGCAAATTGTAGAAAGCTCGCAAATCAATATGAACGATACTAAACAGGCCAACATCCTGAAAAAATCTACGCATTTTAATCCGGTCGATCTGGTTTGCGGAGTAAAAGACTACCGAGGCAAAAAATTCGACCTTAAAAAATTCGTGAATCCCAATCAAAGTTTTATCACCCGTAAATATAAAGAAGGGAAACCTCTTAAAGCCTTGGAATTACCGGGATTGTGGAATGGATCAATGGCCTACTGGAACTCCATTTTTGTCGAAGTTCCGCTCGAAACTTTCAATCCTGTCAAAACTATTTTTGATCTATTAAGACCCAGCCATCAGGCTTAAAAAAACACGTCAACTCATTGTAAAAAGGCCTCGATCTTGGTCCGAACCGCATCTTGGTTTTCAATATAACTCATGTGGCCTCCCGGGAATGCAAAGAACTCGGCTCCTGTTTCCTGTGCCACTTTTTGGAGGTCTCCACAAGGAATCAAAGCATCTTCTGCACCTGCAAAAATCCACTTTCTGCCCGAAAATCCCTTTAAAACGCGTGTTCGATCTTTCCGTATCTTCATACCCCGGGTACTGGCTATTACACTCTCTATTTCCATTCTCATGGCTTCTTCAATAAGATCATTAATTTTATCTTTAAAGACGGAGCGATTCAATTCTGAAAACAACCGTCGAACGCCCGACTTAATCATCACCGATTTATGATGACGAACGATTTTTATAACTTGATCACGCTCTTTCAGTCGCTCCTCAGAATCGGCAAAAGGGGAAGAGTTCAGCAATAAGATCTGCTCAACGCATTCGGGATATTGCTCCAGAAAAGCCAAACTTACATAGCCTCCCATGGAATGCCCGATAAAACAAGCCGATTGGAGATTGGCCACATCCAGAATTCGTTTTACGGCTTTGGCCATTTCTTCTATCGTATGTATTTCACCATGCCGCGGCGTTTCCCCGTGGCCAAATAAATCCGGAACAATTAAGCGGTATCTCTTCTTTAACTCCGGAATAAAATTATTCCAGATTTGGGAACTCTCCAAAAAACCGTGTAGCAATACCACGGCTCTTTTACCGGTACCATAAAATTCATTATGTACAGGAGTATTTTTAAAAATTACATTCATCGTAGAAGACGTTTATCCTACAAAGAAACTAAAAGGAGTTGAGATTCTTTAAAAAAAGGGCTACATTCAACGTTTAATTCACTGTTATGAGTCGTGGTTTTGTCAAAGAAGAGGATCAGGAAGAAGCACCGGTAATCCCACCAAGAGCAGCTTTACCATCAGGCGTAACCAACTATGTTACCCCGGTGGGATATGATTTGTTATTGCAGGAGAAAAAGAAGTTGGAACAGGAACAAAAGAATCTCGATCAGGAAAATGAAACCGAGCGTCGCCGCGCTTCTATGGTGATTGACGGAAAATTACAACTCCTGGCCGCACGTATCCGTTCGGCACGGATATTAGATCTTGAAAAGCAGCCCCGGGATGAGGTGCGTTTTGGGGCCCTTGTAAAATTCAAAAAAGGGAATCGAAAACTTACTTTTCAGATTGTCGGAGTTGATGAAGCCGATGTCAAAAAGCAAAAGATTGCTTTTACGGCTCCCATCGCCAAGGCCTTAATCGGTGCCAAAACAGGAGAGACTCTCACTTTTAAATTGGGGCGAGAAATTCAAAAACTGGAGATCTTGGAGATCTCCTATCCTATAAAATCATTGGCTTAATGCTGCAATTTTTGCCCGAAACTCAAGTCTCCGGCATCTCCTAAACCGGGTGAAATATATCCTTTTGAGGTGAGTTTGGAATCCATCACACCAATCCAAAGCCGAGCCTCGGGATAATTTTGCCGAACGAGTTCCACTCCTTTCTCGCTGGCAATTACGGCAACGATATGAATTTGAGAAGGCCTCCCGTTGGTCAATAAATCTTCTACTGCCTCCAGTAAAGAAGCTCCGGTCGCCAGCATAGGATCGGCCACAATAAGCGGACGATTGGACAAATCGGGACAGGTTAAATAATCCTGTTTAATACTAAAATAATCATTGGATTCATGCTTGCGATAAGCCGCCACAAAACCGCAATCGGCGTGGTCAAAATAACGCAGCAATCCATTAAACAAAGGAACTCCCGCTCTCAAAATAGTAGTGATTACGGGCTGTACGGCAATCCGTTTAGACTCCGCCTTATCAAGAGGGGTTTGCAAAGTGACGACTTCAGTCTTTAAATGCCGGCTAATTTCCAAAGCAGCTGCCTCTCCTACCCGCTCAATATTCCTTCGAAAGCGCATACGATCCTGCTGAATATCGATATCTCTTAACTCATTTATCCATTCTAATACCAAGGGTATATCTTCAGAAATAATATGTACCATCACTAAATTTTAATTGTTCTTCCTTTATTTCCATGTAGAAGCCGTCATTCCTCCGGCATAAGTACTGCATCTATACAGTGCACCACTCCATTCAGAGTTTGAATATCACGGACTACAAAACCCGCCTCCATATCTTTATCGGCCCTTGCAACGCCTCGCTTAGACAGTTTTAATTTTTTATCATTAAGGGTCATCAACTCTGCATTCCGACTCGATTCCGATAGCAAAACACCCCCCTTCACGATATGATTTTGTAGAAGCTCCTTCTGCTCTTTTGTTGTAAGTAAACTCATATCAGGCTTCTCTTCATCCGGGAAACGAATTTTCAAAAATTGTCGGAAAGCCTCATCAGTAGGAGCAAATACAGTATAAGATTCACCAGAATCAACCCGTAAATCATTCTGCATCCCGGTCTCGCTCAATAATTCGTAGAATTGTTTTAAATCTGTATCAACTTCGATAATATCAGCAATTGTAGGCGGTATCAATACCTGATCGAGAATTTCTATATTTCCATTGACAGTCATTAAATCGGGGGTCAAAACGGCACTTCCTTGTCCTACTTGAAGCTCCTCATCGGTCACGATATAAAGCGATAAATTGTGATTTTTTCCACTGTATTCTTCGGTAGCCAGAGTTGGATAATAGCCGGTTTCAAGATTCCCTAAAAGCTGCGGATTCTTTAAAAAATGGTACTTTAAAATAACTTGTAAAGAATCTGCCGGTTTCGGGCTCATCATATCTTTAAAAAACTCTTCAACTGCAAAATTATGAGGAACAAAAAGGGTTATTTTTTTACCCGGTTCAGCTCCATCAAGTACCGTACTCAAAGTATCATTCCTATGAATAAACCGTTCATAAAAAGAAGACAAGCCGGGATCTGCCGCAAGAAAGGTTTGTACAGTCGGCAGGGGCAACGCCCGATCGATAACATGCAAAATGCCATTGTCCACCGGTACGTCGGCTTTTATAATATGAGTCATGCCGTTAAAAGAAAGCGAGTCCATCGTTCGATTTATAAAAACACGAAGGTTGGCAACGGTGCTGTCGGTCGTCGCAACTTCAGCCAGTGTAGGCCGATATCCGGTCGCAAAATTTTCAAGTGAGATTATATCTTCCGTTCTATGGTAATTGACAAACTGCCGCAATTCATCGGCAGAAAGCTCGGTTAAATTGCTTATTCCGCAGTTCCCCATATATTCCTGTACTGCATTATTATCAGGAATGAGAAAAGTGTTATTTCCAAAATTTGCGTCCCATTCTCCCCGAAGACCTGCCCCTTCAATAGCTTGTAAAAATAAAGTATAATTAGAATCGTTCTCTATATGGTTCACTACCGAATTGGTTCCCGCAATAAATTTGGCATTGTCATTGCTGCAACTATAAATCAATTGCAAGGCCAGCGCAAGAATAATATATGGGATAAAATGTGCCGGATTTGCCTGAGTCATAAAAAGATCGATTGATAAAGCCGTAAAGATAAAGAATATGCAATTAGTTTTTAAAAATTGCTTTCCCCTAATCTTTTTATTTTTTTGGGTAAGCAGTGGATTTTCTCAAGATCAACCTGTTAATCAATATGATGAAAATGGAAAACGCCATGGGGTCTGGAAGAAATATTATGAAAATTCCGATCAATTGCGTTACGAAGGAACTTTTGACCACGGTCAGGAAATCGGAACGTTCAAATTTTATACTCCAAAAAGCGGAAAGAATCCGGTATCTACCAAAACCTATAACCCGTTAAATGATACGATTATCGTTCGTTTTTACGATAAAAAGGGTCATTTTAAAAAAAGTGACGGAAAAATGATAGGACAAAGCCGGGAGGGAAAATGGTCGTATTATAAAAAAGGTTACAAGAACAACCTGATTATGGTTGAACATTATAAAAATGACCAACTCGACGGCCTCAAAAAAACTTTTTTTAAAAATGGAAATGTTACCGAGATCGAGGAATATAAAAGGGGATTGAAAAACGGGAAAAAGAAAATTTATGCCGTAACCGGGCAGCTCCTACAAGAATACTTGTTTAAAAACGATACCCTCCAAGGGTATAGTGCAACTTATGATGCCGACGGACAAAAAACTTCCGAAGGAAGCTATACGAACGGGCTTCGTGATGGAGCATGGAAATTTTATACCCATGGAGTGCTGGACAGCGTCCAGAGCTATCCCATCAAACGATCAAAATTGAAATAATTTGGTAACTTTGCATCCTAAATTTTTACGGTTGTGAAAAAAGAACGTGTGGTAGTAGGACTTAGTGGCGGCGTGGACTCCAGTGTTGCAGCTTATCTCCTAAAAGAGCAAGGGTATGATGTGATTGGTCTGTTTATGAAAAACTGGCATGACGATTCGGTCACCATCAGCAGTGAATGTCCTTGGCTGGAAGACAGCAACGATGCAATGCTGGTTGCCGACAAATTAGGCATTCCCTTCCAAACCGTAGATTTAAGCGAAGACTATAAAGAGCGTATCGTCGATTATATGTTTGACGAATATGGACGCGGCCGCACGCCCAACCCCGACGTCTTGTGCAACCGCGAGATCAAATTTGACGTCTTTCTGAAAATCGCGATGAACCTCGGTGCCGATTACGTGGCAACCGGGCATTACTGCCGCAAAGAAACAATTGAAAAAGACGGAAAAACAATCTATAAACTCTTGGCCGGGAAAGACGATCACAAAGATCAATCGTATTTCTTATGTCAGGTTTCCCAAGACCAATTGGCCAAATCTTTGTTCCCCATAGGGGAACTTCAAAAAAGTGAAGTCCGTCAAATAGCAGCTGATCTGGATTTGATAACAGCCGATAAAAAAGATTCTCAAGGCCTATGCTTTGTGGGAAAAGTTCATCTACCGGAATTTCTCCAACAAAAATTAAAGCCCAAGGACGGGGCTATTGTTGAAATTCCCGCGGAGGAAGAACTGTTTACGGAAAACACACCTAATTTCGATTCAAAATTGGAAAAACTCCGGTTCCTAAGCCGGAAGTATCACTATTCCCAATCTTTAGGGCATCAAGTAGGAAAACATCACGGTGCCCATTATTTTACCATCGGGCAACGGAAGGGTCTTGCCGTTGGCGGAACACCGGAACCGTTATTCGTTATCGGAACCGATGTGGACGAAAATATAATTTACACGGGGCAAGGCAGCCATCATCCCGGTTTATGGAGAAAAGCACTACGGGTCAAGAATGACGAGATACACTGGGTGCGGGAAGACCTAAAACTGAAAAAGGGGGATACGATGCCCGTTCAGGCTCGGATTCGCTATCGTCAACCTTTGGAAAAGGCCGAACTTTATCAAACGGAAGAAGGCCTTTATGTCGTTTTTGACCAACCTCAAAAAGCCATTACCGAAGGCCAGTTTGTCGCTTGGTACCAAGGTGAAGAATTACTGGGATCAGGGGTGATTTCGTAAATCTGAAAGTTGTGCAACATTCGAATAGATAGATTATTATATAAATATTAAACTGAAAAATATAAAGACAAAAGAATTCAAAATTAGCTCAAAAATTGTGTAGATATTAGTGATTGGAAACATCCTACTTAAATAGGTGCTTTTGCCAAAATCTTGCATTGGTCCTATTCTGAAAGTTGGCTCACCGTTGGACTTATTCTATTCTTTTCATCTTGGATTATCATAATAATAAGTGATATGTATAAAAATGAAATCCATAACAGGAAAATTTGGATACTGTCAATGTTTATTCTTCCCACGATTTCACCTTTAATCTATATGATTCAAAGAAATAAATTAATCAGACTTGACCATGGTTTAATTTGAACGAATAATTTGTTCTCATATTAATTAGATTCTTTGTAAATTCGATATCAAAGATGTGGAGATATGAATGTGCAAATATTAAATGAAAAATTGGAATTGATTCAGTGGCTCTCTTCTATTGAAGATGAGTCTACTATTAAAAAGCTTATTGAGTTTCGGAAACAAGAAACAAACGATTGGTGGCAAGGAATTTCAGAAGCTGAAAAAGCTTCCATCGAAAAAGGAATGGGACAAGCGGATAATAATGAATTAGAACCACATTCAAAAGCTCGGAAACTTTATGAAAAATGGTTATAAAGTTCATTGGACACCAAATGCACTTGCAGAATTAGAACAAACAGTTGAGTATCTACAAAATAATTTTACCGAAAAAGAAATATCAAAATTAGCACTGAAGATAGAAGAAACGGTTCAATTGATTTCTCAAAATCCAGAGCTTTTTCAAAAATCGGAAAAGGAAAATATACACCGTGTTCCAATTTTAAAATTCAACACAATGTATTATCGAGTTAAAACTAAAAGAATAGAAATCTTATCTTTTTTCTCAAATAGACAAAATCTGGATAAACGACATATCTAAATCAGAAAACATCACCCATTATAACGTTACACAACAAAATGTTACACTCTATAATACAGTAGCTTCCAAAGTGTCATTTTCGAATGTAGCGAAAAACCTTGATTCATTGACAAACAATAGTTTTTCCTTCCGAATTCCCAAAACGAAATGACAAGACACTTCAAAAAACAGGTTATACGACTGCCTTTTCTCAACTCCTTAAAATTTCATAAAACGGTCAAAATGGAACAATAAAAGTAAAGGCTTCCTTAATTTTGCTTTTCCTTAAAAAAACAATACAAGATCCATAACAATGTATCCTATTCCTTCTACTCTCACTAAACTCCTATTCCCACTTTTTAGTTTTTTTCTCCTTATTTCCTGTGAAACCAAAGAGAAAGCTCCTGCTTCTCCGGAAACGGGAAGATGGCATGCCGAACTCCGGCGAGTGGATAATCATCATATACCCTTTACTTTCCTCCTTAAAAAAGAAGACAACCGTATTCATCTGGAGATTGAAAATGCGACTGAAAATCTATTCGTGGATAGTATCCAACAAGTAGGGGACTCGCTCTTTATCACCATGCCTCTCTTTGATTCCGATTTTCAATTAAAAATTATCAATTCTAAAAAGCTTCAAGGAACTTGGATAAAGTATTATAAGGGGTATAAAGAGAAAATGCCATTCCGGGCAGAACTGAGTGATGCCCCAAGGATTCCATCCTACGCTTCTCCAAGCACCAATATATCAGGGAATTGGAACACCGAATTCCCCAATGGAGAACTGGACTTAAAAGCGATTGGTGCCTTTACCCAGAAAAACGAAAAAGTAACCGGCACCTTTCTCACCCCGGCGGGTGATTTTCGTTATCTCGAAGGTGTAGTAAGTGGTGACACCCTTAAATTATCGGGGTTTGACGGTGGTCATGCTTCGTTATGGACCGCTCTGATACAAGATTCATTACTTACCCAAGGCCGGTTTTATTCCATCAATGAAGAACCCATCGCCTGGGAATCGGTAAAATCGAAATCTGATGAACTTCCTCCTTCTTATGCCATGAACACTATTCCACAGGGAACCGTAAAGGCCGATCTAAGCTTTAAGGATATGCGTACCGGACAACCCGTATCATTACAAGACGATCAATACAAAAACAAAGTTGTCATTGTTGATTTTTTGGGATCCTGGTGTCCAAACTGTTATGACGAGACCAATTTCTTGATTGATTATTACAAAAAGAATCGGCAAAGGGGAGTAGAAATTATCGGATTGGACTTTGAACGCTATGCCGATTTCGAGAAATCCTTAAACCTGATGAAAAATTCTTTCTTTAAGCGTTTTGATATTCCCTACCCCGTTCTATATTCGGGGGTTTCCTCCACCGATCGAAGGCTGACCGAAAAGGTTTTTCCCGGATTACCGCAAAAGATCCGTGCCTTTCCTACCTTGATTTTTATCGACAAATTGGGTTATGTCCGCAAGATTCATTCCGGATTTAACGGTCCCGCGACAGGAAAATACTATGATGAATTTATTAAAGAGTTTAATGGAATTGTAAACGGATTATTAGGGGAGTAAATTCAAAAAAAACATTCAATTCTGCGTAGCGACTCTCCTAAGGGTGACTGATTATTGCTCCGACCAAATTAAAGCGGCGGCCCCCAAGATAGCAGCTGTATTTTCAGGTAAAATAGAAACTTCAATGGGAATTTTGTCCTTCCAGAGCGGTAAGAGGTTTTCATTCATATAGCGTTTGGTTGGCTCAATCAATAATTTCCCGGCATTGGCCAGCCCGCCAAACAAAATAAAAACTTCCGGTGCCGAGAAAGCCACAAAGCTGGCCAACGCACGCCCCAGCTTTTTAGCCGTAAAATCCATCACCTCTCGAGACAGTTTATCTCCTTCTTCGGCTGCTCGAGCAATGTCTTTTGAAGTAACTTCCGTCTTCTCGTATAAAACCGTACTTCCCTCACGGTTGCTCACCTGTTCCTTATAGGTACGCACGACCCCACTGGCCGAAACATAGGTCTCCAGACAGCCTTTCAATCCACAGGAGCATAACCTCCCGTCCTGTTCTACCACAATATGTCCAAGTTCTCCCGCAAAGCCGTCTGCTCCATACAACAGCTCCCCATTGATAACAACACCACCGCCCAACCCCGTTCCTAAGGTAATTTCAATAAAATTCTTTTTGCCTTTTGCTTTCCCAAAAAGCATCTCCCCCAAAGCCGCAGCATTGGCATCGTTAGTAATACGAACCGGAATTCCAAACTTTTCCTTTAGCAATTTCCCCATGGGAATCTTACCTCTCCAGGGCAGGTTGGGAGCAAACTCAATGTTTCCCGTATAAAAATTACCATTGGGCACGCCCATTCCCAACCCCTTTATTTTCCCTTCAGCCTCCTCCAGCTTCAGCATAACCCGTTCATACAGCCTATCGATAAAGTCCTCTACTTTGGCAAAGGCCCGAGTAGAAAATTGATCCTGTGTCAGAATTCGCCCCTCTTCATCTACCATTCCAAAAACTGTATTGGTCCCGCCGATATCCACCCCTACCACAACTTCTCTATCCATAGTCTCAAATTTAAGTCTCTTTTATTCCCTTATTGCGGGCTCATATTTTACAAACGGTTAATATAACTCCCAAACAAATCCTCAAACTGCAGCCCCTTATCAAATTTGGTTTTACTCAATTTATCATACGCAGCAAGGCCCCAAAGCACAAATTCCATCCAAAAATAATGGTCTTCTTCCGGAATCTCGGAATTATATTTCTTTATTAAATTTTTTACGGGTTTAATTTTATTTAGGATTTCGTGATACATATTATCATCCAGATCTAAAAACAGCTCCACCCCTTCAGATTTTAAAAACCATTCCAAAATCTCGTCATACGGTGTTTCTTCATCCTTTTTTTCCAGTTTTTCAATCTTCGGGAAATATTTTGGAAACAATCTTTTCACGGCACGTTCAACAAGATTCCGAGCCACAAAATCCGGTCCTTCCTCCTCACCTTCATATACCAATTCTACTTTTCCGGTAATAGCAGGGATAATCCCCATAAAATCGGATAAGCGAACACTGGTTTTTTGATCTCCGGAAAGCAATAACCGGCGTTCGGCAGCACTAATTAAATTTTCATAGGAAGTGATGCTCATCCGCGCACTGATTCCGCTTTTTTCATCGATATATTCACTGTTTCGTGCTTCAAAGCCAATTTGCTCAAGCAAATCCTTAGCCAGTTCGGGAATGTAAACCGAATCCTTTTGTTCCTTGTTCAAACGTGCTTCCTGTTGAGTGATTTTCTTGGCCGTTTCAATATCCGGCGGGTAATGCGTTAGAATTTGAGAACCGATTCGATCCTTCAACGGGGTTACGATGCTTCCCCGATTGGTATAATCCTCCGGATTAGCCGTAAATACAAATTGAATATCCAACGGCATCCGTAACTTAAATCCTCGAATCTGAATATCCCCTTCTTGTAAAATATTAAACAGGGAAACTTGGATTCGAGCCTGTAAATCGGGTAATTCATTAATTACAAAAAGCCCTCGGTTGGCTCGGGGAATCATCCCGAAATGGAGAACCCGGTCATCGGCATAACTCAATTTCAGATTGGCTGCCTTGATGGGGTCGATATCCCCAATCAGGTCGGCTACGGTTACATCGGGTGTGGCCAGTTTTTCAGAAAAACGAGCTTCCCGGGGCAGCCATTCAATTGGGGTATTATCTCCTTGTTCTACTATCAATTCGCGAGCATATCGAGAGGTGGGGCAAAATGGATCATCATTAATCTCAGATCCACCAACCACCGGAATATACTCATCCAGCAAATGGGTCATCAACCGTGCTAAACGGGTTTTTGCCTGCCCGCGAAGCCCCAATAAATTAATATTATGTCGGGACAGAATAGCGCGTTCCAGTTCAGGGATCACCGTGTCATCATATCCATATATTCCTTCAAAGACGGGTTCCCTGTTTTTTATCTTCCGAATCAGGTTTTTTCGCAATTCATCCTTTATCGACTGCGACCGGTAACCGCTTTCTTTTAAATCTCCAAAAGTCTTTATCGTGGTTATTTTCATGTAAAATGTTAAATTATAAAAAACCTGTCGTCTTCCGACTCTCTTTCGATTGCTAAAAAATGGCTCCTTACAACCATAAAATCAAGTTCAATACCCATGGACAGGTTTCTCAAAAATAAAGTTTTAATCGCAGGAATCAAAGGTTTTAAAAGAATTTGGCGAGATAAGATTGGGTCCGGTATAACCGATTCCGAGGATTTTAATACCCCGGGAGAATGTGTTATCTGCCTGAAGAGTTTTCTTTTTTTCAGGCAGAAAACTATATTAAAGAATTAATGCGTTTTGATTATTCTGCCTTCGGGGCATGAAAGATATCGTACTGAATAGCCTGCAACAATAACTGAAATCCCAATATTATGGTCAATGCCACCAGCATGATGGTACCCATTGGAGCATACCTATCTTCAGATGAATAAAACCACCACTCATAACTGCCATACAGTACTCCAAATAAAAATAAAGGAATCCCCACCGTCAGGTAAAGAGAGGCAATATTAAAATCATAAAGAAAATATTGTTTTAAAATACGCTTAAAAAACAGGATTATAAGCCGTCTGAAAAATAAGGCGGGCATTCTCCAAATCTTCATACTTGATTTTTCATCTGCATAAATAGCAGGCATGGGAAGATCTTTTACTCTTGCTCCAACGAAATACAATTCAGACAAGAGTGAAGTCTCGAAGAAATAACCATTTGCCAGATTATCAAAATTAATCTTTTTCAGCATGGATACTTTCAACGCTAAAAATCCATTGGTAGGATCAAAATTATTCCAATATCCAGTAGCCACTTTCGTTAAAAAGGATACTGTGAGATTTCCAAGTTTTCGAGTCAGCGGCATTCTTCTTAAAAACTTGGTATAAATAAACCGGTTGCCTTTAACCATATCCGCTTTATCTTCGATCAAAGCATCAATCATCTCCCCAATGTAGGAGGAATCCATCTGATTATCTGAATCTATCTTGATTACAAAATCATACTCTTCCTGAATAGCATACACAAACCCCTTCTTCATCGCTCCTCCGACTCCCTTATTAATTTTATTATTGATAATCTTGATGTGCGGCCAAATATCGAGCTTCTTTAAATCAAGGAGAGGAAGTTCCTCCTCACTCTTGTCATTTACAATGATAACCCTTTCAATAGCACCCGGTAAAACCTTGACAACGTCACAAATGTGATCTGCAGCATTATAATAGGGAATAACAACAGCAATCTTATAATTTTCAGAATTCATGTCTTTACAAAGAAGAGGTTAAATGAATTGTGTGTTAAAAATAAACGAAAAGTGATCAATAAAAGAAAATATTTGCATAAACATCAAATGGATATCTGTGATCTACTTTGACAAATGAGGTTATTTAAACTTTCAAAAATGGGCTGCAAAATGACCTTATTGCCTCAGATTTTTATGAATTAAACGGGATAAATGCGATTTTGATGCCCTTCGCTACCGAATATAACAATGATTTCGGGTAACACCATTCGGATCAAGACAAATTAATCTCTCAAAATCCAATGCATTAGAACAAAGACATCACAGCGTTTTTTTATTATTCATTCGGGATAAAACCGGTTTCCGAGCACATTTTTAAATTATCCGAAGAATGTAATTTTAATTATCAATAAATTAGCCCCCCTCAGGAACATAAACCTCCGGAGATGGATAACTACTTTATGATTCAATATGATTAAAAAAGATTCGCCCTTTCTATATCTCTTAGTGTTATTGATGGTCATTTTTTTATGTTGTCTGACACACATCGCTCCCGGTCATAATTGGGGCGGAGACTTTGCCTTATACCTCCATCAGGCAAAAAGTATAATAGAAGGAAACATCGATAGTTTTGCTATCAGCAATCAATTTATTGTAGATAATTCCAGCGAGCATGACTTTAGTCCGTACCTGGCCCCATGGGGCTTTCCTCTTATTTTAGCTCCCGTTTATACTCTATTCGGCTTGAATTTTGGACTCCTTAAAGTGCTGGAGTCTCTTTTTCTCATAGGAGCCCTCATATTGATTTATTTTATTTTTAAAAAGAGCCTAAACACAAAGTATTCCCTGCTCTCTCTGGCTATTATAGGCTTTAATATAAACTACATCAGGAGTATCAATAGTGTGGTGGCAGGGCTCCCTTTTCTGTTCTTCTCTTTTCTGGGACTCTATCTTATTCTATTAATACTCGAGGAAAAGCATCGCAACTCCATTCTTTGGGCATTGCTTACGGGGAGTGTACTCTTTTTTAGTTTTATGATTCGAACGGAGGGAATCGGGCTGTTTATGGCTTTATTCGCGGGGCAGATCGCCCTATGGATAAAATGTAAAAAGAAAGGAAAACAGATCGTAACCTTTGCCCTTCCCTATCTGACAGCACTCGCTCTTTATGCCTTGAAATCACAGTTTTTACCAACCGGATTCACCTCTCATCTGGATCACAAAAATTTAATTTCATGGCAGGGGTTTTATGGCAATCTGATGAACTATAAAGATTGGTTAGCAATCGATTATTTCGGATTTCCCCATCTTCCATTCCCTCTCTATGGAATAATCGTCAGTGGAATACTTTTCTTAATCCTCACCGGAATAATTATCCGGTTCAAAAAAGACATTACAATAATCATCTATTTTTTGTTCTTAGTCTGCCTGTTTGCGATCTGGCCTTTTGCAGAAAAAAGACACCTCTATTCCATCTTTCCCTTAGCACTTTATTTCTTCGTTCAGGGGTTAAATTATATAATCGAGAATTATCTAAAAACACCCTCAATGAATTGGATAGGAATCGGCACTCTATCGCTCTTATTGATTCTGAACTTAATCCCTACTTCTCTTACTACGTACAGTCTTTTAAAAAGAGGACACAGCAACATCAGCGGACCGGAAACGGCTGAAAGCCAAGAAATGTTTTCTTTTATTAAACAAGAAACTCCTCAAAAGGCCATCATTGGCTTCTATAAACCTCGCGTTATGCATTTTTATACCGGAAGGCTCGCCTTAAGATTAAATTCGGGGATTCCGGAAATAATCCAAAAAGCAGACTATTTTGTAGAGCTTAAAAATTCATCGTTCTATAATCAAAACCCGCTTGCAACTGATTCCGGATCTCTACCCGAGCATTTGGAGGAAGTATTTTCCAATCAGGATTTTAATATCTACAAAGTAAAGAAGCCCCAGACCGCTCCTCTTCCACAAGAGACTCTCCCTTAAAATCTACCCCTGCGGGCTTCTGATTTTACTGCAGTCTAAATTCATAACGGTATTTTTTGCGTACTTTTGTGAAAGTTCAACATTTTTTTAACCTCAAAACCTACTTTATGAAAAGAATTAACCTTTTTCTTTCTCTTTGTAGTTTGTTTTTATTCCTGTTAACATCGGGTTTTCAGGTGCAAGCACAACAAAGTGAGCACTCCAAAAAACAAAAGGAATCGAATCATAACCTAACTTCCTATTTGGATAATTCCACGACCACGGGAAGTATCAGTATCAAAAACGGAAAAATATCCTATAAAGCCGTGGCCGGCACCATGCCCATCGTGGATGCCAAGAAAGAGCAGGATACTACTGCACGGATGTCTTATGTCGCTTATTTTAAAGACGACGGCAAAGACACTTCGCGCCCCATTACCTTCTTTTATAACGGGGGGCCCGGTTCTTCCACGCTTTGGTTGCACATGGGATCCTTTGGCCCCAAACGCGTGGTCACGAACGGAACCGATCATATGGGAGGCGGGCCGTACAAATTAGTAGATAACGATTATACCATCTTGGACGCTACCGATATCGTATTTATCGATATGCCGGGAACCGGATTTGGCCGTATCGCAAAGGGTAAGGAAAGTGATTATCACAGCGTCGATAAGGATGCTGCCGCCTTTGGGAACTTTATCCAAAACTTTATCACGGAATACGGACGTTGGAATTCCCCAAAATTTCTCTACGGAGAAAGTTATGGAACGCTACGATCGGCCCTACTGGCCAGTGTATTGCAAAGTCGTCACTCGATCGATTTGAACGGAATTATCTTGTTGTCTCAAATTCTGGATTATGGAAACTCGGTCGATCGCGCCAAAAGACATCCCGGGCAAAACAACCCCTACATCCTCGCCCTGCCTACCTATGCGGCAACGGCCTGGTATCATGACAAATTACCGGAGAAACCGGAAAATCTGGAAAGTTTTCTAAAAGAGGTTGAAGATTTTGCCATCACCGATTATACATTAGCTCTGGCACAAGGCAATAACATCGACGAAAATACCTTTAATCAAGTTGCCCGTAAACTCCATCAATATACAGGTATCGATATAGATTATATCAAAAAAGCCAATCTCCGGATGGAAGGTGGCGAATTTCGACAACAATTATTGGCTGATGAAGGCAAAATCCCGGGACGATTAGGAACCGATTATAGCGGTCCGATCATGGATCCATTGGCTCAAAGTGCTTGGGGCGATCCACAATCGAATGCCATCAGCAGTGCCTATGTATCCTTGTTAAACGATTATATGCGGAAACAGCTGAAATTTGGCGGAAATACAAAATACAAAGTCAGCCTCTATGGAGAAATGAAATGGAAAAGTGAGCATCGCGGATCGCCGGGTACCGTTAACGTCATGAATGATATTGCCAATGCCATCAAGAAAAACCCAAAGCTGAAGGTAATGTTGACCGGCGGGTATTACGACTTGGCAACTCCCTATTTTGAAGGGAAATACGAGTTGGCTCAACTCCCGATTTCCAAAGCGTTATTCAATACTAATATCTCCTTTCACTTCTATGAATCGGGGCATATGATTTACCTGAATACCGACGCCTTAGCAAAGGCACAAAAAGACGTGATCGACTTTATTAACGAAAACAAATAAAGTCTTTTTCTCCTTTTAAAAACAGCCCCACTTGAGGCATTTCCCTTCAGCAAGTGGGGTTTTTCATGCTAAAACAAACCGGATTAATTTTACCATACTCTACTTATGAATCCCAAAATTTACTTTCTTTTTATATCCTTTTCTGTTTGTTTATTCTTCTCCCTTTCGGCTCAAAACGACAGCACTTTGACTGAACCGTCACAACCTGTCAATTTGGAAATATTACTGGGCAATAAAGGTGTTTTAGTCAATTCCAATTTCGCTAAAAAACTGGCTCCGGAAAGTCGCTTTGGAGTGTTCTTCATTGGCGAATTCTACGGGACTTACAAAACCCGAAAACAAGAAACCGAAAATCAATATATGGCTCAAACTCATCTTACTTATGCACTCTTTCCCAATCTCAAATTAACAGGAGGTGCCATTTTAAATCAAGCCGATGGATTTCGCCCCACCATCGGGATACAATATACCTTACAATGGCAAGATTTTCTCTTTTTCGTCGATCCCCGGGTAGATCTCACGCAAACCCATAATCTCGAACTTATGGGTTTTATCCAATATCATCACCCTCTACCCAAAGACTGGGGACTGTATTCTCGAATTCAAGGCTTGTACAACCGTGATTCCCAGCATGGTTTTCATGCTTTTAGCTATTTGCGATTGCGTTTGGGTGCTGCTTATAAAAACTATCGGTTTGGCATTGCCGGAGACCACACCGTCTTTGGCCCCATGAAAACACATGATAATCAAATCGGGCTCTTTGTAGGAGGGCTCTTCTTTTAAAAACTACCAAGCCATGAACCATAAAAATATTGTTACCTCCTCCATCATTTTATTGGCGAAAACCGATGTTCCCAATCGATATATTTTTGGAGCTTATAAAAACTCCGGGGAAGCCACGAGTTTTTTACAACTCCCGGAAGACCATAAACTATTTGTTGAAACCTTAACCGATCAGCAAACCGTGATGGGGCGAAAAACACTGCAAGCCACCCCAGATGATTTCCCCGATGCCGGCCGGATTTGTATTACGCACTACCCCAACGAAATCAACAAAGGGGCTATCCCGGCCGGAAGCCTTTCCAAAGGCATCGAAATCGCCAAAAGACGAGCTGTAAAAACCGGTAAAAATTCGGTGTTTGTCATCGGCGGAGCCTCGATTATCCGACAGTGTTTAAAGGAAGGCTTATTGGATGAAATCTGTCTCACACTGACCTATGACCATCAAAAACCGGTCTCCCATCCGGTCTATTTGGACTTTACGCTGAAAGAATGGACAATAAAGGAAGACTCCGGAATTTTAATCTCAAAAGACTCCCAACCTAAAAATTTAAAATATCGATACCTTAGGCTTGGAAAAGAATAGGAACTGCCTTCTCTCATAACAGGATTATCAATGGGGTCATTAAAATCTTATAGGCTCTTGAAGACCTTTATTTATGGGGCTGAAGCCCAATTCTATTGACCTTCCAAAAACCCCCGACTAAAGTCGCGGGCAATTAGTAACGCAATTGAACTCTCCTACAATTTATTTCTTGCCGTCGCCTTTAGACGGCGGATACGAAATCTCCTATTTTTAGACTTTGAGCCACATTTCTTGTCTGCTCATAATAACGACCATTTTATAACAAACGGATCATCAACTAAATTTATAAATAGAAAAATTTGAATCACTTCAATACGTCTTGGTCATATCCGATGGAACGACAATCATATATTCTGTGGGAGTTTCTTCCACATTCAGGGGTAAATCTTTTTCATCAGATTCGACTATAGTAACTACGGCGACCCTTAGCCTCTTAGATTCCTTTTTAAGATACCAATATATACCTCCATGCTCCTTACTATGAAAATTCCCATTAAAATGCAGGAATAATCCCTTTTTTTCCCGATTTTTCAAAATCGATTCTGCCATGGTCGCATCCTTTAATGCCTGGGCTTTTACATAATTCAGGGCATTGGGACCGGCGTGATCCTTCATCATCCCTTCCATTTTTTTATATCCCGGGGTTTCCATATCAAAAACAATAGGTAATTTGGCCAGCCACTGCTTTTCTTTCCCCTCCAATTGCTCCAAACTATCCAATCCACCTTCCTTCTGGGCTACAATCGCCGCATAAGGCCGGGGAACATTGGTTGCTACAAAACACAGCCCCTTTTCTTTGGTAAAATCCAAAAGCGGCAAATAATCGGTTTTAAAGTTCGGCCAAGGCCGGGCCGTGCTTTTTAATGAATCCAAGGAAATCGAATCGGTTAAATAAGCATTTAAAAACTCCTGAGTATCTCGTTCAAACATTTCGGCCCCCACCGCCAAAGCCTTCTTCTTTTTCTTATATAATGCCTTCAGAGTGCGAAGTTCGAGCCAGTGTACAATCGCATTATTGTGATTTTCTCCAAAAAGAACCACATCATTTTTAGCCAGTTTTTTTATCATTTTATCAAAAGAGACTTCCTTCCCCTTCTTATTATAAATTCGGTAAGCTCTGGGGTTCTGCGCCCAGGCAAGGGAGAAACAAAGAAAAAATAAGAGGATTAAGAAGCCGTTTTTCATGAGTTGTCTATTGCTAAAATGAGTTCCTAAAAATAGCCGTTATTCTCGAAAAGACCATAAAAACAGGAAAAAGGATTTTTAGGGGTATCCATTGGCATTGAGTCTGAACTTTAGTCGATGAGGTCATTTAAACTTTCAAAAATGGGCTGCAAAATGACCGTATTGCCCCAGATTTAGTCTTTTTTTCGACCGTAGCTATGGCTATGCTCTACAAA